>JAYWHX010000125.1:0-10857 GCA_043777375.1 Planctomycetota bacterium | reverse complement strand
CGGCGGCTAGCGCCGTGCCGCTCACTTCACACTCGACGGTCGACCAATCGGCATGCGCGGTGGAGCCGTGTCCCACATCAGTTCGATCTCGGCGGGCGCCAACCCGTAGGCCGCGTTCACGAGGTCACACAGTTCGTGTTCCAGAACCAGGGTTTCGGCTTGCGCTGCCGAGAGCGGCACGGCGTAAGCCTGCCGAGTCCCTCGCCGGGACAACCCAATTCCTGAAACTGTTTGGCCCCAGTGGGTTTTCGTTGCAAGCCGCAGAGACCGGCAACGTCTCGGCAGGCTCACGCCGTGCCGCTCTCGGTTCAATGCTCGACTTCGCGCTGCAGCAGAGCGATCTCGGTCTGCGTTAGCTTAAATAGCTTGTACACGCGGGCGTTGATGTCGGCTTCCGCGTCGGCGAGTTCCTGAGTCAGACGCTCGACTTCGCTGCGTTTTTCGGCGAGGTACGGTTCCCATTCGTCGGCAGTGCGGGGGTTCGTGAACGGATTCTGTTTCAGCTTGAAGCTCGTTTTGAGAGCTTCGCCGAGGTCGTTGAGAGATTGGAGCCACCACTCCTGGGCCTTGTTGTTGAGCGTGCCGCCCGCTGGACCTTGGGCCCCGAAGACCTGCGTCAGTCGCCGCTGGACCTGAGATTCCAATTCGTAGCGCTGCGGGCCGAGGGACGTGCAACGCTCTGCCAGTGAGGCAATCGCCAACCGGTCAGACTTCTTCGCATCCGGAATGGGGATGTGCTCCATGAACTGAGCAAAGAGCCGATACTGCCAGCGATCGCCTCTTAATCGGAGAGGCTGCGCTGTCTTACTGATGAAGAACCATGTGGCCCACGAAGACAATACTCCCAACAGATAGAAGTCTCCATCGGGGATCACGTATCCTGTGTTGCCGAGATACTTGTATTCCGAGTCCATGCTGAATCGCGGCAGTTTACAGATATCGGGCCAGACGATCTTGGACTTTTCGAATGCACTCCAGTAGTCCACGGAATCCTGTATTTCATACCACTGATAGGCTCCGGGCTTTAGTCCCATCCACTTTTTCGATGGAGGCCAATTTATCGGCTTCGGCTCCAGCTGCTCGCGGAATTGTTCAAGATAGGCGAGTACCGCAGGATACTCCTCAATGACCACACCACGCCGAGTAAAGATTAGGTATTCGTTTGAATCTTCTACGTACCATGAGCGCAGATTCGTGCCTTGCACGAATGGTTTGATGAGTTCCTCGCTTCGAGGATCTGCCGCCACCAGCTCGTTTCGTATCGCAGCACTAATGACAAACACCTTCTTCAGGCCAGTCGTCACACTCGATATAGTGAATCGGAGACATCTTTGAGTGGCTAAGAGCCTATCCGAGAACCGGCTCTGCTTGGCACCGTTCGTGCATTTATTGAGAAGTGTCAGCTTCTCTTGGTGGATGGAGGTGTGTCATGTCGGTGTGCGAGTCGTCAAAGTTTCACCAGATCCCCGATGCGTTGTGGGAGCGAGTCGAACCGTTGCTCCCAAATTACAAAGTCAGTTGTAAAGGGGGGCGACCGCGGCTGGGGATGCGGCGGGTCGAGACTGGGATTTTGTATGTGCTGAAGACGGGTTGTCAGTGGAATGCGATGCCGCGCGAGTTCGGTTCGGGGAGTGCGATTCATGCCCATTTCCAGGAGTGGGTCCGCAAGGGCGTGTTCTCGAAACTCTGGAAGCTGGCGCTCGAAGAGTACGACGAACTGGTCGGGATTGATTGGGAGTGGCAAGTCCTGGACGGAGCGATGACGAAAGCTCCGCTCGGGGGGGAAAAGACAGGCAAAAATCCCACGGATCGCGGCAAGCTGGGGGTCAAGCGGTCGGTGCTGACCGATGCGTGCGGTGTGCCGATCGCGGTCGCCATCGCCGGGGCAAACGCCCACGATCAGACGTTGGTGCGTGAGACTTTTCAGCACCTGCGAGTGCGTCGACCCCGACCCTCGCGCCGCCGTCGACAACACCTGTGCGCGGACAAGGGCTACGATGCCAAAGCCATCCGCCAAACCATCGCTCGACGTGGCTACACAGCTCATATCCCCCACGAAGGCGAAGAGCCGAAGACACCACACCCGCAAGCCAAAGCCCGCCGCTGGGTCGTCGAACGCAGCCACTCCTGGACCAACAGAGCCCGTCGACTGCTGATCCGCTGGGAGAAGAAGGCTGTCAATGACCTCGGCCTACTGCACCTTCAATTCGCCCTCACCGCATGGCGAACGGCAGGGGTTCTCGGATAGGCTCTTAGGGCGACAGGGTGGTTGATGAGGTCGGCACCACAGACACCGCTGCGATGCAGGGCTAACAGGTGACGGTGCAAACAGCCGACAACTGCGATGAGATTACGGCAGCCTGCACGGCGATCCCATCGGATGCGGCCTGCTGCTGGACGGGATCGGCACCATTGGCGATGGAGGTTATTTTGGACATGGCTTGCTCCTGAGATGAAGGGTGCGTTCCAAGGGCAAGCGGGTGTCCTCGGAACACCGGTCTTATCAGACGGTTCGCATTCTGCGAACTTTGGCCTTGTCTGTTCGTGTTTTACGAACTAAGATGAATCGGAGTGCCGATAATAGGTGAGGGAGCGAATGCGGGTCGTTTCAAAAACACGACTTCGAGAGTTTTGGGAGACTCCCGGATACGAGGACTCCGCAGGCCCATCGCGAGCATGGCACGCCCATGTCAGCCACAAAAGCGTGACGTGGCATTCATGGTCGGACGTGAAGGCCGAGTTTAGATCAGCGAGCCTTGTCGGGAACTGTGTGGTGTTCAACATCGGAGGAAACAAGTACCGGCTGGCGACCCGCATCCTGTATCCGAGCCAGAGGGTCTTCGTCCTGAAGTGCATGATGCACGCCGAATATGATGAGGACAAATGGAAGGCAGACTGCGGTTGCTTGGAGCCTCCCCCTGCAAAGCCCGCCAAGACAACCAAAGCAGACACTGAAGAGACGAAAACCGTGAAGCGAAAGAAACGAGGAACTTGATAATGGCGACAAAGACACAATTCCGGCTGAGAGGGAAGAGCCGAGACTCCTACATGGAGCTTGTTCTCGATTTCCCCTTGGCGTCGATCAAGTCAGACGAGCATCTTGCCGAAGCACAGCGGGTCATGGATGGGCTGCTCACTCGTGACAAGCTCGACGTAGGTGTAGAGACCTACCTCGACGCCCTGAGCGACCTCGTGGGTTCCTACGAAGACGAGCATCATGCCATTGAACCCGCATCCGATGCCGACATGCTGCGTCATCTCATGGATGCCAAGGGGGTGTCTCAAATGCAATTGAGCCGGGACACGGGTCTGCCGAAGTCCACGATTTCCGAGGTGCTCGCTGGAAAGAAGCCGTTCAGCCGAAAGATGATCCACACACTGGCGGGATACTTTCAGGTCGATGTCGGTGTGTTGGTGGCAAACATCTGAGTCCGCTGCGAAGGCGTCTCAATCACTCAGCCGGTCTGATGCCTCTCCAAGCTTGTCTTGGGTACGAGAAGTTTTCTCGTAGCGGGTCGCGGTGCGGCGGCAATGTTACAGCTTCCCAAACAAGCGTTCGATCCGTTTCTGTTGTTTGTACAGATGTGTGTCGTAAGGGCGTTGCACCTTGCGGTTTTTCTTCGGCGGGATGACGGCCTCAGCTCCCGGCTTCTCGATCACCTTGTCGCCGTCATAGCCCTTGCCCGCAATGACCTGTTCCGCCTGCAGTCCCTCGAGCAGCGGCTCCGCTTGCGTGATGTCGTTGACCTGCCCCGCAGTCAAGATGAACTTCACCGGGTTGCCGAGTCCGTCGCACACCGCGTGGATTTTCGAACCCCACCCGCCTCGCGATCGACCAAGCTGTTAGTCTCCGCTTTTTTTGGGGCCTCAGCTGCGTAAACGCGAGCGCGGACGATCGTGGCATCGAGCATCACCTACTCCAGATCCGGGTCTCGCAAGGCGTCGAACACGCGCAGCCAGAGCCCCTTCTTGGCTTACCGATTGAATCGCACAAAGGTCGAGTTCCAATGGCCAAATCGCTCCGGAAAATTGCGCCACGGAGCCCCCGACCGCACGATCCACAACACCGCGTCGAGGAACAACCGATTGTCCTTCGACGGCTGCCCCGGATCACCCGCCTTGCCCGGCAACAACCCTCGACCCGCACCTACTGCTCGTTCGACAACTCAAACCGCCGCAGGACAATCCCCGTCCTTGAGGTCTAATTTCCAAGGCGATCGTCTACCCGATTGGCCCGTTTTCGGATAGATGATTGTCAACACGGACTTGTTCGAGAGAAAGGTTCAGCCATTGATCTATGCTGCCTGTTTTTCAAAAAAGATCAATGCGGCTGGAGTCTCGGAATCCTTCCTAAAACTCTACGCCGTACTTGGTGGTCATCTTTCTGCGGATAGCGGTGCCATCTTCGTCAATCGCCTGGAACTGTTCTACACGGTCGCTGGCGGCTCCCGCTCGTTCGTACCTGCGGGTGCGGGACTGGTCGCTTTCCGTGCGAGTCCAGTTGCTGTAAGCGTTTCCATAGTAGTCATTGAAGTACCCCCAGAAGTAATTCGGGGTGCTCAGCTCCTGGCTGATCTTTAATGAGCTCATTCGATACTTGGTTGCTTGGATTCTTAGCCGCATGACAACATCATCGCAATAGACCAGCATGTCCGGGTCGACGTACAGCGAGGGCAGTGTCTCGATCTGACGCGCGTAGCGATCAAACCAGAGTGCGCTCTCTCCGATACGAGCAGATCGAGCCCGATTGTCCTTCCGTAGATCCGCGATCAGTTTCTCCGTCGCCCGAAAACGCGTCAGCGTCGCCTTGACCGTTCGTTGGCGCTCCTGTTCGGGCGTCAACGTCGCACCGGGCTGGTACTGAGTGGGGACTTCGGTGGGAAAGTCGAGCAGGCTGAAAATCTGCCGCAGCCCGACCGGAGTGACTGGCCCATCCAGCATGACCGTCTTCCCGGACTGACTAAAGGTCCAGCTGTCCACATCTTCAATGTAGGCCCCGGTGTCGGACAGGATCTCGACGAACAGTTCTTTGCCCCACTTCGAGATGTCTGGAACGTCTTTGGAGAACTCGATCGAGAGCTGGGCTTCCGCGCTACTGCGAAACGAAACCCGAAGCGACAGTCCTCGAATGGAGGACAGCACATCGGCGGCTTGAAGTATGTCCGAGGGAGGCTTGCGAAAGGTCTCGCAGTTCTTCAAAAAGTTGAGGATCTGGGACTTCGACTGCATCTCCTCCAAATCAATTGCGATCAGAGCCCCGGTCCCCAAAGTCAGAGCACTCGTGGCGCTCTCCAGATAGCCCGTAAAGTGGCCAGGATTCTTGAGGCCCGCCAATCGGACTGCCCGACTCACTTGCTGGCGGTCCGGAGGTGTGAGGACGGCTAGGACATTCTTCGTGGTCACGACAGCCACGGACCCAAAAGGCAGGACAGCATATTCGGTCTTGCCCATGTCCTCGATCGATCCGCCATAGGTAGCAGCCACACCCGCTACCGACGGTTCGACATTCATTTGCAGCAGGGCGGTTTGCCAATCAACCATCGACTCTCGGAACCCGCGAATCTTGGCTCCCAACAGCACCTGAGTGATCTCGGGACGAGCGATGATCTGCGAATGTTCCGTCCCCGCGTCCTTGGATTCCAACTGAGCGCGGCCAAACTCCGACCGCCGAATCTGTTCGGAGTCGATGAAGACCAACACATTGGCCTCGGGGGAGATTTGTCGCAGCAACGGGTCGAAGGGCGTCTCGGCCAGTACGGCAGTCAGTGAAGTCAGAGTCACCACGCTGGCCAAGAGAATTCGAAGCGTGATCTTGAAACATTGTTGGTGCATCATCGGAATCCTCATAGCAGTGGGACTGACACTGTGGACGAATTGCGTTTCACGCAGACTAGCCCGCTTGTACGCAACAGGCAATCTCGCCGCGTGGGATAACGGCGGGTTGGAAAGTCTATTAGTGAATCGTCAGTCGATTCCGTCCCAGACAACAGCAGTTGCCCTCGCAACGACTTCAACTGGTTGTGTTGATATGAATCGAGGAAAGGCTGAAAACGTCTCTGCGGGGAAGTTGATAATGAGAACATCATTCGACAGCCAAACACGTCAAACGTTGCCAGGAGTCCCCATCATCAACTTCGAAGTGGTGAAATCGAGCAGCGGGCCCGCTGCCACAATGCAACATTCCCATCGCCTTCGTGAAGTCTTCATCCCCAGAGTTGAAGTCCTGTAAACACAGGGGTAGAGTCATCTTGACTTCTCCAACAAATGGTTGATGCCTTCCTTCGGAGGTTCGATCAGCCCATCTACGATCGCTCAGACGAGTGTCACCTTGTCAGTGACTTACCAGAACCAAAGAGGACCTCATGAGAAAAGCCCCTTCGATTGCGTACTGCTTAGCCACTCTGGTCGCCATCGTGACTGCCTCAACAGTTCAGGCCGACGAGGCGACTGTTCGGAAGACTCTGGCGTCCTATGCGGATGCCTTCAACAAGAAGGACGCGAAGACGGCCGGGGCGATCTGGTCAGCGACGGCGACGCATACCGATCGCGTGACTGGAGAACGCACCGAAGGTCGCGAGGCGATTCAGGCTGACTTAGTGAAGTCCTTTGAATCTCGTGGTGATGCTCGGCTCTCGGCGAGTATCGACCGCGTGCGGATGATCAAGCCGGATGTCGCCAGCGTCGAAGGGCAGACGAGCCTGGGTGTCCCCGGCGAAGAGCCCGAGATCTCGGTGTTCTCCGCGATTCTCGTCAAAGAGGGTGAGGCCTGGTTAATCGATTCCATTGAGGAGTTGCCCGCAGTTCCGGCATCGACATCGGCCCTCAAGGATCTCGAATGGTTGATCGGCCAATGGGTCGATGAGTCCGCAGAGGCACGTGTCGAATCCACCTATCGCTGGACGGCAGACGGAGCCTTCATGCTGCATTCATTCGTAGCGCAGCATGCCGAAGGAGTGAAGCATCAGGGGACGCAGGTGATCGGCTGGGATCCTCGTGGTCAACAGATTCGCTCGTGGACGTTCAACTCGGATGGCTCATTCGGAGAAGCGACTTGGTCCAAGAGTGACAACGACTGGCTCGTGAAGTCGGCCAGCGTCCTGCCCGATGGTCGTGCAGCTGCGGGGACCTTTGTGATGTCGAGCGTCGTTGACAATTCGAGAACGGTCCAGCTGATCGGACACACCATCGAAGGGGAGCCATAGCCGAGTAGCGATGTGGTCAAGATCGTGCGTGCTGCGGAATCCGCAGAAGTGAAGACCGACGCCGTTCCCGTCCCATCGAGCAAGTAGAGAGCTGGAGTTCCAAATCATGATGCGAAACACTTTGGCGAAAATGGTACTCTCGGTGGCCCTCTGTCTCCCGATGAGCGACCTCTACGCTCGCGGATTTGGTGGGGGAGGAGGTGGTGGTGGTCGAATGGGCGGCGGTGGAGGCGGAGGTGGAATGTCTCGTCCGGCCCCGCGTCCGAGCGCCCCAAACCTCGGCGGCGGGGGCGGAATGAGTCGCCCGAACGTGAGCCGTCCGAACGTCAACGCCCCGTCAATGAACCGTCCGGTCAGTCGCCCAGCGGCTCCTCCGCAGATGTCCCGTCCCAGCGGTGGCGGCGGCGGCATGAAGCCATCGCTGCCGACGACTCGGCCCGCGACTCGGCCTTCACTTCCGCAGACGCGACCGTCTCTGCCTGCGAATCGTCCGGCGACCCTACCAGGGAATATCGGCGGATCGGGTGGCCTGCCGACCAACAAGCTACCCGGGACAGTCAATCGTCCGACGACTCGCCCCTCGCTTCCGAATCTGGGGGGTGGAGCGGGCGGCAATCGCCCGAACCTGCCCGGTAATGTGGGAAGCCGACCGAACTTGCCCGGCAATGGAGCGGCCACGCGCCCTGGGCTGCCAGGCGCAAGCAATGTCAATCGCCCCAACCCCGGTGACCTCGGAGACTTTCTCGGGATGGATAAGCCGATTGGGAAAGTCCCTGGCTTCGACCGACCGACCACACGTCCTAATCTTCCAGGAGATCGACCCGGTGTGGGCGACAGACCGAACGTCAACAACCGTCCGGTAAATGTCAATCGCCCGATCGATATCGGCAATATCAATATCGGGAACAATACAGCCATCAGCAATCGCCCCAGTTGGGTGAACATGGACAAGAACCAGTTCAACAACGTCAGCAACCGCTGGCAGAGCCAGGTTGGCGGACTGCACAATTGGAACACGCGCTACCCGGCGCGGGCGGGCTACTGGCACGGGTGGGCTAATGGGGTGCGACATTCCAACAACTGGCACGGCCACTACCACGGCTGCTTCGGCCCGAACTGGTGGGGTGGCCACTATCACCCCTGTGGTGGCTGGCACTATGGGTACGGTTTCGGACGGTACAACTGGAACTACTGGTGGACCGTCCCAACCTACGTGGGCCTGACCAACTGGTTCCGCTGGACCGCTCCTGCTGAAGTGTGGTCGGAGCCGGTCTACTACGACTACGGTTCGGGCGGCAACGTCACCTACACCGAGAACACGGTCTACGTGAATGGCGAGCAGGTCGCCACGACAGACGAGTTCGCGCAGAGTGCTGCGGAACTGGCTACGGTTCCACCTCCACCGAGTGAGGAAGAGGCCAAGCAGGCCGAATGGATGCCTCTGGGAACCTTCGCAGTCTCCCGTGGAGAGAAGGATGTCGAGCCCAACCTCGTCGTCCAACTGGCTGTGAACAAGGACGGTGTCGTCAGCGGAACGCTGTTCGATACGACCTCGGACAAGGCACAGACCGTGCAGGGGCAAGTCGACAAGCAGACCCAGCGTCTCGCCGTCCGCATTGGCGAGAACGAAAACCTGATCGCCGAAACCGGGCTCTACAACCTGACCCTGGAGGAAGCTCCTGTGCTGGTCCATTATGGCAAAGACAAGGTCGAGAACTGGCTGCTGGTCCGGCTGGAGACTCCGCCCGAAGATGCTGGGGATCAGCCAGCCCCGTAGCTTCTCTGAAACAGCATCGATGAAGATCGACCAGGCAGACCGTGGGATAGGCTTCCAGCCTGTCATCTTCCGCGAAAAGACAGGCGGGAAGCCTATCCCACGTGTCAGACAAGTCGGACCTTCACCTGACAATTCACCACTCACTCACCCGATCGGAGAAAGACCTCATGCGATTGAAACACCTCACCCTGGCAGTTGGCTGGGCACTCAGCCTTGTCCTGTCAGTCACAGCTGCCGACAAACAGCCGAACATCCTCGTCATCTGGGGCGATGACATCGGCACCGAGAACATCAGCTACTACAACCGCGGCATGATGGGCTACAAGACGCCCAACATCGATCGCGTTGGTAAGGAAGGCGTGTTCTTCACGGATTATTATGGCCAGCAAAGTTGTACTGCTGGGCGAGCCGCTTTCATCAACGGCTCGTGCCCAGTCCGTACCGGGATGACCAAGGTCGGCATCCCGGGTGCCCCGGAAGGCTGGCAGAAGACCGATGTGACCATGGCCACCGTCATGAAGAGCCTCGGCTACACCACCGGCCAGTTCGGCAAGAATCACCAAGGCGACCGCGACGAGCATTTGCCCACAATGCACGGGTTCGACGAGTTCCTCGGCAATCTCTATCACCTCAACGCCGAAGAGGAGCCGGAAAACGAGGACTATCCTGGCGACAAGGTGTTGCCCGGCGGCAAGACCTTCCGCGAGGTTTTCGGTCCGCGCGGCGTGCTGCATTGTAAGTCCGACGGCAAGGGCGGCCAGACCATTAAAGACACTGGCCCACTCACCAAGAAACGAATGGAAACCATCGATGAGGAGACCGTCGCAGCTGCTAAGGAGTTCATCACCCGTATGAACAAGGAAGGCAAGCCATTCTTCTGCTGGTGGAACGGAACCCGCATGCACTTCCGCACCCACGTCAAAGCGGAAAACCGCCACAAGGGGCACGACGAATACACGGACGGGATGATCGAGCACGACCTGCAAGTGGGCGAACTGCTCAAGCTGATTGACGACCTGGGCATCGCGGACAACACCATCGTCCAATACTCCACCGACAACGGCCCGCATTACAACACCTGGCCCGATGCTGGCACCACGCCATTCCGCAGCGAGAAGAATTCGAACTGGGAGGGTGCTTACCGCGTGCCTTGCTTCATCCGCTGGCCCGGCCACTTCCCCGCTGGCGAGGTCCGCAACGGAATTGTTTCCCACGAAGACTGGCTGCCCACTTTCGCCGCCGCCGGTGGCAACTCGGAAATCGTGGAGCAGCTGAAAAAGGGAGTCGAACTCAACGGACGCACTTACAAGAACTTCATTGATGGGGCCAACCAGCTCGACTACATCAGCGGCAAGACCGCCGAGTCCCCGCGCCCGAGCTTCATGTATGTGAATGATGACGGACAGATCGTCGCCATGCGGTACGAAGCGTGGAAAGCCGTCTTCCTCGAAAATCGCGGCGAAGCCTTCGAAGTCTGGCGCGAGCCCTTTACCGAGCTGCGCGTCCCGTTGCTCTTTAACCTCCGCCGTGACCCGTTCGAGAAGGCTCAGCACAACTCGAACACCTACAACGATTGGTTCCTCGATCGTGTCTTCATTCTCGCGCCAATGCAGCGGATTGCCGGACAGTTCCTCATGACGATGAAGGACTATCCGCCCAGCCAGACGCCTGGTTCTTTCAACCTGGAAGGCATCCAGAAGAAGATCCAATCCACCATGGGTGGTCGCTGATCGTCGATTTCATCTTGGCCGCCGTCCATGAGGGCGGCGGCCGTCATTTTCTAAGAGCGTGTTTGAAAAGCCGTTGTGCGATTATCGAGGATCGATTATTCCACGGTTTGTTGGGGCTGGACTGGTGTTTCACAAGGGGCGAAGGCAT
>JAYWHX010000124.1:0-40180 GCA_043777375.1 Planctomycetota bacterium | reverse complement strand
CTCGCCCTCCGAGAATTCGCCCTCGGCCTCGAAGGCTTGGAACGCTTCGTCCGCCACGAACCACTTCGCCGAGTCCACGAGTGCGTCTTCGGCGTACTGGCCTTGGAAAGTGAACCGGTCGATCCGAGATTGTAGAGTAGTAAGCACAGACGCTCCGAAGATTTTTCCGCCAGAGTTTTGAGCGTCCTCCACGTCTGAGAAGCTCCAACTCACCAGCCCGGTCAGATTCCTTACCACTTCGAATCTGAGCAAATTTAGAAAACCCTCCTCAATTACAGTTGACGTGACGTTGAATTACATGTAATTTAAATGTCATGGAGGTCAGAAAGACGTGTCAAACAGCCGACTTCAGCAGGAACTGAAAAAGAAACGACCGTTCGATTCGCCAGACCAAGAGGCGATCCTGAACATTCTGCGAACGAATGATCAGTTTCAAAATCGGTTCGGTCGGCTGTTTCGAGAGTACGATCTGACGCACTCCCAGTACAACGTCTTGCGAATCCTGCGGGGTGAGGGCCAGCCGATGCCCTGTCTGGAGATTGCCGACCGCATGATTCAGGTCGTGCCAGCCATGACTGGACTTTTGGATCGGTTGGAGAAGCAGGAACTCGTCGTGCGGGAACGCTGCACGCAAGATCGCAGAGTCGTCTATGTGACATTAACGGAATCCGCAAAAGATCTGTTGAGTCGCATGGACGTTCCTGTGAGTGAACTCCACAAACAACTGATCGGCCATCTCACTCAGACGGAACTGAAAGAACTGAGTCGCCTGTTGGAGAAGGCCCGATTGAGCGTGCAGAACAACAGCGTCTGACACGTCTCTTTTTGGGTCACATACGTTACATGTGATCTACTGCTGCGACATCTATCAGAAAGGGTTCGGAACATGGCATTCGTTGGAAAAGTGGCATTGGTGACTGGCGGTACATCGGGCATTGGGAGGGAGACGGCCCTGCAACTGGCACGAGCGGGTGCCAAAGTGGTGTTGGCGGGTCGCCGTCTTGAGGAAGGGAACGCCGTCGCCGAGGAGATCAAATCGGCTGGCGGCGAAGCACTCTTTGTGCAGACGGATGTGACCAAAGAAGATCAGGTCAAACACCTCGTTGAGGAAACGGTCAAGCATTTCGGACGATTGGACATCGCCTTCAACAATGCCGGGATTGAACAGTCTGGGCCGGTCACGGAAGTGACCGAGGAGGACTATCGAAAGGTCTTCGACATCAACGTGCTGGGAGTGTTTCTCAGTCAGAAATACGAGATACCCGCCATGCTGAAGTCCGGTGGTGGCTCCATCATCAATACGTCCAGCATCGTCGGCCATGTGGCCATGCCCGGAGCGAGTCTCTACATCGCCTCCAAACACGCTGTCGAAGGGATCACCAAAACAACGGCCCTCGAAATGGCCGGTCAAGGCATTCGGGTGAATGCCGTCGCTCCGGGTGCCATCGCCACGGACATGATTGATCGGTTTGCCGGAGCCGAGGGTTCCGAGAACCGGCAATGGCTGGCATCGCAGCATCCGATGGGACGGTTGGGCCAAGCGAAAGAAATCGCCGCCGCAGTTCTGTATCTGGCTTCGGATGCAGCGTCATTCACGACAGGCATCTCGTTGCCCGTCGATGGCGGCTACTTGGCCAAGTAACCGACGACATCAGGAAACATCAAGTGGAGGTGACATCATGATCCTAGTCCGCAAAGCCCAAGACAGGGGCCATGCCAATCACGGCTGGCTCGACACGTACCACACGTTTTCGTTCTCGACCTACCAAGACCATGACCACATGCGGTTTCGGTCATTGCGAGTCATGAACGAGGACATTGTGGCTCCCGGTCAAGGTTTTGGAACTCATCCGCACAACGATATGGAGATTGTGACCTACGTCCTCGAAGGAGCGTTGGAACACAAAGACTCGATGGGGAACGGTGAGGTGCTGCGTCCCGGAGAGTTCCAGCGGATGTCGGCGGGAACCGGGATCACACACAGCGAGTTCAACCCGTCTGAGAGCGAACCGGTTCACCTCTACCAAATCTGGCTGTATCCCGAACGCAAGGGAATCGAGCCAAGTTATGAGCAAAAGCGATTTCCTGAAGATGAGCGGCACAACCAACTGCGATTGGTGGCCTCTCGGGATGCAGAGAATGGCTCACTGCTGATTCATCAGGACGCCCGCATCTACTTGTCACAGGTCGATGCAGGGAAAGAGATCGGGCATGAGCTGCTCGAAGGCCGCCATGCGTGGCTGCAAGTCCTGCGGGGCAGTGTTTCGCTGAATGGCGTCAATCTGGAGACCAGCGACGGAGCCGCCGTGAGCGAAGAGAGATCACTGAAGATTCGGGCCACTTCGAACGCCGAAATCATGTTGTTCGATCTCGTGTAGATCGAGCGAATCCCAAACCCCTGATTCTGAGGAACCAAACCATGCAAGCGGCTGCTTCCCTGTTGAGCCGATTGATGATCGCCACCATCTTCTTGATGAGTGCGGTCGGCAACAAGATTCCCAAGTTCAATGACGTTGCCGGATACATGGCATCTGAAGGCGTTCCGCTGCCACAGGCTGCTCTCGTTGGAGCCATCGTGTTTCTGATCGTGGGCAGCTTGTCCGTGATCGCTGGTTTCAAGATTCGCCTGGGAGCGGCCTTACTGCTGGTGTTCCTTATCCTCGCCACATACTTCTTCCACGACTTCTGTAACTTCGAGGGACAGGAGCAACAAATGCAGATGATTCAGTTCATGAAGAATCTGTCGCTGATGGGGACAATGATGTTCCTGATGGCGAACGGTGCCGGTCCTATGAGTTTAGACGCTCGACTTGCAGCTCGCACATCGAACTGACGACCAGAGATCAACTGACCGAAGTTGAAATCCGTATGCAGACGCAGGCGGTGAAACATTTGGTTTGTGGAAGCCCACCCACCCGATCCCACAGCAACGAGAGTGAGAATAGATCATGGCGAGTTTGTTTCAAGAATTCCGACTGAAGGATGTCGTTCTCAAGAACCGCATCGGAGTCGCTCCGATGTGCCAGTATTCGTCAGACAACGGCTTCCCGAACGATTGGCACTTCGTCCATCTCGGCTCCCGTGCCGTGGGTGGGGCTGGACTGGTGATCGTTGAAGCAACAGCCGTTTCACCGGAAGGCCGGATCAGTCCCGCCGACAGCGGCATCTACCTTGATGACCATGTGGAACCATTCGCTCGCATCTGCAACTTCATGAAGGAGCAAGGGACAGTCCCCGGCATTCAGATCGCCCACGCCGGTCGCAAGGCCAGTGCCAACAAACCGTGGGAAGGCGACAATCATATTGAAACGGGAGCGGGCGGTTGGGAGACCCTCGCTCCGTCAGCGGTTCCCTTCGGTGGCAATCTCACGAAGACTCCCCGAGAGATGACGGTCGAAGACATCGTGCAGGTTCAGGATGCCTTCGTGGCTGCGGCCAAGCGGTCCTTAGCGGCTGGGTTCGAGTGGCTAGAGCTGCACTTTGCCCACGGCTATCTCGCTCACGAGTTCTATTCGCCGCTGGCCAATCAGAGGACCGATAACTACGGCGGGAGTTTCGAGAACCGGATTCGGTTTCTGATGGAGACCTTCACCGCTGTTCGCAAGGTCTGGCCGGAGCGATTTCCACTGACTGCCCGACTCTCGGTGACAGACTGGATCGAAGGCGGTGTCACGGTGGATGAGTCCATCGAACTTGTACGCCGCATGAAAAGTGCCGGGCTGGACCTGCTGGATGTGAGTCAAGGATTCGTCACACCTGACATCTCACAGATTCCGTGGGGGCCGGGTTTCATGATCCCGACTACCAGCCGGATTCGGCGAGAGACTGGTATTCCCACCGCAGCGGGGTGGATGATTACCGATCCGCAACAGGCAGAAGAGGCGGTGCAAGATCAGCACACCGATCTCATTCTGCTGGCGAGGGAAATGTTGCGTGATCCTTACTGGCCATATCACGCTGCGAAGCAACTCGGTGTGGAGAACTCGTCGGAGATTCTGCCGATCCAATATGCCCGTGCTGTGAAGCGATGAAAACCATCACAAGTCCGGTGATTCAGATAACACTCCATGACGGTATCCCGATCAAGTCTGGCTAGCGAACCCTGTCGAACGGTGAGAAATCTCCGTCGCCGTATTTTGGGAGTCCCCTTTTTCAGAGGAATCTTCAGCCCCACGGCATGTGAGAAAGAAGTTGTCGAATAACAAAAAGGTGGTCAGCGTAGTGGTTGCCAAGGGGGCATAGGGGAACGACCACCGGGGGAATCAGGTTGGAGTTTCTGGATTCCATTTTTTGCCACAGCCTTGTCGTTCTCCGAAGAAAGTCCATGCCCCCATGACCTCAGTCTTCGATCACGCTGACGACCTCGCAGGCAACAAGACCGCAGTCGATTCCAACGGCCAACGCCGCAGCCAACAGCCATTTGCTACCGGTTAGGACGGCGATGCTTTCAGTGCAGTGGAAGACCGACAGCATCAGCAAGACGACTCCAATGCCGCCGACGCAGTAGGCCAGCCGGTGCTTGCGTCGGCGGTAAAGCAAGCCCGCCACTCGGCCCAGCAGCAACACGAGGATCGGAATCAACGCCCCCATCGCCCCTGCCATCACCACATGGTCTTGAGCGTGATGACAGTTCGCCATTGCGTTCAAGACCATCGACATGATCGCTGAGAGAGCGACGTAGCTTGTGGCCCACCGGTTGAGGTGATCGACATCAGAACGCTTTGGTCGAGCAGCTCGCTTCGGTTGCATGGCCTTGGTCTTGAGGCCCTTCTTGGTTGCCGTGTGGGCGTTTCCGTTGATGCGTGAGGTGATGGCATCGGTCATGTTCGTTCCATTCAATTGTGGGGAGTGGTCTGGTTCAACGAACTTCAAGCGGGTGTCTTCCGAGAGTGGAGACAGTCGCCATACTCAGCAGAACTTCGAGGTCTCACTCGATCTGCTCAACTGAACGGATCGACGAGATGATCTCATCGATCGGCACTCCGAGGTCTCGAAGCCCAGCAACCAGTTGTCGATGCTCGTCGGCAGGCAGGCCGCAATCCTCGGCCACTTCGATGTACTCATGACTGTTGTCCACGGCGTCGGCCCCGCCATCGAACAGGATGACAATGGCCTCAGCTTCGTTCGACGCTTCAACACGGTACTTGGTCACGCAGATTTCGTACTGTTCGATCTCAAACATTGGCATAGTGACTTGTACTCCCAAATGGACTCGATGAACTGATCCCCGTTGTCGTCCTGCTGAAGATGATCGGCTTCGGTGCCATCCACGTCGTAATCCCTGACGACGACCTGTAAGCCTTCCGGCACGTCGACGTGTTGAACGACTCCGCCCTCAACGGTGACTTGAACGATCTTCATGGCTTGGTGATCCCTTCATGATTCAAGCGGGTGTCTTCCCTCGCCCCGCTGAGGTCAATGATCCTCGAATCTTCGACGTTGATGTCGGGGAAGGAGATGACTCGCAGGCGACCTTGATAGAACTCGATGAACAGCGGGCAGCCATGTCCATCGGCAGACCCGAAATCTCCGTGGCCTTGCGGATGAATCGAGATGGCGAAGTCGCTGGCCTCGATGCGGATGGTCAACGTGCCCAGTGATTCGGAGTCGGCATCGGCCAACTTCAGATCGAGCGTGGTCTTCTGTGTTGGTGTCATGTGGTTTTCCTCTGTGAATCAAGCGGGTGTCTGATTGAATGTTCGATGCTGACGAAATCAGTATTCGTCAGGCAGAAGAATCGTTGTCGCAGCACGACGACCTCGGTCATCGCAAGCCTCCGTGATAATCCAGATCTTCTCGCCCTTGGATGTGCGATAGGCCGACAAGATTCGGCTGCCGTCGATGAGCGACTGGTCATTCGCCGCCTTGTCATCCGCATCGACAACCCCCCAGTCCCCCACGACATGCCTTGAAAGGAAAGCTGCTGGTGACTGGCCGCTCTTCTTCAGAGCTTCGAGGGCACCGGGCGTGGCGAGCACTTGGCCCAGCGGGAACTTCGGTTTCGTGGTGTGTCCGTTGGTTGTGATGCGGTTCAATTCATGTCTCCAGTGGAAGGGTTGTCGTTTGGAACACAGATCAAGCGGGTGTCTGACTCAGAACTCACTGGCCTGATACGACTCCCGTGCCTCTTCGATGGCATCTTCAGTCGTGACCGATTTGATACCGGTCAAGGCGAACCCTCCGCTGACTTCCGTGGGCAGGAAGCCTTCAAGGCAACTGTTCGCCAACATCCGGTCGATGTCCCACCGATCCCAATAGGTGACGGGATCAGATTGACTATCACCCTGCATGATCCGCTCCCACAGATCGTGATGTTCTTCGTCGCTCAAGCCCTCGGCTCCCTCCCACTGGGAGCCGAGAAAATGCAACTCGTGGGAGGCGGAGAAGCTGCAAATGTGGAAGTGCTGGCGACGGTCAAGAACGTAGACTCCGTAGATGCGTTTCGTTCGGGCCAAGACCACGGGGTCGAGCCAGTAGTCTCGCTCGTCGATCTTCACGACGAACAGATCGGGTAACAGTTCAACCCGACCATGCTCCGGGGCGATGAGGTTGTCGTCGGCATTCACGAACTGGCCGTATCGCCGCAGGTAGCTTGGCGGGCCGTCGTTCTCCCAAGAGTTGAGCGTGAAGACTTCGCCATAATTGTTGTCGCCGTCCAGCATCAGCAACATGGCATCTTCAGGATCAACATGCCCCCCTCGACTGTCATTCCAAACAGCATCGGCAGGGATGAAAACACAGTTCGGTACGAATGTGGCTTTCTGGGTTGTGGTCATGGGCAGTCTCCTGTGAGTGGGTGGTGTTCACACCAGTCAAGCGGGTGTCCGACCGACCCGCCCCGCATCCATGCAAGGCGAGCCACAGACGAGACCATCAGCCGTAGACCGAAAGCACGGCACCACGAACTCGCTCCCAGTCCTGCTCGTCAAGCGATTCCCGTTCGACTTCGGGCAGCGGAGTGACGTAGGCATTGGCGATGCAATCTTCGTGATCGCCGTTGAAGCTGATCGCCGGTGCCCAGCCGAAGCCGAAGCCGGGGGCACCGATGCTGCCCATCGTTTCGGTAGATTCGGCGAACAGGCCGCAGTGCTCGACAAATGCGTCAAACTGGTCCCGGTCGAGCATCGCACACCACTTTCGATGCGAACCGTTATCCCACTGACCTTCCAGATACCCGTACTCGTAGGACTCGTCACCCTCAGTCTGATCCCACAGATCGAGATCGGGCGGGGCGAACTTCGCCACGGCCACATCCTCGGGGACATCGATACTGTAAATCACGCTGAACTGCATGGCAGTCTCCACTTGGTTGATGGCCGCTCTCACATCAAGGGCGGCAACACCGATCAAGCGGGTGTCTCGACAAACTCAAATCGCCTCTGATAAGTGTCCGGTTGGGGAATGTCCGCACAGGCATTGGCGAAGAATTGGAATGCCGCCTGATGTTCGATTTCCTTTGAGGGATCTTCTGTGTCGTGAATCAACATGACGATCAGTTGGTACAGCTTCCGCAGCTTGGAATAGTCCATGTCCATGAGCGTCTCTTCGATGTGCCTACCCCGGTCAGTGAAATCGCATCCCTCGAACTTGTTGACGCTCAACCAACCGCCAGATCGACCCTCGAAGCTGTAAGCGACATTGATTGCAGTTCCATCCCACAAGGTGTGGTAGGCATCACTGTCCGTGAACAGATCGCATGCCGATTCTCTTGCCCAGTCCCACAGGGTGTTTTCGTTGGTCTCGGCGTGACGCTGCGTAGCCGACTTCAGCCACTCATCGTTGTGGGTGTAGATTGGATTGGACTCGTACTCATTCCACAGCGTGAGGAGATGATCGAAGTCCAGATTGACGTGGTAACACTTGACGTTGAAGCACAGCGGGTGGGGCTGATGGTAGCTCCGCTGATTCGTCGCATTGATGATGAACCGCACGATCTCTTGGCGAGTTCGCAACGGCGTCGTGTAATAGTCAGGTTTACGCATGGTTTGTCTCCGCTGGTCAGTGTGATGGCCGCTCTCACGTTGAGAGCGGCAACACTGAGCAAGCGGGTGTCCTTATCAGCCACTCAGGTATGGGGCGACAATTCAGCAGCACGACAACGCTCACTTCTCCGTTCGCAGAATGCCTGCCTATCAACCGCCAGCCGCAGGTGCTCAACTCGAACATGCAGGTTGCCGAGAGCGACCTCGTGACTTGGCATGAAGGCCAGTTCGATCTGACGATTCGCCAAGTCTTGGCGGCGACGTAGCTCAGCGAGTGGAAACTTGGCGAGGCGAGCCACGCATGTCTCGGTTTGATCGGGCGTCAGCGTGGTCAGGTCTTCGGGCAGAGTGCCGAGACTCATCAGCAGCTTGACGTACCGCACGAACTGGGCTTCGCAGTTGCCGTTCAAGATGTCGGCATCGTCCTCGAAATGCCAGTTCCATTTGCCCGAGTACGGGTTGCTCGATTGGGCAGAGAACTGGCGGGTGAATGCCGTGCCCTGCTCGACATCTGCGAACCGACACATGATGGCGTTGTCCCACAGACTGACGCCCAGATCCCCGATGGGTGTGTCGAGCTTCCACTCATACGCCCCGTCGTTCTGGGAAGCCCCCATACCATTGAGGAACTCGCAGACTCTCGTTTTGAAGGCCGCTCGTGCCGCCAGCAGTTTCTTCGTGATTCGTCGTGCCATGATCGTCGCTCCCGCTTGATGCTGTGTGTGCCGCTCTCACCGTGAGAGCGGCGACACCAATCAAGCGGGTGTCTGAATCATTCAGTCCCGACATGCTCGAACTCAGTTGACACAACTCCCTCATCGGGCAAACCATCGCCGAAATAGCGGCACTTGAAAGGGCAATCGGCACCTTCTTGCCCGTGGATCATCAGATGATCGAGATCGAGCACCTGTCCGGTCCCGGAGTAGTGCCTGTCGTCTTCCGGGTAGTCGCCGAGATCTTCGTCTTCGACAACGATGTTGTGGCCGTACTTCTCGTTTTCTGCGAGTTCGTCGATGGCATCGCACATGGAGTCGGCTTCGACGATCAGGAACAGCGGACAATACGAGCCGCCGATCTCGACGAGCCATGCCTTGCCAAACCAGTCGCCGGGATTGAGTACCGGGATGTCGGTCAGGTCGTGTCCGTTGAACTTGCCTCGTGCCGTGATGTCCATGATTTTCTCCGCAGTACAAAAGTTGCATTTGGTTTCCTCGTGATGTTCAATCGGGTGTCTACAGGTCGGCCTGTTCAGCGTTGGACGCTTCGTCGTCTTCCGCATCAAGCTGGACAAAACACTCTGCGACCATCAAGGCGTGGCGACGTGCCTCGTCTTCATCGCAGTCTGAAAGCAATTCCCCACGGAAGATCATTTCTTCGCCGAGTGAATATCCGACGATGAAGCGGCTCTTGGGTAGTCGAAACATGAGGGCCAGCGATCCAGACCGGAATCGCTGGACGATCACACAGCGAGAGGCCAGCATCGTCTGACCGCACCATGTCGAGAGATGGATGCCCCCCTCAGCGAGCTTCGTGTATCCCGTGATCGAGCGGCCCTGAACAGTCGCCCCCAAGGCCGAAAACTCATGGCTTTCATGTTCGATGATTCCGACTTCAATCTGCCCCTGACGAACGCACGTTGTCTGCATAACTCACTCCGGCTTGATGACTCCGAAGCCGTGCAGGACGATGTGTGCAGCTCAGCGGCTTCGATACCGTTCAAGCGGGTGTCCGCTGCGGTCAGGTTCCATGCGATGCAGCAGAGAGTAGAATGATTTCGGAGGACGTAGTGGTGTCGGAGATCATCGACATTTCCATGTTTCGAGTACGGGTGAGTGTAAATCTCTACCCGTATCAAAGCAGCGATGTGATGAGCGAGTTGCTTCAGGTATGCCGGAATGATGTACTGGGATTCGATGGCGATGAATGGTCGGAAATCCCCAAAGCTGGCGATTTCAATGTGACGTGGAAGGCTGGATTTCAACGAGGGCGGTTCTTTTGTGGACGGTTCAGCGAACGGAACCCTTTCAACATCCCCGGACCCTTTTATGGAGCCGAAACCGATACCTGCGAAACTGGGCCGATTGAGGCACCACACAACGTCATGCTGGATGAAGACGGTCAAGAATTCGTGTTTTGCCAGCCGTCCACCGCCGCCGAACTGAGGCGGATCATTGGTGCCGCCCTCTGCGATCCGTTCCTTGGGTACGGGGCAGACGGTGATGATCATTGGAATCTGCAACTCATTCGAGAATGGTGGCGAGGCATGGAAGGTAGACTGGCTCAAATTGTGAAATTGGCTGTGACTAACAACAACACTGATCAGTGGGTGTCGTTCTGCACCTCACAGGCAGAGAGCTATCTCCGCCGTTACGCCTTCTTCGTCGATAATCGGCATCTTCCCACACCAACCGACAATCTGCCCAACCTTTAGTGTGACGATCAGACTGGAATCACTTCGTACTCAACTACCTCGCCCTGTCCGATCTGGTCGATGGCATGGAGGGAAGCCATCTCTCGGTCAGTGGTCATGCGACAGAGCGAGTTGAGTTTGCTGGTGAAGGCCAGCGACACAGGATGATTGATGAGGTCATCGCTACAGACACCACTGCGATGCAGGGCCAGCAGGTGGCGGTGAAAGCAGCCAACAACGGCCACCAGATTGCAGGCATCCTGAACGGAATGTCCATCGGCAGCGGCCTGCTTCTGGACTGGATCGGCACCATTGGCGACGGCGGTTCGATTCGACATGTCTTGCTCCTTGGATTGGGGTGAGTGATTCCGAGGAGCAAGCGGGTGTCTGATCTATCAGTAGCTCAGTAGCTCAGCCGGTCCGATGCTTCCCCAAGTTGGTCGTGGGTCCGCTTCGTGTACCTCGCCGTCGTGTTCAAGTTCTCATGACCAAGGATCTGAGCCAAGCTCACCAGGTCATTCTGGTTGTCTGCCAGAAACTGATGGGCCATCGTGTGCCGCAGCAAATGCGGATGGAGCTTGAAGCCGCAGGTCGCACTGTATTTATCGCACAGATTCCGCACGCCCCGATCAGTCAGCGGACCACGCTCACCAACAAAGACATTTGACGATGCGACCGGGGGCCGATTTTCCAGCCACGATTCAAGAGCACGCCGTGCAATCAATGGCAACGGAACTGAACGCTGCTTATTCCCCTTTCCATTTCTGAAGACAACCGAGCCACTTCGCTCAGAGATCATCAGGTCAGTCAGTTCAAGGGCGACGAGATCACCAACCCGACAACCGGTGAACAGAAGCAGGCCGAAGATGGCCGTCGAGCGGGTGTCTTGCCGTAGCTCGACTTCTCTGAGCAGCTTCCGCACTTGCGAACGGTCGAGACCTTTGGGGGCCAACGTCTGCCGCTTGAGTTCTTTGACCGGCTTCGCAGGGTTCGCCGGGACATGTCCCTGATCCACCAGCCAGCCGAAGAACTTCCGCACGGTCACGATGGCTCGATTCACGGTGGCGACAGCCTGACCATTTTCCCTTCGCAGATGTTCCCGGAAATCGGTGATGTCTCGTACCGTCACTCGTTTCATGGCGAGCGGTTCCCGGTTGGCCGTCGTGAACCATTGGCCGAACTTCCGCATGTCTTGGGCAAAGGCTCGACGGCTGTTGGGGGCCAGATCATGGGCGTCGAGGAACTGGGCGAAGAGGGCGGCTTCCTCCCCGGCGATCGGGATGCCCCGGAAAACATTATCGCCCGTATTCTGGCGGCTTTGTTCATGCGAATCAGACATCATTTCCACGGTTCTCCTGTGTAACTGGGCTGATAAGGACACCTATCGCCCGACCTTATCGGTGGAATTCTGACGCTTCATCCGCAGGAACACCCCACGGATGACCTCCCCGCAATCCAAACTTTGGATTCCGGCAGGGAACAATTCTTTGACGACCGGCTCGACTACGGCGGCTGTGACTTCCAGTCCCAGCGACCGAAGACCATCGAGCAGATCGGCATACTGGTTCTTCTGCTTTGGCTCGGCCTTTGGCTTCTTCACTGGCCTCGGCTGTTGACCAAGCGGGTGTCTGGCCGCATAGAACAGGATCGGCTTCCCATTCACTCCGCAGTTACGTTTCCGCACATCCATGCAGATCGCCTGCATCTCCTCAGAAAAGAAGGGTCTGCGGGTATGAACACTGTAGACCGGAGAAGGGAATATCCCTTCACTCACCAACTGGTAGAACCTCGCTCGACTCAGCCCGACCATTCGGGACATTTCAGCAACTGAGACCACTGTTTTGGACATGATTGAGACGCTCATTGAACAGGAATCTTTCAGGAATTGGACGACCACTGGGCCACAAGCGGGTGTCCAATTGCCAGCTTCGGCCTTGCCACGAAATTGCAATCAATCAGGCACCACCTGAACGTGAATCAGACAGGTGTTCCCGGCCTTTCCCTGAAAGCTGACGCCTTCCAGTGTCATCCTTCACGATCAGCCCACACCTGAGCAAAAACGGCTCAATGACAGTTGCGACCGTGCGACTGGGAAGTCCCAAGATCGAACTCAAGACATTCAACCGACTGTTCCCCTCAGCCAGTGCTGAGAGGTATTGCTGTTCGGTCGGCCCCAGTCCCAGTTCATCCAGTTGATCGAGGGCACAGGCACGAAGAAAATGGGATGTGGTGATCGTGTATTCGCCTTCGCTTCGTGCCACCCGGCGACAGGCTTGGAGAATCCGAAGGGCCAGCCGGGGTGTTCCACGGGCACGCTGAGAGATCTGCGGAAGTAGTTCCTCATGGATCTCCCATCCAAGTGCCCTCGCTCTTTGGAGTAAGACCGTCGTCAGTTCTTCCACGCTGTAGTAGGTGAAGCGGAGCAATAACCGCATCCGATCCCGTAGGGGTTGCAGCAGGCAATGTTCGTCGGTGCTGGCGAGCAACAGTGCGAAGTCGTTCAACGGAAGGCTCTGTGGCGATCCACTCGACTTGCTGCCGCCACTCAGGATGATCCGGCGTTTGTCGAGGGCCAAATACAAGGCCGTTTGGAACTCCGGTTTCAGTTCGTGGGCCTCGTCGATGAACACGACCGACCCCGGCGTAGCGGCCAGCAGCACGCTGTTGAGATCCGATGGGTGCTTGATGCTCTGGCCCAGCACCTCGAAAAAATCGGTGGCGAGTTCAGCGGCCAAGACTTGAGCAATGGCGGTTTTTCCCAATCCGGGAGGGCCGACCATCAAAGCATGATCAAATCTGCGGCTGTCCATCTGGCAAGCGTCGATGGCGACGGACACAACGCTCTTCACACCGTCCTGTCCTACGATGTGCCGCAGGGATGATGGTTGAACATCATTGATTTCGGTTTTTGGTGCTTCGCTCATGGGGTTCTCCGGTTTCTGGATGGGTGTCTGGGAAGGGCCGTTTCGTCCAGCCCGTCATGTTCATCAAGCGGGTGTCCTGTTTACTGAGCATTCCATTGGACTTCATCCAATGATGGATGTGGTTACAGAACGTCTTGGAAGTCATTCAATACTTCCTCAATATCATCCTCGGTTGGAGCAACACACGGTTTGCCATTCACTTGAAATGCTTCATCAATGGTGAACGCTTCAATGACATCATCGAGGTTCGAGACGACGTACAGTAAAGCCATCGTGATGATCTGCATGGAACGTGGTTTCATTCTCAATCTCCTTTGTGGTTTTGCCTCGCACTCAGGCTCAGAGTCCTGTCGAGATGCTGATTTGCCAAGCCATCGTATTGCTCCTTGTGACTGCTGGTCACGCTGGACAAGCGGGTGTCTCAGGGACGACGGCGGGGAACTGGTTCGCTCCACCGCCACCGTTACAAAATTTGCACTGGCTCAAGCTGCCCGTTGATAACCGAGAGCGGAGAATGCTGCTTCCAGATCATCTTCTTCCGGCCAGCCCCCTTGGTCGTCGGTGTTTTCGACGGCATGGTCTCGGTGATCGGAGAGCCAACTGTAGACATCGCTCTGCCAGTCTTCCGGGAGTGAGAACTCTCCCTTCAATCGCCACGCTGCCTCTCCGACGTTTTCATAGGTAGCGTTCGATTCTCTTTCGCTGTAATCGCTCTCGTCCAGAATTGGGTAATCGGCCATACGTTCAGAGAGTTCGTGAAAGACTCGAAACGCTTTCGTGATTCGGCCCCGCTTCAAGACTCTGATGCTGAATCCGTCAACATGACCGACTGCCCAGTGGGAATGACTCTCGAAGACGACATCGGGATCGTCGCCATCGGTGAAGAGCATCATCGCTTTGCGGATGATGGCGGCGTTGCTCTGATCAAGCAGTCCACTATCACGGTTGTGGGTGTAGATCACGGCCCAGTCTTCGGGCTTCTTGAGTTCACTGTCTCGATCCCAGACAAAGCACTTGAAGCGTTGCCAGTTTCCGGCAGCCTGTTTCGCAGCGTCTTTCAGATCGAGTTCGCCAAGTTGGGTCATGCTTGTTCTCCGTTAAAGGGGTGTTTCTCACATGACCCTCAAGCGGGTGTCTCAGGATCAACGCAATTGGGGATTTGATCTATGGACTTCAGGAAAGTGAGAATGTGGAAACTTGGAAAAACGCCGAGCGGAAGCAGAAGTCGATTTCGGCGTCCCCACTCAGTTGTCCCGATCAGGACAAACATCAAGCGGGTGTCTTTCCGAGAAGAAGAAATGAGGCGGCACTCCGTTGCTGCCCTATCGGAGATCAGGCCATCACCAGTTCGTCGATGGCCTCAGTGATGTCTGTTGGTTTCCGGCTGAATGACAGCAGATAGTCCACGGCTTTGCTGGCCTGCGAAGCCGCCTTGAAAATGAACTTGGAATCACCGGCCATTCCGTCCAACCAGTGCTTGAGATAACTGACGTGATTCTGAAGATTCGTGGTCGTGGACAGACCGAGTTCCCCCATCATCATGCAACCTGAGATCTCCGCAATGAGTTCACCCATCGCATACCCTTCTTCTGCCCGATTCCAGTTCAGGCGGGAGGGGTGCTCGCTCCAATGGGTCAGTTCATGGAAGGCTGTTTCGCACGCTGCTTCCGGCGACTCGAATTGGTGGCGGTGGGGCAACTGAATGAAGTCGTTCGGTGGGTTGTAGAACGCTTCGTTCCCGCCGTACCGAATGTCCGCACCAGTGGCGTCGATCAGCTTGTCAGCATTCTCGTACCGTTCAACGGTGTTGTCTTGAGGCTTGGAGAAGCCAACTCGGAACCGTTCGAGTCCTGTCGTCTGATCGGCGTTGAACACGTTGAAAGTCTTCATGACGAAGAATCTGTCCTTCACCTCATCGCCAGCTTCGTCAGTCCCATCCCGTTCGATCTTCTTGAAGAGCACGATTTGCGTCCCCTTCTGTCCTTTGCTGACGCTGGACCGATTCTGTTTGATCTGGTTGAAAGTTCCCCACCATTTCGATTGGAAACCGCCCTTCATGGTGGCGACCTGCAAGAGAAGCTGATTGATCCCTCGGTACGGGTTGCCGGTACTCATGGAGGTCTGCAATCCATTTGCATTCGGATCGTTACTCCACGGCCTTCGCCAAGGGGGCAATCCACCATTCTTGAGAGCGTCGATGATGGTGTTGGTGATGCTGCTGCGGATGTCTGATTGAGTTTGCATGTCTTGATCCTGTCGTTCGAGGTGGAATCGGAACGATGATCAAGCGGGTGTCTCACAATTTGATGTAGGGATCACCGAGCCTGACTGCCGGACACCCGCTTGGTCGGATAAAACCATGTCACACCGATGCCGATGTGCCAGACAAGAAGGATGTTCTGATGGCGAAGAAGAAGGCCACAGCCGCCATGCTGCAAGTCGCCGATTACAGCGGACTGCTGGGAGAGGTCGTGTCTCTCTTGGAGGCCGCTCGCCGCATGTCGGCCCGTGCCGTGAACACTGTCATGACTGCGACCTATTGGGAGATTGGGCGGCGGATTGTCGAGTCGGAACAGGGTGGCGAAGGCCGGGCGGATTACGGTCAAGAGCTTCTCAAGCGGCTGGCAATAGACCTGACGGCTCAGTTCGGGCGTGGATTCTCTGATCGCAGTCTTTACAAGATGCGGCTGTTTTATCTCAGCTATGCAGGCATTTCGCCCACGCTGTCGGCGAAATACAGTTTTCAGATTTCGCCCACACTGTCGGCGAAATCGCCTCACCAGATTTCGCCGTCTTCAACTCCAGCAATCCGAGATGTGGCGAGTCATTTTCCACTTCCGTGGTCGCATTACGTCAAACTCCTCTCCGTGGACGACACCAACGCCCGCAAGTTCTATGAAGCGGAAGCCCTGCGGGGCGGGTGGTCGGTGCGACAACTGGACCGGCAAATCTCCACTCTATTCTATCAGCGAACCCTGCTGTCCAAGAACAAAGCGGCCATGCTTCGCAAGGGGGCCGAACCCCAAGCGGATGATCTGGTCACACCCGAAGAAGAGATCAAAGATCCTCTGGTGTTGGAGTTTCTCGGCCTGAAAGATGAATACTCAGAGCATGAACTGGAGGATGCCCTGATTCACCAGTTGGAGGACTTCCTGCTGGAACTCGGCACCGACTTCGCTTTCATGGGCAGACAGAAGCGGCTGAGGATCGGAGACGAGTGGTATCGGATTGACCTGCTCTTCTTCCACCGCCGCCTGAAGTGTCTGGTGGTGATCGACCTGAAGATCGGAAAGTTCACGCACGCCGACAGCGGACAGATGCACCTGTACTTGAACTACGCCCGAGAGCACTGGACTCACCCAGACGAGAACCCTCCCGTCGGTCTGATTCTGTGTGCGAAGAAGGACGAGGCCGTAGCCCACTATGCTTTGGAGGGCTTGCCCAACAAAGTGATGGCAGCTGCGTATCGCATGGCTCTCCCCGAAGAGAAGTTGCTGACCGCCGAACTGGAAAAGACCCAGCGGGCGTTGGAGTTGAGAGCGATCATCAGTGATGAACTGCCACAGAACGCTCCCCTCGGGCGAACACCGAAGAAGGCCCGTAAACGTCCCGACTGATTTGAGGTCAGTTGTCGGCTTCGATTTGGAACTTTGTCACTGAGATCTGTGAGTCGACTCCCGATGATTCTTCGCCTCTCCCAGAAGCTCTGCACCAAGATCAAGGCAGGGGCGTTGCCGACAATGCCGCTGAATGAGAATCCCTTTGCTGATTGGTCAGCCCACCTGTTCCTTGTGGGTCGAACGCAATACATCCTGCTGAGTAACACGAAATCGCTCTACTCCACGGTCATGACCGGACAGGGGATCTCGAACGACAGCCGTTTCATCGAACCGGCACTCACCTCAATTCGTGAGTTCATGGAACAGGATGGGCAGGCAGCCATCTACGACCGCTGCATCGCCCCGGACAGTGGAACAGTTCATTTTGCGAAAGCCTTGAGTCGTACCGTCACCAGTTCGATGAATGAGCTGGTCCGTTTTGCAACAGATTTGTTAATGGAGGACGAGCTGGCCCCGCATGAAGTGGGATTCAAACTCAACAACTTCCTGCTGTCGGCGATTGCCACCTGCAAAGCCGACAAGTACGGTACGCCTAGTGAGGCATTTCAGGTGATGGAGAATGGTGTGGAAAGTAATGAAATGCCCTCCCTTGGAAAGGCTGCGATGAAGGTTGCGAAAGGGCCGAAGGCAGGAACGACCATGAAATATCCGTTGCCCACAACACCCGCTGCATGGCTCAAGGAGATCAAACTGGCGATGGCCGACGCCGGTGGGGCCAAGCCTATCAGTCGAGCCATCGGGACACCCCTGACTGATTCCAACCTATTCCATTTGGCTCCGCATGTGTGCCTGAAGTTTCGAGGTCAGAAGCCCACGGGCAAGGTCGCCCAACGAGTGGTGGAAACGGCTCTTGCTAATTACATCGTGAACTCCGACCCCGATGGGGTCGACCACGGTTTGGAGCAGAGACCGATGATGGCTTTCACGCTCTGTTACGTGGCCGCTCATCTGGCCCTCGGATTGTTGAACGAACAACAAGCTGAGGCGATCCTGATCTATTGCGAGAATCATTTAGAAGAGGGGTAGGCAATGCAAATGCACACAAACAAACTTGCCTTCACCGCTTTTCGACAGCCGTTTGATCCATCGGTTTCACCAGTCGGACCTCTTCGTTTTGAGCGTCTTCATTTGCATGGAGATGATCCCCATCAGCTTTTCTGCGGCAGCCTTGAACTCGGCATCGCCCTTCACCCGCCCCTCCGGTTCGAACAGCACGAACTGAATCGCCGTCATGGCCACAAGGCGTTGCAATGATTCGATGTCAGCGTATTGCCAATTCTTCGACCCGAATGGCGTTGGATGCTCGTCTCGCAATAAGGCGTCGATATCCGCCTGCAAATCCATGATCTGCATCAGCTTGTGGCTGACAAGCTCTCCGGTCTTCTTTGCGTCTTCCCACTCGTCGTCAGTCACACTCATCTGAAAAGTCCTTGGCTGATTGTCTGGCCGTTCCCGCTCGATGAGAAGCTCACGGCACGAACCAGTTTCCCTCATGGGATCGTCTGTGGCGATAGCTAAGTATTTCCACCGCCTTCGATTACGACCAGCATGATCTCAGTTCAAACCTTCCCCGAATCATGACTGCACCTTCAATAGCGTCAGCAGCATCACCACCGGAGACTCCGCCTTGATGCTGTGGGGCGTCTTAGCTGCCATCTGAATCCACGTTCCCGGCTTGCCAGCCACTGATTCATTGCCGACCGTCAGCCCCGCTTCCCCTGAGATGATCTGGATGATGGCCGGGAATGGAGCGACGTGTTCCGTCAGTCCATATCCAATTGCAAAGGCGAACAGGATCACCTTTGTGTGGGCATCATCGAGCAGGATGACACTCTGCTTGCCGGAATCAGGCGGCTGGAGTTCATCAGTCAGCTGGCGGATCTGGTATTGGGTTTGAGTCATAATCGACACGCTTTCCAACAATCGTTCACGAACCAAGGATCACTCGTAGTCCTGTTCAGGTTCGGCCCAGACTCGGGCATCACCGGACTCACTCATCTCGACATGAATCGTATTGGCCCGGCAGCAGACCGGGCAGTCCTCGACATACGTTTGATGGGAACCTTCCGTGAGATCGACCGGAATCACGATCTCCTCTCCACAGGCATCGCAGACGTAGCTGGCATCTTCGGATGTGGTTGATTGATCCTGCGAACTCTCTTCCAGCCACGGGAGTTGCTCTTGGGAAGCCAATAGCTCGCACGCCCACAGCATCACCGACAGAGAGGATTCATCCGCCAGCCGATGTTCACTTCCGACTTCCATCAGAGTCTCTGGAGGTAGGCTGCTGCGGGTGACGAGTTCTTCGGATTCCTCAAACGGGATCACGTCATCTTTCCGGGAGTGCAGGATCACCGTCTGGGGCTTCAGCGTCGTCACCGTGCCCCAGCGTTTCCAAGCCGGGCACAACAGCACCAACGGGGTATCCTTGGAATCAATGTTCAGAGCGACAGCTCCGCCCCTCGACGAGCCGACGACGACATCTGGTTGATGCTGATCGAATGCCGCTTGAGCGGTCGCCACAGCAGCCTCGAAATCATCATCATCAAGAGCGGGGTTGATGACCTCATGGCTGTGGTCTTTGAGATACGTCGGCTTGATGCCACCGGGAACGGAATGCCAGCCGTGGAGGAAGAGGATTCGCATGGTTGTGAATCACTGCTCCTTTCTATCAGATTCCACAAATGCTTCGATTGCCGCTTCTGCTTCGAGCCAATGCCGCAGGTCGTGACCATGCTTGCAGCCTTCGTCCAGCCATCGAGAGTAGGCGTTGTCACTGATCCAGTCCCGCCTTACATCGACGGCCTCACCGATAGAACTCTTCGATTCTCGAAGAACTGATTCCGGGATACGGAGTACCTTCGCAAGGCTAACGCTCGCCGAAACTGCATGACACTCCTGAAGATAAACCTGAGTGTCAATACTTCCAGCGGCATCCAACACCGCCCGATCAATCCAGCGTCGATAACTCTCGGTCGCACTTTCAGCGAGGTGCATGTTCGCTATCTCCGACATGATTGCGACCTCGATGCTGCGAGGTAAGTTGATTGCTTTTGCTCGGTACTTCACCTTTAGGTATTGTTCGAATTCCCGTTCAGACTCTGCCACAGGCCATGGGAGATCGTTCAGTAGAAGCACCCGAATCGCAAGAAGTTCAATGGCACAGCCATCAGCGTCATTCTCGTGTTTGGCGACAAACTCCTCCCAATTCGGCCTTCGGTTCTTTTCTCCGATGATGCAGTTGAGAAGGATATATAGGCTCAGCCAAACCCTTCGATCCGTGGTGCAACTATGAGGCACAAGGGATTCGATTTGTTGCATCAATGGTCGCACGTCTGGCAGTTCCCATGGGACTTGGTGCATGTGCGAAGCAAAATGAGACATGAACCCATTAAACCGAGAAACTGCCTGTTCTTTCCGCAAATTGTCTGTGCGTGCGATCCAATACTTTGGTTCAAGCCTGCCTTCGATGATCCCCGGTAGTTCTGATCTCCAATCGGGGTAGTCTTCCTTCTCAAGCGTGGGCTGGCGTTCGACGAAGCGAATCAAGACGTGCCGGACCAGCCTTGCCAGACCAGAAAACGTCAAGAATGGCTCATGGTCCCAAGGAAAGTAGTCAGCCTTGGCACTCCAATTCGGCAACCTCAACAGTTGCTGAATTGGCTGCAAGGAATGAACGTAGCCGGATCGTGTGTCGTAGAGGTTGGCTAACGCTCGATCCAGTTCGTTCTTCGGCAAGGCCATTCGGCCCTGAGCTTCTGTGATGAAGTACGAATCCTCGATGTGTGCCCCGATGAAGCCGATGAATCGCTTCTTGAGCTTCAGATGGGGATTGTTCAGCAGTGCCGCTTTTATCTCATCGACATGCTGAGGCTGCATTTCTGCGAACTGCTTTTCGAGACGCAACCGTGTGTCCTGCGGGAAATCGTTCCAATTGGGAGAAAATCCGTCTTTTGCCTGAGTAAGTGCTTCCAAGGAGTAGACGAACATCGAATAGGCAAGATCACGATTTGTGTCAATCGCTTCAAGTGCGTCAAGAAAGGCATCGGCACACGAGATCAGAAGACGGTATTCCTTTCTGGGCATTCCAATTGCCTTGTCGATGAACCTTACGAATCCACCGATTTCTTGATGCGGATTCATCGGCACTTTGTCGAAGAACGTGTCAACAAAGCGAGAAGGTACTCCACCATCCGACGCATGACGTGGCTCTTGTCGGCACAGCATTTCGACATGGCTACGATCACGGTGGAAAAATGAGTTGAACCACAGGCAAGCGAGGGTTCTGAACTGTTCGGCAGCCTCGTCCCCGGACAGCATGTGAATAATGTCATTATCCGCCATTTCGTATCGCATTGTGTAGCGAAATACATATGAGGAAATTCCAGATCCACGTGCGTCAGCAGGCCGAAGTTCCCCGACTGCTGTGGTTATGGGATCGAGCCATCCGAAGTTGGAGTAGAGAACGCTATCGCAATCCTTCTTGTTGACCCTGCCTTCGCCAAAAAATCGCCCGGTTAGTATTTGAAGCATGTTTGATACCGTGTCGTGAACCTTTAAGTGAGAGCCGCCGAAAAACCGTGATCTTACTCACTGCCGTCGTCGCTTCTTTGGTGTCTCACCGATCACCGCCATCAACTTGTCGAGCATGGCATCATCACAAGTAGCAAAAACTCGGAAGGCGTCAGGTCGTTGAAGTACCCGCTGTCGAACCTGCTGCGGAATCTTCTCTGCGAGAAGCAGCAGCTCATCTTCATCGGCATCGAGTGCATCTGCCAGACGATGAATGAGAGCCTCGCTGGGGTAGTCCCCATAGGTCATCGTCCCCGTCTCCACTCTACAGAGGTAGGTGAATCCGACCCCCACCATTGAGGCCAGACCTCGCAGTGTCAATTGCTTCTCCGTTCGCAGCATTCGCAGGTGCGAGCCAAAGTTCATGGCAACTCCATTTGTTGAGGCGGCCCACTGGTTGCTGTTAGCAGTGTCTCATCGTAAGATCATTGCACTGCAACGGCAACCGATTCTCCGATGTCTGGCTTCGGCTCAAGACTTTGAGGTGTCGGTTGGCGGTTCGGCTCTTTGGCGACTGATCGGAAGCACCGAGGATTCAGATGCTCGACCTTCAACTCCGTGAAGAGTTCCGTGGAAAACGCCTCAAGGGAACCACGGTCGATTTCACGAACCAATCCAAGACCGGTGCCCTCGAAGTTCCGGCCTCCGAGTTCCTTCGCATCACGTATCCGTCCTTCGACCTGCTGAAGACAATTGAGGCCATCGGCCCCGGCCAGTCTCGCCCGGTCGTGCTGATGGGTTCTCGGGGCCAAGGTAAGTCGCACTTGCTGGCTGCGATTTATCATCTCTGCACCAGTCCGAACTCCGGGCAATCGTGGATGTCCGAATGGTCTGAACGCCTCGGCCCAGACATCGACAAGTTGAAGCTGCGACAAGATTGCGTCGTGATCGCCGAAAGTTTGCATCTCCAGCAATACAAGTTTCTGTGGGACGTGCTGTTCGACCGGCATCCGTCCGGGCAGAAGTATCTCTACAAGTGGGAGGGCATGGGCGACAAGAAGACCGACACTCCCAGCTACCAGCACATGGTCGAGATGTTCACGGAACATCCAACCGTTCTGATCCTCGACGAATACCAGACTTGGTTCGAGGGGTTGAGCAACAACGCCAAACAGAAATCACGCAACTGGGCGTTCAACTTCATCCAGATCTTGTCCGAGATCGCCCAGAAGCATCCTGAGCTTCTGGTTCTGGTGGTTTCCGTGCGGGATGGAAACACCGAAGCCTACCAGCAAATCCACCGGGTCAATCCGGTGGTTGTCGATTTCAAAGGTCCGCTCGCTAACCGTGATCGGCAACGCCTTCTGCTGTACCGCATCTTCGAGAACCGGATGCAGGTGCCAGCATCCAAGATCGAAGCGGCAATCAGAACTCACGTCAGCGAATACTTCCGACTGGCGAAGATTCCACAACCGGAACAGGAGAAGCGACAGGCCGATTTCCTCGAATCATGGCCATACGCTCCGCATCTGCTCAAGCTGCTCGACGATCAAGTGCTCATTGCCACTGACGCCCAAGAGACCCGTGACCTTATCAAGATCCTAGTAGATCTCTTCAGGTCTTCTGAGAAGCAGCCGATCATCACCGCCGCCGACTTCTCTCTTTCCAACGAGAAAAGCGGCGTGGTTGCCCTGCTGGATTCGGTGGCGAACCAGCTTCAACGGGATCTGCGAGAAAAGGCCATCCGCAATCTTCAGGCCGTCCGTGACGCCGTACCGAACGCTGACAAGGAAATGCCACACTGCGACGAGATCGTCAGTTCGTTGTGGTTGCGATCCCTGACTGTAGATAAGCTCGTTGGTGCAGATCCAGCTGAACTCCAAATCGACATCACACGCAGCAAGGCCATCGACGACAACCTGTTTCAGGCCGAACTGGCGAACATCGAAGAGAACAGCTTCAACATCCACCGCATCGGGACTCGGCTCGTCTTCAGGAATGAAGAGAACCCACAGGCCAAGCTCCTCTCACACGCCAAGAATGACAAGATTTTCCAGAACGGTGAGGATGTCGAGCATCTGGCGAAGGAAGTGCGTTCGGTCATTGGTGGTCCAGAAAGTGTCTCCCAGAACTACCGGGTCGTGGTGCTCAAGCGAAAGTGGGAAGGCGATCCGTGGTCTGAATTCGACGAGAAGGAACATCCAAAGAACTGGGACGGGCGACTGACGATGGTCGTCGTTCCTGAGTATCCCGAAAAGCTCTCGCTCACGCTCGGCAAATGGTTGAAGACGCATCTTCAGGAAGGTCGCAATACGATCCGGTTCCTGCTGCTCCAGAAGGGCAACCCGTGCATCTACATCGACCGGGAGTTGCTTGTGCTGGCAAGGGCCATCTCTCTTGCTATGGAATGGAAGAAACGGGAGTCCGTCTATGGTGACTTGCAGAAGAAGTACCAAGCAGAACTCACAACCAAACTGAAGAGTCGGTTCGACCGATTCGCCATCCTCGGCGAGTGGAACTTCGCCGATCCATCGAAATGCCGCTTTGAGGAACAGAGCCACGGAACCCAAGGGGACAAGATCCCGGAAGCAGTCGATGCCATCATCAAGAAGACTGTCTTCGAGCCAGAAGAGTTCGAGGAACATGTCGAACTTCTGGCGGAGAACTCCGATTCCGTGGGTAAGCTGCTGAAAGACCTGCGTGAACCTCGCCCCGGTGGCAAGCCCTGCATTCCGTGGCTGGGCGAGATCGAGGTTAAAGAGCGGGTCATCAGGATGTGTGCCAATGGTCAGATCGCCTTAAACATTGGTGGAACAGAGCCACTTCAAGCCCTGCCCGGTGAGTCGGCTGACGATGCGTGGCATCGGATGAAGGGGAAGCTCGGCACCGGTAAGCATCTCGATCAAACCACTCTCCATAAGCCTGACACAGTGGTAGTCAGCGGCGGTAAGGTGAAGGTCGTGGTCACTGGCACGGGGACCAACACTTCCAGCACCGGGCCGACTGGCGGTGGCACGACTACGGAAACGGGCAATGGCAGCAGTGGCGAAACTGGAACTGGCTTAACAACTCCGGTTGGCAATGGCAGCGGACTTGGCAACCTGTTCAGTGGCACCGGAGCCACGAATGTTCGCACACCGCACACGGCTCCGCCAACCTCTGGTCTGAACCTGCTCGGCCAAGTGGAATCATGGGGGATCAAGCCAGCGACCCCTGTGACGAACATCGCCATCAAGATTCCCAAAATGACCGGTGCTCAACTTCAGCAGTTTCTCAAAGATCTCCCCGGTGGGTTCACGTATGGACTCGATCTGGAGAAGGAGAACAACTGATGCCCATCGGCTCCGATCTTCTCAGCCAGGTGACAGCCGCTCCGCCTGCTCAGGCATGGCAGGCCATCTCTGATTATCTGTGGGAACAATTCTCCGCTCCGATCCCGGCAGCAGCGGCGGATTCTGAAGTCGTGCGACGGGACAAAGATCTCAACGAACTCGACAATGTACTCTCAGGGTCGGCGTGGGAACTCTGGAATGATTTCGAGGCCAGCATTCCCAAAGTCACAGATAGCCTCGTGCAGTTTTGGGAGTCCAACTCCGAAGGCCGGGCAATTCTGATCCTCGATGGCCTGTCACTCCGGGAATCGCCGTGGCTGCTCACGGAAGCTGATCGCCGAGGTTACAAGATTCGGCAAGCTGGATGTCGAGCCTCTGAACTTCCTGCGGAGACAACACCGTTTGCCAAACGTCTTGGTTTCAATCAAAGGTCGTCGCTCGACAACAATGGTGCGGGATCGGCCCACAAGCTCAAGGGAGCGACTACTGACTGCGGCGATCTGAACTGGCTCGACTGTGTGAATCTAATTGGGTCGCAGACAGGCTTCGTGTTCTGGCATCACTGGCCCGATGTCCGACTGCACGAACCGGGGGCCAACCTGCACAAACTGGCGAAGGAAGCTTACCAGTCACTCACCTCCGACGACTTCTGGTCACTGGTGGATCGACTCACGACAGGACGGCGGCTGGTCATCACTGGCGACCACGGTTACGCTGCCTGCGGCCACTTCCACGACATCGTGGACAAGGACCAAGCCGCTCACATGAAGACCATCTTCAAGAGTGGTCGGTCAGCCGATAGCAGCGAGACTGACGGAGCATGGGTGCCACCGATTGATCTCCGACTCACGTCCTCCAGCGGCACGCACCAGTACGTGCTGGGACGACGCAAGTGGAAGAGTGCAGGCGGCTACCCAACGCTCCAGCACGGCGGTTTGTCGCTGCTGGAAGTGTTCGTCCCCTTCATCGAACTGACGAAGTAACACCATTCACAACCACCGCATGACTCACGATGGCGGACTCCTGATTTCGAGGCGACAGCGTGGCAAAGGCAAGCAGCAAGAAGACTGGCAAATCGAAGAAGGAACTTCTTGCCGCAGCCATCGCTGAAGCGGTGGGGGCCGGGAAGGAACTCCATCTGGAGTCGGTCGATTTCTCCGACCCGAACCGGCCCAAGACCTGTTTGGAGGTCGATTTCCCGATCCTGCCTATCAACCAAATCGCTTTAATCGAAGCCTCATCTGGTGCCGCAAAGAAACCCATTTATCAGATGTCCAAATGGTGGGCACGTCGCCAACCGAGTGTATTTCGGTCGATGCTGATTGCCGCTGCTACAAAGTCACCTGATGATCCTGCGGAGGCTGCCAAGCTGGTGTGGGACTCGTACTATGGAAATCACCAGAAAAACGAAGCCTTCAAAAAGTTGAAGGTGGCCGACATCTTCATGGGTGGAGGCACTACCATTGTCGAAGGTGCTCGCCTTGGAATGGAGATGCACGGCAACGACTTGAACCCCGTGGCTTGGCTCGTTGTGAAGAACGAACTGGCGAAAGTCGAACCGGCTCAAGCTCAGACCCTCCTCGATCAAATCGAAACAGAAGTCAAGCCGCAGGTCATGCCGTTTTATGCTTGTCATTGCCCACGGGGACATAAAGGCAAATGGACGCAACGCTCGACCGGCAACGTGATGGGCAAGACATTCGATCCACTCGCCCTCCAGCCTAACGAACGGGCAGACTACGTGTACGATGGCCCGGAGGTCATCTATACCTTCTGGGCGAAGCACGGCACTTGTCAGGCGACTGGCTGCGGACATCGCACGCCGATCATGTCTTCACCGGTCTTTATTACAAAGACACTGTCGGTCGGAGCTTGGCAGGATATCACTTGTGTCTCATGCAATAAGTCCTTCGATGTCGAAGAGCAGGACGCTCGGATGGCCCCTTCGGAGTCATTTGTTGTGTCACCTGATGAACCAGCCTATACCGTTCGTGATGAAGACGGCTCTTATGCTTGTCCGCATTGCGGAAGCCGTGCCTCACGTTCTCTTGGCAAAGCAAAGGATAAGAATGTAGACCTCACGCTTCTCGTCAATCCTCACTGGATGAAAGGATCACCCGGTGCAAGATCCGACGGTAGCCCTTATGGAGGCCGCTCTGGCGATCCTGTCGATTCAACAATCGAGTGGTATAAGCTGCGAGCACAAACAGCTGGCATAATCGAAGTACGGGGGCCACTCCCTGAGCTGATAACTCTGCCCGGCTCATGCGAAAAATGCGGAACCGGAAAGTCTGGAGGAAATGTACCGCAGAAAGCAACGCTCGCCTGTGCAGAGCCAACGTGTGGGCGTCAAGAAGACGTGCTGACCCTTATCGACAAGTCAGGGCGAATGGCCCCAGTGTCACCATATGCTGAGTGCATTTACTGCCCCGAGTGCTCACGGATAGGAATGCCCAACAGAGGGCGTGCATTTGTCGCAACAAAGAATCCGGAAAGGGTGGTATCTGCGACTCTCGAATGGGATCTTCTCAAAAGCTACGAGCTTAATGACTATTGGCCACGCTCGTCTGTGCCTGAAGGACTCGAAACAACTGTACGGACACCGCTTCACAAATATCATTTCCACAGCTGGTCGGACTTTTTCAACGAACGCCAGCTTCTCGTGCTCGCTCGACTTCTATCTTCCATCCAGAGGGTCACTTTAGGCCGTCCACAAGAATACCAAGATGCGTTGCTAGGAGCGTTTCAGCTTTACCTCAGATACAACTGTATGTTCACGATCTGGCACATCACCAACAACCAGATTTCTGCGTTTCTGAGCAACAATAATCTTCAGCCAAAGAACTCAGTCGTTGAGACGGCAGTGTTTAGTCCGGTCGGCGAAGGCACTTGGCGATCAGCGTCGTCGGGTCTGGTTGAGGGATTGCTGTGGCGTGAGAATCCGTGGGAGCTTGTAACAAAGCAAGAACTAGAGGCGATTGCCCCTTCGCTCGGGGCGGGCGTTACCGGAAAGACTGTCAAAGTCTATCCACAAGACCCGGTTGGCCATTCTGCGAACTTGCAATGTTGCTCGGCGACAAATCCCACACACTACAATGACGGCTCCCTCGATCTAGTAATCACTGATCCTCCGTTTGGAGACATCGTTCAGTATGCAGAGCTTGCTGAGTTCTTTTATTCGTGGTTGCGACTCCCTTTGCTTTCAAAGTACCCGGAATTGTTTTCTCCTGAGCATATTCCAGTCATGCTCGAAGCAGTCGGAAACGAGCATCGCCATCAGGATTCAGAGAAGTTCTATCAGCGAGTGCTTACGGCCTGTTGGAAGGAGGCATACAGGGTCTTAAAGGACGGAGAGCTGTTGGCCTTTACGTTTCATCACGACAAAGATGAACCGTGGGTCGCTGTGCTCGAAAGCTTGTTTGAAGCTGGATTCTACCTTGAGGCCACCTATCCGATTAGGTCAGATCAGACTAAAGGCGAGGGAAGCAAACCCGGCACGTTCGGTGCTCAGAAGGTTGAGCACGACATCATTCACGTCTGTCGAAAGCGGGTCGAAGAACCACAGGAAATCAGTTGGGCGAGGCTCAGGCGACAAATCCTCTCGGATGTGCGTCAACTTCAAGACATTTTGCAGCACCACCAGCAAGCCGGTCTTCAAGAAGCAGACCTCCAAGTGATTCGCCGAGGCAAAGCTCTCGAATACTTCTCGAAACACTACGGCAAGGTGTATGTTGAAAAAGGCCGAGAGTTCACGGTCAAAGAGGCCCTAGCCGGAATTAACCAGCTTCTCGACGACCAACGAGATTCTTCCGCTGAGGTTCCCCCTGTCAATGCCGAGCCATACACCCGGCTGTTTCTTCGATTGTTTGCTGACACAACTAGCCTGCTTCGTGACCAGATGCAAAAGTTCTTGCGTGGAACCGGTGTGTCGCCCGATGAGTTCAAGGTAAGGGGCTGGTGCAGCGAGAAGAGTAAGGTCATGCTTTTCACGCCGCCGCTTGAATTGGCATTGAAATGGAAGGGTGTCTCTCGCCAAGGCATGGGCAGAGACTTCGATCAGGCGATGTTCTTGATCGGTGCTTGCTATGAAGGCAGCGGCATCCGTGTGCAGGACACGCTGAACAGTGAAAAGTTTATCCCGCACCCTGCCACGGGTGACGTGATCGACTGGTTCACCCGACACAGTGGCAATGCCCCCATGAAGGATGCCGCCCGACTCGCCAAACAGCTTTACAAGAAGTGGGTGGCGGCGAATGAACCCAAGGTCAAAGCCGCACAGCGGACCTTCGACTTCGCAGAAAATGAGGCGTAAACGATGGCTGGTCCCACTCTCCAAGACGACATCTGGACTCGCCGAGGCATCTCCTTGTTGTGGGACGCTGACTCGTTGGCCGATGTCTGCACTCCGCAGCAGGTCGTCAGCCTACGTCGGTTCCTGCAACTGCACTCGCTCGGCTGGCCGGACGATCAAATGCCGCTCGTCGATGACGAGGTGCTGGTCGTGGCGGGACTGGAGAGTGCCATCGACGCCCTGCCGCCCGAACAAGCCTGCGACTGGTTGGAACAGGTCGTCTACAAGGCCATCGTTTCTTATCAGCGGGAGGTGGCAGACGGAGGAGGCCAAGCCGCCCTTGTGTTCTGGATCACCGAGAACAGACGGCTGACGTACCAGACCAGTGATGACACGTACTACTGGCATTGCGGCACCGAATACAAAGGGCAGCTGATTCCCGTCAGCCGGTGTCTGTTCAACGGTGCCCAAAACGACTTGCAACGCATTCAAGTCGTCGATGGCAAGAATACCGAGCATTGGATCGGCCTGTTTCACCCCAGAATTTCGTAGAGGCCGATGGCAGTCCATGAGCACGGAATCGACAACAACTCTGTCTCCCGGCCAACGTGTCGGCCATGCTGAACACGGCGACGGCGTGGTCGTGTCCGTGCCGACGAACGGCTTCGTGCGGGTCTTCTTCCCGACCGGCGAGCGTCAGGTGCCGTTGTCGTCGCTGTCGATGGCATTGGGACGCTCCGAGCTGATCATTCGTAACACGGCATCTGGAGACCGAAGAGCGAGACGGGCATGGCTGTCCTACCAAGCCCATGCCCTACCGCTGCTTGATGGTGCTGCGGCCCTAACATCCGCCAAGATCGACCTACTGCCGCATCAGGTTGTTCTGACTCACCGGATCGCCACATCGGCCCCACGGCGTTTCCTGATTGCCGACGAAGTAGGATTGGGAAAAACGATTGAAACAGCCCTACTCCTGCGGGAACTCGCCAGCCGTGGCGAACTCAATCGGGCACTCATCGTCGTCCCCGCTGGTCTGGTCAATAACTGGCACACGGAACTCAACGAGGTCTTCAATCTCAACTTCGAAGTCTTCGGTAGCCAAGGTGATGTGTTCGACCGGAAGTCGAATGCGTTCGCCAAGCACGATCGTTTGATCGCCAGCGTGGACACGCTCAAAATTCGATCTCGAATGAAGCGGCTGGAAGAAGCCCCGCAATGGGATCTCGTCGTGTTCGACGAAGCCCATCACCTGTCGGCCTACAAGAGCGGCGGCAAAGTCACCAAGACAGAAAACTACAAACTGGCTGAATTCTTGCGGGGACACTGCCGGGATTTGTTCCTGCTCTCTGCCACGCCGCATCAAGGCGATCACTACCGGTTCTGGATGCTGGTACATCTCCTGAACCCGACGTTGTTCCGTGATGCCGACGACATGGTGGAGAACCGCCATCGGCTCAACACCGTGATCTTTCGCCGCACCAAAGCAGATGCCTGTCGCCCAGATGGATCGACGTTGTTTGCACGCCGCTGGGTGCATACCGAATCATTCGTGATGTCGGACACCGAGCGGGAATTCTACAACGAGCTTCAGGTCTATCTGATGGATGGCTTTGCCCTCGCCAAACGGCAGGGGAGCAAGGGCCGGGCACTCGGCTTCGTGATGACGATCTTCCAGAAGATCGCCGCTTCGAGCTTCGCCGCTGTCCACCGCACTCTTCGCCGTCGCATGATCGCCCTGACGATTCAGGAAGGGCTGATGCACGATGCCCATCTCGACATCGACGCCCGTGACACCACCTTTCAAGAGGCCAAGCAACTCATTCGTGGTGAATACGGGATCTCCGATGACCAGATGGGAACCATTCAGGTCGAAGGCATCATTGCCGATCAGAAACGTCGAATCCTCAAGAAAATGAACGATGAAGAACTCGCCGAGTCATCCAGTGAGTTTTCATCTGAGACGGCAACGACCGGCTCTGAGGATGCAGCGATCACGTCCGTCGAATTGGCACTGCCTGAAGAGCGTCAACGGATTCGAGACTTGTTGGAGAAGTTACCGCAGCAAACTGAGACCAAAGTTGAAAAGCTGATCTCCGCCCTTGGGACACTTTGGCGTCAAGACCCGAATGAGAAGGTCGTCATTTTCGCCACCTACCTCGGTAGTGTCGAGATGCTGGGCGAAGAGATCGACCGGGCCTATCCGGGCCAAGGTGTCGTTGTGCTCAAGGGGGGCGACCACGGCAGCAAGGTTGCTGCTGAGAAGAAATTTAAGCAGGTCGGTGGTCCGAAGGTGATGATCTGCACTGCGGCAGGTCGTGAAGGAATCAATCTTCAACACGCCCGCATACTGTTCAACTTCGACCTGCCGTGGAACCCGATGGATCTGGAGCAGCGGATCGGACGTATCCATCGTTACGGCCAACGGCACACGGCTCAGGTCTACAATCTGGTCCTGTCTGACACCATTGAGGGCAAGATCTTCCTTTTGCTGGATGAGAAGCTGAAGGAGATCGCCAAGGCACTCGGAAAGGTTGATGAGCACGGGGAAGTCGCTGAAGACTTGCGGACTCAGATCCTCGGCCAATTGTCCGAGCGACTGAACTACGAGAGCCTGTATTCGCAGGCACTTGGTGATCCTGAACTCAAGCGAACACGGCTGGAACTGGAAGCGGCTGTCTCGAACGCCAATGAAGCCCAGCAGGTCGTCTTCGAATTGTTCCAAGCCCTCGACCGGTTCACATTGGATGAGTACCAGCCGCTCTCCAACGTGTCTGAAGGAATGGGTCGCATCACCGAATTCATGCAAGCGGCTGTTGAAGAGGATGGCAAGCAGTGGCAGAAGGTAGGCGACCACGGCTTCATCATCGCCGGACAGAATGGATCGCCCCCGGAGACCGTATTTACCACGGATCGAGATGAGTCGCTTGGAAATGAGCGTCTGGGGTTGTTGGGCCTCGACCACCGTGTCGTTGAGCAGTACATGACTCAGTACCGGGAGTTGGCTCCCACAGAGCTTGGCGTCAGAGTTCAGTCTTCGGATGGACGAACTGGGGCAGTTTCCGTTTGGCAGGTGACTTCACAGGGAGAACGTGGTGAGACCCGCTCGCACATCGTTCCACTGGCCATAGGCTCTGATGGCCAGCGAGTTCCGATGTGGGAACGGTCTGTCGATCAACTCTTCCGTGCCGCCCCATCGCAACGCAGCACGAATCCACCAGTTGAGATTCTCGTCTCTGCTTGTGACTCGATGCTCCATCGAGAACTGGGCCACCGACAAATCATCTCCGAACGGCGTGGCTACGAAGCCCGCATGATCGGCTGGCTGGAAGTTGTCGGCCAAGCGGGAACATGGGACGGTGCGGCCATCCAAGCCGCCATCGAGAAAAGCTCCCGGTCGAACACAAAGTCCGTGGAACGAGCCGTACCAGTATCCAATCCAGAAGCCCTTGGTCTGGGTGACGACGTTGCCAAGATGCGAGCCTTGAGCATCCGCCAGCCCTTTGCCGAAGCGATCATGCGAGGCACCAAGACAACCGAGTACCGTTCCGGCCCAACGAACATCCGAGGCCGCATCCTGATCTACGCCAGTCTGAGCCGATACGGCGATGACGAAGAGACGGAAATGCTTCATGAGTTCGGGATCACGAATGTCGAAGCTGATGACCTACCCCGAGGTGTCATCGTCGGCAGCGTCGAACTGCACGACTCCAATGAAGGCGAGTGGTACTTGCGGAACCCGCAGCGTGCTGAGAAGTTCGTCGAGCCGGTGAACCGGCCAAACCCAGTGTGGTTCTATCCGTTCTGATCCTTGCTTGGAAAAGCCACGAAATGACGACAACAACGAAAGGACTTTCCAAGTTTGACGCATCAGCGGCAGCGGTGGGGTATCTCTTCCAAGTGCGATACGCCCTGTTGCTTGCGGTTTCTCGTGAGGAATCGTCGGATCTCTTGTCTCTTGAGTTACTCGATGACGTGGCATTCGCTCCGCAAGATACCAATTCGTCTACTCCAACTGAGGTTCTTCAGTTCAAGCATTCTCTTTCGCAAGCGGCGAGATTGACGGACAAGTCGGTTGATCTCTGGAAGACTCTCCGAGTTTGGTCTGACCTCGTTCACAGCAAGAAGCTCGATCCGCAACGAACCCTATTCACATTGGTTACGACGGGAGTGGCGTCAACAGATGCCGCAGTCGCCTTGCTGAGAAGTGAGTCCGGCAAACCGGGTGAACCTCGCAATCGCAACCCGGAAAATGCTCGAACGCAAATCGAAGCGGCTGGGGCTGCATCCAAAAATCAGACGGTAATGGATGCGTTCGCATCACTCTCTCGATTATCTCTTTCTCAAAAGAAGGCTCTTTTCGGCAATGTTTACCTCCTCGACGCTTCACCCAACGTGACACACGCACGGAATCTCATCGAACATGAGCTTCGCTATTTGGTGGATGATCCGAAGTCTCAGCTTCCCGGATTCACCGACCGACTTGAAGGCTGGTGGTTCCGAACAGTCGTCGATCATCTCGTAGCAAATCAAAAGACGCCGCTTCAAGTAGGCCAGATTCACAGCCAGATTCGAGATTTGCGTGAACAGTTCAAGCGTGACTCCCTTCCCGATGACTTCCTCAATGCTGTCGTCCCTGACGACAAGAAGCAGCCTGACGACGACCGGTGCTTCGTCGATCAACTACGGCTGATTAACGTCAGCCGGTTGTTGATTCGAAAGGCACAGGAGAATCACTACCGAGCCTATGAGCAAAGATCTCGATGGATTCGTGAGACACTACTTGGTCTGAGCGATGTGTCAGCATACGAGCATCGGCTGGTGTCAGAGTGGGAGCAAAAGGTCTCAATCGCACTTGAAGGCTTTACTGACTCTACGGATGAAGCGAAGTGCAGTCTCGGCAAGAACATTTACGTCTGGACGCAGGATACGGCGGCATTGTCTCCGACATTGTTCATTCGCCCAAATTTCTCATCGGGATACATGGTGAGAGGTTCGTTTCACATGCTTGCAGACAAGAAGCGGGTTGCATGGCATCCTGACCACTGCGTGCCTCTCTTGGCTGACGCTCAAGCGGAGGCTCCAAATAATGCTTGAGACATGGAACGAACGGCCCCAAGAAATTGCACATCTGCTCAATCCTGCGTTTCTTGGCGTACTCATTCGTAGAGCGGTAACGGGATATGAATCTGCATCTTCAAGCGGGATGCCGTTTGCCTTGACTCCATTCATCCTGCCGCTGGTCTTACACGCCGGAACTCGAAACATGCTGCCAACCATCATGACGACATTCCCTACATGGCTACAGGAGCATCGAGAACTGCTCGTTGAATTTCCCCATCGAGTTGAGGAACTTGTGCCCTATACCCGTGAAGCCCTCATCTTCGCACTCCAGCGAAATGCTCTGACAATTGACTCTCAAGGCACTTTTCGTGAAGGGGCATCAAAGATGAAGGGGAAGACGAAGTATCCAGAAAAATCGGCGGAGATCGGCGAATGTTGGCGGCGGAGTGAGTTCGTCGGACGGTGGCTGGCCGAGGCCGGGCCAGTCGCAACGGTCTATGGATTGGTGGGTGTGACGCCATGAGCTTTCAAATTCTCGAAATCGCCGTCTACAACCGTCTAGGCAATCGCAACTCGGTGCGATTGAAGCCGGGGGTGGTTAATATCATCACCGGTGGCTCGAAGACGGGCAAATCGGCCTTAATCGACATTGTGGACTACTGCCTTGGACGAAGCGATTACGTCGTTGCCCACGGCGTCATCAGAGACACCGTTATCTGGTATGCCCTTCTGATTCAGGCCAAGTCGGGAAACGTCTTGATTGCCCGCCCGATCCCACCGGAAGGCCAGAAAACTGGTAGCGACGTATTCTTCTCTCCGGTAGCGGACGACCGTCTACCGGAGTTTTCAGAATTGAAGACGAACTCCACAACGAAGGGGCTGACGGCGTTCCTCAGCGAACTGGCAGGGATCACTCCGAATCAGAACGTGCCGCCAGAAGGTCAGTCACGCACACCGGTTCGTGCCACCATAGACCACTCCAAGTTCTACCTGTTTCAGCAGCAGAATCGTGTCTCTGACAAGAATCTCTTGTTCTATCGACAGGAAGAATCGTGGGCACCGCTGACGATCAAGGACTCACTCCCGTACTTTATCGGAGCAGTCGGAGATGATCAGCTTGACCGGCAGCTTCGACTTCAGCGAGCCAGACGTGATCTGAAGCTTTTAGAACGCCAGCTTGCGGATGAAGAGGCCATTAGAGGTCGAGACAACTCGAAAGCTCTTGGCCTGTTCGCTGAAGCTCGGCAGGCAGGGATTCTTTCGGACACTCCACCACCGGACGACTTCGACACGACGGTCGCCGTCCTCCGTCGTGTTCTTCAATGGAACACCACGCCATTCGTATCTGAACCCGACAGCGATCTTGAGCGTCTGACTCAACAGAAAGACGTACTTCAGGAACAACTCCGTCAGGTGAGAAGAGAGATAGAAGCGGCGAAGACGTTCGGCAGGGATCAAGACGGCTTTTCCAACGAGGTTGGTGAGCAACGTCACCGATTATCGGCGATTGGTCTGTTCGGAAATCATTCTGGGGATACCGCATCCTGTCCACTTTGTCGTTATCCGCTTTCCAGCGAAATGCCTCAAGCTGATCAGATCAACTCTTCTCTGATTGACCTTGATAAGCAGATGCAGACCGTCAGTCGGCAACGTCCTCGACTCGATGAGTACATCAATCAAAAGGAAGCGGCTGCGACGGCCATTCGACAGAAAATCGCAGAGACGAAGGCTTCAATTGAGGCAGTGATCGCTCAAGACGAAGTCTTCAAGGCATTCCGCATTGAACAAGCAGTTCAGGCTCGTGTGGTCGGTAGAGTCAGTCTGTTCCTCGAAAGCGTTCAAGCGACAGAAGACCATGCTGAGTTGAGATCCCGCATTGATGAGGCTCGCCAGCGTGTCGAGGATCTTGAAGACAGCCTGTCCGACGATGTGTCGAGTGAACGACTCAGTTCTGCATTGAAGATCATCGGGGATAACATCACTCAGTGGTCTCGCAGGTTGAAGCTGGAGCACTCAGAAAATCCACTTGAATTCGATCTAAAGCAACTGACGGTCCTGTCATTTCGTGAATCCGGTGCGATCCCATTGTCGCAGATGGGAAGCGGAGAAAACTGGGTGGGCTACCATCTCACCACCTTGTTTGCTCTCCACAAATGGTTTGTCGAGAAGGACCGGCCCGTTCCCCGATTCCTCATGATCGACCAACCGGCCCAGTATTACTTTCCATCTGACATTCGGAAGGACTCCGACATTGATGCGTTGCCAGACGAGGAGCGTGAAGCCGTCAATAGGATGTTTCGCTTCGTCTTCGACACGGTAGAGGGAATGAAGGGGAAGTTCCAAGTCATCATCACTGAGCACGCTGATCTGCGGGATGAGTGGTATCAGAATGCAGTTGTGCTGAGATGGCGTGGTGACGACAAGCTGATTCCGCTGGAATGGTATTCAGCATCGCCACAAAGCATTGACGAGTTGGGTGACGAAACAGATGAACCTCTGGGCCAGACAGAATCGGACGAGACAGAATGAACCGACGTTAAGCATTCATGACGTGTTTAGGCGTCTCTTCACATGACCGAGATGTTGGGATTTGTTGACTTCGCCAACTGCACAGAGATCAAACGGCACCGTGGAAGACTGAACATGGCGAAGAAGAAACTCACAACCGCTGCGGAGCCACCCCAGACCATCGATTCCGACGCAGCGAAGAAGGCCCAAGTGCTGGCAAAGAATGCCGCCACATTGGCGGAATTTGCAGCCACGGCCTTCGTCGCTGCCCAACAGTTGGGCATCAAGACGAAGCCACTGGAACACTTCACGCTGTCACCGGCCCAGCGGGAAGTCCTGCTGTCCGTTCCTGACATCTCAAAGCCGATCAAGAACAAGCTGGCGAAGGACAAGGCGTCCTTCTCGGTCGTTGAAGTCGCCAGCATGACGATGGCACTGGCTGAAGTGTCCATCGACGGTGATCCCCGGAGACAGATCGCCGTCTTGCTGGTCGCCAAACATCTCACAGATCGGCTCCACGAAGGAGTCGAGGAGCTGGGCGAAGCGAAACTTCAGAACTCACAAAAGCCAAAAACCAAAGCCGCCTCCAGCACGGTCTATCAGTTCAAGATCACACTGCTCGGCTCAAAACCGTCGATCTGGCGTCGGGTTCAGGTCGAGGACTGCACGCTCGACAAGCTCCATGAGCACATCCAGACGGCAATGGGTTGGACGAACTCCCACCTCCACCAGTTTGAGATCTTCAACAAAAGATACGGTGATCCTGCACTGCTCGACGACGGCTTCGGTGACTACCAGTGCATAGACTCCACGAAAACCAAGATGAGCGACATCACCCCGAATGCTGGAAAGCGATTCAGCTTCACCTACGAATACGACTTCGGTGACGGCTGGGAACACGAGATTCTCTTTGAGGGCAGACCCAAGAAGGAACCGGGCAAGAAGTATCCGATTTGTCTTGAAGGCGACCGAGCCTGCCCGCCAGAAGATGTGGGCGGCATCGGCGGCTTCTATGATTTCCTCGAAGCACTGGCCGATCCGAAACACGAACAACATGTCGACTTGAAGGAGTGGGGTGGCAACTACGATCCAATGAAGTTTGACGCCAAGCGGGCGACGAGAGAGATGATGAAGGGGCTGCCGGAATGGCGGGATTGAGATAGCGACTTCTCACACTCGGAAAGATCCACCGGCAAGTCGAGGAAGTCCTCCTCGAATGTCCCCTGTTGAAGGCACTGTTCAGAGGTCTCCCCACATGACGGCAGCGGAAGCCAGAACAATGCTTAAGGTTCTCGCCTCTCCCGAGGTGGCGGCGATATCAGCCAAGTTCTTCAGGACGGGGCCGGGGCAGTACGGTGCCGGTGACGTATTCATTGGTGTTCGTGTCCCGGCTCTCCGCAAGTTGGTACTTGAATTTCGAGACCTTCCGCTAGCGGAGGTTGAAGCTCTTCTGCACTCACCGATCCATGAGGAACGCCTGTTGGCTTTGCTGATTCTCGTTGCCATCGCAGCCAAGGCCGACGATGGACACAAGCAGACGATCCTCAACTTCTACTTGAGCAATACGAGGTACATCAACAATTGGGACTTGGTGGACACTTCAGCCCCCGCCCTCGTCGGGGCCTACCTGACGGACAAGAGCCGGAGGCCCCTGATGACGTTGGCGAAGTCCAACAATCTGTGGGAACGCCGAATCGCCATCATCGCCACGCAGCACTTCATTCGGCGTGGCGAGTTCGAAGACACTCTGAAGATCAGCCAGATGCTCCTCTCCGACACGGAAGACCTGATCCACAAAGCGACGGGATGGATGCTGAGAGAAGTCGGAAAACGAGACGAACCCACGCTGACCACCTTCCTCGAACTGCACGGAACCGTCATGCCTCGCACGATGCTGCGATACGCTATTGAACGCTTGTCACCAAAACAAAGGCAAGAGTTCCTGTTGAGGAAATAGCCGCTGAGTGTCACTCACGATCAGGGCTGGATCGGGATCAGCAGCTGATTCGTTCGCTCTCCTCGAATCAACTTCGTCCCCTCACCCGTCAGTCGCAAATACCAATCCGATGGCAGGCCCTCATAGGTCACGAAGTGGCCCGGCTGTGGGGGAGTGTTGCTGACTTTGAAGATGGCGGTGGCTTCGTCCACTTCGTCAAACATCGCCACGTAGGCCATCTCGACACCGAGGTCTGCGGCGATCGAGAACTGCCTCCAGAAGAACTCACCACCCAAGCGGGGCAGATCATCCTTGGCAGCCTTTGGTCCCTGCAAGTTGGTCCAGCCAAATCCCGGATAGATCACCGGCAAGTATTTCATATTCGCCTGCTTCGCTTCGATGAGGTCTTCCTTCCAGTAGCTGGTCGCTGCGTGTTTTTGGCCGTTGAGCGTGGTCGAGTTACCCACGTTCCACGGGCTGATGACATCGAAACGGCGAAACACCTTGGCCCATTCCGGATTCTTCTCAGTCCGCCAGTACCACTGACAGCCGCCGACGAGCGTGACGCCGTATTGGGGGTCGTTCTTGAAAAAGTCGATGATCTTGTGGGCCAACTCGGGGCCGAACCGATCACTGTAGAAGCCCCAGATGAACAGCACCGGCTTGCCATTGTGATGTAGGTAACGGGCATCCTCGGTGATCTGCTTCTCATCCACCAATCGCTTCCAGTCCGCAACGAGCAGGTCATAGACCTTCTCGTTCGGTGTCCCGCTCAGGTCGTAGCACAGACCGAATGTGCGTCCCGTTTTGTTCGCCGATTGCTGGACGTTGGCCAGCACCTGATCGACGGACGGACTTCGAAGATCGGCGAGGAACCGCTGGAGGAATACACCGTCAATGCCGTACTGCTGCATCCACTGAAAGTGTCGGTCGACTGTTTTGGGATGGGCGGAACTGAACAGGTGAGCGGGCGAGCCGTCGGGGTGTGTGAAGCTGGGAGCGAGGTACTTCTCATCGTCGTCGAACTCGCTGAGATCGGGCCACATCTCAAACGTGAGTGTCTGCGGGTTAATCTTCCGTCCGTCACGGCTCCAATGCCGCCAGCCTTGTTGAGCGGGGTCGTCCGGGCACCGGAACCATCCCTGATAGCCACACAGGACTTTGTGATGCAGCGTGCTGGCGTCAACGGTGACTGGCTCATCGGCGATCGCTTCATCGATCTGAGGAAGCAGGAACAGAATGAGGAGAAAGAGACGGGTCACAGTGGCTTCCCAGTTCGGGTGGCTTCAAATCGACAACCGACTCAGAGATTCACGATTTCCCGGCATTTTGGGTAGTTGGTGCATCCCCAGAATTTCCCTCCCTGTTGACCACCCTTCTTCACAGTTCGCAGCACCATCTCCATTTTGCATTTCGGGCAGCTCGGAGTGCCTTCCTGTTGAACGATCATCATCTCTGTGGCAGAACGTCCTGCCACAGCCTCATGCACCAATTGAGCAAGTTGCTGAGAGCGTGTTTGAAAAGCTACTTCCCCCAGTCCTGGGCCAGCTCGTCGGGCTTTAGGTGGCGGAGCATGCGGTGGATCATGCACACGCGGATCATCG
>JAYWHX010000123.1:0-40461 GCA_043777375.1 Planctomycetota bacterium | reverse complement strand
GACATGTGTCAAACATCCATCGTGCTTGACCACGTGACCAAAGTCACGCAAAGTTCCCGGCTCGACCTCCACTGTTCTTCATAGGTTCACCCCGCCTTTCCTTTTCGTGTGCTTCGTGTGTTTCGTGGTTGAACTCCACTGGATTGGAGTTGGATTTCTCGAAGCCTCTTTTTTTGACCGACGTTTGAGATGCACACACCGAGTCGAGCGAGGAATACGTGGCCGCAGGTGAGGTGCGGGCGATGTGTGATACAATCGCCGATCACACACTGACCCGCCGGACAAGACTCATGAATGACATTACCTCCTCACCCGAGGAGTCGCCTGCAATCCCGAACTCGATTTCGCCAGTGGCTGCCCCGGCGACCACGGCTTTGGAACGTGAAGTCGCCGAGCAGGTTCAGCGGCGGCGGACGTTTGCGATTATCTCGCACCCCGACGCCGGCAAGACGACGTTGACCGAGAAGCTGCTGCTCTACTCCGGCTGTGTGGCCGAGGCCGGGGCGGTGCGAGGGCGCAAGACGCAGCGGGCGGTGACGTCCGACTGGATGGCGATCGAGCGGGAACGCGGGATCTCGATCACCTCCACGGTGCTCTCTTTCGAATACGAGGGGTTCCAACTCAACCTGCTCGATACGCCGGGTCACGAGGACTTCAGCGAAGACACCTACCGCACGCTGACAGCTGCGGATTGCGCGATCATGGTGATCGATGCGGTGAAGGGGATCGAAGCCCAGACACGCAAGCTGTTCAAGATCTGTTCAGACCGCAAGATCCCGATTCTGGCTTTTGTCAACAAGGTTGACCGACCCGGTTGTGATCCGCTGAATACCCTCAGTGAGATCGAAAAGGTTCTCGGCATTCACGCCATTCCACTCAACTGGCCGATCGGCACCGGTCGAGCGTTTCGCGGAATCTTCGACCGAGTGAGCCGCGAGATCAAGCTGTTTAAGCATGTCGTCGGCGGTTCGAATCGCGTCCCGACCGAAACGCGGCCGCTTGCAGCTGCGGCTGAACTGCTGAACGAGGAGGAGGTGCAGGCTCTCAATGACGAAGTGGAACTGCTCGATCACGCCGCAGAGCCATTCGAGCGGGAGGACTTTCTGGCGGGGCAGGTGACGCCAGTGTTCTTCGGCAGTGCGCTCAACAACTTTGGCGTGGAGGCATTCCTAAAGTCGTTCCTCGATCTGGCCCCCTCACCCGGACCTCGCATGTCCAACAAGGGAGAGCTGTCCCCATATCGTCCGCAGTTCGCCGGGGTGATTTTCAAGATTCAGGCCAATCTCGATCCTCGACATCACGACCGGGTCGCCTACGTCCGCGTCTGCTCCGGACGCTTCACCCGCGACATGGAGATCACGCACTCGCGGACCAAGGACTTGATCCGGATCAAGCAGTCGCAGCGGCTGTTCGCGCGTGAGCGGGAGACGATGGATAGTGCCTATGCCGGGGATGTGATTGGACTGGTGATTCCAGGACAATTCCGGCTGGGAGACACGTTGACCGAGGGCGAGGCGCTGCAAATCGAGGGGCAGTGGAACTTCTCGCCTGACTGCTTTGGAGTCCTGCGTTGCACTGAAACACTCCGCCGCAAGCAGTTCGACAAAGGCATCCTGCAACTCGCCGAAGAGGGAGCGATCCAGCTGTTGCACGATCCCGGAACGATGTCCGGCGAACCTGTTCTGGCCGCTGTCGGACAGTTGCAGTTCGAAGTCGTGCAATACCGATTGGAAGCCGAGTACAAATCTCGGACGACGTTCAATCGACTGCCCTACCAGTTCGCCCGCTGGGTGACCGGTGATCCGGTAGATCTGGCAGCAGTCCGCACACCTTCAGCGTGTCGGGAACTCAGGGACCAGGACGAGAATGTGGTCCTGCTGTTTGAGTCAGCGGGGATGTTGCGGTACTGCAAGGAGCTGAACCCCAAGCTGGTGTTTTCGGAGACGCGTCCCGGGTGAAGGCGAAGGACTCCGGGCCGTGTCGCTTACGACTCGATGGGGATCACTCAGCGCGCTCCCTTGCAACGCGGGGTGAATGCGAGATGATTCGCTCGCATTCATTGCCGGGGCCGGTGACTCTCGTGGAGTCATTCGCCTGCGTGCGAGAATGTCCCGCGAGGCCGAACGATGAGCTTGAACCAGTCTGAGTATCTCGAAGTTCGACGGATTCCTGGCAAGGGGCGCGGCGTGTTTGCCCGCGTGATGATTCCGAAGGGCACCATCTTTGAAACCGTGCCGATGCTGGTCTGCAAGCAGGACGACATCATCGGATCGACGCTGATGGATTACGTCTACGCGTGGGGCGTGGAGACTGTCGGCCTCGCTCTGGGGTATGGATCGCTCTACAACCACAGCTTCAAGCCGAACGCTCGCTACGACGATCTAGCTCAACAGCGGAAGGAGTTTACTTCGCTTCGCGACATCCAAGCCGGAGAAGAAGTCACGATCAATTACAACGGCGATCCAAAGAGCAAAAAGAGCGTCGGGTTTGATGTGCAGGATTGAGTGTCAAGCGGGGACTGGCACGTCGGAAACGTGCCCCACGCAGAACTATCGACTCTTCCGCCACGCTTCGATCGCCTGCTGTCGCTCTGCGGAGCGAGCATGCCCCGCACCATCCAGCGCACACCGAAACCCAGTGTGGAACGTGCCCGAGGTGAATTCCCCTTTCATCCGGGCTCCGCTGCGGTAGCCGGTGCAGCTGTTGGTGTTGCACATGAACGATCCGCCGCGGATCACACGTTTGATGATGTCGGGTTCCTGGGGGTCGAGGCACTGCGCGGGGCCTTGCGGATTGCGACGAGGTGAGGCGGCGTAATACTGGGCGTCATAGTAGTCGTGGCACCATTCCCAGACGTTGCCCGAGATGTCGTACAGGCCGAGCGAGCTGGGCGGGTAGGTTCGAGCGGGCGAGGTGCCCGGAAATCCATCAAGTATTTGCATCTCGATGGGGAACGCCCCCTGCGAGTAATTGCAAAGATAATCTCCGGAGGGAGTCAGTTCATCTCCCCACGGGTAGCGCTCATCCCGGCCGGCGTTGCGTGACGCATACTCATACTCAGCCTCGGTCGGCAGTCGCTTCCCCGCCCAGTCACAGTAGGCCACGGCATCTTCCCAGCTGACATGCACGACGGGATGTTCTTGGCGATCAGTGATTGACGAAGCGGGGCCTTCGGGGTGCTGCCAGTTGGCACCGGGGACGAACTTCCAGACTTGGTACTCCCACCCATCGCACGACGTATCGAGCGTGCTGCGATCAAAATCAGGGTTAAAGCACAGGGATCCCGCAACGAGATGCTCTGCACGGAAATTGCTGGCAGGGAGTCCACTTCGCGCGAGATCCTCACGCGTGGGTGTCTTCTCACTAAAGGTCTGGTATCCGGTCATCGCGACGAATTCGGAGAATTGGCGATTCGTGACCTCGGTCACATCCAGCCAGAAGCCATCGAGCACGACCGAATGTTCAGGAAACTCGTCCGGCTTGAGGCGGTTGGGGTTCGGCATGCCGGGACCGGGAACCGCGTTTGTGCCCATGCGAAAGCGACCACCCGACACCCAGACCATGCCTGGCGGTGCAGAGTGCGGAGCCTCAACAATCAGCGGAGGAGATTCATCCTCAAAGACCGAGGCGGACGGCGAAACACGCTGCGGCGCAGGCCACAGCGCCGCCAGTCCCACTGTGACCAATGACGCCGCGAGAGTCAGAGGGAGAACCCAGCGGGGAGTGGAAGGGGACTGTGTCACGCGACCTCTCTCGGGCATCCAGGGAGTGAGAATTGGAGATCGCGCTAGGCCGACTTCCTCGAAACATGGGCGATGTCTGCGGGAGTCTGGCGGCCAAAGACCCACTTCCAACAGTGCAGAATCGGGGCATTGAAGGCGAAGTAGCAAAACGCCAGCGGCACGACCAACTCATGCACCCAGGCGACCGCAGCTGCGGCGAAGACGACTTGAATGATGGTTTTGCGCGGCCCGCGACCGCGAATGATTTGCGTCCCGAAATGGGGATAGCGAATTCGCGAGACCATCAGCATGGCGACAGCCAGACACACCAGCGGCAGTGCGATCTTCACACCGGGGACCAGGTAGCTGGCAATCATCGTCGCCGTTGCATTGCCCCGCTGGGCCATGTCCAACAGCTCGGGCATGACAATCGGAAAGGCGGCCACAGCACCAGCTGCGGCGGGAGAGGGCAACCCGCTGAACGAATCGTGGGCGTCGTCCTCTTCGGTCTCGATGTTGAAACGAGCCAATCGCAAGATGGCACACAGCATATACAACGCGCCGATCGTCCAAACCAGACGGGCCGGATAGATGAACGGCAACGAGTACTCGTTCCCCTCCCACAGTGGGAAGTTGACGAACTGCAGCATCAGGAACGCGGGGGCCACTCCAAACGTGATCGCATCGCACAAGCTGTCGAGTTCGGCGCCGAGCTGGCTGGTCTGCCCGGTCAGGCGAGCAGCAGCGCCGTCGAACATGTCGAAGAGCATGCCGCCGAAAATCAGGAGAGCTGAGAAAAACAGCGGTCCATGTCCGGGGGCATCGGCAGTACTTTGCGTGACCTTGGCGGCGAATGTAATCGCTCCAAAGCCACACGCCCCGTTCCCCAGCGTCAGCAGGGTGGGAAACACGGCGATCAATCGTGTCGGTTTCATGGGGGCGCTTGTGGCGAATGGCTGGTGCGGAGGGCCAGAGTGCAGCGTTGGACTTTGGAAGTCCGGCAGCACCAGCGTACCTCACCCTCTGGCCATTCGCCATCCGCCATTGGCCATTCGTCGCTCAAAAGTTGAGGAAGAAGAACTCTTCGGCGGCTTTCACGGTGTCCGGGTCGGTTTCTCGCAGTGTTTTGAGATGTTTTTGAGCGGTCACGACATGCGGGGGAAGTGGCTCTGCGGCGTCTTTCGGCTTGCTCGCCTCAGCAGTCAGAAAAAACCGCACAATCGCCCGCTTTGTGGAGGGAATGTCATAGCCCGCCGCTCCGTACAGCTCCATCAGCCGGTCCGAAACCGACCAGTCCTGCCAGCGTCCCAAGTCGACGATCACGAGATCGGCCAGTTCCGGGCGGTCCAGAATGATGCGCATCGACTGCCGCAACCGGTCCTTCGAGATGTGTTCATCGCCGTACGTCCACATGAATCGCAGTGCCTGCATGGTGGCGTACGTTTCGCTGAACGGCACTGTCTTGTTGCGGAGCTTGGCGTCTTCCAGAACCTGGAGGCCTTTTTCGCCAGCGAGCAGCAGATACCCACCCATCATCCCATCGATCCCCAGACGGAATCCTTCGACCGGTTCGAGCAGCCGAGATTTCAGGTACTCGGCGTCTTCCTCTTTCCCGCACAGCCCGGTCATCAAGCCATAGAGACCGAGACGAGAGGGGACGGTTTTCGGATTCGCCAGCCACTCGCGCAGCTTCTCTCGCGGGAACTGGTCCTTGATGGCGACGATGTCTTTGTATTGAGCGTTCGAAAACTCGCCGTAAGCATCATCTGCGACGGTGTGGTCGGGGTATTCCAGAAACTTGACGAAATACGTCAGACGCTGCGTCGCGGTGGATTCCTTCGTCGGAGCTTGCGTGATGTAGTTGAAGCTGGTCTCAGTCACTTCCAAGGGGCTGCCCCACTCCAGCACGGGGGGTTTTTCGGAGTCGGCAATCTTGGTTCCCAGCAGTAGGAACATATCGCCCTTTTTGGACGCTCGATAGCGTTCCAAGGCCACCGTGCCACCGGGCTTTGTGGTTCCGGTCGAATCATGCACGACCTTTAACACCGAATACTCCGTGCTGCCCGCGAACCCCTTCTCCTTGTCAGCGGGCTGTCCGCTTTCCCACTGCACCAGGACGGCGGCGTCGGACATGTTCAGCTGTTCGCAAAGCGTCAGCGAGGGAGCGGAGCAGAACGGGCAGGACTGGATTTCACTGGCCGCAAAGGCGAACAGAGCCAAGCCCAGGCAGAGTGAGAGGGTCAGACGAAACATGCGAAATCCTCGAACGCGAGTGCCCAGCAGGTTCACGGCGAACCCGAGTCTCGATGATCGCAACTTTCGTCGAGGAACGCCAGAACAATCACGTTTCAGTGGTTTCGCACACGTCCACACTGACGACCATCCGTGGGCTGATCCCGCCGCCGACGTAGACGCCTTTGAGTGGAGCGACATCCATGTAGTCGCGGCCCCAGGCGATCGTGATGTGAGCGGTCGAGGGGAATTGATTGTTCGTCGGATCGAGATCGATCCAGCCGAGTTCACCGCAGTAGACCGAGACCCATGCATGCGAGGCGTCCGCCCCGACCAGGCGGGGTTTTCCTGGGGGCGGTAGCGTCCGCAGGTAACCGCTGACATACCTCGCCGGGAGTCCCATCGAACGGAGCATAGAGATCAACAGATGGGCGAAATCCTGGCACACCCCCCGCCGAATGCGAAACACCTGCTCGACGGGAGTCGACACGGTCGTCGCGGTCGGGTCGTACTGGAAGTCGGAATGAAATCGCTTCATCAGATCCGCGATCGCGTGGCGGATCGGTTTTCCCACGGGGAACGAGGACTCAGCGTACTCTGCAAACTCGGCAGACACCCGGCAGCGGGGCGAGTCGAAGGTGAACTCCAGAGCGATGAAGTCGAGCTCCGTGGCATGAGCCTGCACCGCATCGCGGACCGATTCCCACGCCGGAACCGGAATATCGGAGGGCACAGCTGTCAGCAGTTCGACCACACTGACCGCCGTCACCGTGAGCGTGTCGTACCCCTGATTGAAGGCGAATTGCGTCGTCGTGTTCTGGAAATAGTCCGTGCGATCGAGTTTCACGGAGGGCTGCGGAGTGATTTCAATGCGGTGCGAACGACGGGTTTGAGTGGGTGTGTTGCGGGGCGTCAGCCACGCTTCGTTGTGACCGACTGACACCGATTCCTGACTCAGATACTGAGTCTTATGCACGATGCGATATCTCATTGGGGCAAGTCCAGTTCGGAGTTGATCTGCCGCGGATCTGCCGAGTGCAGCAGGTACTTGCTCGTCAGGACAACCGACAGCTGATCCATCTGGGGTTCCAGCTCGTTGAGGATGCGTAGAATCTCGATCGCGTTCGGCTCTTCCAGAATCTCATGCGAGATCATCCGCACGGCATGAACGGAGGACATGACGATTCGTTTCTCCTCCGTCCGGAGCAGCATCGATTCATCACTCGGGAGAGAATCGATATGCGCTGCCAGTGCAATCAGCTGAGAGGCGATGGAGCGCGGGCAGGTCTCATCGGTCAGGCACAAATCGAGGACAGCATTCTGCTGGACGTTCTCCATGTATCGGGAGCGGTACGTCATCCGGCAATCGATGATTTCGAGCAGGGCCCGCAGCAGAGGGCGATCGAGAGTTTGGCCCTGAGTCAGTAAGCTTCGCAGCAGGCCGGCCGTGTCGCGCACGCGCTGGATGCGTCGCCCCATGTCCATCACATGCCACGCGGGACCGCGAACCATGCCATCATGGATGAGTCCGCTGACCGCTGCCAGATCGAGAATCATCTGATTCAATGTGTCGAGCAGGTCGACCAACCCTCGCCAGCCAGGCACCGATGCGGATTGATATTTCTCAGCTGTCTCGCGGACCTTGCGAAATGTATCCGGCGACATCCACAGGCGTTCGAGTGATGCCAGCCGAAACAGTTCCGAGATGGCCGCCGACAGTCCGCGCGTCTCGTCGGCATCCGCCACCATCCCGGGCAGGGCAGCAGCGAGCGAGGGGAGGCGGGCGGAGAGTGAATCGATGACAAAACTCGCTTCAACCTGCCCATCGTCCACCAGAGCCCGCACGAGGCTGGGAAGTTCCGGCGAATCGGTCGAGGACTCGGTCGTCAGGCGTTCAATGACCGCTCGCAGCAGTCGGCACAGGAAGTCAGCGCGATCCAGCGACTGACCGAACCAGAACAGGTCGTACGCCACACGGCTCGGGAAGACCGCGTTCGTTCGGCGGAGGGGTACCGGCTCGCTTTCGGAAATCAACAAACTGACTTGAGGGACGGGGCCATCGGCCAGCACCCACACATCCTTGCTGCTGGCACCCGCTGCGATCGATAATTCCATCGGTCCAGAAGTGACCGCGACACGGGCCAGTCCGCCCGGTAACACCGAGTAATCGGCTCCGTCGGCGACGAGGAATGTTCGCAGCGCGACGTGTCCGACGCCGACAGCCCCCTGATGGAAGACGGGGACTGCGGATCTCTCGATCAGCTCTTGAGCCACGTACTGATGCGGCTTGGCCGCGATGCGGTCGATGAGATGTTGACGGGCCTCAGCGGACAGCGTTCGAGGAAGAATCTCCTCGTTGCCACTGGCTTGAAACGCGGGCTTGATGACCAGCTCGTCCAGATGATCTCGCACAAACTGGGACTGCTTCGAATCACCGCACCACCAGGTGGCGATCGAGGGCAGGAGCAGATCTTCGCCCAGGCATCGTCGACAGAGTGCGGGGAGAAACGCCATGAAGATCGGCGATTCGACCAGTCCACTGCCGGGGATGTTGGCGATGACGACCTGGCCCTCGCGATGTACTCGCAGCAATCCGGGGACGCCGTGTGGTTCCCCGCCTCCCAGCTCCAAGGGGTCGATCCCGCGTTCGACGCCGCGCGAGAGAATGACATCTATCGGGACCAGCCCTGACAGTGTTTTCAGGTAGACCCGGTTGTCGCGAACCGCGAGGTCGGCACCCTCTACCAGTGAGTACCCGAGATACCGGGCGAGGTAGACATCCTCAAAGTAGTACGAGTACTTCGAGCCCGGGGACAGCAGCACAATGCGCGGGTTCTCGGCCAGCCGGGAACCCAGTTTGCGCAGCGTGTCTTGCACCTGCAGAAAGAACGGAGCCAGCCTCTGGACAGGCTGCTCGTGCAGGGCAGGGGGGATTGTGCGGCTCACCACGATCCGGTTTTCGAGAGCGAATGCCGCTCCCGCTGGGGCCTCGGCGCGATCGGCCATCACACGCCATTGACCACTCGCATCACGTGCGAGCTCCGCAGCCGCTGCGATGATGGAGGGGCCGGTTTTGTGAATCCCACAAAATGGCCGCAGGTAGCCGGGGTTCGCGAATAGCACTTCTGGGGGCAGCAGACCCGAGCGAATCAAGGTCTGCTTGCCGTAGCAGTCCTTGACGATCCAGTCCATCAACCGCGCCCGCTGTCGCAGTCCGGCATCCAGCAGACGCCACTGGTCGGCATCAAGGATATACGGGATCAGGTCGAGCTGCCAGGGACGCTGCGACTGCGTGCCCTCATGAAACACGTTGAACGTCACACCGTTCTCGGCGACCATTTGGTTCGCCTGCGCCGAGCGATGTGCAAAGTCGGACAGCGGAGTCCGGCGAGCTGCTTCGATCAGTGGCCGCCATGCAGGACGCGGCACCCCCGACGAATCGAACGCTTCGTTGTAGACAGTATTCGGGGCCTGCTCCGGGACAGTCAGCGACGGTTCCGGTGGAGAGACAGTGGGCATCAACGGCTTGCTCGGCAACGCTTTCTTCACGGTGATGTTCCCTTCGGCTCATCACATGGGAGCAAGACGCAGATCGAGGGTGAATGGAAATTCTCGGTTGGGCTGTTCGGCCCGAACCGCGACTCTCCCGCCAGTGTGTCCCTGCTTCAGGAATCTCGCCGCTCGGCGACACTCCGCTTCCAGTGCATTCACTGGGAAGCTCCCGGGGTTGAGGCCCCCCGGATGATCCACATGGAACCGGCACCCGCCGATCGATCTCTGCTGCCACAGGTCGACAATATCGAATGTGAGGGGCGTATGAACAGGGATCGTGGGGTGTAAACAGCTGGGAGGCTGCCAAGCTCTGTAGCGCACACCCGCAAAGAACTCACCCGCGACTCCAGTCGGTTGCAGTGGGACAGGTCGTCCATTGCAGGTCACCGCGTAGCGCGAGGATGTGAGTCCCGAGAGATGGACCTGCAATCGCTCCAGTGAGGAGTCGACATAACGAGCGGTCCCGCCACCGCCTGGCTCTTCGCCGAGGACATACCACGGCTCGATCGCCGTGCGGATCTCCATGCGGATTCCGTCGTAGGTGACTTCTCCAATCACGGGGCAGCGGAAGTTCCAATGCGTCGCAAACCAGTCCCACTCGAACGTCATGCCCGCCTTGCGCAGGTCATGCAAGACATCGTGCAGGTCGGCCTTCAGCGGGGTGGGCAGCATGAAACGGTCATGCAGTTCGGTCCCCCAGCGGATCGGACGCTCGCGATACGGTGTCTCCCAGAACCATGCGACCAGTGAGCGAACCAGCAGCTGTTGCGTCAGGCTCATCCGGGCATGCGGAGGCATCTCGAAGCCGCGTAGCTCGACGAGTCCCAGCCGGCCGGTGGAGCTGTCAGGGGAGTAGAGTTTGTCGATGCAGATCTCGGCGCGGTGAGTGTTGCCTGTGCTGTCGACCAACAGGTTGCGGAAGATGCGGTCGACCAGCCACGGCTGGACGAGTTGCTTCTCGGGGATCTGATCGCAGGCGATCTCCAATTCGTAGATCGCATCGCGGACCCCTTCATCAATGCGCGGGGCCTGACTCGTGGGACCGATAAACTGCCCGGAAAACAGGTACGACAGCGAGGGGTGATTGTTCCAATAGCAGATCAGACTCCGCAGCAAATCGGGTCGCCGGAGGAATGGGCTGTCCTGTGCTGTGGCTCCGCCCAGGACGATATGGTTGCCGCCGCCGGTGCCGGTGTGCTTCCCGTCGAGTTGGAACTTCTCAGTGCCGAGCCGCGTATGGTGAGCATCGTCGTAGATGCCGGTGGTGATCTCGGTCAGCTCTTTCCAGTTGCTGGCGGGCTGGACGTTGACCTCGATGACACCGGGGTCGGGAGTCACTTTGAGGATCTGCAAGCGGTGATCGCTCGGAGGCAGATAGCCTTCGATGACGACGGGTTGCTGGCGTTCTTCAGCGATCGACTCGACAATACCAATCAGTTCGAGGTAGTCCTCCAAAGTCGGCATGGGGGGCATGAAGATGTGCAGTCGTCCTCCGCGCGGCTCGATGCATAGAGCTGTCGTCACGACCCCCAAGGGAGTCACTTTTGGCGGCGGTGTTGGTGTTACCGCTTCTTCGAGGGTGCGGAGGTCTCCACGACCATCCACCCCCGTCGATCGCCGCAGCCCGTTCTCGGATTCACTGCGAGGCTGACTCGTAATGGTCGCTTCGACCGCCTCCTCGGCGAGGCGCGTTCGGGCACGACGGCGAATCTCGTGATAGCCGGGCAACGGATGACGGTCGGCCAGCGGGTCGGTCGCGTAGATGGTGTTCTGTTCCGTTGAACCAACCGGCAAAGAGTCTTGTGGTAATCGCAAACCAATGGGTGAATCGCCCGGCACCAAGAACAACCGTTCGGAACGAAATGGCCACGGTCCACTGGTCCACTGTGCATGGCCTTGCCACCACGCACGAGTCAGAGGCAGCGCATACCCCACTGGACGGCTGAGGCCCGTTTCGAGGATGCGGGCGAGTCGGCGGCGGTCTTCATCAGAGTCAATGTCGAACTCGCGCGGGTCGACGTTGACCGGCAGCCTGCGCTCTTGAGCGAGAGTGTGCCAGACATCCTCGTACGCCGGACGCATCCACTTCCCTTCGACGCCCAGCCGGTCAGCCAGTTCCACGAGGAACTCACCTGCCGTTTCAACGGTGACATCCCCGTCGTTCGACGGATCGGCCAACAACTTGGGATTGGTCCAGATCGGTTCTCCATCGACCCGCCACAGACAGCTATACGACCAACGCGGCAGCGGCTCGCCGGGATACCATTTTCCCTGACCATAGTGCAGCAGCCCACCGGGTGCGAAACGCTTCCGCAGTCGACCGAGCAACTCTCCGGACAGCTTCTGCTTGTGGGCGCCGACCGCAGCGGTGTTCCACTCAGCACCGTCCATGTCGTCGATGGAGACGAAGGTCGGCTCGCCGCCCATCGTCAGGCGGACATCATTCTTTTTGAGTCGTTCGTCGACCTTGTGGCCGAGCTTCTCGATCGCGGCCCATTGAGAGTCGGTATAGGGCAGGGTGACACGCGGGTCCTCATGGACACGCGTGACCGACATTTCGAAATGAAACTTCGTCTCGCATTCTTCCAGTGGTCCCGAGATCGGAGCCGCTGTTGCCGGGTCGGGGGTGGCTGCCAGCGGGATGTGTCCTTCGCTCGTGAAGAGGCCCGAGGTGGGGTCGAGGCCCACCCAGCCTGCACCCGGCAAGTAAACCTCGCACCACGCATGCAGATCGGTGAAGTCCTTGTCCGGACCGGACGGTCCATCGAGAGACGCAATGTCCGAGGTCAGCTGGACGAGATAGCCCGAGACGAAACGCGCCGCCAAGCCGATACGGCGCAGTAACTGGACCATGAGCCAAGCGGAATCGCGGCAGGAACCGCTGCGGCTTTCGAGCGTTTCTTCAGGTGTCTGGACACCCGGCTCCATGCGGATGGAGTACTTGATCTCTCGCCAGAGGCGTTGATTCAGATCGACCAGGAAGAAGATGGTCCGGCGGGGACGGGCGTCAACGGTCTTGAGGAACGCTTCGAACTTCTCGCCGGTCTTTCCGCACTCCAGGAATGGTTGCAGATCTTTCTGCAGCGCCGGTTCATAAGTGAAGGGGAATTCTTCCGCACTGTCCTCGACGAAGAAGTCGAAGGGGTTGATGACTGTGAGGTCAGCTGTGAGATTGACCTCGACGCGGAAGACGCGGGTCTTTTCGGGGATGACGAGTCGGGCTTGAAAGTTCCCGAACGGATCCTGCTGCCAGTTGAGAAAGTTGTCGTCCGGAGTGACCTTGAGAGAGTAACTGGCGATTGGAGTGCGACAATGCGGGGCCGGTCGCAATCGGATGATTTGCGGTCCTAGACTGACGGATCGATCGTACTGATACTCGGTAACATGCCGGAGCGCGACGCGGATGGCCATCTGAATTCACTCAATTCGTCGTCTGTGACTGATCTATTGTTGTTGAGTCTGGACCGGTTCGATTTCTCGGACGACAAAGAATTCCGCATGGATCGCTTCTCCGATCGCGTTCAGGCTCTGCTGAAAACTATCGATGAATTCGTGAATCCCAATCTGGATGATGTCATGAATCGATAGGCGTTGCAGCCGTGCGTGCAAGTCCTCGCATAACCTCTCCGGCAAAGTGATCCCCTGTCCATTTTGATTCCCAGTGATCTTGTGCAGGGACGACAGCATGCTGGCCACACAGAACTGCATCGAGCGGGGAAAGTGGGGATCGAGAATCAGAAACTCGGCCACCGAACGAGGAGCAATTCGTCCGAACCGCTTGCGATACATGTGCAGCGCACTCGTCGATTCGAGCAGAGCGGACCATTGCAATACGTCCAGCGCGGAACCGACCTTCGTGACATCCGGTAGCAGGATGAAATATTTCACGTCGAGGATGCGCGAGGTCTTGTCGGCTCGTTCGATCAGCCGGCCAATCTTTCCGAAGTTCCACGCTTCGCCATGCGACATGGTCGCTTCATTCACGCCGGTCACTTCGTGGCTGTAGCGCTTGACCCGTTCCAGAAAGTCGGCGGGATTGGCCAGCACTGGCTCAGGATTTTTGCCAGCTTCTCGGACACGCAGGTAAAAGCGGTTGATCGATTCCCAGAGTGATACGCTGAGGATTTCTCGAATCGTTCGGGCATTCTCCCGAGCCTTAATCAGGCAGGAGAGAATCGAGTTCGAGTTCTTTTCATCGAACAGCAAGAACTGAAGCACATTTTCGGCGTTACATTGGCTGTAGTGTTCATTGAATAGCTCTTCATCCCCGCTGGCGAAGACGAGGGGAGCCCACTGCGGCACACCTCCCAATGACAGCGATTGGCTGACATCCACGAAGCGGGCGACGTTCTCCGCCCGTTCGATGTATCGATTGACCCAAAATACAGCATCCGCGACTCGACTGAGCATGACATCACAACTTGTTTGAGCACCCGATCATTCCATCCAACGATGGGACACCCCAGCCCACCGGTCACTCTCCGTAACTCGTCAATCGTTCATCAGCACCCAAGTATCCTTACTGCCGCCGCCCTGCGACGAATTGACGATCATCGAACCTTCCCGCAGCGCCACACGTGTCAGTCCACCCGGGAGGACATACACATCGTCCCCGTAAAGGATAAACGGACGCAGGTCGACATGCCGGGGCGAGAGCCGATCGCCCACCACGGTCGGGACGGTCGAGAGTGTGAGATAGGGCTGTGAAATGTAGTTCCGGGGATTCGCCAAAATCTGCTGGCGGCAGTTCTCCAGCTCCTCTTTCGAGGCACTCGGCCCCATCACGATGCCATAGCCGCCCGACTCGTTCGTCGGCTTTGTGACCAGCTCGGGCAGGTGAGCCAGCACGTAATCCATTTGCTTCGGGTCGGAGCAGACATACGTCGGGACATTGGGAATGATGATGTCTTCGCCGAGGTAATACTTAATGATCTGTGGCACCCAGGCGTAAACCGCCTTGTCATCAGCGACCCCGGTTCCGGGAGCATTCGCGAGCGTCACTCGTCCTGCCTTGTAGACATCCATCAGGCCGGGCACGCCGAGCATGGAGTCCGCGCGGAAGCATTTCGGATCGATGAAATCGTCATCGATTCGGCGATAGATCACATCAACTCGTTGCAGCCCCTTTGTGGTCAGCATGCAGACATAACCGTCGCTGACGACGAGGTCCGACCCACTGACCAGCTCAATGCCCATCTGCTGCGCAAGGAAGCAGTGTTCGAAGTACGCCGAGTTATAAACACCCGGAGTCAACAGCACTGTCGTGGGATTGAACACCCCCTCGGGAGCGGTCTGCTGCAATGTCGTCAGCAGTCGCTCGCCGTAATCTTCGACCGGTGCGATCGCCGCACCCAGGAAGACCTCGGGCAACACACGCTTCATGAGTTCCCGGTTTTCCAGAACATACGAGACTCCCGAAGGGCAGCGCAGGTTGTCCTCTAAGACGTACACAATTCCATCGTTGTGACGCACCAAGTCGGTCCCGGTCACATGCGTCCACACTCCCTTCGGGGGGCGGAAGCCTTGCAGCTGGGGCCGATATGTTTTGGCGGTCAGGACCAGTTCGCGCGGGACGATGCCATCGTTCAGGATGTGCTGCGCCCCATAGACGTCATCGAGAAAGAGATTGAGGGCTCGAATCCGCTGCTTTAGTCCCGATTCAATGACGGTCCATTGCGTGTGGGACATGGGCCGGGGGACCACGTCGAATGGCCAGACCTTTTCAGTCCCGTCCGTGTGCCCATAGACGGCGAAAGTGATCCCTTTTTCACGAAGACGGACTTCAGCTGCGCGCTGGCGCTCAGCCAGCCCGGCGAAAGAGAGTTCTTGCAGCCGGTTTTCCAGGAGTGGGTGTCGAGAGACCTCTCCGTCGAGGTACTCGTCATATGCCTTTGCAGCATTGGTCGGCACATCGTAGGCTCCTTGGCTTTGAGATTGAGCGGAGTGAGAAGTCAGCATTGCAGTCGCCATGACGCTTTTCCGGGCAGGTAAGGCGTAATCTTAGTAGGCAAATCGTGCGCCAAACAGTTTGTGAGAGGAAAACCCCGCCTGGGAGAAAGCTGGTGCGTAAAGATTGGGCGAATTGCCAGTAAATGATGCGTTTGCGTAGGTTGGGGGCAGGCTTTGCTCGCGCCCGGACCAAAACAGCGCGCCAGCGCTTCCCATTCTCACTAAAAAGACAATGGACTTGTCAAGATTGATGGGTCACACTGCCCGATCTGCCTTGAGCTATGCTTCCTGCCCCATGCCTGTCGTGACATCCATGCGCAAATTGCCACGTTTCTTGGAACGAATCACTCTCCTACTCGCAGCCATGGGGACGTTTTCAATGGTCCGGGCAGCGGACTCTGAAGTTGTCGACCCCACCCGCTTCGAGGCGACTGTCTTGACGATCGGACTGGTCCAGCCCATGGAGCTAGAGGTCGCGGCGGATGGGGCGGTGTACTTCATCGAACTGGGTGGGAAGCTGCGGAAGTTTGATCCTCAAACGAATGAGGTCACGCTAGTCGGGGAGGTGACGATCACGACCGAGCAAGAGAATGGGCTGCTCGGGATGGCTCTCGATCCGAACTTTCGGGAGAACCACTGGGTCTTTCTCCAATACTCCCCACCGACGTATCCGGGGCAGCACATCAGCCGGTTTACACTGGTCGATGGTAAGTTGGATTTGACCACAGAGAAGCTGTTGTTCAAGTTCGAAGAGCAGCGGAAAGAATGCTGTCACCATGCGGGGAGTCTGGAGTTTGGCCCGCGCGGGGAGCTGTTCATTGCCACGGGTGACAACACCCATCCGCACGCCGATTCGAACGGCTACGCTCCGATTGATGAGCGGCCCGATCGGGCTCCCTGGGATGCGCAGAAGTCCTCGGCCAACTCGCGCAGCGGCAGTGGCAAGATTCTGCGCATCAAGCCGCTGGCCGATGGAACCTACGAGATTCCCGAGGGCAATCTGTTCCCGAAGGATGGCTCGGTGGGCCTCCCTGAAATCTATGTGATGGGTTGCCGCAACCCGTGGCGAATGACGGTCGATTCGGTGACAGGCTACGTCTATTGGGGCGACGTCGGTCCCGATGCGGGAGCCGATGGACCGCGCGGCCCACGCGGCTACGACGAGATCAACCAGGCCCGCGCTGCCGGGAATTTCGGCTGGCCGTACTTCATCGCCAACAACCAGCCGTACAGCGACTACAACTATACGACGATGGAGGTCGGCGCGTCGTTTAACCTGCTAGCTCCGGAGAATGACTCGCCGAGCAATACCGGAGCCAAGACGCTGCCCCCGCCGCAACCCGCGATGATTTACTACCCTTATGGCGAGTCGCCCGAGTTCCCCGAACTGGGTAACGCGGGGGGCCGATCGGCCTGTGCGGGGCCGGTCTATCATTACGACGAGTCGCTCGCATCGAACGTCAAGTTCCCAGCTGCGTATGACCAGACGCTGTTCTTCTTTGAATGGACCCGCCACTGGATCAAGGCGGTCCACCTCGACGCGGAACAGAAGGTGAAGCAGATCGATGCGTTTATGCCAACGCACCGCTTCGTGCGTCCGATTGATATGCAGTTCGGTCCCGAGGGAGCGCTGTATGCCATCGAGTACGGCGAAACATGGGGTGTGAATGCGGACTCGCGGTTGATCCGCATCGACTATGTGCGTGGGAATCGCCCTCCACTGGCGGTGGCCTCAGCCTCGAACAACGCAGGTAAGCAGCCGCTGGCGGTCTCGCTCTCCAGTCAGGGGACCACCGACAAAGACACAGCTGATGTGTTGAAGTACGAGTGGCGGGTGATCCGCTCGACCGATGTCGAGAAGACGCCGCGCATCGTTTCGACCGAGGCGAACCCGATCGTGACCTTCGACGAGCCGGGAGTCTACAACGTCGAGTTGGTCGTGACCGATGCGGCGGGAGCCAGCCGAGCAGCCTCCGTCCCGGTGCTGGTCGGGAATGCTCGCCCCACACTGAGCTTCCTCGAACCGCAGGCTGGCGACTTCTTCGATGCGACACAGCCGATTCGCTACCGCTTATATGTCAATGACCCTGAAGATGGCACAAACGATTCCGATGAGGCCGACGCCAAAGGGCTGCCGGATTTGGATGTCGATTCCCCGATGCGGGTCTCGCTGAGCGCGGCCTTCTCGGCGGGACCGATTCCGCCAGCTGAAGGTGCCACCACCGAAGAGGCCGGTCCGCGCGGCTTGCAACTGATGCGAAAGAGTGACTGTTTCAACTGCCACGCGGTGAATCAGAAGCGGGTTGGGCCGCCGTATCTGGATGTGGCCAATAAGTACCGAGGCATTGAGGGCGCACTCGATGCCTCGATCCAGCGCGTCCTCAAAGGCTCCACCGGTGTGTGGGGCAAGATTCCAATGATCCCCCATTCGCAGCATACATCCGAAGAGCTACGCGAGATGGTCAGCTGGGTCTATCAGCTGCAACCCTCTGGTTTGGTCCGGATCTTTCCCGGGTTTGTGGGGGAGATTCCCGTCGCCGCAGAAGACACCGCGAAGCCGGGGCACTACACGCTGGAGGCCAATTACGTGGACCGGGGAGCGGGCGATGTTCCCGCACTGAATGCGACAGCTGTGGTTCATCTGCGTCCACGTCAAGTAGAAGCCGAGACTGCGGATGAGATTCATGGTCCGATGGTGCTCGGTTCCGGGACAGCTGGGGGCGAGAAGTTTGTGGGAGGGATCAATCACAGTCACTTTGTGAAGTTCTCGGGGATCAAGCTGGATACTGTGAGGCACATCACGGTTCGCGTGGCCTCGGCGGGAGCAGGCGGTGCGATTGAAATTCGCCGCGACGCCATTGACGGAGAACTTCTGGCCACCGCGCCGGTCGAGGTCAATGGTCAGTGGGAGCAGTGGTATGAACGAACGGTCGAGATTCCCGAAACCCACGGGCGGCATGATCTGTTTTTCCGGTTCGTGAACGATCAGCAGCAGGGCGGGCTGATGAACCTTGATTCTGTTCACTTTCAGCCGTAGCGACCGGTTGCTACGTGCAAGTGATGAGCGAGAAATCCGGCTCGTGTGAGCATCCGACAAGCAGGCGGAAAATCACCACTGAGTCACGGATGCACGGAGCGGAAGAGAAACATCAGGTGAGGTTGTGCTGGGATTTCGGAGAGTCAACCCGCTTGGCGAGGTCGCAGAACTCCAGCCAGAGAGCGACTCGGGGCGGTGCCCCTGTTCACTCGTCGAGGCTCCAGTCATCAGTTGGAAACTTGAATTTCTCTGTGCCCCCGTGCCCCCGTGGTGAATTTCTGGTGTTTTATCTCCAAGGGCTCAAACTGCCAGATCGGCATGTTCCCGAGTTCGGCCCCACTTTCGTGACCGTATTGACCCCCTCTGCGAAGCGAAATAAACTCCGGCCCGGCAGGGATTTCCGTTCGGCCACTGTTTCGCGTTATCGGTCACTCGCACCCTTGGAACGGGGATTGCGTTCAGATTGATTTCGTGGCAGGTCGGGCGGAATGGGTGACGTTGACCGGCAAAAGCTGCCGGTGTTGCGACAGCCTTTGATGCCGCGTTGGTCACCCGCTGAGCCTGTTTTTTCGAATGTCCATGTCCCGCCAAGGTCGGCGGTTCACCGGCATTCTGAATCCGAGAGACACCATGGACGTCATTGATAAAGTCGGCGAGTTCTTCAACGGAATGACCTCGCTCGCAGAACGCGGGATTCGCGGCGTGTTCGGTTCTTCGAACGAACGGGCCGTGCGTCGTGTGGGGTACGTCCGCCACCGAGACGGCAGCAGCGTCATCATCCCCGGTTCGGCTCTTGACCGAATCAATCAGCTCGAGCCGGATTACGCGAAGCTCACCAACGCGGAGTTGAAAGAGACCGCCACTCGCCTGCGTGCGAAGCTGGCCGACGGCAAGACTCCGGATGATATCCTGCCCGAAGCATTCGCAGCGGTGCGAGAGTCGGGCAAGCGCTTCTTGAAGATGCGGCACTACGACGTGCAGATGGTCGGCGGGTACGTGTTGCATCAAGGCAAGATCGCCGAGATGGTGACCGGGGAAGGCAAGACCCTCGTCTGTACGCTCCCGGCGTTCCTCAACGCTCTGTCTGGGCATGTCCACGTCATCACCGTCAATGATTACCTCGCCAAGCGCGACATGGAGTGGGTCGGCCCGACACACATCGGGCTGGGCCTGACAGTCGGAGCCATTCAGTCCCCGATGCAGCCGTGGGATCGTCAGCCGCAATATGCATGTGACATTACTTACGGCACCAGCAACGAGTTTGGCTTCGACTACCTCCGCGACAATATGAAGCCGCGAAAAGACATGCAGGTTCAGGGTCGCCTTGACTACGCCATCGTCGACGAAATCGACAACATCCTCATCGACGAGGCCCGCACCCCGCTGATTATCTCGGGACCGGCACACGATGACGTCACCAAGTACGCGACAGCTGACAAGGTCGCCCGCCAGTTGAAGCGAGACGAGGACTTCGAGGTCAAGGAGAAGGAGCATTCCTGCCACTTGACCGAGTCGGGGATTCGTCGGGCCGAAGGTCTGGCCGGGGTGGAGAGCTTCTACACCACGGGGAACATGGAATGGCCCCACCTGATCGATCAGTCGTTGAAGGCCCACTTCCTCTACAAGCGGGATGTGAACTACGTCGTGGAAGACGGCGAGATTGTGATCGTCGACGAGAATACCGGTCGCAAGATGCCCGGTCGCCAGTGGAGCGACGGGCTGCATCAGGCCTGCGAAGCGAAGGAAGGAGTCCGCATCAAGGAGGTCTCCCAGACGCTGGCCACGGTCACACTTCAGAATTACTTTAAGCTGTATCATAAGCTGTGCGGGATGACCGGCACCGCGATGACAGAGTCGACCGAGTTCATCAAGATTTACGGCCTGGAAGTCATCGCCGTTCCGACGAACCGTCCCGTCAAGCGCGTGAATCATCCGGACGTGATCTACCGGACCGAGCGGGAAAAGTGGAACGCAGTCGTCGAAGAGATTCTCGAGGTCCACAAGACCGGTCGCCCCTTGCTGATCGGAACCAAGTCGATCGAGAAGAGCGAACATATCTCCGCCATGCTCGGGCGACGAGGGATCAAGCACAGCATCCTCAACGCCAAGCATCACGAGCGGGAAGCCGAGTTTATCGCACAGGCAGGTCGACTGAGCGGCGTCACCATCGCCACGAATATGGCCGGTCGCGGGACCGACATCATCCTCGGCGGGAACCCGGAGTATATGGCCTGGGAAAATCTCAAAGCCAAGTACGGCTCGCGGCTCGATGTCCCGAAGGAAGAGTGGGACAACACAAGTGATCAGATTTCTGAACAGCAGGGGATGAAGGCCGAAGGCCGCCAAGTCGCCGAAGTCGGTGGACTGCACGTCGTGGGCACCGAACGGCACGACTCCCGCCGCATCGACCTCCAGCTGCGCGGGCGTTCCGGTCGGCAGGGAGACCCTGGTTCGAGCCGTTTCTTCCTATCGCTGGAAGACGACCTCATGCGCGTCTTCGCCGGAGATTGGGTGCGAAACGTACTGGCCTGGCTGGGCATGCAGGAAGGCGAAGCCATCGAGCACACGATGGTCACGAAGCAGATTGAAAAAGCACAGAAGAAGGTCGAAGAGCGCCACTTCGACTCTCGTAAGAACCTGCTGGAATACGACGAGGTCATGGACTTCCAGCGGAAGTCGGTCTACTCGTACCGCCAGCGGATTCTGGATGGGGCCAGCTGTCGGGACATCATGCTCGACATGATGAAGCGGCAGGTCGAGAAAACGGTCGAGATGTTCCTGTCGCCGAAGTATCCGTTTGAAACTCTCGCCGCTTGGGCGACGCAGACGCTGACCATCGAGGTGGTGGAGTACGATGTTCGCGGTATGGATAAGAACCAGGCGGTTAACTATCTGACCACGGAGGCCGAGCGCCAGGCCGACTCGTTGCTGAACGAGCAAATCATCGAGAATTTGCCGCAGGGGCTGCCCGAATCCGAATGGAACTGGCAGGCTTTGTCGAGCTGGGTGAACCGGATGTTCGCCCAGAACACCAACGCCCGCGAGCTGCGACAACTCGCCAAGGTGGATGGCTCAGACGAACTCAATACCGACGAACTTCATCGGACGATTCTGGAGCGGGCGGTTGAGCACATCAACAAGACCGACTTCACCCCGCTGGACTTGTTCCTGCATGACGACTTCGGACGCAACCAGTTGTCCGGTTGGTTGCATCACCAGTTTGGCTTGGCAATTCCCGCCTCTCAGTTCGGTGTGCATGACGAGGCGGAAAAGGTGATTCCATTCGTGATGGAAAAGCTGCGAGAGCGGTACGATGAGCAGGATGCCCGCTTCCCAGTCATCATCAGCCTGATGCGGTTTCAGGGAAACGCCACCACTCCGGTGGACCGCGAAGGGCTGATCCGCTGGGCAAACAATCGCTTCCGCACCCAGCTCGATGCCCAGTCGACCCAGTCGCTGTCGATCGAAGGTCTGGCGGAAAAGGTTCTCTCCGCCAGTCGCGAATTCCTGCCGAAGGATGACATCACAGCTCAGGTGAACGGGTTTCTGGCGAAGGCCTTTCCCTCCATCAAAGGCAAGCCCGGTCCGCTCAAAGACACCAAGCCTCTCGGGGAACTGCACGATTTTGTCTACCGCCGGTTTGAGACTGAACTCGACCTGGACCAGATGAAGCTTCAGCCGCAAGAGACGACCAAGATCGAGGCTCTGAAAGCCTACGAGATGAAGTACCGGCCCGAGATGGGGCAAGCCGAACGGCAGGTCCTGCTCGAGCTGCTCGACAACTCGTGGAAGGAACACCTGTACCACATGGACTTCCTCCGCCAGAATGTCGGACTCGTCGGCTATGCTCAAAAGGACCCGAAGGTCGAGTACAAGCGGCAGGGGATGAAAGAGTTCGACGCCATGTGGGACCGCATCGGCGAGGCCGCGACCTCCGCCGTCTTCCGCCTCGAACGCGAAAGCGATCCTCGCTTCCTTCGCGATGTTTGGCACGAGACAGCTGCCGTGCATGAGTCAGCTGCTCCGATCACCGCGGAGCCGGTGGCCGCACAGCAGTCGATCACCCAGGAAACCGGCACCCAACCCGGTCAGGCGGTCACAGCTGTGGAGCCGATCCGGAACCGCGAGAAGAAGGTCGGCCGGAACGACCCGTGCCACTGCGGCAGCGGGAAGAAGTACAAGAACTGCCACGGTGGGAAGTAAGGGGGGGGTGCACTCAGTGGAGTATGAGTCCCGCCCTGCCTTGACATCCGGTGTCGACGGAGCGTTGTACAGTCCCTAGCATGGAAGCTCAGGTTGTCACAGTTCTGGAGCAGTCTCGATGAAAGCCATGATTGATAGTCAGGGACGCATTGAATTGCCTCGCGATCTTCAGCTGCAATTGGGGCTGTGGCCCGGCGAGGAAGTCTCGCTGGAGACCCGCGGTGGGGAGTGCGTGATTACGCCCGCCCGAATCACAACCGGGTTGTGTCTGGAAGGGAATGTACTAGTGCATCGTGCAGCGGCCCCCTGTTCCCCTGAGGGCGGTTTGACGTTTGCTCGCGATGATCGCTACGAGCAGCTGGTCGAGGGGTTGCCTCAATGAAGGTGTTGCTCGACACTTCAACACTCATTGCCGCAATGTTGCCAGACCATGTTCATCACATTCCTGCCCACGCTTGGCTGTCGCACGTGATCAATGGCGAACTGGAGTTTGTGGTGTCCGGCCATAGTCTTGCCGAGGTCTATTCGGTGTTGACGCGTCTGCCGCGCACGCCCCGTATCAGCTCGAGTGAAGCATGGCAGATGGTGGATGACAACATTCTCTCCTATGCCCAGACAATCGTCCTTACGGGGAATGATTACATTAGTCTGATGGCAGAGTTGTCTCAGCAATCACTGGGTGGCGGGCTGGTTTACGACGCGATTATCGCTCGGTCCGCCGCGTTGGCAGACGTGGACCTGTTGGTGACGTTGAATCCGAATCACTTTCAACAAGTCTGGCCAAGCGGGATGAACCGAATAATTTCGCCACTGCTGGTGACTCCGCCGATCAAATCCTGAGTCGCACGGGATGACCCTCGAATTCTTTATTGCAGTGAATGCGAACTTGATCGAGAGGACTTCTCTTACGACCGCAAGTACGCGATTGCGATGACTCCTCCGACAGCCAGGAACGATCCCAGGATCGCCTGCTTTGTCGGTGCTTCGCGGTCGATGTAGCGGGAGATTGGCAGCAGCATCAGCGGAGCGGTCGAAGTGATCGCCGAGACGATGGCGCTGCTGTCGACGCGTTGCAGGGCCACCTGCATCGCGCTGACTCCGGCGACCGGGCCGAAGAACGAGGCTCCGAGAATCCAGTATGGCAGGCGAGGTGTACGCGCTTCTGCGGGAATCAGCGCTCGCCCTTGGAGCGATGAGCGCAGGATTGCCAGTGCAATCCACCCGATCAGGACTCCGCCCATCGTCCGCTGAAACGCCTGAGCGGGGCCGGAGTGTTCCAGTCCTTGCTGGTTTGCGATCCCTTGGGCCAGACGGCTCAGCATCAGTCCAAACCCTTGGCAGGTTCCAGCAAACAGTGTCAGAAACAGTCCGGAGTTCCACTGGAATGGTTCGTCCCGTTTGTGCATCGCTAGCACCACACCGGTCAGGGTCAGCGCCGCAGCTGCGATTTCTGCGGGGGCCAGTTGGGTGCCAATAAACATCCAATCGGCCAGCGCTCCCACCAACGTGGCGATGCACAAATTAATCAGCACTGCTGTCCGGGCACCCAGCAGCGGGTACGCCAAATACAGAGCCACATCCCCGAGACCGAATCCCAGCACGCCGCTGAGCAGGAACCAGCGAAACGTTGCGGAGTGAATCTGGCCGGGAAAGAACCCCCAAGTGATCAGCCCCAGAATCGTACAGGCAATCGTAATCCGGCACGCATTCGCCGTAACTCCACCCAGCTGGCGACTCAGGCTTTGGCCGCAAACAGCTGAGGCGGCAAACAACACAGCTGCGAGAAGGGCGAGGAGCATGGTGTGGCGGAGTAGGAGTGACTGAGCGACGATTGAGTGACGACGGAGTGTAGCGAGACACCGGTCATGTGGTACTACTCTAGTTTCGGCAACCCGGCACGTTTGCAGTGCGGCAGCAGCGGGCATTCCGGACAGCGCGGGCGGCGGGCAATGCAGATCTTTCGCCCGTGATGGATCAGTCGGTGCGAGAACTGAATCCATTCCGATGGCGGCAGTAATTTCTGGAGATCGGCTTCGATCTTCACGGGATCGATGTTCTTAGTCAGCCCCAATAGCCCGGTGATTCGCCGAACATGCGTGTCGACCACGACTCCGCTCGAGATGCCGAACGCCGTCCCCAACACCACATTAGCAGTCTTGCGACCCACGCCAGGTAGTTCGATGAGTTCATCTAAAGTGCGCGGGATCTCGCCGCCGTGGATCTCGACCAGCATGCGGGCCATGCCGCGAATATTGGTCGATTTCGCTCGAAAGAATCCGAGTGATTGGATGATGGACTCCACATCCGCCTGTGTCCCGGCGGCCAATGTCTTGGGATTCGGGTACTTCTCAAACAGCCGGGGAGTCACGGAGTTGACGCGCTCGTCCGTACACTGGGCCGACAAGATCGTGGCCACCAGCAGCTGGAACGGCGAAGAATGGACCAAGGCACACTCGGCGTCGCCGTAGCGTTTCTCCAGCAAACGGGCGACTTGCAGAGCCTGTTGCTTTCGAGCATCGTTTCGGGAGGACATGCACAGCTCCTGGGTTTCGGTGTCACGAAGGCCGATCAATCGTGGACAACCGCTTTTCGGGCATCGTAGAATCGCGACTGGGCAGAGTTCTTCCAAGGGCTACGCTTCTGGAAGATGCAACACCGCGTCACTGGCATTTGCAGACACCCCCAATTTCCCATGACGACAGCTCCCCACTCTGCATCGATCCCCGCCGCATTTGGCGATGCGGTACAGCTCTTTAATGAGCGGGAGTTTTTTGCGTGTCACGATGTCCTCGAAGAGTTGTGGGGCGCGACACTGGGCGAGGATCGTGATTTCTACCAAGGAATGCTGCATGTGGCGGTGAGCTTGTTCCACTTGTCCGAGGGGAATCCAGCTGGGGCTCGGAAGATGCATGTCTCGTCGCTCAAGTATCTGGCGAGTTATGGCGATCAGTTCTACGGCATTGATTTGAGTCAACTTCGCACCGATTTGCACACCCATTTCGAGCCTCTGCGGATGGGAATTCCTCTCGGCATCGCGACACCGGACGTCGAGACATTGCCACGACTCCAATGGATTGATAAGCATGAATGAGCCGAGTGGACTGGTGGAAGATCTGTCGGGTTTCAGCGGAGTGGCTCCTTTGTTTCCGCTGCCCGATTTCGTCCTGTTTCCGCAGGTCACACAGCCACTGCACATCTTTGAGCCACGCTATCGAGAGATGATCTCCGATGTCTTGGCGGGAGACCGGCTGATCGCTCTGGGGACCTTGAAGCCCAATTGGGACTCGCTGTATGACACGAAAACAGCCCCTGTGTTTACGGATGTCTGCCTGGGACGAGTGATGCTGGATCGCGAGATGGACGACGGGAAATACATCATCGTGATTCGGGGATTGTGTCGGGCTCGGATTCGAGCAGAGAAGCTGACGACGACTCCCTATCGGCAAGTGGAACTCGAGCTGCGGTTCGACAAGTACTCCAACGCTCCGGAAATTCAGCGAGAGAATCGTCGCGCGGAATTGCTGGAAAGTCTGGTGGCCACCTTGCCGAATGCCGACGGCAATCGCGAGACCACCGAAGCTGCGCTGCGGGATTTGCCACTCGGTGTGTTGGCCGATTTGATCGCCAGCTCGCTAAAGATTCCGACCGAGACCATGATCTCTCTGATGGCCCAGAGTCACGTTGACCTGCGGACCGACCTGTTGCTTGATATCCTGCGGGAACAGAAGCGAAATCTGCGAGAACCGGGAGCGACGCGGAAATTCCCGCCGGACTTCAGTGCGAACTGAAGGGTTGGGCGCTTCTCCAGAGACCGATGATCAGTGTCCAACTGGTCGACACCTGGATCAGATTCTTTCTTCGACGCACAGACAGGAATGTCTGTGCCACTGCTTGGTGGGGCAGACATTCCTGTCTGACATTCCTGTCTGACTTTCCTGAGAACCAATTCTGAAACTGCACTTGGAATCGATTGACGCCTGCAGAAGACTCCATGCCGATACCTGACTCGAATGCGATCGACCTGCTCTCCGGCCTCCAGCTCGATCTGGGGCGTGAAGCACGCTGCGGCTTTCCCGAGGTGATTTACGGTCCGGGAAAATCGGTCGAGAATGTCGTCGAAGCGTTCGAACATTTGTCACGAAGCGGGCAAGCTGCATTCATCACCCGCACGACGGACGAGCAGGCGGCGGCCCTCTGTCAGCGATTTCCACTAGCGATTCATAATTTATTGGCCCGCACTGTCCGACTTCTTTCCAGCAGCGAACAGCTGCCACTCGCGGGGAAAGCCTGGGTGGTGACAGCTGGGACCAGCGATCGCCCGGTGGCCGAAGAGGCGATTGAGACTCTGCGCTGGATGCGGGTGGAGTGCGACCTGATCACTGACATCGGTGTTGCTGGACCGCAGCGATTGCTCCAGCAGGTGCCGCGACTTCAGCAAGCCGACGCGTTAGTCGTCGTCGCTGGCATGGAAGGGGCGCTCCCCTCCGTCGTCGGTGGTTGGGTCAGCTGTCCGGTGTTTGCCGTGCCGACCAGCGTGGGCTACGGAGCGTCGTTCCAGGGCGTGGCCGCACTGCTGGGAATGCTCAACAGCTGCGCGGCCAACATCGCTGTCGTGAATATCGACGCAGGGTTCAAAGCGGGTTACATGGCGGGTTTGGTGGCGCGACGGACGCGGCGCGATCACTCGCCCGGAATGAGCGGGGACGCGGGCTGATCGCCTTCGACGAACGGAGCGGGTTCCATTCCCGGGACTTCAGCGGCTTGCTCGAATTGAGTCAAATTCGGAAGCCATTCGCCGAGCGTTTTCGGGTCTTTGGAAACGATGCGATCCTGAAACCGATGAATCGTTTCCTTTGTGCCTGATGCGTCGATCAGACGAGTCGCGCGGGTACGGAACGTCACTGGATCGATGACGATTTGAGCACTGGAATACAGCATGGCGTCTGGCCCGCTCCAGGGGATGCCGCGCAGGATGATCGAGTCTTTGTCGTCAGCAACCAATTCCCAATCGTAATTCGCCAACAGCTGCTTCTGGTCCAGTCCGACCACCATCGGGAGCGCACTTTGCGGGGCAATCAAGGTTTGCCAGACCGCATCGAAGGAGCCTGCACCGAGGACCTCGCGCGGGGTTCCGGGACGTTCATGGACCTCATATTGATGGGAAGTGAAGTTGACCTGGGTCAGTGTGTTGCCTTTCCAGAGGAGCAGGGATTCCTCCCCGGGCAACTGCACATATCGCCGACCCTCAAGGCCGACGCGGGCGCTATCCATGTTCGGCAGAGAAGCCGGCTTCGAGTGATACAGTCCATGGTGCGGGGCCTGATAAACAAACGTCCCCACAGCATGCGATTCGACTTCGGTGGCGGAGTCATAGTCAATCCGCACAAAGTCCGTACGCAAGGCCTGTGCGGCTTTCGACGCTGCGTCCCAGCGAGAGATGATTTTCAAGACTCGCAAGCTGGCAGCCGTTGTGGGACTGGCTTCGGCGGGTTCATTAAAGGACACACGGACGATACCACTGCCGGGAGAGACCGTCTCTAGGGCGGCGACTTTCCGCATCTCGGACATTGCCAGGTCGCGGGTTTCAAAAGGCAATTGCCCGATTACGACCCGCTGTGGCAGTCCCTGTGAATCGAGGGTGATCCGTACACCCGGCGAAAACAGCCGCTCAGCTGGGTCCGCGGGGGTGGCTTCCAGTTCGGAGTCGCTTCGCATGGTCCAGACGAATCTTCGGAGCAGACTGTCCTCGCGAATGGGCCCCAGAAACGGTTGCAGAGTCCGCACCGTCAGCCCGTATCGGTCTCGTTCCTGGCTCGTGGATTCCCAGTTCCTCAATACGTTCACCACGTGCGGAGCAGGCTCAGCAGCGTTCAGGTGAACGGCGAAGCCCAATCCGCAGAGCAGAATTTCGAAACACGTACTGATTCGTCGATCCATGACGATATGCATCCCGCGAGGTGACATCGATAGCCCAAGATCAGGCTACTGTTTTGTCCGCAGGGAGTGTTAGCAAATCGCGGCGAGCGGAGAAAGAGGGTTTTCCCCATGGTGCCAGAGAGCGAGACGCCGCAGTGCTCGATCAGGTGGAATCCCCCCAAGTCACCGGACCCTCCGATGACTGCTCGCCACCCCGCTTGTCGGGGTGGTTCCCGCGCTTCTGCGCTATCGTAGGGGACAAGCCCCTGTGGCGAGTCGAGTTGGTGGTCTCGCAGCTGACTGGCATTCACTCGCGATGTCAGTGTGTAAATGATGGTCGAAATATGACTCAATGCCGCGTTGTCTTAACTTGTGAATGACATTCGAGAATGTCGTTAGTTGCATTCCTGAAAGATGTTGTGAGTTCTTTGGGACACGTGTGCCGCAGGCGGTCGCAGGAATTTTCCAGCCCCACTATGTCGAGTTGGCAAGCTGGCTTGTGGCCAGTACACTAAGGAGCTTCCCATTTTCTGGATGACGCATCGGACCGATGACCATGGAAAAACGAACCTTTATCGACGTGAAGACCGCCTTGGCGGACAAGTACGATCGTCTCGCCCGGCTCACCTCGAGTGTGCCGAAGAAGTCGACTTTTGCCCACTTGGCACTGAAATACCATCGCCAGGCCGAGCAGGCTCGCCGCGACGGAATTACGTGATCCCGCCCGGAAGGCCCTGACCTCTGATCACAAATACCTGTGATGCGCCACCGGGTGTATCGCAGGTTTTTTGCTGCGCGGGTGTGATGCTGTTATCTTGGCGCAGCCACGAGCCGCAACCAACGGCTGGCCTGCGCCGAAGAATGTCGCCCCAGAAGTCGCCCAGCTATCGCAAATTTTTGACATGAGTCTCGTGGCGTTCAGGTCCAATTCATCGGGGAACAGCCATGACCACCGACCTGCCACCCCACAACGAACTCCCCGTCAGCACCGTAGTAGCTCCCCGAAAGGATCGTGTCCGCTGGATTGTCGCGATTCATCTCGTCGGAGTTGTGTTTTGCCTGATGTTCACCCTTGCGGATCGCCAAGCATTGGTCAATGTGCGGGTTTCGAACTTCTTCTTGGACACAGCCGGTGTTCCTTTCGTGCTAAGCCTGCTGGCCTTGTTTGTCTGTCCGCTTTGGATGTTATGTGAGTGTTTTCGATCAGGTATGAGTCGTCATTCAGCCATTCTCGGCCTGATCGCGGAGGTGTTGTTGTGCCTGGCGCAGATTCAGGTCTTACTGCCGAGCGTGACGACTTACTGAAACGATTCCCCTTCGGTTCCATTTTTCTCTCCACCCGCGATACTTCACCCTCATTTCACCGCCCAACCTCACTGAGTGTCCCCATGGAAGCCGGAATCGTCGGTCTCCCGAATGTTGGCAAGAGCAGCCTGTTCAACGCCGTCACCTGTTCGCAAAAGGCGATGGCTGCGAACTTTCCGTTCTGCACCATCGAGCCGAACGAAGGCATCGTGGCCGTTCCGGATTTCCGGCTCGACCGGATTGCGGTCTATTTCAAACCACAACGAATTCTCCCTGCCCAGATTAAGCTGGTGGATATCGCCGGAATCGTGAAGGGGGCCAGTGTCGGCGAGGGGCTGGGAAACAAGTTCCTGACCCACATCCGCGAGGTCGACGCCATCATTCAAGTAGTCCGCTGCTTCGACGATCCCGATGTGACCCACGTCTCTGGCAAGGTCGATCCGCTGTCGGACATAGAAATTATCGAAACAGAGCTGATGCTGGCTGATATGCAGCTGCTGGAGAACGCCATCTCCAAGGCGGCCCGAATCGCCAAAAACGGAGACAAAGAGGCCAAGCAACGCATCGAAATCATGGAAAAGTGCCAGGTCCATATCAACCAGGGGAAGCCGATCCGCACGCTTGAACTCGACCCGGTCGAGACCAAGCTGGCGTCCACTTATGGACTGATGTCCGCTAAGCCGATCCTCTTTGCCGCAAACGTCGACGAGAACGATCCCCAAGGCGAAAGTGCCCGCGTCCAACAGGTTCGCGACTACGCGAAGGCTCACAATTCGGGCGTCGTCGTCGTCTGTGCCAAGCTCGAGTCCGAGCTGGCCGAACTCGACGCAGCTGACCGGGCCGAGATGCTGTCGTCTCTCGGTTTGAAGGAGCCGTCGTTGGCCACCCTCGCCCGCGAGGCGTACCGCACGCTGGGCCTGCAAAGCTACTTCACCGCCGGTGAGAAAGAAGTCCGAGCCTGGACCATCCCCGTCGGCGCCACCGCCCCGCAGGCCGCTGGAGTCATCCACACCGACTTCGAACGCGGCTTCATCCGCTGCGAAACCTACTCGCTCGACGACCTCGAAACCCACAAGTCCGAAGCCGCCATCCGCGCCGCGGGCAAGCTCCGCGTTGAGGGGAAGGCCTACGTCATGCGGGACGGGGATATTTGTCACTTCTTGTTTAACGTGTAGTGGCCCCGTAGCTACGTTCGCCAGAACGTGGGCGAATGAAAGAGAAGTCTGACCCCCATAGCGGCAGCCGAGCGAGTTCTCTGGGAGTCGTCGTGTTTCTCAGATTCCGCGCTGCCTGGTAGTTACCCACCTTCTGGCGAAGGTAGCTACAAAAATGATCCGATCGGACGCAGTTCGCGTTGGAGGAGGTATTCCCCCCGGAGATTTCCGCCATGATTCAACTGCTACCTCCTCTCGGATCGACTCTACAAGTCAATCGAGCTTCCGATGCAGTCATGTATACTTGGACCGCAACCCAGCGGCATCCGATGCAGCGGATTCCCATGCTGTTTGGCGGAATGATGCTGGTGCAAGCTGCGGTGATGTTTTTGGTTTTCTGTTTTGGGGAGCAGAACGACCTCACTCCGGGGTTGCTGGTGGTGAGCTGCCTGTTTCTGGTGTCCGCCGGGGCCACCTTGTTGTGGGCTGGGTTACAACGACGAGGCCGCGAAACCCTCAAACTGCATGTTGACTCCGTCGAATACGACAACGGACCGTCAGTCCTTCCTTTGCCACTGATGTGGTTCTTCGGATTCCCATTCTTGCTCGGCCCCCAATTCTACGCCGGAAATACAGCCCCGATGCCTCACTTCTGGCGCAAGAAACTGACCATGCCTCTGAATGCCATTGGGCCGTTCACGCTCGAACGCGTCGGAGAACGGCAGCGGCTGCGAGTCGACTACGGTCGGGAACGGATTGAAATCGGTGTCTTGCTCAGCGAGCCAGAACGTGAGTGGTTCGCCCGAGAATTGATCACATGGCAAAATCGATGACGAGCCGCCAGGAAGCTCCGCCTGTCAGGAAAATCCTACGTGATGCGAGACGGGGACATTTGCCACTTCTTGTTTAACGTGTAAGGCTTCCGCACTACGGTCCGGTCGAGTTCACGAACGATGGGATGGGCATTTTTACAGCCGATTCGCTGGCTTTTGGTCGGTCTCTGGAGAAAACGAGATTTCCCTTCATGTCTGCCGCAACGCAGTCCGATCATTCCCGCGTCGGAAGGTTGCCTGTGAATTCATGTTCCGCTCCTCGGGTGCTGCTTGACATCACCGCTCAAATCCGATAACGAACGCACAACAAGTCTTGTGGATTCTCCCAACGGGGGGGAGTTTGCTGGTGGCTGATGCGGGTCGAGCACCTCGTTAGCTGTGATTCCTGACTGATTGTTTCTGCTCAAGGTGAGAGCCCATGTTGACCCTGACCGATGACCTGATGACTGTTCTTCACAGCCCGACCTGGCGCGGACAGGCGGCTCTTACGGGAGTCACTTCGTTCGATGTCCTGATGCGGGATGACGAAGAAGAAGAGCTGGATGACGACGAAGATCTCGACGACGAAGACGACGATGAATTCGACGACGATGAACTGGACGACGATGAAGTCGAAGACGACGACCTCGATGATGACGAGTTCGACGACGAAGACTTCGACGACGACGGCGACTTCGATGACGATGAAGACGACGACGATGAGGATGAAGACGAAGAACCCGCTGACGGCGATTTCTAGTTTCGTCTGATCGATTGCTGGAATTCCAAGGCCGGTCCTTCCCTCACGGGGAAGTTCCGGCTTTTTGTTTGTGCCAGATACAGTCTGCTGGCGATGAGCTTCTTCCCATGCGTCCCGGATTGTCACCCGGCCTGACCGCTACGCTCCAGTGGCAAGCCACGCCCGAGAACACCATTCACCTCGCTGCCGAGCAGGGACGGGGCGCGGTCGTGTTTTCGACTCCGGCGATGATCAATCTGATGGAGCACGCCGCCCGCGAACTGTTACGCCCCTTCTTGGAGCCCGGTGAAGAATCGGTTGGCGTGACTGTCCAGATTGAACACCTGGCAGCCACTCCCCTGGGAGCCATCGTCACGGCAGAAGCCCGCGTGACAGCTGTCGAAGGCAAGCTCATCGACTTTGAGGTCACGGCCCGCGACGCTATCGACCCGATCGGGCGCGGCACGCACCGCCGAGCCATCATCGGGGTCGAGAAATTCGCCACCCGCCTGAAAGAGAAGGCTGCGAAACTTTCGGCGGTCGCTGTGATCCCGGTCGATATCACGCCCCACACCGGCGAACTGCCGAAGCTGGCCACATTGCTGGTGTCAATCAGCGGACCAGTCGCCACGGTCACGCTCAATCGACCGCAGAAGCTCAACGCCGTCAACGTCCAGATGACTTCCGACTGGGAGCAGGTCAACAGCTGGCTGGCGGGCCATCGAGAGATCCGAGTCGTGATCGTGACCGGAGCCGGAGCGGCCTTCTGTGCGGGAGACGATGTGCCCGAGGTCGGCACGCTCTCGCTCGCCGACGCCCGCGATCTGAGCCATCGCCAGGCCCGCCTGTACCTCGCCTGGGAACGCCTGCCGCAAGTCTTGATCGCTGCCCTTCAGGGGCCCGCGCTGGGCGGCGGATGCGTAGCCGCGTACTCGTGTGACTTCCGCATCGCCGCTCACGGAGCCCACCTCGGCATGCCCGAAATCAAACTCGGCTGGCCCCCCGGCTACGGCCTCGCCCAGCTGACGGCATTGGTCGGAAAGGCGCGGGCTCTCGATCTGTGCCTGACTGGTCGCCAGATCACCGCCTCACAGGGGTTGGCATACGGACTCGTCCACGAGGTCGTGCCCGCCAACCGAGTGATCCCCGCCGCCAAGGAACTCGCCGCCCAGCTACTCGCCATGCCCGCAGAGGCTTTGAGAGAAACCAAACGCCTGATCCACGCAGACGAAGGGGTGACTCCCAAGCAGGCGTATCTGGCTGACACCGCCGGGTATATCCGCTGCCTGGAACTGCCCGATGCCCAAGAAGGCATCGCGGCGTTTCGGGAGAAGCGGGCTGCGAAGTTTGGCCGGTAGGAGATATCGAGTTTTACATGTATTCTTTGTGCTGAACGAGACACACACAGGATCCCCCAAATTTCTTTACTTGGACAGCGATCACCCAAAGCACTTGCAATATCCATCAGGGTGGGACAACGGACTCGCGGAAGCGCCGCCTTGATTACCACTGCTGTCACTGGCAAGATAGAGGTCAGAAAGGCGGGCCAGAATGAGCGGAACATTGAATGACGACGTTTTGCACTCCGAGTTGGTGATCGGCCTCGTCGGAGCTGTCGGTACGGATATGCGGAGTGTCATACGCTGTATCGAGGATCGACTGGCTCTGGCAGGTTATGAAACTCGCACGATCAAAGTGTCTCGAGATGTCATCCAGCGTCTGGACAAGCAAGAAGCCTCTTCGACGGATCACTATCTGCGAATCAACGGCCTCATGGATCGAGGCAACGACACGCGGGAGAAGGCCACGAAGTGGTTGAGGGACAACGGCTACGACCGATCGACGGCCAGTGGAATTGGAAACTCAATTCTGGCTCTGGGGGCATCATCGCGTATCTTCGCCCACCGTACGAACGACGGGGTAATTGATCCGGGTTTTCTATCCAAGACAGCATTCATCATCGACTCACTCAAGCGTCCCGAGGAGGTCGAGCGACTGCGACAGACTTATCCATCCGGGTTTGTCCTGATGGGTGTTCATGCGGAAGAGGATCAACGTCGTGAGCACCTCACGAAATACATGAACATGTCTCCGGAAGACGCAAACAAGCTCATGCAGCGCGACTTCGAAGAGAGCGACAAAGAATATGGCCAACGACTCAATCAGACGTTCTATCTCGGCGATTTCTTCGTGCGGTCATCTGAACGTGAAGACCGATTGAAAGCCGATCTCTCAAGAATCATTGATGCCTTGTTTGGGCATCCGAACATCACCCCGACGTTTGACGAATATGCCATGTTCATGGCCTACGCTGCCGCGCTTAAGTCCGCTGACCTGTCTCGACAAGTCGGGGCCGTGATTGCGAGAAACAAAGAGATCCTTTCCACAGGAGCGAATGACTGTCCTCGTGCTGGTGGCGGGCAGTACTGGCCGGATCGATATACAGGCTCCGCGATTGTCGATGAGCCGAATGGCAGGGATTACAAGAGACACCGCGACCAAAACCGCGTTGAGCAACTTGACATCATTGACCAGATAGTTGAGGCTGCCGAAAAGGTTCCAGACCTTAAAACGCATGGAGCAAAGATCAAGGATCTACTGAAGGCAAGTCGAATCCGAGATCTGACTGAGTTTGGGAGAATGGTTCACGCAGAAATGGACGCACTGCTCGCCTGTGCTCGGCTTGGCACATCCACACTCGGGGCGACTTTGTATTGCACGACCTTCCCGTGTCACAATTGCGCAAAACACATCGTAGCAGCTGGATTGGAACGGGTGGTCTACGTGCAGCCTTACCCGAAAAGCAAGGCACTGGACTTTCACGATGATTCCATCGTCATGACCTCAAAGCCGCCCGAAACCGGCCAAAACCGCGTGAGGTTTCAGCCATTCGTGGGAATTGGACCTCGAAGGTTCTTTGATCTATTCTCCATGCAGCTCAGTTCTGGTTACGATCTAGAACGGAAGGATCCGGAGACAGGAGCGGCCAAGGATTTTTCGATTGCCAAGGCTCGACTTCGAGTCCTCATGAATCCGGCCTCCTACATCGACTTGGAAGCTACCGCTCAACGACTCTACGGCGACATCACAGGAGAAAAATGAACATGTCTCAAGCATCGGGAAGCTACGCCAAGGCGGTCGAGTATCTGAACCGTCGAGGCGACGGAAGGCGAGACCTCCTCATCCAAATCTCGCAATCCACCAATTCGACGCCACGCCCTCCGGTTTCGATCAATCCGAGTGATCGGTCCACTTCTGAGCATCGGATGCGAACTGGAGATAAGTAAGGCGGGACGGCTCAAGCTCTGTTTTGTGCAACTGGATTAGGAAGAAGCGGAAGGCTTTGAGGGTTGAATATCACAGCCAAGCCTATGGCTTCTTCGTAGAAGCGGTCACTGGCTCGGTGAACTCGGTGACGGGTTTGTCGAGCTTCAGTTCCTTGATCCACATGTTGCGGTAGCGGACGTCGTGCCCTTCGCATTGCAGCTTGATGCCGCCAGGGGTGTCGGTGATTCCTTTGCCGCCGTCGTTCGCACCATCGATTCCCGAGTTCGCACCGCCCCAGACCTGATTGATCTCGAATTCGGTGTGGGCTTTTTGCCCGTTGAAGTACATCGTCGCGCGGGCTTTCTCGGAGCGCTTGCCATCCGTGAATCGAGCCGCGCGAAAGGTGACATCGTAGGCGTTCCAGTGGCCCTTGCCGTTGTAGAAGGCATACGGCGATTCACTCTCGTTGATGATGGCTCCCATGCCGTGGGGAGTTTTGTCGCCGTCCAGTACCTGGATCTCATGGCGGTTTTGCAGGTACACCCCGCTGTTGCCGCCGTCGTTGACGATCAGGAATTCCACATGCAGCCGGAAATCACGGTACTCCTTCTTCGTCACGATGTCAGCTGCACCGAATTGTCCACCGGCAGCTGCGGGGTCATCGGTTTGGACGGCGTGCCCGCCATCGACGGGGTCGTCGACGATCTTCCATTGGATGGGAAGCGACGACTTGAACCCCGGTCCCTGCCAGTAGGTCCACTTCGCGTCGAGCATCTCGCGCGAACCATCGAATAGAACCTCCGCTCCCTCGATCGGTTGAGCCCCGACGCCCACCTCAGCACGAGCGGCCTGGGTCAGTGTGAGGAGAGAAGCAACAAGCAAAGCGACACGATCAAAGCAGTGCGGCATGGGTGTCTCCGAAGGGCGGGTGTTCATCAGACTTCGATTCAAATACTACCAATGGATCACCGGTGAGCCAATGACCCGCCTGGGAAGTGATGGGACTGATCGCGTTTCGATGAAGTCGGCCAGTGTGTGTGCGTGAGAACAGTCGGCAGTCATCAGAAATTCACCACGGAGACACGGAGGCACGGAGAAATGCAGGTTTGCGGGCCATGAGGGGGGTCTCGGCAATTCCCATAGGGCACTTTCCAGGGTCACGTCGCCGGGACTTCCGTCACCCTGATCACACGGATTCGCAGGCCGACTCTCTGACCATTCAATCCGGTTTTCTTTCCCTCTCCGTGCATCCGTGTCTCCGTGGTGAATTCCGATCGGCTTTTGTGAAGCTCAGACCGGCAAGCGGGCTGATGCTCGTCAGATTGGCGGGAATCGCATCGACCGTTACCATCGTGATTGCGGGCGAGAGCGTTCGCATCCGATTCGATTCAATCCTTCGACCAAGCTGCGCGGAGAACAACATGGGACAGTGGCCAATTGGAGTCTTCACCTCGATCGACGCAGGCTTGGGAGTCCACCTGGATGTCGCCAAGGAGTTGGGGATCCCCAGCGTACAGATTCACGCCCCGCATGCCGGGACCCGCAACGCCGCAGCTGCGGATAAGTTTCTGAAGCGTTGCTCGGATGCCGGGATCACGATCACTTGCGTGTTCTGCGGATTCGAAGGGGAGAGCTACGCCGATATCCCAACGACCGCACGGACCGTGGGCCTAGTTCCCGAGGCGACTCGGGCCGAGCGGATGCAGGAAGCGAAAGAGATCGCCGACTTTGCACGGCTGTTGGGCTGCAGTGCGGTGGGGATGCACATCGGCTTCGTCCCGGAGAAGTCGTCCGCCAGCTATGCGGGACTGCTGGCTGGGACACGCGACTTGCTCGATCACCTGGCCCGCAATGGCCAAAACATGCACCTCGAAACCGGGCAAGAGACAGCTGACCATCTGCTGGAGTTCATCCATGATGTGCAGCGGCCCAACCTGTTCATCAACTTCGACCCGGCGAACATGATTCTGTACGGCACGGGCAATCCGATCGAGGCCCTCAAGAAGGTCGGCCAGTACGTCCGCAGCATCCATTGCAAGGATGCCAAGTGGGCCCCCGAGGGCCAGCGCGGGACAGGCTGGGGCTGCGAAGTGGCTCTGGGCGAGGGCGATGTCGGGATGGAAACGTATCTGCAGACGCTCAAGGATCTCGGTTACACCGGCCCGCTGACCATCGAGCGCGAGATCCCGCATGATCCGAAGCAGCAGAAGATTGACATCGGCCAAGCCCAATCGCTGCTGACCGGGCTGCGGGCGAAGCTCGGCATGGGGTGAGGGAGTCCTTGGAACGGAATTTATTCCGTTCCAAGGGCGGGCTACTTCCACTCGAACGCGAGGCCGGAGAGGCGTTCGTAGGCTTCGATGTACTTCGAACGTGTGTGCGTCACGACCTCGGGCGGCAGGGCAGGGGGTGTGGAGTTCTTGTCCCAGGTCGTTGACTCCAGCCAGTCACGGACGAACTGCTTGTCGAAGGACGGCTGGCTTTGGCCGGGTTGGTATTTGTCCATCGGCCAGAAGCGGGAGCTGTCGGGGGTCAGAACTTCGTCGATGAGGATGACCTCACCGTCACAGATCCCGAACTCGAATTTCGTATCGGCAATCAGGATGCCTAGTGAGCGGGCATGCTCAGAGCCGCGACGGTAGATTTCCAGGCTGCGGTTGCGGAGAGTTGTCGCGATGGACTGGCCGACGATGTCACACATCCGGGCAAACGGAATATTCTCGTCGTGGCCCTCTTCGGCCTTGGTCGCGGGGGTGAAGATCGGCTCGGGCAACTGGCTGCATTCGACGAGCCCAGCGGGGAGCGGGACGCCGCAGACTTCTTGAGTGTGGCGGTACTCCTTCCAGCCCGATCCCGCGAGGTAGCCGCGTACGACGCATTCGATCGGCACGACGTTCGACTTGCGCACAACCATGCTGCGGCCCCGCAGTGGTTCCGGATCGACACCGCGAGGCAGCGGCACGGCGGTCGGGTCCATGCTCAGCAAATGATGTGGCACGCCGAGCTGGGAGAACCAGAACTCACTGATTTTCGTGAGCACGCGTCCCTTGTCCGGAATCCCCGTAGGCAGCACCCAGTCGAACGCACTGATCCGGTCGCTGGCGACTAAGAGCAGACGGTCCCCGAAGTCATAAACATCGCGAACCTTGCCCCGACGGACAGGGATGCCGGGGAGATCGGATTGGAGCAGTGGGGTGCGTGGCATGTGGGGAACACTCATCGGTGAGCCGGGTGGCGTCAGCCCCCGGAGGTTGTGCATGCAAGACGATTCTCCGGCGGCTGAAGCCGCTCGGCTCGCCAGCTTAGCGATCACGCCTCATACGCCTTGGCCAGAAACGGTTCCACCAAGTCCTTCAGCATGGGCAGTTCGGAATCGATCAGAAACGCATCGTGGCCGTGCGGGCTGGGGAGTTCTGCAAAGGTCACATGTTGGCGGGCTTGCAACAACGAGCGGACCAATTCCTTTCCCTGCGAGGTCGGAAACAGCGTGTCCGTGTCGTACGAGACCACCAGGAACCGGGCGTCCGTCTTACCCAAGGCCGCCGGGAGCGGCCCGTGGGTGGTCTCGATGCTGAAGTAGTCCATCGCTCGCGTCAGCACGAGGTAGCTGTTGGCATCGAAACGCTCGACGAAGCGCTTGCCCTGGTAGTGCAGGTAGCTCTCGATCTGGAACTCGGTCTCCTTGCGGAGGTCGTACGTCAGGTCGGCGCTATGTTGCAGGCGTCGTCCGAACTTCAACTCGATCGATTGCTCGGACAGGTAGGTGATGTGCGCGATCATGCGTGCGATGGCGAGACCGAATCGTGGCCTCTCGGGCTCGCCGTAATAGTTCCCTTCGTGGAAGCCGGAGTCGGTGTAGATCGCCCGCCGCCCCACCGCGTTGAAGGCGATCCCCTGAGCGTTGAGGCGGGCTCCGCTGGCCAGTACGACGGCGGACTTCAAACTGTCCGGGTAGCGGGCAGTCCACTCTAAAACTTGCATCCCACCGAGGCTGCCGCCGACCACGGCCAACAGCTTCTCGATCCCCAGGTGCTCGACCAGCTTTTTGTGCAAGCTGACGATGTCTGCGATCGTCAGGAATGGAAACGCCGGGCCGAATGGTTTTCCAGTTTCTGGATCGATCGAGCTGGGGCCAGTCGTCCCCATGCATCCACCGAGAATGTTCGCACAGATCACAAAATAACGGTCGGTGTCGATTCCTTTACCGGGGCCGACAAAACCATCCCACCACCCGGGCTTCTTGTCATCGGCGGAATGACGGCCCGCGACATGGGCATCGCCGGTCAGCGCGTGGCAGATAAAGATCGCATTGTCACGGCGGGGAGACAGTGTGCCGTACGTCTCGTAAGCGACCTGCACCGGGCCGATCGTCTTACCGCTTTCCAGCTGGAGCGGGGTTGGGGGAACACACAACTGCACGAGGCGAGTCTGTGTGAATCCACATGAGGAATCAGTCAGGGCAGTTGTTGCCGTGTCATCCAACTCGGGCATAGATGAGGGGTCCGAATCGTGGGATAGGCTTCCAGCCTGTCGTTTTCCGCGATCAATGACAGGCTGGAAGCCTATCCCACGG
>JAYWHX010000122.1:0-11163 GCA_043777375.1 Planctomycetota bacterium | reverse complement strand
CTATCCAACACCCGCTTCCTACCCGCGCTTTCGAAATCAATCTCGAGCTTGTTGCCCTCGATCTCGGCGATCAGCCACAGGTCCCGCCCGACGTTTGTGCTATTCACCACTGACGGGTTGCCGACCGTGGGTGAGAAGAGTGAGCCCAAGATTGCACAGGCTGCTCACGACGCCAATAAATCGGGTGCCCGCTTGCTGAACTTCGGCGTGGGCTATGACGTGAATAGCCGACTACTCGACCGGCTGGCCCGCGAGAACTCGGGAACCAGCGAGTACGTTCGCCCCAACGAAGACATTGAAGTCCACGTCAGCAAGGTCTACAGCAAGATCTCTGCTCCCGTCCTCGCCGATGTGGAAGTGAAGTTTGAATTCGACAAGGTGGAAACCGAAGCTGGCCCTCCAGTCAACCGCATCTATCCCGCCGGGAAGTTCGACCTTTTCGCCGGTGAGCAAGTTGTCATCGTCGGTCGCTATCGGCACTCGGGTGTGGCCAAAGTGGTCGTCTCCGGGCACGTCGGTGCTGAGGTTTCCAAGTTCGACTTCCCAGTCGACTTCGCCCAGGCGTCGTCGACCTCCAGCTATGGCTTCGTCGAGAAGCTGTGGGCCATGCGGCGAATTGGAGAGATCATTGATCAGCTGGATTTGAATGGGCGGAACGAGGAGCTGGTCAAGGAACTGGTACTGCTGTCGACCAAGCACGGCATCCTGACGCCGTATACATCGTTCCTGGCGGATGAGACATCGCGGCCCACGCTGGCTCGCGATTCAGACGAGTTCAAGAGCAATGCGCTCGGGACGAATCTTCGCCTGGGTGAATTGGACCAAGCGGAGGGACGCGGCGGAGTTGCCCAGCGGGCCGCCAAGCAGATGTTTAAGTCTCAGTCGAGCCTGGCAACACCTGCTCCTGCGGCAGGAGCGGCGGGCGATGTGGATGCGGTGAGAGTCCTGTCTGCCGCTGGTTCGGCTAGGTACTTTGACTCCCAGTCCGACAAAGAGGTCGTCATTTCGTCGATCCGCACCGCCGGGAACCAGACCGCCTACAAACGCGGAAAGCGGATCGTGACTCCGGAGACGGCGGATCTGGACACTGAGAAAGACAAGGCGAAAATCGTCACGATTCAGCGCTACTCTCAGGAGTACTTCGACCTCGTGGCGAAGAACAGCGCCGATGACAATCAGATTATGACCCAGCAAGCCGACGACGAGGAACTCCTCGTGAACTATCGGGGGCAAGCCTACCTGATTCAATAAGGCGAGCTGGCGAGCGTCCGGCGTCAGCCGGATGGTGAGTGTTGGCTTGCGTCCATCTTTGATCACTCTCAGGGAAGGGGGCGTGTTACAGGATTTACCAGAAGGCTGACGCCTTCCGCTCGCTTTATTCGGGCAGCGGCTGACCCTTGGTCTCGGGGGCCAGCCAGATCGCGGCAAATCCGACGAGGTAGACCACGCTCAACCACGAACAGGCGTGTCGGTATTGTTCGACCGACTTGCCAGCTTCACCCGTGATCAGGTAACCGATGTAGAGCGAGCCCGCCCCCGCCAAAATCCGGCCAAAGTTGAACGAAAAACCTTGCCCGACAGCCCGCACCTTGGTCGGAAACAACTCGGGCAGGTACAGCGGCAGCCAGCCATAGAACGAAGCTGTCATGCTCCCTGCCAACATCGCTGTCGCCAGAAACATCGTGTTGAAATTGTTGTTCCCTTGAAAGAACAGCAACACGGAACCGAGCGATCCGACACACAACATCGCGTACGTCTTACGCCTTCCGACCTTGTCCCCCACTACAGCTGCGACGATCGTACCGATGATCGCTCCGAATCCGGTCGCGATCTGGGTTTGAGCGCGTGCGGAAGTGAGCAGGGGCGACATCTCGGCATCGGTGATATCGGGGTTCTGGGCCTTGAGTTCGTTCTTGCGGATGTCATTGGCCCACGACGGAGCCCGTTGAATCGCCCCCCATGTCCCCACGAGAGCGACCCCGGCTAGCAGCGCTCCGATGTACATCCGCCGCATGATTTCGGGACTTGCCACCGAACTGGTCGAGGTCACTTCCGACCGCCCCAGATACTTCCGCACCGGATAAGTGTACCCCACAAAAGCAGCTGCCAGACCGATCACAATCGCAGCGAGTTGCACGGCCAGCGAATAGCCCATCGCGTAGACCACCACCATTCCCAGAGGGCCGATACACCCGATCACGACGCCCCACAAATCCCGGGTTGCCCAGTTGCTGGGGGCACCATGGACCTGGGCGTCTTCCCACTTCTTCGACTCCGGAACAAACAGCCGGATAAAGAACGTGAGCAAGGCCGGAAAGGCCCCGACCAGCATCAACATTCGCCAGCCAGAGTTCTGCTTGAGCTTCGCGACGAAGTCCGCACTCAACCCGGTACTGAGTAGTAGATCGCCCAAAGTCTGAATCGTCGGAATCATCGCCAGACTGACGAGGGCAATCAGGATGAACCCCACATTTGAGGCCGCACCGATCAACCCGGCCAGCCACGCTCGCGACCTGCCCGGCCACAACTCCATGACCAATGAGACACCCAGCGACCACTCGCCCCCCATGCCCAGCGAGGCCACGAATCGGAAGAACAGCACCATCCCCGCCGAATTCCCGAGACCACACAAACCACTAAACAGAGCAAACGTCAGCACGCTGAGCGACATCGCCCGCACGCGCCCAATGCGGTCTCCCAGCCACCCGAACAGCACTCCGCCAGTCGCAGCTCCGATCAGGAACCCCGCGTGCATGATCCCCTCCCACTTCCCGACCAGCTGCTCCAGGGCTTTCACCTTGACTAAGTCAGTCGCATCGATGGCGATCCCGCCCGTCAGCAAATCCTTGAGCGCGGGCTTCATGACCAGCGGGAACAGCCCCATCTCGAACCCGTCAAACAACCACCCCAATATGGCAGCTGCCAGAGCCATCCACTGCCCGCTGGAAATCGGCTTGTTGTCGGAACTCATGAGGGGACTTTCACAGTGTCAGCAGCGGGAGGCATTGAGAGGGAGGGTTCTCCCTCAATGCGAACCCCGTGACGGTATGGAAAGTGAGCCTCGACAACAACCCAGTGGCGGCAAGGGCACCGGGCGAAAATGTCCGCCAGAGAAGCGTCAGGGGAAAACACGATCGACCGGGTGTCCCTCATCATCCCCGGTTTGAATGAGAGAACTCCAGCGATCACATTGCCTGTCTTGTCACTCGTCAGGTAATCTCAAGCCCCCCCCCCTTTAATACCAAGTCAAATACCGCAGCGAGTGATCAGCGTGCCTCGATTTCTGAAATCCATAATCCGACTCGCCTGGACCATCCTGATCGGTTGGGTGGGACTCGATGTCTATTCTGCGTCGGCGGACGATGCCGCCCTGACGCCAGTTCCAGTGGGGACTGTGATCTCCGAGTTGGCGTTTACCGATATCCGCGCCCTGAAGCGGAGCCTCACTGATCTGGGCGAGCGAAAGGCGATCGTGCTGGTGTTCACCACGACCGATTGCCCGCTGGTCCGTCGATATCTCCCGCGACTCGGGGAACTGGCGGCGAAGTACCGCGACCGCGAGGTCACGTTTGTGGCGGTCAATGTGGGGGCCGATGACACGATTCGGGAGATGGCTGCGCAGGCTGTCGACTTGGAGTGTCCGCTCGTGTTTGTGAAGGACGATGACCTTTCATGTGTCCGGGCCGTGGGAGTGACCAAGACTCCTGAAGTCGTTGTCCTCGATGTTCAGCGGACGCTCCGCTACCGAGGGAGGATTGACGATCAGATGCGAATTGGCGGGACACGCCCGGCGGCCTCGCGGAACGATCTGGAACAGGCTCTCGATGAGATCCTGGATGGTAAGATCGTCAGCGTGCCGGAGACACTCGCCGAGGGATGCCTCATCACGCCGCCCGTGCCGCTCAAGCTGGAACCGGGCGTCAACTGGGCCTCACGCATCGCATCAATCGTTCACCAGCGGTGCAGCAACTGCCATCAGCCGGGTCAGGCCGCTCCATTTTCGCTGCGGACCTATGACGATGTCATCTCCCACGCCGAGATGATCGCCGAGGTCGTCCGCAATGAGTCGATGCCCCCGTGGTATGCAACTCCCGGAAAAGGCGAGTTTCAGAACGCCTGCGCACTGACGGACAGTGAGCGCGACACGCTGCTCGCTTGGCTGAAACACGGACGGCCTTCCGGCGATATGGCGAATGCCCCCGAGCCACCACCCGCTCCGACAGAGACCTGGCGGATTGGAAAGCCCGACCTCGTGTTGACGATGCTTGAGGAACACACCGTTCCCGCCACCGGATTCGTGCCGTATCGCTACACGGTGCTGCCATTCCTAGCACTCAATGAGACGTGGGTGGAAGCGGTCGAAATCCGGCCCATGAATCGTGCGGTCGTCCACCATTGCAACATGGCTTACGTCACCAAGGACGGGGCCAATGAGGGAACATTCATCACGGGCTATGTCCCCGGTGGACAGCCGCTGGACCTCGGACGATTCGGAGGCGGGATGGCTTACCGCATTCCGGAGAAATCGGGGCTCGGGCTGCAGATCCACTACACGACGACGGGGAAGGAAGAACGCTGCAAGATTCAGGTTGGACTGCGGTTTCCCCGCAACCCGGTACGCAAGCGGATGCAGCACTTCCTGCTCGACCCGCGCGGCTGGACCATTCCGCCGCATGACCCGGCATTCCGACTCTCGGCAGCTCATACTCTGGAGCATGACATTTCCCTCCTCGGGATGTTCACGCATATGCATGTGCGTGGGCGTGACATGACCTTCTCTGCCGAGGCTCCCGGCCAGCCGCGTGAGACGCTTCTGCAAATCCCGAACTACAACTTCGAATGGCAGCTGGGGTACGAGATCGAGACCGGTCAGAAGCAGCTGCCGAAGGGAACCCGCATCGAGGCGGTTGCCCACTTCGATAACTCGGCCTTCAACCCATACAACCCGGATGCGTCCGCCGCTGTACGCTATGGACCGCAATCCGTGGATGAGATGTTCAATGGATTCGTCTTCTACGTCGACGCGAACGAATCTCTGGAAATTGCGGTCGACCCCCAGACTGGCTGGCGGAAACCGTAGTTCGGGTCGGGCGACACCTGATCGCTCCTCGACTGATCGGGACGCACCAGATTCGTGGCTCTCTCGCGTATCATTTATAGTAGGCGAGAAGCAAGTCGTCAGGTGAAAACCTGACGACTTGTCGGTCAGACTGAAGCGGCTCAATGGGATGCTCTGCTGCGGCTGCATTTTTGCTAACATGACCTCTTCAGGTCATGTCATTTCAAAAGATTACAGTAAATTGCTGTCTGCGTATCTCTGGAATTCCCCAAGACTCTCAAAACCCACCGGACACAGACCATGCCACTGCCCAAGCTCATTGTATTCGGAGAAGCGGGATACATCGCTCCCTCACAGGAGTTCTTGAACACAGACCCCAATCTCGTTCTCAATGAGACTGATTTTGTGATTGGATCAGCGATTACGATTATGGGAAACTGGACGTTGTATGACGAAGTTGGATTTGCGGGAAATCAAATCACTCTGAACCAACTGACAGGGCCCGAGTTAGATGGTTGCTTTAAGGACTACGCGGACTGGCAAGGTGCTGCACCATTTCATGTGAAATCGATTCAGCATTCATAGAGGGAGCGATTCGAGCAGTGTGACCCAGACATCGCTCTGGAAGCCTAGGTCACACGGAACATGAGAGATTGAATGATGGGCATGTCCTCAGTAGGCGGGGTGGCCCTGACGCTGCTTTGAGCGTCTGGGTTGCGAAGCGACAAGAGGATTGACAGAGAGGCGTTGGCATTGAATCTCAAGCTTCATCCTCCCCCTCTTGTTCCTTCGTCACCCAGACATCCAAAGCGATATCTGGGCCACCCCGCCTTTGAAGGGTGACAGTGGCAACCGATTGGTTGGCCTCAAAGAAGCAGTACAAAATTTTAGAAGAGTTGCAGTCCACACGTTCGTTCTGCGAGCTGATTGGGACGGCAGGAGTCTGACGACTTCTGCTACCGGAGGCGGCTGCCGACTTGATAGACGACGAACGCGGCGATGTAGGCGAGACCGGTCATGTAGACAAAGGTCACGATGGGCCAGCGCCAGCTGTTGGTCTCGCGGCGGATGATCATGAGGGTGGCGGCACATTGGGCGCACAGGGCGAAGAACACCATGATCGACACGGCGACCGGCAGCGTGAACAGCGGTCGGCCGTCGGGCCAAGTGGCGTTCTGGAGGGTCGACGCGAACCGCTTCTCGTTCTCCTCTCCTTCGTCAGCCACTTCGCTCCCTAGGCTGAAGATAGTGCCAAGGGTCGCGAGCACCACCTCGCGCGCCGGAAACGAGGCAATCACCGAGACGCCGATGCGCCAATCCCAGCCGAGCGGCTTGACGAGTGGCTCGATCAGGCGGCCCGAACGACCGAGGTAGCTGTTGGCGAGAAGCTGCCCGCTGACGAGGTGAGCCTCCTCGCGCAGCTGGGTGAGTTGAGCAGATTGCTCCTCTGACGGAGACTCCCCCGCAGCTTCTTCGAGGGTGGCGATCTGCGATTGCAACTGTCTTTCAGGTGCGTGATCTTCCGGGAAATACGCTGCGGCCCAGACAAGAACAGTCGTGCAGAAGATGAGCGTACCGGCGCGGAGGACGAACGCTTTGACACGGTCGTAGACGCGGTACAGCACGATCTTGGGGGAAGGCCATTTGTAACTCGGCAGCTCCATGACGAACGGTGGAGTCTCACCCTTGAATACGAATTTTCTTAGGATCCACGCGACCGGAATCGCGACCAATGCCCCGACGGAATACATCACAAACAGCACCAGGCCCTGCAACGGGATGATCTTCCAGACAAAGATGTTGGGAACAAACGCAGCAATCATCAGTAGGTACACCGGCAGTCGCGCGGAGCAGCTCATCAGCGGAGCGATCAAGATCGTCAGCATGCGGTCTTGACGATTCTCGATCACGCGAGCGGCCATCACGCCCGGCACGGCACAGGCGAACGACGACATCAACGGCACGAATGATTTTCCACTCAGCCCGATCTTCGTCATCAGCTTGTCCATCAGAAACGCCGCGCGGGCCATGTACCCACAGTCCTCCATGAGCGCGATGAACAAGAACAGCAGCGCGATCTGTGGCACAAAGACCATGACTGAACCAACCCCGCCAATCACGCCATCGACCAACAAGCTCCGCAGCGTGCCCGGCCCAATGGCCGACTCGATCCATCCCGCTGCCCAGCCTTGAATGGCCTCGATGGCATCCATGAACGGTGCGGCCCACGTATAGATCGACTGGAAAATCAGAAACATCAACCCGACAAACACCAGCACGCCGCTCACCTTGTGCGTCAACACCTTGTCGAGGCGGTCCGAGGTCGTGACGCGGTTGGCCTCCGTCGAACGGGAGACCACTCCGGTCAGCTGTTCGCGAATCCACTGGTAGCGAACTTTGGTCTCGATGGCGGGGACGCGGCAGCCCTGCACGGCGAGTCGTTCGCGCGAGGCGGCCAGGACCGGCAGCAGCTCCGGCGAGAGGGCGAGGGCGAGCTTCTTCTCACTCTCCCCCCCCACATCGAGCAGCATGCGTTCGAGCAAGAACAGCGGCGGCGCAGCACCGAATTTGGTTTGCATCCACCGGTTAAGCTGCTTGGTTTCTTCGTAAAAGACGGCGGGGAACTCGGGACGGTGTGGCTCGACCGTGGTGCCGACAACTTGGCGAATGGCGGCTTTCAACTCGGGAATGCCGACGTTGCGATGCGCACTCGTGACCACCACGGGGGCACCCAGTCGCTGCGAGAGTACCTCGCGATCAACGGTGATTCCGCGTTCCTGAGCAAGATCCCACATGTTCAGGCAGAGCACGACCGGAACGCCGACCTCGCGGACTTGTGTGTATAAGTACAAGTTCCGCTCGATGTTCGCGGCGTCGACAATGCAGACGACCGCGTCAATCTTTCCGACATCCGATTGCCGCCCCAGCAGCACGTCGACGGACACCATTTCGTCGAGCGATCGTGGGGAGAGGCTGTAGGTGCCGGGTAAGTCGACCAGGGTGATCTTCACTCCCTCGTCTTGGTAGATGCCCAGCTTCTTCTCGACCGTACAGCCGGGAAAGTTCGCGATACGCGTATGCATGCCCGACAGCGCGGTGAAGAGCGTGCTCTTCCCGGTGTTGGGGTTTCCGATCAAGACGACGGTGAGTTCGCGCGGGGCAGACATAAAGGGCTCAAGAAGGCGATCGGTTGCGTCAGGATGACCTGCTTAGCGGGGATGATTGGAGGAAAGCGGTTCCACAATCACTCGTTTGGCCTCACTAGCCCTCAGTGAGAGCCGGTAGCCTCGGACGGAAAACTCGAGCGGGTCGCCCAGCGGAGCCGACCCGATCAGGGAAATCTCCTCGCCCTCGATCAGCCCCATTTCCATCAGACGGATGGCCAGCGTGTCGTCACCTGTGATATCCAGAATCCGGGCAAGGGTTCCGCGAGATATTTGGTCCAAAGTCACCACGTCACTCCTGCGTGGGATAGGCTTCCAGCCTGTCTGTATCAGTCAAAATGACAGGCTGGAAGCCTATCCCACGGTTTAGTTCAATTCCACAATGACCATGCAGTCGTCATGGGGGCGGAAACAGAGCCGTTGCTCGCCAATCGCGAGAATACAGGGGCAACCCTGCTTGACCATGCGGACGCTCACTCCCACCCGCAGGCCCATTTCGGACAAGCGGTTCGCACATTCGCAGGTGCCGCAAACGTCCACGACGCAGGCGAGTTCGCCTTCTGCGAGGGTGTCGAGCGGGAGTTGAAGGGCCGTGACCATGGGACTCCTCTGTGGCAGGTCGCCTCAGATGCACTTGAGATTCAGTCTCAACATCGGAATGGTAGCAGTCCACTGATCGGTTGGAAATGGTAAATAGCGGAAGTTCTCAGTTTTCAGTCATCAGTGGTCAGCCAGGGAGCCCGTACGTCGCAAGCTGCGTGAAACCTGTCTTTTCGGCACGCTTTCCATTTCTGGGCCATTGCAGACAATACAGAATTCTGGATTCACCACGGAGACACGGAGGCACGGAGAAGAAGTTGAGACGGGCAACGTGCCCGTCATACACCCTTCCTCTCCGTGCCTCCGTGTCTCCGTGGTGATAATCCCCCTCTCCCAAGGACCACCCCCGTGTCGCGTGACCAGTACGAAAGCCCTCTCAATACCCGTTACGCCTCGCGAGAGATGTCCGCCATCTGGTCGGAGCAGCGCAAGCACTCGACGTGGCGCCGGCTGTGGGTCGTGCTGGCTGAGACCGAGCGGGAACTCGGGCTCGATATTACGCAGGCCCAGGTCGAGGAACTTCGTGCCCAAGTCGACAACATCGATTTCGCCCGCGCAGCCCACCATGAGAAGATCCGCCGCCACGATGTGATGGCCCACGTAGAGACCTACAAGGAACTCTGCCCGACCGCAGGGGGTATCATTCATCTCGGGGCGACGAGTTGCTATGTCACCGATAACACCGAGCTGATTCAGATGCGGGACGGGCTGCAGCTGATTCGCAAACGACTCGTGCAGGTCATCGACGATCTGGCGAAGTTCGCGGTGAGGTACCGCGACCTGCCGTGCCTGGGGTTCACGCACCTGCAACCGGCCCAGCCGACCACCGTCGGCAAGCGGGCCACGCTCTGGTGCCAGGATTTGGTCCTCGACCTAGAGGAACTCGAACACCGCCTCGCGTCGCTCAAGTTCCGGGGAGCCAAGGGGACCACCGGGACGCAGGCGACGTTCCTGCAACTCTTTCACGGCGACCATGCCAAGTGCGAGACGCTCGACCAGCGCGTGGCCGAGAAAATGGGTTTCCCCAGTTCCTATGCAGTCACCGGCCAGACGTACTCCCGCAAGGTCGACGCCCAAGTCCTCTCGACCCTCAGCGGCATCGGCCAGACCGGTCACAAGATGGGCAGCGACCTCCGCATTCTGCAAAGCCGTAAAGAGATCGAAGAGCCGTTCGAGAAGGACCAGATCGGCTCGTCGGCCATGGCCTACAAGCGGAACCCCATGCGGGCCGAACGCATGTGTGCCCTCGGTCGGTTCGCCATGTCGCTCACCTCTAACGCCGAACAAACCGCAGCTGTGCAGTGGATGGAGCGGACCTTGGACGACAGCGCGAACCGCCGTCTGTCGCTGCCGCAGTCGTTCCTGGCGATCGACGCACTGCTCATAATCTATCGCAACATCGTCGAGGGACTGGTCGTCTATCCCCGCGTGATCGAGAAGAACCTGGCCGAGGAACTCCCGTTCATGGCCACCGAGGAGATCCTCATGGCCGCTGTCCAAGCCGGTGGCGACCGCCAAATTCTTCACGAAGTGATCCGCGTCCACAGCCAGTCCGCCGGTCGCCAGGTGAAGGAGTTCGGCCGTGCCAACGACCTCATCGAACGCCTTCAGGCCGATCCCGCGTTCGCGAACGCCGACCTCTCGAACGCCCTCGAAGCCCGCCGCTTCGTCGGTCGCGCCCCCGAGCAGGTCGACAGCTTTGTCACCCAAATCGTCGACCCGATTCGCAAGAAGTACGCCCAAGACCTCGGCGGCGAGGCGACCGAACTGCGGGTGTAGGACGGGCACATTTGCCCATCCGGCTGGGTGGCCGGGTCTGAGGCTTTGCGAAGGCACGGAGGTGTGGACGTGTCACGCGGGTGCTGCGCAGGCCATTCGCTGCAATGTTGACTCTGCCACCCTGACGACGACGGAGGCGATTCATGACCACTCCGATCGAAAGTCTCCGAAATCTCGGGTCGGGTGGCACCTATAGGAAGTCCGAAGTCAAGGCGTAGGAGGGGCGGGAAGGCCCCGGTTCCTCAAAATTGCTTTTGATTCGGAGGGGTCTTCTAAGGTCGGGTCGTCGGGCTCGCGTTGTTGCCGTCTGGTGATCCGTTCGGGGCTGGTTTTCGAGGGCTGTTGATGGTGATCGGGATCGCCGTTCGAGGGGGTGGTCGGGGCTGTCTTTCTCGGAAGCAGACCTGCCGCCCATGCACCGATCGGGGACTCGGGGGCATCGATCACTTGCGGTGAGTGATCCCCGTGGTCCAGGGAGATTTGTGAACGTGCCGGACTGTGGTTTCATCGACGAGGTTTCATCCACGAGTCCGAGCCGTGCGGCGGGTTCAGTCACGTCCG
>JAYWHX010000121.1:0-41115 GCA_043777375.1 Planctomycetota bacterium | reverse complement strand
AGTAGGATCTGCGAGGCGCGCAGCCCATGCTTCTGAAACGCCGCGTCATAGGCTCCAATCAAGTGTGCTTGCCCCACACTGGCCGTCGCCTGCAAGTGCGGCAACTCGGTTGGGCGCTCCCGCAGCCCGAGTAGCCCAATCCCGGCCCCAATGGCTCCGCTAGAAACCACCAGCACCTTCTTCCCCGTTCGCCGCAGCCGTACGAGCTGTTCGGCGAGGCTGTTGATCCGGTTGAAATCGAGGGTATCGTCGGGGCGTGAAAGGGCGTTCGTCCCAATCTTGACGACAATCGTGCGCGAGGCCTCAAAGGCAGCTCGACGAACGGCACTCTCCATGACGGGGGATCTCTCAGTGGGGGAAGGATCAAGAGTCATGCAGTTTAGCAGGAAGAATGGCTCGCCGAGGTCTCAGGGGACGGAATCTAGAGCTTTTCTGATCGGCCCCAATTGTTGGATCTCGACCGGAACTTCCGGCTCTGGGTGGGTCACTTCATCCCGCCATCTTTGTAGAGGCTCAATAATGAACTCAAATCTCTTTGGTCGACTTTCGACCAGCTCGAAGGTGAACTCTGTGGACGCGTCCTGTGCCCCTCGAATGGGGACAGCGACGAGTTTGTTTTCAAAGAGATACATCGATATGGAGCCTTGGATTCCCACTTTGGTGTGGCACCTCGCCAGAAGTCCTCGGTCCCGTTGAAGGTTCTTCATTTCGATGACAACAAACGGAGAGACTTTTCCTAAACTCAGCAGGGAGACCTGATTTTCGTTCTCTGTCGCACCGTAGGGAATTGAAACTGGCGAGCCCTTCCAACGCCCCTCTGTGGTTTGCTCGGCGCTTCCCCCTCCGCAGACACATCGCACTTTCACAGTTGCCCCTCCAACAATGAATTGTTTTTCGATGGGGATCACCTCGCCGATTGCGGGAATACGAAACTGACCCACAGCAACAACCTGCTCAACCGGAAAGTGCGAACTCGGAACGGGAAAAATGTCGGCCATGATTTTCCAGGCGGGTTCGAATGGAGAGAGTGTCTCCCCTTGGTTCCCTGTGGCGTCCTCTACGTGCATCGAACTGTCGCAACTTTCCCAGCGATCTTCAGCCACTTGTTGAACAAAGTTAGGGCGGAAGTACTTCCCCCCGTAACCCAAGTCTGCGAGACGAACGGTCACCCCCTCAACGGTCTTTGTGGACGGGACAGGCTCGGGAGTCCAAGCTGGAAATTCCTCGCGGTAAAAGGGATTCGGGATCGTGAACTGCTGAGTGGTGTCTTTCTCCCCCATTTTCGCAGCCAGCAATTTCATTCGAATTGTCAGTTGCTTGTCACGGCGAGGGAAACTCGATGTCATGACCAGATGGGCACCAGCATCCGGGTATTCCTGTGTGCAAGGATGTTTCAAAAAGGTGTAACCTGTGGACTCAACAAACTCGTAATTCACGATGAAGTACTTCCAGGGATTCGCCCACTCGTTGTGATCATTGGCGACCCGAAACAGGAAGCTTGTCGGCTTCCAGCCGGCAAAAGGAGCGAGCAAACGCCCCGATAAGTCAATGTCATGCAGCGAGTCACGATCGTATCTCATCCTGGAGAGGAGTTTTGTCCCCAATGGAGCCTTCCATCGGTAGGTCAAATGCTCATCCTGAACTCGCAAGAGTCTGAGTTTGTGAACTCCATCGGGAAGCGGTACTTCCGCCAGAAATGGCTCGTCGGCAGCGCTTGGATTCCGGCTGAATGCAGCGACTAATGAGAACAAAACCAAAGACAGCAAGCACAATCCACCAACGACTCGCCGAGTTGTGCATTTGAACATTTCGCTGATCTCACAGCCGACATTAACTTTCCAATCTTCTCGCAGGTCATTCTGCTGAAGTACGCCCCAAACAGCAATGCTCGCACTCGTTGAGCCACGCTTTTCAACGATTTGAGCAACCTCTCCAATGCAAGAAGCCGGTTCCAGCGGAACCGGCTTCTTGAGTGCCCCCAGTAGGAGTCGAACCTACGACCTAATGATTAAGAGTCATTTGCTCTACCAATTGAGCTATAGGGGCATTGGCAGATGCAAAATGATAATCGGAGACGCGTCCACTGACAAGCAACCGCTGGAGCGGATTCGGGATCTACGCGATCAAGTGTCGTGAAATCCGCTCACCTCCGCAGCTGCAACTCGCTTCCAGAGAGCGTGATGCGGCCGACGAAGTGGTCGGAAGCGTCAGACAGCAGGGCTGGCGGAGGCTGCGATTCTCACCCTCCGTCTCGTGGAACAGAGACCCAGCCCTCGAATCAACTGTCGCTGATCGGTAGGATGGCGTCCGATCAACGCTGTTTGTCTGGTTGCGAGCGGATTTGGCAGGGGAGTGGGAATGATTGCGATTCGCACGAGAGGCGTGTTCGTTCTGCTCTGTCTGACGGGAGCGGTCTGGTTCAGCGGAACAGTCTGGCAGGCACTGGCCGCTGATCCCCCGGAAGCTGTCCCTCCCAAATCGGAGCGAGATGTCTTTAAAGAGGATCTCGCAGGGAATGCCGAGGTCGAGAAGATCATCCAGACTTTCGAAGGCAAAGGAGTCGTCGGCGACAACTCCCCTCCAACGCCCGCAGCTGAGGCGGTGAAGCTCTTTCAGACCACGGAAGGCTTGCAGGTTGAGCTCGTGATGGACGAACCACGCGTCCGCCAGCCACTCTATATGTCGTATGATGATCGGGGCCGGATGTGGGTGGTGCAGTACTTGCAATACCCGTTTCCCGAGGGGCTGAAGGTCGTGAAGTACGACCAATACCTGCGGGCCGTGTTTGACAAGGTGCCTGCAGCTCCGCCGAACCATGTGAAGGGGGCCGACCGGATCACCGTGTATGAGGACACCGACGCCGATGGGAAGTACGACACCTCGAAAGATGTCATCACCGGACTCAACATCGCGACAGCTGTGGTCCAGGGGCAGGGCGGCATCTGGGTACTCAACCCACCGTACTTGTTGTTCTATCCCGATGCGAATCGCGATGACGTGCCGGATGGCGACCCGGTGGTCCAACTGTCGGGGTTCGGGCTGGAGGACACGCACTCGGTGGCCAACAGTCTGTGCTGGGGGCCGGATGGATGGCTCTATGGCGCCAATGGGAGTACGACGACCGCCAACATCTCGTCCGAGGTCACGAAGAACGTCAAGTTTCTCGGCCAGTGCATCTGGCGGTTTCACCCCACGACCAAGGTCTTCGAAATCTACGCCGAAGGAGGCGGTAACACCTTCAGCCTGGAAATAGATGGAGTCGGGCGAGTCTTCTCCGGCACCAACGGCGGCGGCACGCGCGGCATGTACTACCCGCAGGGCAGCTACGGCATCAAAGGCTGGGCCAAGCATGGGCCGCTGACTAATCCGTATGCGTTCGGGTGGTTCGAGCATATGCGGCACGAGGGAGACGGCGACCGCTTCCCGCAGACGTTCGTGGTGTATGAAGGGGGGCTGCTCCCGGAGAAATTCAATCGCACGGTCATCAGTGCGAATGCCCTGCACAACCGCGTCTGGGCCAGCGAGCTGATGGCCGACTCATCGACCTACCGCACGAAAGACTTTCCGCCGATCATCACGACTTCTGATCGGTGGTTCCGACCTGTCGATCTGAAGGTCGGACCTGATGGAGCGGTGTACATCGCCGACTGGTACGACACGCGGCTCTCGCATGTCGACCCGCGCGATAACTGGGATAAAGAGAGCGGGCGGATCTACCGCATCAGCGGAGTCGATTCCATCCCGACGATGGCTCCCGATGGAAAGCCGTGGACAGCCACCGACTTTACCCAGTTCGACACCGATGCTCTGCGGACCCTGTTAGTGCATTCGAACAAGTGGGTTCGGCAGACTGCGGTCCGCACACTGAGCGAGCGGCTCACCAGCGGCGACTCCTTTGTAGGACAGACAATCCTGTCTGTCCCATCCGTACGCGACTCCTTCGCCGCCACGGCCCAGGCCAACGGTCCCGGGGCTCTCGAATCGCTCTGGATCGTCGCCCGGACCGGTGGGTTCACACCCGACCTCGCGATGGAACTGCTGAGCAGTCCGAACGCAGACATCCGCCGCTGGACCGTCCGACTCGTCGGCGATGATCGCCGGATCGACGAGACCCTCGCCGCTCGCATGGCGAAGCTGGCCAAGGAAGAATCCTACGTCCAGGTCCGATCGCAGCTGGCCTCGACCGCCAAGCGACTTCCCGCGAAGTACGCCCTCCCGATTGTGCAGGCGCTGTTGCAGCGAGACGAAGACGCCACCGACCTCCAGATGCCGCTGCTCCTCTGGTGGGCGATTGAGGCTCAGTGCGGTAACGACCGCGACGAGGTTCTGAAACTCTTTGCCGACAAGACCCTCTGGGATCACCCCATCACCGCCACGACAATCGTCCCTCGGCTGATGCAGCGGTACGCCCTCGCGGGAACGCCCGAGGACTTGGAAACCTGTGCCCAGCTGTTGGCCATCGCACCGTCGGATGCCCATCGCCAGACCCTCATCAGCGGGTTCCTCGAAGCCTACCAAGGCCGAGAAATCAAGCAGCTCCCCGAGTCGCTGACCCAAGAGATCGCTGCATTCCAGAAGTCGCTCGGCCAGGATGATCTGGTCCTCAACATCCGCCTTGGCAAGGAAGATGCCATCGATCAGGCGCTGAAGTTCATCGCCGGCGAAGGAGCCGATCGACCGAAGCGGTTGTCCTACATGGAAGTCCTCGGCGAAGTCAAACCGCCGAAAGCGATCCCGGTCCTGATCGGCCTGATGGGATCGCCGTCAATCGCGATCAAGCGGGCCACGCTGCAAGCCCTGATCAACTTCGACGACCCCGCCATCGGGGCGGCCATCTGCTCGCGGTATCACTCTCAACTGCCCGATGAGCAGGACCTCCGCAGCATCGCCCACCGCGTCCTGGCCAGCCGGGCTCCGTGGGCCAAACAGCTGTTGTTGGAGGTCGATGCCTTCCGCATCAAGGCCAGCTTACTCCCCCTCGACATTGTGCAGCAGATGCGGCTGCACAACGATCCCGAGGTCCAGGCTCTGCTGAATAAGCTGTGGGGGAAGACCCGGGCTTCTTCGGAAGAGAAGCAAGCACAGGTGGCGAGGTTGCGAACCGCGCTGCGGGCTCAGCGGGGAAAGGCTACCGATATCGAACAGCTGACGCGCGGACACGCCCTCTTTACGAAACACTGTGCCACGTGTCACACACTGTTTGAGGAAGGCGGCAAGACCGGCCCCAATCTGACCGGCTACGAACGCGACAACATCGATTTCATGTTGCTGTCGGTCGTCGACCCGAGTGCCGCGATCCGCGAGGAGTTCACTCAGTTCCAGATCGTGACCACCAGCGGACTGACGCTGACCGGCCTGATTGATACTCAAGACGAACGCACGGTTTCTATCCGCGGAGCCAACAACCAGACGACACTTCTCAACCGCGACGATGTGGAGGTCCTGAAGGCGATGGACACCTCGATCATGCCCGACGGCCTCGTCGACAAAATCAACGATGTCGAGCTCGCCGATCTGTTCGCCTACGTGATGACCCGAACCCCACCGGTGAAGGCTGCTCTCCCGTAAGCGGGATAGGCTTCCAGCCTGTCATGCACTGAATACGACAGGCTGGAAGCCTATCCCACGGAGCCAGACGTACGTCAGAAATCCGCTCCGATCGATTCACCACCACTCCGAGTTCCCAAGGCTCGCCAGACATTTCGGTCAATCGAATCGGAGATGAACCGCACCGATCCATCTGCGAGAGCCAGATTAACTCCGCCGGAATGCAAGCTGGAGGCAGTGATCGCCGCATAATCCGCCATCAGCGGATCGATGGTGTCGCCGTTGCGACAGCTGTGGCGATTCGGCGTCTGAATGGTGTTGTAGCTCATCTCAACAAATTGAAGTACCAGCGGCGGGACCGAGCGGTACTCGCATTCATCAGCGAATTGATCTCTGTCGGCGATAAACGTGGCAGTCTTTCGTACGATGCGATGGTGCCAAATCGCTTCGTTGCTGTAGTCGGAACCCGCGAGATAACCATCGAGCATGGCCCGGCGCTCGCACACTGCAGCGGTGTTTGACAAACCATCCGTAATGTCGCGAGGTTGGATCAATCGACCGGTCGTTTCCCGGAAAAAACCATCTGTGACGGAAAGCCCATGACCATCGCATGGGAAGTAGTTAACCCCATGGGTGAGTAGTATCGATCCAGTTCCAGCTGGATCACTCGGACATCGGTAGACCGGGGATTTTCAGATCCGCCCGTGATGCGACCGTCGATAATCACAGGCTTCGCCTGCTCGAGAAAGGGAATGATTCGCACGCGCCAGTCTTCAAAGCCGACCCTTGGCATCGCGAAATTGCCAAAAGACTCCTGGTGCTCATGACATGCCAAGACGATTTGCTTCAAATGATTACGACACTCAGATCGTCTCGCCGATTCTCTCGCGTACTGAACCGCTGGCAAAATCGTGGACACGAGCAGGCTAAGAATTCCAATCGAGACGAGAAGTTCGGTCACCGTAAAGCCGTGGGGCTTTGTGGTCGCACTGCAGCGGATCAATGGCATGCGGTGACGCCTTGTCATAGTGATCGCTCGTTCGATGGAATTCCCATCGGGATTAAATTCGCTTTATTTGACAGTGGGATCAGTCCACAATCTGTCTCGTTGGATTGAGGTGGAGCGACAACCAGCCGTCCTTCCCCGAGTAACTCTGTCCTGGGGAGTTCCCCATCATCCCGACTGATGTTCATCGACTGCAGGTAGTATCGCACAACGTACTCCCCGGCCCGCAGATTGAATTTCTCTCGATGCTGCTGAGCATGGTTTTTGGGAGATGGAGCCGAGGGGCTCAGTGCAATATGGAGATCGCACCCACGCGCATCCATCCAGGCGAACCCATCCTCACCCTGCTCAGGCAATCGAGGAACGATGGTCAGCGTTTCGATCTCAGAACTGCCCAGACCTGAGATCGCTACTTCGATGATCGCTTTCGCGTTGCACTCCACTGACGGAACTTTTCCGATCCCATCGACATCATTAATTCGAATTGAGAACTCGACACTCCTCTCCGTCAATGAGGTCGGACGGGTAAACACTTCGCGCGCGAATCGCTGGTTGGGAGTCAGCGGAATGGGGCTCAACCACCACGCTCCCAGTCCAATGATGATGATCGCCAGGCCGATTCCACCCCAAGCCATACGGGACATTCTCATTTCCTCATTGACGCTAAGAACAGCCTCGTGGTCGACCAATCTCAGCTTGTGAAATCGCTGCACGCGCCAGAGTGCGGACTCCCCGCGTTCTGGCGAACGCAGCGCCCCATCATTTTCAAGTTGGCGGACCACGAGGTGGGGAAGTTCGAGTTTAAGGAGCAACCGGATCTGACACAGCGCCTCCATCCATCGCGAGAGTTGTGAGCCCCCTCTTGATTCGAATGTCGAAATGACCCGGTCCGGAAAAAGTGAATGGGGGAGCGACGATTGCACCTCCAACAACTTCGACTTTGATAGGCCCTCCCAATTGGCCGGGGGTTTGAGTGACTGGGTCAAACCAAGTATTGAGTACGAGAACTGTCAGCTGGGTTCCATCCGGAATTCCAGTGACCGTACCACTAATGTGATAAGTGACACCATCAGGGATCGTTGGAGGAATCGCGGCAAGAGTCACTGCTCCAGTCGGTGGGGGCCCACTCCCCCCTCCCGATCCTCCGCTCCCTTGAGCCATCGCGGAGTTAGAAAAAATCGTTAGCAGCAGACAGCAGACAATCTCATGACGAGCCCCGCAATCGTTGAAAATTGAAACACGGCCAACTGGTTTTTGGAATCAAGAACTCAGCACCTGATATCACACTATAGATTGCAGACGCTCTGTCAATCTTGTCTTGAAAGAAACTCAAGCCAAGAGGCGATCATTGAAGAGGGCGAACATGCGAGTCGCGATGCGACATCGCCGACAGGGTTACTCCGCAGTCGCTGGTTCAGCCATCACCGGCAGGTCGGCGACGAGTGACTTCCAGTCGAGCTGTTTGGAATCGCCCCACAGGTGTTCCAGGTCGTACATCTGGCGGGCTTCTTCGGAGAAGACGTGCAGGACCAGATTTCCGTAGTCTTCCAACACCCAGGTCCCGGTTTTTTCGCCTTCGATACCCAAGCGACGCCAACCGGTTTCTTTCATGACCCGGTTCACTTCATGCGCGATGGCCGACATTTGCCGACCGCTGGTCGCTGTCGCGATCACAAAATAATCAAAGATCGACGTGATCGGAGTCAGGTCGAGGATAACGATCTCTTTGCCGCGAAAATCGTCGCAGGTCTTGGCTGCCAGAACTGCACGTGCCAGGGAAGGTGTCATCGGGATCTCAAACAATCGTCAGGAAGGATGAATACGCCCATTCAGGCTGATCATCACACGGGACACGCCCACTTCGCAGCGAGTCGTCCTGACTGCAGTCTACGAAACTCTCGAACAGGATGCGCGGGTCAATCGAAAATCGGTGTTGAAAACAGTGGAATCGCCAAACCCTGCCTCCCAATGGAATCGCCTCCGGCACATCACCGGAGGCGAACCGCAAGAGCACACTGAGGACTGAAGCTTACTGCCCCAGAACCCACAAATGGAACGCCTTGGACTTCAGGCCCGCTTCGGCCAGAACTTGGCGAACCGACTTGGAATCGTCCTTGGCAAACGGCTGTTCAGTCAATACGCCGCACTCGTCGCGGAAGAAGACCGACATCTTGCCGTCGACAATCTTCTCGACGATGTTGGCAGGCTTGCCGCTGGCTGTCGCTTCGGCGACCAAATTTGCACGAGCCTCCGCCACACGAGCGGGATCCACCGAATCGGTATTGGCAAACGCGGGCTTCATCGCGGCAATGTGCATCGCCACATCGCGCAGTGCCGGTGAGTTCAGATCAGTTCCCTCAGCTTGGAACAAACAGGCCGTCTTGCCGTCGTGATGAACATAGGCACCGACTGGCCCCTTGATCCGGATCACGCGGGCAATGACAAACTTCTCGCGAATCTGGTTCACGACGTCTTCGAACATTCCCTTGAGCGATTTGCCATCGGCTGTGGATTGAGCCAGCAGTTCATCGACGCTGGCCGCGCCTGGTCCATTGAGGAGCTGAGTGACCAGTGCATCCCCCAGGTTTACGAAAGCATCGGCCTTCGCGACAGGAGCGGATTCACACTGGATTTCGACAGCAGCGGCTTCGCTATTGTCAGGGCTCAGCTTGACGAAAACGCGGCCTTCTTCGGTCGCATTTTCCGCACGGCTGACCAACAGCTTGCCGACTTGGGACCGCAGAATCTCGATCGCCTTCTCTGGGTCTCCGCCTGCCTCGGTGAGGGCTTGCTTGACCTTCATGAGTGGCAGACTCGTCCGCTGACGAAGAGCGTTGACGGCGGCGGCTGTGATTTCAGCCATGGGGAGACTCCTCCAGGAATTCGTGAAAGAACCAGTGATGATTGTGAGAACCAGACGATTTTCGTGGACGATCTCCGCCCAAACATCTGTCGCCTGACACAGGCCATTCGGACACCACTTGTGGGAACGATGTTCACTCGCGATCGACGAACTGTTTTGCACAACAGAAGCGATTGCCAATGAAGAAGCCCGTGGCTGGGACGCCACGGGCTTGATTCAAAAACATCTCGCGAAGTTAGCGGATGCTTGGCACAGCCTTGAACTCTTCGGACTTGGCGGCCTCTTCCTGCTTTCGCGGAATCGATGCTTTGCCCGCGTTGATGGCTCCTGAGGCGTAGCTCAGAATCAAGCGAATTGAGCGGATGCTGTCATCGTTTCCTGGAATGGCCAGGTCGACCATGTCTGGATTGGAGTCTGTATCGATTAACGACACAATCTTGACGCCCAAGCAACGACATTCGGCGACGCAGTTCTTTTCCTTGCTCGGATCGACGATGAAGACTGCTTCCGGCAGACGGTTCATCTCGCGGATGCCACCGAGATTCTTACGAATCTTCTTCAACTCGCGGAGCAAGCGGGACTGCTGCTTCTTCGAGAACTTAGTGAGCAGGTCACCCGTTGTTTCGAGCGTCTCCAACTCTTCCAGCCGGCGCAAACGAGCGCGAACGGTCCGAAAATTGGTCAGCGTTCCACCGAGCCAACGCTCAGTGCAGTAGGGCATGCCGCAGGCTTGGGCCGCTTCCACGACAGCTTCTTGAGCTTGTCGTTTGGTTCCCACGAACAGCACGAGGCTGCCCTGAGCAGAGACCTTTTGGAGGTACTTCTGGGCCCGGACGAGGCCTCGAACAGTTTCCTTCAGGTCAATAATGTGAATCTTGTTCCGACGCCCGTAAATATACGGACGCATTTTGGGGTTCCAGCGACTCGCTTTGTGCCCAAAGTGAACGCCTGCTTCCAGAATGTCCTTGACGACGATTTCTGCCACGCCCCAGCACTCCTGTCCAAACTCGAGATCCAGATCAAGTCGGGATGATATCGTTCCCGGAGCATGTCGTCAAACGTGTTGTACAAAGCCCAACCGTTCGCCCGTATTCTCTCCAACCCCGCTGGTTCAGGTGCGTCTACTCGGCAGACATTTGGCTGAGCCCCCGTTTAGCATTTCAGCAACCGAGATGGCGTCAGCCACTCCCTGCCTCGGAGAGTGCTGGGGGGACGGTTCGGCTCACGCCGGACGCTCAGTATACTGTTCGTAACACGCGACCCAGAAAAGCCTTATCGCGAGTATTCCAGCTCCATTCACCGACACAGCATACGGTTTACGGACGAGCTGGCAATTGATACCCCTCACGGTTTAGGCGGATGCGGTACAAGCTGGCTCCGGCTGTGATGTACAGCAAGTTGGAGTCTTTGCCGCGACCGAAACCCACATTCGTGGGAACTTCCGTCTTGATGTAGGCCAGCTCTTGCCCCTCGGGTGAGTAGACGCAGATCCCCGGGCGATTTTCGGCCCGGACAGCCACGTACAGATTGCCTTCCTGATCGACGGCGAGGCCATCAGGACCATCGAACGGGGCGTAATCAACCATGATTTTACGGAATGTGGCCGTTCCATCCGCTGCCAGGTCGTAGGCTTGGAGTGCCATCAAACCCTTTCGCAGCGGAATCCCGACCTTGCCAGCTTGTCCGGCGCCCTCCTTCGCCAGCCGCTCGATGGCAGTCCCCCCATTTTCATTACTCACCACATAGAGTGTCTTTTGGTCGGGCGAGATGCAGACGCCGTTGGCCTTGCCGGCATCGGTGATAATTCGATGCAGCGAACCATCTGTGTCGAGACGGTAGACACCCACAACCGGTTGATCGATTGGCTCGTGTCCCAGATATCGGGGATCGCTGAAGTAGATGCGGCCCTGTTCGTCGATCGTGATATCGTTCGGTGAGTTGAGCGGGCGCCCTTCAAACAGACTGGCGATGATCTGTGCCTTACCGGTTTGCATATCGGTGCGGGTCACTCGTCGACCGCCATAGTCAGCGCCCTCAGCTACGATCATGTGGCCACCTGCGTCGAACTTAATGCCGTTCGACATCCCGCTGGGAGACCGAAAGATGCTGGTCTGCTGCGTGGAGGGGTCAAACTTCCAAATGAACCCGGCGTCGATGGCTCCATTTTTATCCCTCGATTTGTGCGAGAACGTAATCTCGCTGAAATAGACCATGCCATTCGGTGCGACTGCAACTCCCTCGGTCAGCACCTTGGACTCGAACAGCTTCTCCACGACCGCGCCGGACGGCACAATCGGGTCTGCGGCATTTAAAGAGCCGCCCCTGGGTAGCAGTCCTATGACAAGCAGAGCCGAGCAACAGGCTGGAAAGAAGAAAGAACAAACGGGCCGAGAGCGATTCAGCATGATGAGTCCTTCAAGCGGGTAAGCACGGGCACGATAGGCCCTGTGATCCCCTACTTTTCACACACTCGCTTCCATTTCGCAAGGAAGCCGGGGCGCTCCAGCACAGCGGGGTTTACGATTCCGCGCGGACGATTCCCCCCGGCGAGGTCGAGCATGCCCTGACACGCAGCACGGCCAATATCGCGAAACAGCTCGTCCGTCCAGGCGATACAGTGCGGTGCCAGCAACACGTTATCAAACTGTGCAAACACTGGCGGTGCGGTCAGCGGCTCAATCGAGAAGCAATCGAGCGCCGCACCCGCGATGCGATGTGCAGAGAGAGCATCAGCCAGTGCGTCCTCGTCGACGATGTCCCCACGGGCCGTGTTAATCAGATACGAAGTCGGCTTCATGAGTGCCAGCTCTCGGCGGCCAATCAAGTTCCGCGTCTCCTCGGTCAGCGGACAATGCAGCGAGACAAAGTCAGCCTGCGACAGCAGCTCATCCAGCGTGACGGAGACCGCCCCCTGCTCCGCAATGACCGCCGCTGGAGTGAACGGATCAAACACCAGCGGTCGCTGCATTCCAAATCCGGACAATAGCTGGACCAGAGACCTGCCAATCCCGCCAAATCCAATCACGCCCAGTGTCCGCTCACGCAGTTCGCAACCCATGTATTGGCTGCGGTCGTCCCAGCGAGCTTCGCGGACGATCCGATCCTTCATCCGAAAATGATGAGTCAGGGCCAGCATCCAACCGACTGTCGCCTCAGCCACCGGTCGATCCACAGCTCCGGAAGTGATGTACAGCAACACATCCTGTGCCGTACAGGCGACCACATCCACACTGTCATAGCCCACGCCGAAGCGACCTATCGCCAGCAGGTCGGCGCTGGCTGACAAACTGCGCGCTGACACGCGCGGGGCGAGGACGATCACTCCGTTAACGCCCGCCAGCTGGTCCGGCTCAATCTCGGGTCGATGATCGGCAAAACGATCCACCGCGATCTGGCCCTGGCCATCGAACAGGCCGCTGCCGATGTCGCAGTACTTGGTCTGGCCCTGTGCATCGTAAAAATCGGCTGTAAACGCCACTCGAAACGGGTGAGACAGACTCATCGCCAGGGGTTTCCTTCCACGGTGGCACAGCGTTCATCGACGATGATCCGCTCGGGCTTGGGACCAGCATAGACCCACAACATTTCCATCGGGGCCTTCGAGTCGTTGATAAAGTAGTGGACGCGGCCGCGCGGTTGCAAAGCGGTCGCGCGATCGCTCATCAAATACTTCCGACCCTCGACGAGGCAGGTCGCTGTCCCCGAAATGATGCAGATCGACTCGTCGAAATCGTGCACGTGGGCGGGCAAGCGGCCACCTGGATGGAACAGCCCATACCCTCCGCTCATCTCGATCCCCGGCATCAGTTCGACATTGAAGCAGTCGATGAATTCCGCATTCGGACCCGCTGCGCTGCGTTTGGCCGTCGCAAAACGATTGACTCGCTCGGCACCGGGTTGCCCTGTCGAATCATCCGGCATCGACTTCTTCGAGAAGAACTTATCAACCATCGTGCGGCTCGGGGTATCGACAGCCATCGCCACATGCAGCACAGCCGGTTCGCTGCCCGAAGAGTTCCGCGCCGAGTGAGCCAGCCCCGGCGGAATCACAATATTGTCGAGTTTTTTGAGAGAGTAGCTGCGGCCTTCGACATCCATCGACAGCGAGCCGCTCAGAAGAGTGACCGACTCCGTAAATGTATGCAGGTGATACGGCAGCACAGCTCCCGGGGCGAATGTCACGATGCCGGTCGTCAGGTGCCGCGCCTGATTGTGTGTGCCGACTAGACACTCGAAGACCACACCGCGAGCGATCTCGACCTTGGGCCCGCTACCGATCGAGTTCATGACCTCCATCCGATCGGGCCGCATCGGTTCTGGCGGCTGGATCAGCGGGACAGCTTTCGGCGACGGAACAGTCCAATCAGGCGTCAGCGAGGAGCGAATCGAGCGGTCTCGTCCCACCGAAGCTAGTGAGGCCTTCAACGAACGCAGCAGCAAACCCGTGTCCATACCCACCCCGATGGCCCGAAATCCCTGGGCTTGCCGCTCGTGCAGGTTGTCGATGCTGGTGGCGATTACTCCGCACTGCTTGCCCGCAGCGCGGATCGTGTCCTTCAGCTTCAGAATCTGATCAGCCACTCCGGGGCCTTCCCACTGACCGCGGAACCCCGCACTGGAAGAAAAATCCGCCGGGCCAAACCACATCAACTCGACCCCTTGCACCTGACACATCATCGGCACTTGCCGCGCTGCGGCTACGGTCTCGATAATCGGGACCACGAGGACATGTTCATTGGCTTCCTCGGTGTGCTCGGCAAAGCACTGCCCCCAGCAGGTCGCTCGCTCGGCACCAATTCCGCGTACGCCTTCGGTGGGATAACGCGAGTAAGCGACCGCCTGCTTCAACTGCTCAGCCGACTCGATCCACGGGATGACCACTCCATCGGCTCCGAGGTCCAGCACCCGCTTGATGAGAGCTCCATTGAGTTCCGCAATCCGTACCAGAGCGACCGTATCGCTGCGGACCGTGGCCCGCAAATGCTCCACGATTTCCTTCCAGTCGAGATGCCCATGCTCGGCATCAATCACCACCCAGTCCATTCCCAGAGCGACCGCCATCTCGGTCACGGTCGGAGCCTCCAGCGTGACCCACAGGCCAAAGACCGATTCGTCGCGAGATAGCTTTTCACGGAGGCGGCGAATGGCGGATGTTTTCATGGTATGCCTTGAAGTGCGGGAACCATTCGATTGTGGGGGATAGAGCTTTTTTGCGGTAGGTCAGGCTCCACAAAGGGCGATCTCGGACATCAGCAGGTCTGTTGAGTTCGAGAAATACTTGGCTCTGTTTGAGAACTGCCACTTCGGCATCTGTCCCACCGCGAATCCCGGGGATTCGCTGGTGCTGAGACAGTTAACCGGGTCACCGTTCGAACCCCAGCGGCATGGCGCATCACTTCGCGGGCAGCAGCGAGGGGCCTGGGGAGTGGTGGTTTGGGGCTTCGAGGGCGGTGGTCAGGATGTCGAGCAGGTCGCGTTGTTGTTGGCGGCAGGTCTCGATGATCGTCAGCAGGGTTTCCACGATGAGGCTACCAGCGGCGCTTTGGGTGCCGAAGGACAGTTTGCGCCAGATCACGGCGTGACGCAGCACTTGTTCGGCGCGAATATTGGTCGGCTGCACGCCGGCATGGGTGAGGAACATCCAGAGTTGGTCCCAGAGGTGGAACAGGTTCTGACACAGCGCGGAGCTGCGCGCGTGCGGGGACTGCCTCCCGTCTTCGAGAGTCTCCCACAGGTCGTTCTGAACTCGGAACCGAATGCGGTCCGACATCGAGCGGCGCGTGATTGTCCCGGCACGATAATCGTGCCAGTGGTCGAACACTTGGCGCAGCTGGGCCAACAGCCGCTCGCCGATGGCGGCACCGGATCCACCACGATTACCCAGAGCCTGGAAGTCGCGTGTGAGGTGCGCCCAGCAGACCTGCCGACGTTTATTAAAAGCATTAGAGACGGTGCTCAATTACGCTGAGAAAAACGCATTTGCAGCGGAGACACCAGCTCCGGCAGGGACTTTCCCGGCGAGGCAGGCTTCCAAGGCGGCAAGGAAGACCAGGACGTTACGCGGCTGGCTCGTCTCGCCCATCAGGCCGACTCGCCACACTTTGCCCGCCATCGCGCCCAACCCGCCGCCGATTTCGATGCCGTAGTCATTCAGGAGCTTCCCACGCACGGCCTTATCATCGGCTCCGTCCGGGATGCGGATGGAGTTCAGCATGGGCAGGCGGTGTTGCTCGGCGACCACAAAGCTGAGGCCCAGGGCTTCGACTCCGGCTCGCAGGGCCAGATGATTTCGACGATGCCGCGCGAACCGCGCGGGCAACCCTTCGGTCAGGGTCTGCCGCAACGCTTCGTGTAGCGCGTAGTTCATGTTGATCGGGGCGGTATGGTGATACGCCCGCGACTGCCCCCAGTAGTTTCGCACCAGCAGCGTGTCGAAGTACCAGCTGGCGATCTTCGACTTGCGAGCGGCGATCACATCCGCAGCTGTCTTCGAGAACGTGACCGGCGACAAACCCGGAGGACAGCTGAGGCATTTCTGGGTGCCGGAGTAAGCGGCATCGACCTGCCAGTTGTCGATCTCGACGGGCAGACCGGCCAAAGAGGTGACGCAGTCCATTAGTAAGAGAGCCCCATTCGCATGCACGATGCGGGAGATCTCTTCCATCGGCTGGCAAGCCCCGGTCGAGGTCTCGGCATGGACAATGCCGACAACCTTGGGCTGGCACTGTTGGACGGCGGCTTCGACCTCTTCGGGGGTGAAGACCTCGCCGAAGGGGCGTTCGAGCTTCGTGACCACGGCTCCACAGCGCGCGGCCACATCGGCCATACGACCGCCAAAGACTCCATTCACGCAGACCAGCATCCGGTCGCCGGGCTCAATGAGATTAACGACGCAGGTCTCCATCCCCGCGCTGCCGGTGCCGCTGACCGACATCGTCAGCTCGTTGCTGGTCTGGAACACCTGTCGCAACATCGTCTGGACTTCGTCCATGACCCTCAGAAAATACGGGTCGAGGTGCCCGACTGTGGGAGCCCCGAGCGCCGCCAGCACCGACGGGGCAATATCGCTCGGTCCCGGTCCCATCAGGATACGACGTGGTGGACAAAGCGGAGCAGGCACAGCTGAGGACATCAACAGACTCCTGAGTCTGGTGGGACGTGGTACGAGGCGGATAGTCGGTCGAGGTATATCTTATGGAATTGCGGAGCGACAATCGACCAACGAAACTCTACCCGAGAAGTCACCTCTTCACTTGCCCCTTTTTATTCCCAGTCACCGTGTTCTCGCTGACAACCGACTCACTTTTCCACAGGAAGATTCCGTACCCGTCGTTGCCGGTCACAATGTTGTCTTTGCAGACCGTGCCGGTCTCTTTTCCGAGCAGGATTCCAGCGTCGGATCTGTTGCTGGTCAGGCGGGTTCGCTGGACAGTATTTCCCGTCACTGTCGTTTCGGTGGAGTCGAGTACGCCGATTCCGATTCCGATATTCCCGGTGAGCCGGTTATTGCGAACGACGGCCCCATCGCAGTTCACGATCTGCACCGTGTAGTTCGGAGGCTCACTCGTTCCGTTTCCGGAGAAGAGATTGCCAGCGGCCACGAACCCAGTGACGAATGCCTTCCCTCGATCGGCATTCGATGGCCCGACTTGCAAACCGCCGCCCGCGTTCGCAAAAAACTGGCAGTTCAGGATTTGGCATTTGGCAACGGTCTCGCCGGTGTTTGGTTCCAAGTCAACGCCGCACTCGGGCGCTGTGCCCTGGGTGTTGCGGAAGATGGACTCTTGCACCACCACGTCGCTAGCGCTGGTGATCGACAGGCCCTGTCGACGGTTCTTATCTGCTGTCACTTTTGAAATCGTAATATTCTCGCTCTTGCCGCCGATGTAGAGTCCATCACCCCAGCAACTGCTGACGGTGACTCCTTCGACGCGGATCTGTTTCGAATTGCGGATCTCGATCCCGTTGCCCCACTCTCCGGTGGTTCCCTGGTGCTGTTCCCGCTCGCCCTCGATGGTTCCGCCGAGGATGTTCACGGACTCGACATCCGACACCGAAATGACACGAGAGTGATCCAGCGCGTTTGGAATCGCTCGCAGCGTGGCTCCCGTGTCGAGAGTGAGTGTCATCTGGCTCTTGAGTGCGAGGCCAATCTTGGCATCGATCAAATACACTCCCGGCGGGACGAGCAATGTGCCTCCAGACCCCGCGACCGCGTCGACCGCCTGCTGGAGTGCAGCGGTATCGTTCGCGGTTCCGTTACCGAGTGCGCCGTGATCTTTGGGATTCACCGTCGGGACCGCAGCGGCTGTGGAGACACACAGGAGCCACGCGAGCAGACATCGGAGGATTCGGCTCACTGTGAGTCCTTTGGTCAGTCAGTGATCGTGCAGAGGGCAAACGGAATTCATTCCGCTTTACGGCTTCTCGGCCAGCAGTTGCTGTTTGGCTTGCTCCAGTGCCGCGCGATCGCTGTCGGGCACTTGCGGCCATTCCAGCTGAAGCGACTTGATCTTTTCAACGATGACCCGGGCCACAATCGCCCGCGTCACCCACTTGTTGTCGGCGGGGACCACGTACCACGGGGCCTGTTCGGTCGAGGTCGCTTCCAGGCACTCCTCATACGCCGACATGTAGTCGTCCCAGCGGGCGCGTTCCTTGAGATCGCCCAGGGAAAACTTCCACAGCTTGTCGCGCTCGTTGAGTCGTTCCAGAAACCGCTTGCGCTGCTCGTCCTTCGAGACGTTCAGGAAAAACTTGATGATCGCCGTTCCGTTGCGATTCAAGTGGCTTTCGAAGTTGTTGATGTCTTCGAATCGCTCCTTCCAAAACGACTTTTTGACCTTGGCTTCCGGGTCCGGGAGATCGGGCAACTGTTGGTACTTGAGAAATTCGGGATGCACGCGAACGACGAGGGCCTCTTCGTAATACGAGCGATTGAAAATTCCGATGCGGCCTCGTTCGGGGAGGGCCTTGGAGCAGCGCCACAAGTAGTTGTGGTCGAGTTCTTCCTGTGAGGGCTGCTTGAAGCTGGTGACGTGGCAGCCTTGTGGATTGACTCCGGTGAGGACGTGTTTGATGGTGCTGTCTTTGCCCGCTGCATCCATTGCCTGGAAGACAACCAGCAACGACCAGGTATCGGCGGCGTACAGCAGTTCTTGAGCTTCGCCGAGGTCGGTGACATCTTGCGAAAGCTGGGTCTCTGCAATTTGGCGGCGGCGTTCTTCGGGGATGCCAGTGTCCCCTTCCCATCCCGGGTCGTGGTCCTTGAGCCGGAATTTCTTGCCGGGCCGGACGTGGCACATCTCCAGGATGTCTTCGATCTTGCGAATTTTCATGGGGGCAGTCCTGTGCGGTGAGGGACCAGACGCGCGGCACGTGCAGCTGTGGGAGTACGATAAATCGTGAGGTCACTCAATGCAAAGAGGGGGGAGAGCAATTGCTCTCCCCCCTCGCTTGAATTCAACTTACACGGCATCCGATTGATGGATCAGGTCGCCCCGACACTCAGTCTTTGCTTAGTAACGGCGATCACGTCCGCGATCACCACCACCGCCGCCTCCGCCACCACCGCCGCCTCCGCCACGATCGCTGCTACCGCCACGATCGCCGCCGCCACGGTATCCGCCGCCGCCGCCGCTACCGCCGCGATCACCACCGCCGCCGCCGCCACGGTATCCACCGCCGCCGCCGCCTCCACCACCGCCGCTACCACCACGGTAGCCGCCGCCTCCACCGCCCCCACCACCACCGCCGCCGCCGCCTGGGCCGCTACGACGATCTTCACGGGGGCGAGCTTCGTTCACGACGAGCTTGCGTCCTTGGAGATCAGCACCATTCAGTGCTTCAACTACTGCTTCGCCGTTTTCGGCGACTTCCACGAAGGCGAACCCTCGTGACTGACCAGTCATCCGGTCCATCACCACATCGATCGACGTCACGGGAGCGTACTGTTCGACAGCCGCTCGCAGGTCATCGGTTGTCGTCTTAAACGACAAATTGCCCACGTACAGTTTCATGCTCATGCTTTGAACTTGCGCCTTTGCGCCTCAAGAACCCAATCTCGACACCACCGGTCCCGGCGGACCATTGCACGGTTCGAGATCTGCCCGGGTTGGGGTCGGACACACGTCTGTGTGACACACACGGAACGTTGACCACCTCGTGAGTATTTGGTGTTTGCTATTCAGTTTTGGAAAATTCACGATCCGCAAAGGACAAGCGAAGCAACCAAACCCAATTAGCATCTGCAAATACAGAATCGGACCTCTTCACAGTAGTCAAGCCTACCGGAAATGTCCAGATTAGATCGAGAAAATTTCATACGATGCCAGCAAGCCCTTGGACTTCGGCCAATTCAACCCACCAGCAAGTGGTTCCTCAGCTGCCAGATGACCCGCCGGGCTGCGGACTCGAAACGTTCTTGAGGTGTAAAAACTCCCCCATCCCGAACGACCACTTCGACCCGAGTTTTTTGAGCATGTACGGTTCCCTCGTCCGAGCTGCTGAAGCAAATCAACATTTCTAACGGGGGCCGACTTCCGGCTTCGCAACACAGCTGACGCAGCCAGGAGCCACCCCAGCGCAATCGCAAATGGGTCTCGCTCACATCTCGGATTTCGGCTCGGTGTTCTTCGACGAACCCACACAGCTTGAGGAACAGGCAAGTTCCAATATCGGAAACCACAAACGTCACGCTTTGGCTGGCAACCACGAGACAAGTCCTGAGTGAGAGAGTGACGGAATCCGAGGAGGGATTCACGGGCATGCGGCGCGCCACGCGGAGAGCGGAAACGGAATCGCTCTAGCGGGCTCGTCGTAAAGCCATTCCCAGAAATCATTTCCCAACTCGGGGGCTGACTGTGTTACCGTGCCGTCGAGACCAAAGGTAGTCATTCCGCAACGCCACACGGGGTTGTTTGAGGCGTCTCGGAAACAGTCGATAATTCCGCACCACCAAGTCCGCGCCGTTATCTGGCCCCGTTCCGACGTAGAGATTCCACAGAGACGCCTGTGACTTTCCCGCTGCCTGCTCATTTGTCACCATCGGGACGTTCAGTTGTGCTGGGATTCAAGGATTCAGTGGCCGGAGATCAATGATGTGGCTCAGATTCCTGGCGCTAGTACTCGTGGGCTCCGTCTCGACTCTGAGCGCCCAATCGGCCCCACAAAAGCCGCTGAAAATGAGCGTCCGCCGCGAATGGGAAGGGGCCCGAACGAGTGCTCCCCTCAGTTTGCGGGCCTTCATCAAGTGGGATCACCCGGAGTTGCTCGAAGGGCAGCTGCAAGTTCAGGCCTTCGTCAACGAAACCCGGATCAGTCGCTGGACCGGCATCGAGACCGCTCTCTCGGGCAGCGAGCAGGTTCTCTGGTTTATGTCCCCTAGACCAATCTTGCTCGACAAAACCGAACGCTACGTCCTGCAAGCTGAATTCCTCTCTGCAAAACACAGCTTCGAGACCGAGCAACTCGATGTGGAGGTTCGCGAGCGAGGGCGCCGGGTCATGGTCATCGCGATCCTAGCCGACCACGGAGCGACAGCATTCTCGGGGCTGGGGGCCGAGGGAAGTTCAACCGCGTTTGAGCAGCCGCTCCTCTTGCAACAGCACCTCGATGTCGAGGAAGGGCCCGACCTGCACGTTCACTTGTCGCAGCTCAAGCCAGCGGATGTGCCCGCAGATGCTCTGCGATTCCTGGGGCTGGATGCCCTGTTGGTATCGCACGAAATGCTGAATCAATTTCGCTCAGTTCAGCTCGATGCGCTGAGAGTGTGGGTGCTGGCAGGCGGATCAATGGCACTGATTCAGACGGGGCCACTGAGGAGCGAAGCGCAGGAGTTTGTCAGGTCAATGTCTCAGAATGAGTGGGCGTCCGCTGCCCGTCAGTCGCGAAGGCTCCCAGTTGGAGTGACGGTTTATTCCCCCGGATTCGGACAGTTGGTTGTCGCGACTCAGGCACTGAAGGGGGACTCCGCGGAATGGGCGCGGGTCGCGCGGCTGATGATCCGCATGCAACCGATCAAATCCCAGTCGCTGGAGACATCCAATAAGCTCCGGCTTCGTGCGTCGGCTGCGATGAACTCCTCGAATCAATGGCCGTCCGTCATCCAGCCCTTGGAACCCCGACCACGAGTCTCGATCGACGAGCTGACGACCCAGCTGATGCCCCAATCGATTCAAGGGATGCCGTTTGGCTTGGCGGCATCCGTGCTGGCTTGCTGTTTGTTCTGCATTGCGCCGGGCGATTACCTGCTGCTGGGGCTGCTGAAGAAAAGGAAATGGACGTGGGCGTTGTTCCCGCTGGTCGCATTTGGCTTTACAGGCTGGATGGCGCATTTGGCTGCCGAGCATAACGGACGGAACGACTCGCGGACGTGGATCAGCCTGCTGGATATGACGACGGAAAACGAGGTCGTGCGAACGTCTCGTTTGGAAATGACCTATGGGGCCAGTGGCCGGACCGTCGCCCATCCGGTTCAGGACCAATGGTGGACCGATTTGCGGCAGGAGGATTTGGTTCAAGAAGTCCCAGCGGACAACGCGAGCTACGGGTTTTCCGGAGTCGGTTTTCCTGGAACGACCCCCTCGTCCTCTCGAGTCCCATCCTCAGAACTCGGCGAACGTCTGACGTATTTCGGGAGCGTCCCCGGCAATTACGTGGTCGAGGAGCCTGTGCGGCAGTGGGCCCCTCGGCTGCAACGGATTACCACGCTGGGTTCAGATCCAGAATTGGCAAACCATCCGCTTCCGCAGGTTGACTGGAACTCCCTGATCGCGGGAGACATTTCAGCCATTGCCCCGGCGATTTCCAAAGTGTGGCCCCAAGCCATCTGGAAGATTCAAGGGGCGTCTTTCAGCACCCCCTGGCAAAGCGAGCAAGCACTGGATACCAATGACTTTCGCACACAGAACGTGCTGCAGATCGTATCAGGGGTCACCGGTAAACCGTCTGGCGAGAACACCGGAGTCTTCACGTTGCTGACCGAAATCTCCCCCACGGCCGCTCCGGATTGCGAAGACCTCATCATCACAGATCGTACGACAGCTGTGATCGTGAACGAAGTGGAACCGGGTCGCTACATTGCTCTGCGAGTGCTGTTGCCTCTCGACATGACCAGTAGGGTGAAGCTGGGGAAGCCGTAGCAGGCTGGGAATGAATCTGAGAGAACGGCATTCGCCTTTCGGAATCGGCGTGGCTGCGATAACTTTCGGGAGCCCCTGGTCGCCTGCGGGCAACCCCTGTTCAATTGCACTCCGTCCCTGTTCCGAATGCCCATGCCACTTCCGACACAAAACTCTGTGAACTGGTCAGCGCTGCTGGAGCAGATGTCGACACTCTCGACACCAGTCATTGTCGTCCTGTTCGGACTGCATTTGCTGCTGTTCTTTGTGTTATGGGTCTGGTCGAAGCGAGACTTTCGCGTCATCGCGTCGTCGCTGTTCGATTTCACCAAGGGGCTGAAGAATCAAAGTCTGCTCGATTCGAATTCGCATCTCGGTGACCAGATCGAAGTCTTCCTCGCCGATGTCAACGATGTCTTGGATGACCCCACACGCGGGGCGGATCGCAACGCACTGCTGACTCGGATTCAGGTGCTCGACGAGAAGCGGCGCTATCTGCAATCGATGTCGTTCGACACGATCTACAACAGCGCTCGCACGATGATCGAGGCCTACCCGCTGGCCGGAGTGCTGGGCACCATGCTCGCCATCGGGGCCGCTCTCAATACCAAATCCGGCGAACAAGCCGCGTCCGTCGCACAGGTTGTCGAACGCTTCGGCGAGGCGATCTGGTGCTCCTTTGCCGGGCTGATCTCCGCCATCATTCTCATGTTCATCAACAGCTGGCTCGAGCCGTCGTTCAACCGGTTGTCCGAGGATCGCAAACTCGTGCGGGAGACCGTCGGTCGAGCGAAGCGCGAGCTGGCCCTGTCGGCGAAGAAGTCGGAAGGGCCCGACGCATGATCTCTCGCCGCCGCTTAACACTCCAAATCACGCCCATCCTCGACATGCTGCTGATCGTCTTGTTCATGCAGTTCCTCGACATCAAAGAACGCGCTGCGGGACTAGAAACGCAAGCGGCGGCGTCCGTCGCCAGCGTGACGGACATGGAATCCCAGCTGCAAGCGGCCCAAGCGGTTGTCGCTGAGTCCCAGCTGGAAGTGGACCGCGTCCGCGAGCAGCAGGGCGCGATCGCCCGCACCCTCGGCGAGGTGTTCCGCCTGACTCCCGAGGAGACTCGCAACTTCATCAAGGAGATGCGGGCCCCCACCTTGAACGGTCCCTCGCCCGCCGCGGAAGCTCAGCTGAAACAACTCGCCAGCGGCTCCCCAGAGCCGATCCTGCAACACCTGCTGACCTACGACGAGATCCGCAAACGCTGCGACGTGTGGGAGCTCTTCATCGACGGGCAGAACGTGGCTCATCTCGATTCGGGAGACCGCGAACGCGAGTTGCGGGTGAATCTGAATCAAGCTGAGGATGCCGACATCGAGCGGTTCTCCGTCGAACTCGAAACCGCCTACCGCAGCTTGCCCCAGCCAAAACACCTCGTGATCCTAATGCTGACCTACGATCGCGATGCGCGGCTCACCGTCACCGAGGGGATCTCAGCTGCTCTCCCGAAGATCGTCGACCGCCTGACCGGCGCCAGCACCGGCCTGACCCGCTTCGAGTACGCGGACATGGGCGTCCGACGGGTTGCTGTTTCGCAAGAGAAGGGTAAATGAGACCCACTCAGATTCCGCCACTGGGCTCGCCCCAGTGGTTCCCGCGCTTGTGCGCTACTGAAAATCACCGGGGTGTTTCGTAGCGCACAAGCGCGGGAACCACCCCGACGAGCGGGGTGGCGTCATATTCGGACACGACTTCCAAGGCATCGCTGCACCTATGTTCCTGATTGATACCCACGCCCATCTCGACGAACAATCGTTCGAGACTGAAATCGACGATTTGATCCAGCGAGCGCAGGCCGCTGCGGTGAAGGGGATGGTCACGATTGGGATTACTCTCGATTCATGCCGTCGCGCGATTGCGCTGGCCGAGAAGTACCCCGCTGTGCGAGCCTCGGTGGGGATTCATCCGAACTATTGCACGCAGGCGGGGTTTGAGGATTGGACGACGATTTGCAGTCTGGCGCTGCACCCGCGCGTGGTCGCGCTGGGCGAGACGGGACTCGACCGATACTGGGATCACACACCGATCGATGTGCAGGTGGATTACTTTGAGCGGCATCTCGCTCTCTCACGCCAGATCGGCAAGCCGTTCATCGTGCATTGTCGCGAGGCCGAGGCTGAGTCGTTAGAGGTCCTCGACCGCGACGCGAAGCTGGGCCCACTCAACGGGATCATGCACTCCTTCTGCGGTAGTCCCGAGACAGCTGCCCGGTGTGTGGAATTGGGGATGATGCTGTCGTTCTCGGGGATGCTGACCTACAAGAAGAACGAAGCTCTGCGGCAACTGGCAGCCACTATCCCACGTGATCGATTGTTGATCGAGACCGACTGCCCGTATCTGGCCCCGACGCCACATCGAGGAAAACGGAACGAGCCCGCGTTCGTCCGCAACACCGCTCAAGTGCTGGCCGAAGCCTGCGGCCTCACGCTGCCGGAACTGGCCGAGATCACCACCGAGAATGCCAAACGGGTGTTTCATTGGGGGGAGTGATCACCGGGCTGGAGGGAGGGCGAAGCTCCTGCTGAGCCGAGCGTGACAGCCATCGTCCGTTGCCCATCGCGGCTCGGCAGGAGCCTCGCCCTCCCGATTTTTCACGCCCCAACGCGATTCATGTCTATCTCGTTGCCCCTCTTCGAATCAACCCACTCCTCAGCTGGCCACCCATGTCCCCACGACTCGTTGTGTTCCTGGCAACGCTCTGTTCTCTAATAAGCCTGAGCCACCTCGCACTCGCCGAGGATGCCATCGATCGTCTGACGGCGAAGAAGCTGGCGAAGGTCCATCAGGCACGGATTGACTTTCAAGCTGCACGGAAGGATCTGCCGCGCTCCGGACTGCTGCAAGAATTCCGCGTCAACATGCATGTCCACTCGGCCTTCTCCCACGACAGTCGTGGCACGATCGAGGAGATCGTCACAGCTGCAAAGCTGGCCGGAACGCACGCGATCATGTTCACCGAGCATCCGGCGGATCATTACGACTTCGTGACCGACGGGCATGCCGGGCTGCGCGATGGCGTGCTGCTGATTCCCGGGGCAGAGCTGAAGGGGTTGCATGTGTATGCACGCGAGAGCCTCAAAGGGTTCGACTCGTTGGAACCGCAGGATCTGTCGCTACGAGTCCGAGGACAAGGCGGGCAGACGTTTCTATGCCATCTGGAAGAACGCATGGATTGGGAGATCAAGGGGCTGACCGGATCGGAGATCTACAACACGCATGCCGATGCCAAGGAGGAGAAGCGTCTGTTCTCGTCCGTGAAGAACCCGCTTTGGCTGGTCAACGCCGCTCCACTGTTTGAGAAGTACCCGCAGGAGTCGCTGCTGGCTCTGCTCGACTACCCCGAGAATTACCTGAAGCGGTGGGACGAGCTCTGCGTGATCGCTCCGCATACCGGAGTTTCGGCGAACGATGCGCATCAGAACATCGGTTTGCGGATCAAGCTGGCCGAGGGGAACAAGGCCCGCGTGGAGGATGCACTGGGTGAGGAGCTGATCGTTCTTGACGCCAAGCTGCTCCAGGCGATCAAGCCATTCCCCGAGTCCACCAAAGTCGGCGATACGATCTTCCGCATGCAGCTCGATCCCTACGAGAACAGCTTGCGGCATGTGGGGACGCATGTCCTCGCCACAGAGCTGACACCAGCTGCAATCAGCGAGGCGTTGGAACGCGGGCGGGCGTTTGTGGCCTTCGACGGGATCGCCGACTCGCGGGGGTTTGATTTTGCCGCCATGCAGGGGGAGACCCGGCACGAGATGGGGAGTGTGGTTCCCATGGCCGAGGGGCTGAAGCTCGTCGCGCGGTCCCCACTGCCGGGCCACTGGCGAGTCTTCCGCAGCGGCGAACTGATTGACGAAGCCGATGGAGACCAGCTGGAATACCCAGTGACCGTTGCTGGGAACCATCGCGTGGAACTCTGGCTCGATGTGGCCGGAGAACGAAAACCGTGGGTGCTGTCTAACCCGGTGTATGTGCGGGATGCGGAGTAGCGCTAGCTGCCTCGTTACAAGACACGCTTGTAGAACGGCAGCGCACAGACAATCGCGGCTTCCTGGCTCCCGCGAATTTCAACGTGCAGTTCGGTGCCGGGGGCTGAGAGTTCGGTCGGGACGTACCCCATCGCGATCGGGTAACCGAGGGTCGGCGACTGAGTACCGGAAGTCACGTAACCGACGGGTTGGCCTTTGTGGGTGATCGGCATCTTCTCGCGTGGGATGCGCTTGCCGCTCAGCTTCAGGCCGACTCGCTTCTTGCCGAGCGGGGTCGCCTTGATCCTCTCCAGTACGGCGCGGCCGATGAAGTCGGCGGTCTTGGCGAGGCGCACGCCGAACGACAGCCCAGCTGTTAGTGGATCGATGGTGTCGTCCATCTCATGCCCATAGAGCGGCATCGCGGCTTCGAGCCTGAGCGTGTCGCGGGCTCCCAAACCACAGGCCATAATCCCCAGCGGGGCTCCGTGCTGCAGCAGCACTTCCCAGAGAGCTGCTCCTTGACCCGCCGGGCAGACCAGTTCAAACCCGTCCTCACCGGTGTAACCCGTGCGGCTCACGACGCAGGGAATTCCCGCCACTATCGCGTCGGTGAACGTGTAATACTTGAGCAATTGCACACCGATTGGACTCAGCGGTCCCAGGAGTTCGCAGCTGCGCGGACCTTGAACAGCGATCATGCAAGTGCTGAGGGTCTCGTCGACCAGACCGATGTCGCGACCGGCCTGTTGCTGGCCGAACCACGTGAGAAGCTTCTCGCGGTTGCTGGCGTTGACCACCAGTTGCCACGTCTTCTCGCGGCGGTAGAGCAGCACATCATCCAGAATCCCGCCGTCCTCCTGGCAGACGAGAGAGTACTTCACATCGCCGACAGCCAGCTTGCCACAATCGGTGGTCAGAACCTGTTCCAGAAATGGCAACGCCTCGGGGCCGTTGAACCGCAGCCGTCCCATGTGAGCGACATCAAATAACCCAACCTGCTGGCGAACCGCTGTGTGCTCCTCGACGAGCGAGGTATACAACACAGGCATGTGCCAGCCCGCGAAGTCGACGAGCTTGGCCCCATGAGCGGCGTGCCAAGCGTGGAGAGAGGTGTTGAGCATGGCGGTTCCCGGCGAAATGTTCGGCTCCGCGAATCAGCTGCGAAGCGGGACGTGACGATACTCGACAGCTGGAGCGAGTAACAGCCAGCCCGACGCGCCAGCGAGGGTTCTGGAGCTCGGCGGCGGAGCCCTTGCTGGCGCTGCGGGCTAACGAAGTCCCTGGCTGGCGCAGCGGGCTATGAGCAGCTATACCGTCTCGTTGATCCGGTGCGTCGGCACGGGGCGACCGGGCTTGAAGCATTGGAGCGAGGTCACTTCGTGTGTGGCTCCGATCGCGTGGCATGCCGCAGCAACCTCTGCTCGGACGAACGCTTCCAGCTCCGTTGGGTCTGTCGCCACGCGGGCGTTGACGACGACGTTGGCCGCTTTGGTCATCGTCTTCGAGGGCAGCGACAACTCCGGACCGGTTGAATTGCTGACGAGGTTGGCGACTGCGTAACTGCCGTCGCACAGGCCGATGGTCTTGAGATGCGCTGCCTCAGCTCCGGCCCCCACGAATCGATCGTGCAGCCGCCCGATGATGTCGACCAGCAATGCATCGAGGTCGAAGGCTGTGCCCGATTCGACGTTGACTTGGCTGTTGAGCCAGCCGAGTTCGGCCTCACCCTCGGCGTAGATGTCGTAGTCGACGTCCATCACGCGCTGACCGAAAGCCCCGCGTTGGCCGAGCATCTCGGTCAGCGCCTCGAACCCTTCGCCAGTACGGGCAGAGACACGGAGGATCGGCTGATCGGGGAACTCGGTGCGGAGAAGTGTTTCGAGTTCGTCGACCTCCGCTGGGGACAACTCATCGATCCGGTTGATGATGATGAAGTCGGCCTCTTCCAGCTGTTTGCGGAAGATGTACTCGGCCTTAGGTGAGAAGCCGCGCTGAGGAGATTGGCCGACAGGAATGTCGGCCCCACCGCTGCCACGCAGGATCTTCAGCCCGTGGCTCGGCTTGAGGATTACTCCGTACGGAGAGACATCGAGCGGCTTGCCATACACCTGCATCAGCGGGCGAATGACTGTCGCGACGAGATCGGTACAGCTGCCGACTGGTTCCGCGATGATGACATCGGGAAGCTGGGCCTCGCCGAGTCCCTCGACGGTTTCGGTCAGGGCGTTGAAGTTGCAGCAGAAGCACGAGCCTGCGACCTCGCCGACTTCGAAGCCCTGCGACCGCAACGAATGCGTATCAACGAGGTCGGTGGTCTGATCGTTGGTGACGATCCCGACCCGCTTGCCCTGAGCGATGTAGTGCCGGGCCAGGCGTCCGACTGTGGTGGTTTTTCCGGCTCCGAGGAAGCCGCCGATCATGATGTATTGTGGGTTCATGGGGATGTCCTTGGCGAGCGGCAGGCGTCAGCCTGTCGAGTGGTGTTACTGTCTCTGGAAGTTTGTTGTGAAGGGCTACGCCTCGGCAGGCTCACGCCCTGCCGCTCTCATTCCTTGAGCGACTCGATATCGGTGAACGGGTTCTTGACGGGGGGAGTCGACTCGAACTTGTGGGAGGTCATCCAGGCGAACTTCGTCTGCTTCGCAGCGGACGGGTCGGGGTCGGGCAGGGCGACTCCATCGGCCTCAGCGTAAATCGTGCGGACCACGGCGACCTTCTTCGAAGCCGGTGGCGCGAGGTCGTAGTCGGTCCCGTGCGTCTGCTTGAACCAGGTGTTGTCGCGGAAGCCACTCGTCAAACGGGTGTGAGCCGCAGCCACCAACGTCTCTTTCTCTGTGTCCGATAACTTGTCGTTCACGCGAATCGCAGTTGCCATCTTTTGCGTTTCGGAGACATCAAAGCTGACCCAGCCGTAGGGCGGGAGGAAGGACTCGAGCTTGCAGTGCGACGGCGAAGCTTTGGGGAAGGTGTTGATTCCGTAAGTGACTCGCGTTGGCAGCTGCATGAGCCGCCCCATCGCGGCGCAGAAACCGTGGTAGTCGCTGCAATGCCCAGCCTTCACCTCGAGGGCATGGAGCGAACTCGCCTTCAGCGAGGCGTTCGCGTGATCGTACTGAAAGTTCTGGTCGGCGTAGTTCATCACCTTGCCGAGGTCGAGCAGTGGGTTGCTACGCTGCGGGACGATCTGGGCCAGCAGCTTCTCGAAGCGGGCATCAGTGACGACGGCTTGTGTCTCGTTCCGCAAGTAGGGGGCGAAGCTCTCGGGCCATTTCGCCGTGGCTTGCACCTTGTCTGGATCGAGGTTCCACCTCAACTCGGCGACCTCGATCTGCAGCTTGTGGCGGATGACCATCGCCCCCTGTGGATTCGGGAACTCGAAGTAGGCAAACTTGTTTCCGAAGACTGGCTCAGTCGCGATCTGCGGTGTGACTGAAGTCGGGAAGGTCTCGAATTCGGAGCTTAAAAGCGTCTGGACACTGTCACTCGGCGGGATCGGCATCCAGACGCAGAGGAGCTTGGACTTGTACGGGGCAGTGACCGTGACCATCAACTCGACGGAGTGATTGACGGGATGGGAGCTGGTGGCCGAGTAAGATTGAGTGGGATCGAGCGGTTCAGCGGCTTGCACGTTGACGTGGGGAAAGACAGAGAGACAGAGCATCGACAGGAGCACGGCGAGCGTCTGGCGTAAGCCGGATGGTGACTCCGTGAGCGACATGGCGCCAGCCTGCCGAGGCGTTGAACCAGAACCCGCGCCAGGCATGTGGTGGAGGCCTCGACAGGCTGACGCCTGCCGCTCTTGTCGATGGCAAGACTGAATCGGCAAAGTGGCACTGTCCAATACGACCTCAGTTCTTGACGGGAGCTGGGCGGATGGCGAATTCGTAAATGGCTCCGCCGATGAGGGCTCCCGCGATCGGAGCGACGATGTACACAGTCAGCCAGCCTGTGTCCGCGAACCCGGGGAGAGCGATCCGTCCCCATCCGGCGAAGTAGGCGAACAGGCGCGGTCCGAAGTCGCGGGCCGGGTTAAAGCAGGCTTGCGTCAACGGAGCGATCACCGAAATCAATACGGCGACGGTCAGGCCAATGAAGATCGGAGCGTTTCCGGTGAGGGGCCTTCCGGCGTTGCGATCATCCGTGACGGAGAACACCACGAAGGCCAGAATCGCCGTGCCGATCAGCTCCGCCAGGAACGCCTGGCCTTCGCTCCCCTTGGCCTTCAGTTCCGAGTGCTTCTCCGCTGAGTACGGATCAGTCCCGCTGCCGAGGCTGCCGGGGGCGGGGTAATATTCGCCGTAGCACATGGCGGTCATTTCACTGCCTGGCTGGCCGCGCTGGACTCCCTTGAGTTTCTCCAAGGCTGTCAGGTGCGGGCTGAAGAGTACGAACAGTGTGGCGGCTGCCAGTATGCTGCCTATCAGTTGAGAGACAACATACAGGATCACTTTACGTTTCGGAAAGCCGCGCCAGACGGCCATCGCGATCGTCATCGCCGGGTTAATGTGGGCTCCACTGACCGAACCGATCGTGTACGCCGCCAGCATGATGGCCACGCCCCACACAATCGCGACTTGCCACAATCCCGATTGCGCACCGGTGAGCACCGCGGCATGCACCGCTCCACAACCGAAGAAAATCAGGATGAACGTCCCGATCAGTTCCGCCATAATCTGGCGCGACAGGCTGGGTTCGCGGGGCTGGCTCATGGGCAGTTCTCGGTGGGGGCCGTTTCAGGGTCAATGACAATCTAACACTCATTGGAATGAACGCAACTGTCTCGGGTGAACGCCAAGCGTTCGTGAACCTGACAGCTCGGCAAAAGTCTCACGACTTCTGCTACGGCGGAGACTTCGTTATCTTGAAAAATCTCTTTGAGGTTGCCCGATGCCGCGACGTGATCCGCTTTCGTCCGAACAGTGCGCCCAGCTTTTGAAAGCGCTGGGCGATAAGGACCGGTTACGCCTCGTGCAGGCGCTGCGATCGGGACCGTGCTGTGTGTCGGATTTGGCGGAGCGGTTGAGCCTGGAGCTGGCGAACGTCTCGCACCATCTGGGAGTGCTGCGGCGAGCCGGATTGGTGAATAGCACGCGAAACGGTAAGCAGATCATCTACGAATTACCGGACGAGATTTTGCAACGCGGCACCGCCGAGAATTGCGAACATTTGAATCTCGGGTGCTGCCGTTTGGAGATTCCAGGGGCATAGTTTCGGTGGTGCCCGATGCCTCTGGGGCAATGTGATTTTCTCGAGTAACGGTGTGGTGCGACAGCACTCGGGCGAAGCAAAGCTCAGGGTGTCAGCCTAAGCGACGACGATTGTCTCTTCCGCACAGGGAACAGCGATCACAGCGATGCGTTCGCGAAGTGACGAGAGTCTCGATAGAATATGAAGAAGTCCCTCCCCGATTCGCTCCCTCTATGGCGTTTTCATGGCCAAAATTGCAGCCAAAGGCTCTACGAAGTCGCGTCACTACTGGCTTTTTAAGTCGGAGCCCGAGGCATACTCGATTGATGATCTGGTTCGTGATGGAACGACGTTCTGGGATGGAGTTCGAAACTTCCAAGCCCGGAATCTACTCCGCGACGAGATCCGCATTGGCGACCGAGTGCTGTTTTATCACAGCAATGTCGAGCCCATGGCGATCGTTGGCACAATGGAAGTGACGAAGGCGGGCTATCCCGACGCTACAGCCCGCGATAAGAAGCATGATCATCACGATCCCAAGAGTACGGTCGAAAACCCGATCTGGTTCATGGTTGACGTGCGGCTCCGCAAGCGATTCGAGAACCCGGTGACCCGCGACATGCTGAAAGACTGCATTGATCTGCGAGAAATGGTGGTCTTGGAAAAGGGTTCACGACTATCAATCCAGCCGGTGACGGGCGAGGAGTGGCGCGCCATCCACGCCTTGGCCGGAGAAAAGCCGGACTGAAGCTCTGGCCGCCCGAGGCTGGTTTCCGCCGTGTTGCGTTTCACACTGGGGAGAATCTCGGATGGCTCGCGTCTTTATCCCTGCTTCTTTGCGTACGCTGACAGACGGCACTCGGGTTGTTGACCTCGCGGGGGAGACTGTGAGGGATCTCACGCTTGCTCTCGAAGACCGTTATCCAGAACTGGCTGGCCGTCTGCGAGACGGTGATGGCCTGCGTCCCGGCCTGTGTGTCGCGATCAACTCGAAAATCAGCTTACGCGGATTGTCAGAAACGGTGCCTCGCGATTGCGAGGTTCATTTCCTGCCGACGATCAGCGGGGGATGAGTGCTTGCGGCGATTGATTGCACTGAATCACCCGATGATTTCCAGCTTGACTGGATTCGGGATAATCCCTGCTTCGAACCCACGTTGCAGCAATAGAGCGACCGCTTCGCGTCCACGAACTCCGAAATCGATGGTCCAGTCGTTGACGTACATGCCGACGAATTTGTCGGACTTAGCCCGGTCGAGGTCGCGACCGTACTGCATCGCGTAGGTCAGGGCTTCCTGGCGATGCTGCAGGCCGTACTCGATGCTCTGCTTCAACAGGGCCGTTACTTCTTCCATGACTTGCGGGCCGAGATCCTTGCGGATCGCGTTTCCGCCCAGCGGCAGAGGCAGTCCAGTCTCACGCATCCACCAGACGCCCATGTCTTCGATCAACGTGAGGCCCTGAGTGTGGTAGGTCAGCTGGCCCTCATGAATGATCAGTCCGGCGTCCGCTTCTCCGCGTTCGACGACATTCAGGATCTCGTCGAAGGGGATGATGATGTACTCGACATCGCCGCCAGGCTGCCCCTTCGGAACAGCCTTCATCCCTGCTTGCCGCAGCCACAGCTGCATCGAAAGGAAGGCGGTGGTCAGGACGCCCGGAATGGCGATGGTCTTGCCCTTCAGGTCGGTCACAGTTCCTGGCTCACGAGCAACCACCATCGGGCCGTAGTTCTCCCCGATACTCGCCCCGCAGGAGCAGATGGCGTAGGTGTCGGTCATGAACGCATAGCCGTGCAGGCTCACGGCAGTCAGTTCGAGTTCGCCTTTAAGTGCCCGATGGTTCAGCGTCTCAATATCTTGCAACTGATGCGTGAACTGATACCGGCCCGTATCGATCTTGTCGTTGGCCAGGGCGTGGAACATGAACGCATCGTCCGGATCGGGGCTGTGACCGACGCGGATGAGTTGGCGGGAAGTCATCAAAGACCTTTCAACGGGAGTGGGACGCCGGATGGGCGAGAGCAGACTCTGCTCGATCCGACCGTGCCCCGTATTGGCGAGCAAGCTCAGAAGGTAGTCGAGTCCTTCCGGTGTGACAAGGACGCGAGCCGTAGGATCACAGCTGCCCGTGACGCAATCTCAGGATAGGGAAGGTTTTCAGAGCAACTCCTCGCTGGAAGGAATTGCAATTAGCCGATGTCAGCCGTTCCCGAGTAGTGAGAACCGCATGGAGAGTTCTATTGGTAACAGAAAAATGTTTTCAGTGTGTGGACATGATCAGGATTGTGTGTCGTGCTGTCATTCACAAGGCTCACAGGTGGTGCTGTTAGCTCTGGTGCAATCGCCTGCAACTCGCAGGTTTCGCCGGATTGGTTATGATCTCGGCTGAAGTCCTCATTCACTCACGATTCCAACTCACGACAGGCCCCTGAAGTGGGATCGGTTCCATCGATCACGAATTCTGATGCTCCGTCGCCTCCGGCTGGGGACGAACTCGAAGCCTGCGAAGCTGCGCTTGGGTATCAGTTCCATGACAAGGCATTGCTGCGCTGGTGCCTGACACACGCCTCGGCTTCGAAGACTCGTTTGGAGTCCAACGAGCGACTCGAGTTCTTGGGCGATTCGATTCTGGGCGCGGTCGTCTGCGAGCTGTTATTCGAGCAGTTTCCGACGTCGGACGAAGGAGAGTTGACCCGCATCAAGTCGATTGTGGTGAGCCGGATGACCTGCGCGATCATCGCCCGCGAACTCGACCTGGAACGTTTTTTAGTGGTCGGACGCGGCGTGTCCTCGACAGCCCGCACACCGGGGTCGATTCTGGCGGCACTGCTCGAAGCTCTCATCGGCGGAATCTATCTCGATGGTGGATTCGCAGCAGCTCGCGCCGTGATTCGCGAGAAGCTGGCGTCCAAGATCGAATCCGCCGCGATGTCGGAAACCGGCGTCAATTTTAAGAGCCTGCTTCAGCATTTGTCCCAAAAGAACTATGGACTAACTCCGATTTATGCAGTGTTGGACGAACGCGGCCCCGATCATTCCAAGTGTTTTCAAATCTCAGCTGTCATTAACGGAAATGCCTACCCCGGTGCTTGGGGACCAAGTAAGAAGTCTGCGGAACAGCGGGCCGCGCATAACGCCTTGGCCGCCATCGAGGGGCTGGACTTTCCGTATCCATCGGCGGAGAGTGGACTGAGTGAACCGTAACGGTGTCGCCTTCGGCGGAGATCGATCACAATTCAGCCACCCGACGAGTTCGGAAGGGCGAACGTCTCTGGATATTCACTGAAGTCTCGGGCCCAGAAGATTTCTCGGGATTGCCTCCCTTGGCGAGAGTCCTCGCTGGCGCGTCGGGCTCATGATGTCAGGGACCACCATGTGATGAATACTCCTTGGTCCCCGCGCGGCAATAACCCGCGTTGTCGCCTCCCTGTCACTGAGGTACAGTCGCGAAACCCCAGCTGTCATTCGCGAGCCTCTCGACCTTGGACTTCTTCCCTGCCCCCGTTCGCAACCTGCTCCAGCGGCTGGAGGTCAACCGGGCGGTGGCGTTTTTATTGCTCTCGCGGGGTTGGCAATTCACTTCCGGAGTGTTCACAGCTGCGCTGCTGATTGAGTGTCTCAGTGAGAGTACACGCGGTGTCTACCAGCTCTTTCTCAGTCTGCTGAGCATGCAGATGTTCGTGGAACTGGGGCTGCCGGGGTTGGTGGTGTTGATGGCCAGCCACGAGTGGGATCGGCTGGGGTTTGGGAGAACCGGGCGGATCGAGGGCGATGCGATCGCATTGGGCCGCCTGTCGAGTTTGCACAAGTTTGTGTCGCGTTGGTTCGCGGTCGGGGCTGTGATCTTCTTAGTCGGCGTGAGCCTGAATGGTTACTTCGAAGTCGGGGCGAAGGAGTCCCCGGTCGATTGGTTGACCCCGTGGCTGGCTTTGGTGGCGGTGAATGCAGCTGCGCTGATCTACGTACCGAAGCTCGCGCTGCTGGAAGGGTGTCACGAGGTCGGGACGATCAGCTACTACCGCCTGCTGCAAGCAGTGACCGGGACGCTGGTCGTGTGGGCCGCGTTGCTATTAGGTGGCGGTTTGTGGTCTCTGGTGGCTGCCAGCGCGGTCCGTTGGGCGTGGGAGTTTTATCTGGTCCACTTTCGTTACCGGGCAGCGTTTGCGTCTCTGCATGAACACCGGGAGTTGGTTCCGACCGACTGGTTGCGAGAGCTGTGGCCGCTGCTGTGGCGGGTGGCAATTCAAACGGTGGGGAGCTACTTCAGCTCCTACTATTTCACCCGTGTGATCTTCAGTTGTCAGGGTGATGTCGAAGCGGGGCGATTCGGCATGACGTGGGCCATTCTCATGACGCTCCAGAACGCCAGCCTGTCATGGGTGAATACTCGGGCTCCAGAGTTCGGAGCGATGGCGGCGCGCGGTGACCATGAGCTGCTACGGCTTCGCCTGATTAAGACGGGGGCAATTTCGCTGGTGGTGTTCCTGATCGGGGCGGGTGGCTTCAGCGGGACGGTCCTCGCCCTGCGGCAGGGCGGGATCAAATACGGAGATGCATTTCTTCCTCTAGCAGAGACGGGATTGCTAATGGTGGGGCTGGCGTTGATGCTGCTCACTAACCTGTGTCAGACCTCAGTCCGTCTCTATAAGAAAGATCTTTTCCTCATCCCAAACTCGATCACGTCGCTGGCGATTGCCATCCTGGCCTGGGTGGCAGGGCACCGATTCGGCGGTATCGGCGTCGCAGCAGCGTATGCGATCGTCGCTGGGGTCTTCTCATTACCCGTCAGTGGCTACCTGGCTTGGAAGTCCCGGCCACAGCTGACCCAGTCTGCTTCGACAGAGCGATCCGAACCGTCGTAATAATTCTCATTACCCAACTGTCGGGCAATTCTCGTCCAATTCCAGGACCATCGACGAAACACCCTCATGCGGCGGAGTTTGTGGGTTGCGAAAGGTTCTCGCTCTGCGGCGAGTCCAGCGGTCGTCCCTGACTTCAACATCCTGCCGAACATGCAGTTACGACGCCCGACACTTCGGGTTCCCGACCAGTCGCAGTTTGACCGACACTCGGGACGGGTGTAGACTCTTAACGCAACGGGTCGGCGAGAACTGCCGGTTCCAGACGGACGCTTGTTCACTTGTCCGCTCCAGGTTGCACAGCTGTGTGGGTCTTTCGGGCTGGGTGGGATCTTCTGCGGATGCGGAAGATGCAGCCTGTTCGAAGGCACTCGGACGGTTGGAGTTCTGGCCTGTGAGTGATGTGGACGGGTGCCTGTGGATCTTTCGAGCGACATTCGTGAACAGGTCCGCTCCCAAACGGACATTGTCGCTCTCATCGGAGAAGCGGTCGCTCTGACTCCGCAACGTGGCGGCCGCGAGCATGTTTGCCTGTGTCCGTTTCATGATGATCACAACCCGTCGATGCGGGTGTACGCTGATCGGCAAAGCTATCGTTGCTGGGTCTGCAATGCGGGCGGTGATTGCTTCACGTTCGTGATGGAGCGGGAGAAGATCGGCTTCCGCGAGGCTCTGGAGATTCTGGCCAAGCGGGCCAACATCAAGTTGCCCGAATACCAGGGGCAACGCAGCGACGACGACAACCGTACCGCCATCTACGAGGTTCTGCTTTGGGCGCAGGATCTCTTCCACCGCACATTCATGTCGGACGCCACTGCTGAGCCCGCCCGTGACTACATCCGTGGTCGCGGGATGACCCCGGAGATGGTCAAGCAGTTCCGCATCGGCTACCACCCCAACGACTGGGACTGGCTGCAAGGCCAAGCCCGAGGCAAGTTCAAGCCGGAGCAACTGGTCGCGGCACGATTGATCGGCGAACGAGACAACGGACCCGGCTGTTACGATTACTTCGTCGATCGCGTGCTGTTTCCGATTCGGAACGAGCGCGGTCAGGCGGTCGGGTTCGGCGGTCGCATCCTTCCCGGTTCCTCCAATCCGGCCAAGTATTGGAACAGTCCCGAAAGTGTGGTCTTCCAGAAGAGCAAGCTCGTCTTCGCTCTCGACGCCGCCCGCGACGAGATCCGCAAGACAGAGACGGCTCTCATCTGCGAAGGCTACACCGATGTCATCGCCTGCCATCAATATGGAGTGAAGAACGCTGTCGCGACGTTGGGGACCGCTCTCACCGATCAACACGTCACGATCCTGAAACGTTTCGCACGCAAAGTCGTCCTCGTCTATGACGGGGACGCCGCTGGGATGGCCGCTGCGGAACGGGTGCTGGAACGATTCATCGTTCAAGATGTCGACCTGCGGATTCTGACTCTGCCCAGTGGCAAAGATCCCGACGAATTCCTGGCTGTGGAGGGAGCGGATGCTCTGCGTCGCCTCGTGGAGTCTGCCCCGGAGGCCCTCGACTTTAAGCTCCAATGCCTGCAAGCCAAGTACCCGTCTAAGACACTTGATGGGCGGCAACGAATCCTGGAAGAGATGCTGCAAGTTCTCGCAGCTGCTCCGCGCATGACGCAGCATGTTCGCGAAGGGCTGCTACTGGCAGCTTTGGCCGAACGGTTGGGGTTGCGTGAGGAACAAGTACGAGAGCGTTTGCAAGAAGTGCGAGGCCAAGCCGCTCGGCGAGCCCCGCGACTGGCTGACATTCCAACCCCCGAAGAGGCCCGCCCCGCAGCACGGCCTAACGAAACAGCGCGTTTGTATTCCAACCGCCTCACATTGAGTGACAAATTGGAATGCGAATTGCTTGAAGTGTTGGTGACTGCTCCTGGATTGCTGCGGTTCGCTCTTGCTGAGAACGAAACGTTTGCGATCCGGCACCCGCAGTTGCAACAGTTGCTTGCCGAGATGCTGTATCACGGTGAGTCCCAACCCTGGAACTTCGCGAGCCTGCTCGGGGCTTTGGATGATTCCGAGTTGAAGCGATTAGCCGTCTGGCTGGACGATCAGGCCCGGGCGAAAGACCTGGCCAAAAAACTCCGGGAGACCGGGGTCGAATCCGACGAGACTTGTCCTCTTTTCCTTCGGCAGACCATCGACAACCTCAAATGGCGCCAGGAAGAACAGTCTCAACTTCAACGGGGGGCACCTATGTCCCCCGGGTTCGGCGAGGGATCGCCATCGTCTGACGACACAGAACTACTGCGTCAGGCGAGTCAGTTTCATCTGAGACGTGCCACCAAGAGAACGACTGCGTAACCAGCCGTCCCCACGGCTGTGTCTCCAATCTCGTTCAACCCCGGAGGAAACCCCCGATGTACCAACATGATGATGCTCTCTGCGAATTGATTGACTTGGCCCGCGAGCAGCGGTTCCTGACGTTCACGCAGATCAACTCCTATCTCCCGAATGAAGCAGTCAGCGCGGAGAAGCTGGAAGAAGTGTTGATGCTGATGGAGGAACTCGGGCTGAGTGTGCGGGATGACCTCAAGCTTCGCCGTGTCAGCCAGGCCGAAACCAAGAAGAAGACCGCCACCAAAGTCACGAGCAAGGCGAAACCGAAGCGAGGCTCGGTCGAGCTCGACGAATCGAAGCAGATCGAAGATCCCGTCCGGATGTATCTGACCCAGATGGGCGAACTGCCACTTCTGACCCGCGAAGAAGAAATCTCTCTCGCGAAGACCATTGAAGTCACTCGCCGTCGCTATCGTCAACACCTGCTCGAAAACGATTACGTCGCCCAGCAGACTGTCGATGTCTTGCAGCGAGTCAGCGATGGCGACCTGCCGTTTGATCGCACGATCAAGGTCTCGCTGACCGAGGGGCTCGAGAAGGACCAGATCCTCGGGCGCATGCCGCTGAACCTGCAAACCATTCGCCATCTGCAAAAGCGGAACCTCGCCGACTTCCAGCTGATCACCGATCCCACGACCAAGCTCGTTGTCCGGAAGCAAACAGAAGAGCGGCTCAACAAGAACCGTCGTAAGATCGCCAAGCTGATCGAAGAGATGGGCGTGCGCACCGCTCGCATCCATCCGCTGATGGAACGCTTCAAGCAGATCTCCCAGCGGATGATCCAGCTGCGCGACCAGTTGAAGCTTCACAAGGGGAACGCAGAAACCCGCGAGACCGCTTTGACTGAACTCCGTGACCTGATGGAGATGACGCTGGAAACTCCCGAGTCCGGCAAGAAGCGGGCGGAAGAGATCCAGCTGCGATACACCTCGTACGAGCGGTCGACTCGCGACCTCTCAGGTGGAAATCTGCGGCTGGTGGTCTCGATCGCGAAGAAGTATCGGAATCGCGGCCTGAGCTTCCTCGACTTGATTCAAGAGGGCAACACCGGCCTGATGCGAGCGGTCGATAAGTACGAGTATCGCCGCGGCTACAAGTTCTCGACTTACGCGACCTGGTGGATCAGGCAGGCCATCACCCGCTCGATCGCCGATCAGGCCCGCACCATCCGCATCCCGGTGCACATGATCGAGACGATCAACAAAATCGTGCGCACCTCGCGCCAGATGCTGCACGAGATCGGCCGCGAGCCGACGCCGGAGGAACTTGCCGAGAAGCTCGCCATGCCGCTGGAAAAGGTGCGCAAGGTGCTGAAGATCGCCAAGGAGCCGATCTCCCTCGAAACGCCCATCGGCGACGAGGAAGATTCGCATCTGGGCGATTTCATCCCAGATCCGAACGTTCTGATGCCCATCGATGCGGCCATCCAGAGCAACCTGCGCGAAACCACCACGCGCGTGCTCGCTTCGCTCACGCCGCGCGAGGAACGCGTGCTGCGCATGCGTTTTGGCATCGGCATGAACACCGACCACACGCTGGAAGAGGTCGGCCAGCAGTTTTCGGTGACACGCGAACGCATCCGCCAGATCGAGGCCAAGGCGCTGAGGAAACTGAAGCATCCGAGTAGGTCAAGGAAGCTGAGGAGCTTTCTGGACAATTGAGAACTCGCGATGCCGACGATTGCCCAGTTCTACGGCATCATCATCACGATGTATTGGCGCGATCATGCGCCGCCGCACTTTCACGCAGCCTATGGCGGGGTCAAAGCACTCGTGCGGATTGAAGACGGCGAGGTGATTGCCGGACATTTGCCACCGACCGCTCGGCGTATCGTCCGCGAATGGGCGCTGGCGCGACAGGCCGAGTTAAGGCAGAATTGGGACCATGGCTATACGCGGCAACCGTTCATGAGGATTCCAGGGCCCGATCATGAGTGACTTTCCGATGGTAGACGTGATCAAGGTAAAGGCCCTACCGGGCTATCGGCTGTGGCTGGCTTTCAGCGATGACAGTGAGGGCGTTGCCGATTTGAGCACGGACATAACTGGTGGGGGCCAAATGGTTGCGCCACTGTGTGATGAGGCAGAGTTCGCGCGCGTTTTTACCGAGGCAGGCGTCCCGACGTGGCCAAACGGTTTCGACGTCGATGCGGTCGCGCTTTA
>JAYWHX010000120.1:0-11185 GCA_043777375.1 Planctomycetota bacterium | reverse complement strand
AAATCGGTGCCAAAAACAAACGCTTCAAAGCCGCCCTCGACCCTAACTACATCCTTGATGTCCTGAAAAGACTCACCGTTTGATGCGTACCGCCTGCTATCACAACCCCGATCCGGCCACGAACGAGCAGTTTCCGACCATTAACTATTTTGTGCTCGAGGGAAACACGCTGACAATTACACCGGACAAGGGGATTCTGAAGAACGACATTCCCGCTCCGTACGTGCAATATCTGACCGCCCATCAGCTGGGCGACGGAGAATACGGCCACTTCGACATCCAGAGCCACGGCGGGTTCACATACACCCCCTACTCATGGGTCTTCGAAGATCCAAACTTCGCTGGCCTGGAGGACACGTGCGAGTATTTCGCCACCGACCCCACCGGGAGGGATGAGGGGGTGGCAGAGGTGAAGGTGGATTTGGCGGATGTCGTAATCCAACGAGTAGGTCAAAATTCCAATAAGGTTGATCCGTGGATTGGAGGGGGAGTCACGCTTTCCATGGTCACAAAAGGAGTGATACAAGGTGCTCCCTTGACATTCGCTTGGACAATCCCGGGAAAATCGCTGGAAAGTCAGGGAACCGGAGAACACGTGCCTGATCCTCTAGAAGTGCCCAGTTATCGAGATGTAGATGATGTAACTTTTTACGGTAGGGAAGACATACTTGACCCTGATGATCTGACGCAGGCGTCCGTCAAACTCTACTGGGCGGATCCGGGTGGTAAGGCGACATCCGTGATCGTTACCGCAGCAGGTCAAACTAAGACTGACTCCTTAAGTTTCAATGTCAAAGATGCTCCAGACCCAGTTGCTGAGTACAATCTATCTGTGACGACAGGGGAGGTGCAATTGAATGGAAATGTGCTGAGCTTGGGAAGCTTTTCGAATCTGCCTACCTCTGCTGGCTGGCGCGGCGCAAATGACCCATCAATGCTGCAAACTGCACACGCGTGGGGATTCAAACAGACTGTAAATAGTGTCGACTTCAGTATAACTTTGAGTGATGGTTCCAAGAAGAAGTTTGTCTTGCCAGGGATCGCACTCGACGGCGCAGCTGCTGGTGATGGCCACCTCTTTGGAAACTCAATTGACACTCCGGCGATTACACTCCGCTCAAATTGGAGAAAAGCTGTTGTTTCGGAGCAATTTACCCTATACCAAATGTTCAAGCCCGGAGACTTTTCGCTACCGGGAAATGGAGTTCTTGACTCGATCTTTGTTCCCGTCCTCAAGGCTGATTGGGGTTGGAATGGGACCGCGGAGTCAACCAACGGGGCGACTTGGACTCTTACTGCTTCCGGTGGTTCCCAAAACACGAATCTTTCGTTCGAGGTGTGTCATGACATGCCACTTTATGAGTTTCATATCGCTTACTGGGTACCTATGGATGGAAACTACTTTGACGACAGAATCTTTTCTCCTTACTGAATTCCCATGTCATATTGCACTTCGGAGCAATTCGTGAACACTTCAATTGCATCACTCTGTGTTTCAGTCGTGCTGACAGTTCTCACCGTACAAGCCTCTGCGGAGGACTTGCCGAAACCATTCTCCTGCCGTCTGGAGCTGCTTCAGGACACGGTTCTTGCTGAAACGGGGCGATGCCATTTCATCATTCGAGTACAGCGAAACGATCTCGATGACCTGCGTGATCGCCTGCTCGTGAACCCATGTCTCGACCCAACGCAATCTCCCGTTGGCGAGGTGATTGTGACCAATGCCATGGGGGAGGAACTCGGGAATCTACTGACGACACTCGCGTCTCGTAAGGAAGGGTTTTACGATCTGCCGCATCAGGACCGAACAATCCTCCCTTTCTCGGGAAGTCTGTTAGCAGCGATTCCTGTAAATACCTATTTTGGAAGAGTCGTTCATACAGCTCCGATTGTGACTCAGCGAGACGGAGTAAAAGTTGCCCTTGATCCCGGCACGTACAGATTGAAGGCTGTCTTTTATGGTGACTTACAGAAGTTCTGGCCAAAGCGTCATATGGACCAGGATCTGTTGCATGCTCGCGTTATTTGCGAATCGGAAGTGGCCGCGCTACGAGTCGTGTCCACGGAAGAGCTTCTCGGAAAAAACCCACCCCCGACGCCACAACTAAATGAATTTCACATCGCCCAGATCGACAGTGATCTGTTCATCGAATATCGCAATATTTCTAATGAAATACGAGAGGTCAGTGCTTTTGGTGCTAAGCCAGTCCTCAGTCGCTCGCCCGGTTTCGTTCGCATGACCAGCGACAATGGGGTGGTATATGACGTACCAACTTACAACCCAATGCAGTTAGCTCTTGGCCTGTCGTGCCAGATCGGCGGGACGCCATTGTCGTTCCTCCACAGGGCCTTGTCGGTATTTGTTTGTCGCGTGAGAGAACACACGATATTCCCTTCAGCGAATACCCGAATATCCAGTTCGTGGCGACTCGCAGCTTCTTCGCTCCTAACTTCTTCTCTGATCCAGAGAATCCACTCCTCGCCGTTCCCAACGACGAAGTTTACGGGACATCGAATACGATCAAGTATGATCCGATGTTGAGACCAACTGCCATCCCATAAATACAGTAAGTGGTTGGCAAGGTGGCCCAGACGCTGCTTTGAGCGTCTGGGGCGCGAAGCAACAAGAGGATTGACAGATTAGGCTCTGTTTGGAAACCCCTCGAAAACGCCACAGGGCCAACAAATCCTTGGGATTCGCGATAGGGTGGGTGCCGAAGTGGCAGTTCTCAAACAGAGCCTAGTGTTGGCGATGAATCTCAAGCTTCATCCTCCCCCTCCTGTTCATGCGTCACCCAGACATCCAAAGCGATGTCCGGGCCACCCCGCGAAACGATTTTGTCGTGAGATGGATGCCCTGAGGCGTTCGCATGCTCACCCTGCTGCGCGATGTGAGCATGGTGCCCGGCGAGCGGCGAAAGACCACGGCCTTCGAAGACTCAGACCGTGCCACCCGCCCCGGTAGCCCAAAGCGGCAACCGAGGCCACCCCGCGGCGGCGAGTACTTCTTTGACGACGACATTTTCATGAACTGAGGATTCAATCCACGAGGAATGGAGGTTGAGACATGCGAAGACTTCGATTTTCAGTTGCGATGGCTTCATGGCTTCTTGCGTGTACGCCATTGATGTACGCCCAGGCTCCGCTGGCGGTATTTCACAAAGACGCTGTTGTTGGCCAGTCGGGTATGATTTTTCAACTCGAACTGGTGACGCCCGAGGTTGTTCAGAAAGTCGGCGATTGTGCGATGATTGTCCGAATGCAGGCAGCTGAGACGGCAGCGTTTCCCGCAGTGATGCAGAATCCATTCCTCGATCCTTCTCGACAGTCGATCTGCCAGATTGCAGTGTTTGATTCCCATGGACAGTACTTAGGAAATCTTCTTCGTTGGTGTCGAAATCGAGCGCAAGCTCCTCCCGTCACACAGCTGTTCCACAATGTCATTCCTGCCTCATCGGTTGGAAGAGTCGTTCATGTGCCACCAACAGTTGAGACAATTGATGCAAGAAACCGACGAGTGGAGGTCGCACTCTCGCCAGGAACTTATCAACTCCGAGCGATTCTCTATCAATCACTCTTCGGCGGAGATTCAGAAAAAGTCGTCGCGGAGTCCGATTTAGTGATCCTTCAAGTGACTGCTCACAACGTTCAGACTTCGAAAGAGGAATCGCAATCATCGATTGAGAGTGAGTTTTGGATTTCACAGCAGGGACGGCGTGTAATACTTGAGTATCGGAACTTGTCTAATGATCAATTGGAGATCGGGCCATTTGGCTTCTACCCCGCCCTTCAGAAATCTCCTGGTTATACGATTCTCAATGGACTTGATGACGAGCAGTATGCGACGGATCCGATTCGTTTCGCGGGTGTTTCAACTATTGAATTTAAGCCAGATCGCCAGCAGTCAGCGGTGATTCCACCATGTGGACTGATTTCCGTTGATGCGGACATTTCAGAAGTGGCCTATCACTCACCATTTAATGTCGCGTCAATTCAATACGTAGCAACAAAAGCCTTCTTCAATAAGGATTTCTACACGAATCCAGAGAATCCTTACACTGCGAATCCGAACGATGCTGTGTATGCGAGGTCTAATGTTCTGAGGCTAACGGAGATTGTTCCGGCGAGAAAACAACCTATTCGCTGATCATGGGTGGCCCAGACGCTGCTTTGAGCGTCTGGGAAGCGAAGCGACGAGAGGATTGACAGAGGGGTGTTGGCTATGAATCTCAAGCGTCATTCTCCCCCTCCTGTTCCTGCGTCACCCAGACATCCAAAGCGATGTCCGGGCCACCCCGCCACCCCGCGAAACGATTTTGTCGTGAGATGGATGCCCTGAGGCGTTCGCATGCTCACCCTGCTGCGCGATGTGAGCATTGTGCCCGGCGAGCGGCGAAAGACCACGGCCTTCGAAGACTCAGACCGTGCCACCCGCCGCATAGTATTGGAGGTCAAGTCACGTGGGTGCATATCGACCGCCCTGCATGCATCGCGGCCCGGTAGTCGAGACGTGGCGGTGGACCTATACTGCGTGTCGACGCATTGTTCGCGTCGTGCCCCGGTTCTGACCGCGTCTTTGCAGATGGCGGTCCATGGAATCCCGCTGTGTCCTATGTAATCAACACTCCCGAACAGCAAGCGGAAATGCTGGCGGCGATTGGTGTCGGCTCGATCGACGAGATCATTCAGCGGCAGATCCCTGCTGAGGTGTTGCTCAATCGGCCTCTGAATCTTCCGCCCGCTCTCAGTGAGATGGAACTGGAATCCCGCACACGACACCTGGCCGCTCTTAACCGGACAGATCGGGTCTGCCTGATGGGCGGCGGGGCGTATGACCACTTCATTCCGGCGGTGGTCGACGAGATCACCTCGCGCGGCGAGTTCTACACGGCCTACACACCGTACCAGCCCGAAGCCAGCCAAGGCTCGCTCCAAGCCTTTTTCGAGTACCAGTCTCTGATCTGCCAGCTGACCGGCATGGAGGTCTCGAACGCCAGCTTGTACGAGGGCGGCACAGCTGTCAGCGAAGCGGTGTTCATGGCGATGCGGTGTACGAACCGGCGTGGCCGCGTGTTGGTTCTGGGCACGGTGAACCCCGAGTTCCGGCAGGTGCTGCGGACCTATACCGATACGCTGACGACCGAGGTCATCGTGATCCCGGCGACGGATGGAGTGGTCGATCCCGCCCGCGTGGCCGAAGCTCTGAACGACGAGACCGCCTGCCTGGTGATCCAACAGCCAAACTTCTTTGGCTGTATCGAGCAGGCCGAAGAGCTGTGCGTGATGGCCCATGCGGTTGGGGCTTTGGCCGTCGTTTCGTTCGATCCGATCAGCCTGGGGATTTTGACGCGGCCCGGTGACTACGGGGCCGATATCGCGGTGGCCGAGGGGCAGTCGCTGGGCACGCCGCTGCAATACGGCGGACCGTATCTGGGAGTGCTGGCCTGTCGACAGGAGTTCGTCCGCAAGATGCCGGGTCGACTGATTGTGCAAGGCAAGGACCGCGACGACAGGCTCTGCTACATGCTCGGCCTGCAAACCCGGGAGCAGCACATCCGCCGCGATAAGGCGACCAGCAACATCTGCTCGAATCAGGGGCTGCTCGCACTGCGGGCGACCGTCTACCTGTCGAGTATGGGGCCGCATGGAATGAGGGAGGCCGCCGAACTCAGCTGCCGGATGGCCCATTATCTCGCCGATCAGCTGCAAACCGTGCCCGGCGTCAAGCTGGCCTTCAACCGCCCGTTCTTCAAAGAGTTCGTCATCCGCTGCCGCCGTGGAGCCGAAGAGTTCCTGGCCGCCGCCCGCGACCTCGGCTTCAACATCGGTCCCGAGCTGAGCCGCTTCCATGATGCCGAACTCCCGCAGGATGGGGTGCTCATCGCCGTAACCGAGAAGCGAACACGAGCGGAACTGGATGCTTTGGTGAGCGGCCTTAAGAAATGCTGGACATAGCGAGCCCCCGACCAGCGAGCCTCCGACGTAAGTCGGGGGTGTTGGTTGGGCGATGATAAAGCTGAAGGTCGGCTTTCCCCCGCGGTCCCAAGCTCCGGCTTGGGACCGCGTATCCCCGAAGCTCCGCTTCGCCCGCGTGCCATAACACTCCCTCTCGTAAACGAACCTCGTGCTTGCCAACAGAATCCCGTCTTGACATGCTGTTGCAAGACGTGTGTCGCTCGCCGAAGTAGAGCTTCGAAAACGGGCGTGACCAAGCCGGAGCTTGGTCACGAGGATTGAAAAAGATGTGGATTGCCTATGAACTATCAATCTGAACAACTCGTAATTCGGTTCTTTAAGCAAGTAGGGATCTCCGCGACAAAGATTCCTGAAGCTGATGAGCAACGAGCCGATCTTCGAGCAAGCGATGGCGACTGCGAATACTTGGTCGAGGTCAAAGAGAAGCTTGACACTGGCTCTCAGCGCACCAATGAGATGGAAGAAACAGAGCATGGATCGCTGGTGATAGCACGAGAGCCGTTCAAGAGTCACTCGCGATTGGCGAATATTTTCAAGGACGGCTCCAAGCAACTTCGAACAACTCCGAAACAGACTGATTCGTTCAGCATCCTATGGCTGCATGTTCATGGAAAAAATGCAGACATGACTGCTACCCGAGCATTGTTTACTTTCTACGGCGTAGCCAGTCTGAGCGCCCTCAGGCCAGGGCTGGCGCATCAAAATCTGGACGTAAGACCCGAATTGCGAGTAAGTTCCGGCGAGGTCGCCTGAGTGAGTCTGTGTGAGCGGGCTGCGGGTGGCTGTTGGCCAGGGACGGCTCGATCATGGATCAGACGCAGCGTGAGTTTGTGGCGGGGGTCGAGCGGTGTTTTGGTCGCGTGGTCGATCCGCGGGTGATCGGGCGGTGCGATCATCAGCTGTTGGACATGGTGGCGATTATGATATTGGCGGTGTTGTGCGGGGCGGAGGATTGGCCAGATGTCGAGATCTTTGGCAAGGCGCGGGTGGACTGGTTGAAGACGTTCCTTCCCCTGCGAGGTGGGATTCCGTCGCACGATACGTTTCGGCGGGTGTTCGGGATGCTGGAGCGGAATCAGTTTGCCGAGGCGTTGTTCGGTTGGACGCAGGCGCTGCACGAAGCGACTGGAGGGAAACTGATCGCGATCGACGGCAAGTCGTTGCGGCGTTCGTTCGCGAAGACGTCGGGGAAGGCCATGCTGCACTTGGTCACCGCGTGGTCGAGCGAGAATGGTCTGACGCTGGGTCAGGTGGCCTGCGAAGAGAAGTCGAACGAGATCACCGCGATCCCGGAGTTATTAAAACTTCTGAGTCTGAAAGGCTGCACCGTGACGATCGATGCGATGGGCTGCCAGAAGGAGATTGCCTCGCAAATCCGCGAGCAGAAGGGGCATTACGTGTTGGCATTAAAAGGCAACCAATCGAGCCTACAGACCGACATGCAAGCGCTGTTCGAGCAGGGTGTCGACACGAACTTCGCCGGTCTGAAGCACTCGGTGCATTCATCGAGTGAGACCGGTCATGGCCGCACCGACGAGCGGACGTGCCACGTGATCGAGATCCCGACAGACCATCCGCAACGCGCTGCGTGGAAGGACTTGCGCACGCTGGCCGTGACGATTTCCCGCCGCGAAATCAATGGCCAGGAGACGTGGGAATCGCGTCTCTACGTCAGCAGCCACCCACCGCAAGCTGCACTTCTGGCCCAGGCGATTCGTCGCCACTGGTCGATCGAAAACAGCCAGCACTGGGTCCTCGATGTGGTCTTCGGCGAAGACCAACGCCGTCAACAAGACCGCCACGGAGCCGCGAACTTCGCCGCCGTCCGCCGCCTCGCCGTGAGCCTGCTGCGGCAGGAGACCACCAACAAACGCGGCGCCAAAAACAAACGCCTCCACTGCGCCCTCGATCCAAACTACCTGCTTAAAGTCCTACATACCGCCAAGTTTTGATGCGCCAGCCCTGAAACGGATGGCCGATGCCCCTCCGGCATAGTCATAGAAGGAGTTTCCAGAAACCGTGACTCCAGATGTCTTGCCAATTGTCAAATCGAACCCAACTCCGTCTCGTTCATTAAAGGCAATTTGGTTTTGCTGAAGTGAGAGTGTGGCGGGGGATTGCGAGGTCAGTCGAACTGCGACAGCATTCGCCTCATGGAATACGAATGTATTGGAATGGACTGCAATCTCAGCGAGGTTGGAGGAGTCATCGAGATTCAGCTCAAACGCAGTTTGTGATGTGGCATCGCCAGTTATCAGATTGCTGCTCATTGAGGCTTGGACCGTCCCCGACCAGTCAATCTGGCTGGCAACATCTCCAGATGTGGAGAGGGTGATCTCATTCGACTCGAATGTGGAACTCAGTTTCGAAGTTTCACCTCCACTCAGTGTTGATGCTTCGTAAAAGGTGCCTTGAGTGTCGCTGACAATGTTGTTGGTGATGGTCGATACAAAACTTCCTGTGGTGTTCACTCGGAAGCGTACTCCATACCCGGATGACATGGCGTTGTCTTCAAAGTGGGACGCACTGATCTGCAGGCTGCTGAGGTTCGTCGCATCGACGAACGACTGAGATGTCTCGGTGATCTTCGCGAGGGTGATCGCGAGAGAGTCGATGTCTGTGGCCTGGGCGACGATTCCATTCGATAGGAAGTTGACGTATTGCATCCCCGTCGATCCAGCGCCCACCAGGTCGATGGCAACATCCGTGTTCTGGATCAAACCACCCGTTCCCTCGATGTCATCCTCATCATCAGCTGCCCCATCGCCATACACAAAAAAGTCCCCTTCACTATTGGTGATTCGAAGTCCTGCCTGGCCTCCATTCGCATAAATCGATTCAAGAGCGATACTGATACTGGAGTCCTCAATGTCGGCGACAGGAGCCCCGGTGGATTTCAGCGTTCCATCAGCGATCCACACTTCTTCTGCATTGTGGAATTCCAGTGCTGACCCATTGGTTGTCTGAACGTCCAAGAGGGCGAAAGTCACAAGCCCATCGCTGTCCAGGATCGTAATCCCCTGACCTCCATCAGCTCCCACGATCTGCAGATCTTCGACGGTGACTGTTCCAATGAGGTCCTCTTCATTGCCATCATCGTCATCACCATCCTCGTCCACTGTGTCATCGTAGAGAATCGATTCAAGATTGATGACTCGAAATGCACTTCCTGATGAATTCTCGATCACTGTTTGTCCAGTAAAGGCCATTTCCCCATGACCTCCAATGATATGAATCCCAGATCCACCAACGTCAGAGATTGTCATATCCCCGAACTCAATCTCATCATCGAAGTTGACGATTCTGACCCCATCTCCGTTGACATCCTGGATTACAATATTGCCTGACACTTCGGCATTGGAGACCGTATCCAACAAGAGTCCGTGCCCCCTCGCTCCATGGATGCTGACATTATTGATTTTCACATTGTCGACCCCGATCCCAGAGATCGCGTCTCCTCCAGCCTGTTCGATGCGGATCCCTGAGACATGGGTATTGTCAGCCAGGGTAATTGCGGTGCCCGGTGTGTTCAGTAATCGAGGCAGGGTGGTTTCGGAGGTGGCTGTCGGTAACGTAAATGCGCCGTAGCGTGAGTCAACCAACTGATGCGTCACGCCTTCTCCGAACAAGTACTGACCATCCTGCAATACCACGCTCTCTGTGAGAGTCGCATTGGCATGCACGAACAGGACATCACCGCCAGCCAGCTGGGCTTCGCTGATCCGCTGCCATGGATCACCTGACGTTCCCACATCGCCACCAATTCCGGAACCCACGTGCTGGACCGTGTAATTCGCATTGGTCGCTTGGTTGACGGCAGCTACGTCCAACTGTGATTCTTTCTGCTGGCTGACGATGATGTTATAGTTTCTGTCTGTGAATCGTTTCAATTGGCTGTTCAGGTCTGCTTCGGGGATTCCCTGACTTCCAAAGCGCCAAGAAAGCCCCACAGTGGTGTTCGTTCCGAACGTCTTATCGTGAGTCAAGGCCACTTGTGCGGAAACGGTCTCCACAATGTTGCCGTCGACTTGAAGCTTGAAGCCGTTAATGTCGTCTCGTTGGTCACCACGAAAGTGATACCAACCGCAGGAGGCCTGCACTTGATGATCAATCAGGTAGTCGAAGGGCAGGTAGGCGCTGACAGTGGCGTCAATTCCGGGCATTGATTCGCCAGATTGGCTGGCCACATCAAACAAGATGTTGTGATCATCAAATCGGATATTGGACAAACGTCGATCCAGTATCTGATTCCGATCACCCACGGGCAGATAGAGGTTGGATTCTATCCCGGCCCATGCCATCCGGGCCTCTAGGTTGAGTCCCAACTGATGAAATGTATTGCCGGTCGAATTATCAATGTCGTACCAAGCACTGACACCCAGCATATCGTTGTCAGTCGGCTCGATGAATCGCCATCCTGCTCCGAAATTTCCACCCAGGCGGCCATCGTTGGTCACGAACGTACGAAAGTCGCCGAAGAGGATCTGATCCTCTGAGATGAGGTGCGGAAAGAGTTCCAAAGGCGTAATTCCAGTGTCTCTTCCCAGCGCCTGCAATGCGATGTGTCCGAAACGTCCATCGATTTTCCACCCCGACTTATCCTCAGCTGCTCCACACCACGAGCACAACGATCCGACCACGCCAATCACAAGCAGCCAGCGAAGTCGGAAGTGGAACGGCTTGACGCCCTCCATGGAATTCGGGCATTCCAAGGGAAACGTGTGGGCAGTGTGGGACATGGCATCAATTCTCAAGGATCTGATCGGCGACGAATTCACAGTTCCGTCGTGGTAGTCGATTTACTCCGCCGAAGGCTCACGCCAACAGAGGATTCGTGCCGTACGAGACGATCTCGAAAGGGTTCCGGACGCTCGCTCAATTGACGCTGTGTCCTGCGGCAACAATCGCCGTTCAGGTTGACCGACCAGTTCCTCTTCGCAGCTTTAAGGATTCTGTGCTCCAGCTGCCGAGAATTGCAGGTCCTAGGTCGACGAATCATCGAGAAACGATGCGTGCCTCTCTTTGGAATAACCGTCGAGATGTCGGGGCCAGCTTATTGCTCTCAGACGAAATCAGAACCGCTCTCAGGGGTAAGGCTCGCTCGGTATTGCGTAACCATTCACACCCCGACCGTGTGACGGGTCACTTGGCGGGCAGCAGTGAGGGGCTTGGTGTGTGGTGGTTTTGGGCTTCGAGGGCGGTGGTCAGG
>JAYWHX010000119.1:0-11308 GCA_043777375.1 Planctomycetota bacterium | reverse complement strand
CGCCGCATCACAATCCCCGTCCTTGAGGTCCAATTCCAAGGCGGCGGTCTACTCGGTGGGGCCGTTTTCGGAAAGGTGATTGTCAACACGGCCTAGGAGTCGAGTCGCTTCGGACTCCTCCGACCTTCGCGAGAGGTCGAGCGAATTATCGCTATTCGAGTGAGGATTCCCAGGGGGAGGGATGGCCGCAAGAAACTTAAAAAACGCAAAAGATACAGCTTGGCCTTTTTGCGTTTTTTGAGTTTCTTGCGACCACTCATCCGGTCTGGTCGCAGTCCCTGCAATCATCGAGATCTGGACAGAGCGCTGTTACGCACCGGTTCAATTGCAAGCCCAGTCCGGCCCCCATAGCATCGCGGCATGAACACCTCGCCCCCCGCTCGTAGTGCCGAACTCCTCCGCCGTGATCGCAGTCGCCTGCTGCTGGTCGATTTGCAGGAGCGGTTTATGCCCACGATCCCGGATCGTGAGGCCCTGATTGCCCGTTGCCGTCTGCTGGCTCAGGGGGCGCAGGTCCTCTCGGTCCCAATCCACATCACCGAGCAGTATCCGAAGGGGCTCGGCCCCACGATCCCGGAGATTGCCGAGTTCGCCGCAGACCGCCCCGCCAAGACCCGCTTCAGCTGCGCGGAGTGCCTGGGCTGGTTGCCTCCTAGTCCGGAAGAGCCGTTCCAGATCGTGGTGGCTGGCATCGAGGCGCACGTCTGCATCCTGCAAACGGTCCTCGATCTGCTGGCCCTCGGGTATCAGGTCCACATCGCCGTCGACGCCGTGTCAGGTCGGTTGGAACTCGACAAGCAAGTCGCCCTCCGCCGGATGGAACTCAGCGGCGCGGTTCTCACCACCGCCGAGACGGTCCTCTTCGAGTGGTGCGAAGTCGCCGGGACTCACGAGTTCAAGGCGATCAGTAAGCTGGTTACCGGGCGGTCGCGAGCGGCTAGGGATTGTTAATATCAGTTTTACAATGTTCGAGAGAGGTGAACGCTGCGAACAACCCCAACGGTCGCTTGTGCCGTTCTTCCATGGAGATTCCTGAAAACTCGACCAACAGTCTCATTTGTTTTCGGCTCAGGGCACTCATCACGGGATATCGGAGGAGAGAGCCAGCTTTGTCTCTGGCTAACAGGTACAACTCCTGTCGCAAAGTTCTCTGGTAGTGAATTGCCCACATACTCTGAAACCTGTCGATGTCACTAAACGGGAGCAAAACGCACTGTTGTGGCAATGCTATCGTCTTTGCTTTACGGTCGATGACAAGATAGTCCCCTCTCTGTTGTAAGTGTCTGCTCGTCCAGAAAAGTAGGAGTGTCGTCGCCGTACCGAGAATAAGCATGAAGATGCCAATGAAGTTGCTGCCGCTCTTGAAGCCAAGGAATGCGATTAAAAGTGACACAAAGGGCGTTAGTCCAATATTGATCAATTTGAAGAGGCGGTCATTGAAGATCACTCTCAATCGATCATCTTCAACGGTCACTTTGGCGTACGTCGTGAGTGGTTTCATGCGAAGACGTTCTTGAACGTTGACCCAGTCCGGGGCCGGAATATCCGGACCGATTGACGTTCTCCAAAGTTTGTCGAGAGGTGGTTGCTTCATGGTTTCTAGGGGTTTTGTTCGGCAAGACTACTGTCGACATCAACGGAATTGCCGCAACAAAGATCACGTTTCTCGTGGGGATTGTTCAAGAGATGCCCAGTTTTCGCAAATGCATTTGATTCGGTGAGCCCATCACAAAGGCTCTGTGTATGGTGTGTACCTCGTCAGGCCGTGTGCCCCAGATCAATCTTCTTCGTCGCGTCGATAAACATCCCCGTCACGCCCGCGATCACGAATGCTACGGCACAGGCTCCGAACGCGGCGTCCCAGTTGTCTTTGTTCTCGCCCAACAGATAGTTCAGCAGCAGCGGCGAAAACGCAGCTCCCAGGTTGCCCCACATATTGCTCCAGCCCAAGATCGCAGCTGTGTATCTTCCACCCACGTCCTGGCTGTACGCCCACATCGGCGGGGAGCTGAAATCAGTCGAGAATGCGACGACGGCAAACAGAATCGTCGCAGTCCACGCATCGGGATGAATCAGCATTCCGGCGAACGCGGCGGCCCCCACAAAGCGGCTCAGCCCGACCGGCCACGATCGACCGATGCGCAGACCCATCGCCTTCGTCAACCGGTCCGTAGCCCAACCCCCGGTCAGCATGCCGACACAACCGATCCACAACGGGATCGAGGCCATCACGCTGCGTTCCTCGAACGGCACACGATGCACCTCTCGCAAATATCGCGGTAGCCATGTCACCAGAAAGGCCCAGCCAATGTTCGTCCCCAGCTGCGAGATGCTGAGGTTCCAGAGGCTGGGACTCTTCAACATCGCGACCCAGGGAAACGTCGCCTGAGCAGAAGCTGTGGCGAGTGGCGGCAACCCGCCGGTGATCAGCTGGTTCTCGGCAGCGTTCGACCACGGATGTTCCAGCGGGCGATTGCGAACGAACGCCATCCACGCGACAGCTGCGGCGATGCCCAGGCTGCCGAAGAAGAACATCACCCGCCGCCAGCCGCCGACATAGACCTTGCGGATGCCCGCAGGGACAGCGACTTCGAGGAGCAGGCGGTTGACGCGGACTCGTTGCGAGTCCGAGATGTGGGCCGATTTCCAGATCCGCTTGGCCTCACGCTCGACAGGAAAGGCTTTCGCCTCGGACTCAGTGGCGAGCAGCGGGCCGCTCAGCACTTGATTGAGTGCCGCGATGATTGCGGGGGCTTCTGCGGGTGCTGGGATCGACTGCGGGAGTGGCTTGTCACCGAACTTGCGAGGCTTCTCGGGCGGCTTCTCCTGAGCTGTCATGTAGGCCCGTTGAAGACCTGCCAGCTGTTGTTGCACCTCCGCAGGCAACCCCGCTCGTATCTTGGCGGCGAGTGCCTGTTGGGCCCGGACCTCCTCGGCAGGCTTCTCCAGTGGCACAAGACTCAACTCCAACTGCTCCGCCAATTGCCCGATGTTGAGTAAGTCCTGGGGGCCCAGCTGGGACTTCTCGGGGGTAAGGCTGGGGACGAAGGCGACGATCAGCAGTGACGTGAGGACGGGAGCCACCGCCCCGCCGACTCGCCCTCCCATCGCGATCACACTACTGACCAGGGCCCGCACATCGAACGGTGCCCAGCGGCCCACAACCGCCGCGCAAGTGGGATACGCACCGGCCTGCCCCAGCCCCACAGCGGCTCGCACAATCAGCAGTCCCACGAACCCGGTAACCAGCCCCATCGAGGCCGTGAAACCCGACCAGACGAGAATGTAAATCGTCAGCATCAGCCGCGAACCGAACCGGTCCGATAACCATCCCGACGGGACTTGAGCGAGGGCGTACGCAAAGAAGAATGCCCAGAAACACCAGCTGAGATGACCCTCGTTCAGCCCCAGATCTTCGCGGACATACTGCTCCGCATAGCTCATCGTGAACCGGTGCAGGTACAGCAGCACCGCCACGAAGAACGCCGTTCCCAGGACGAGGAACCGGACGCCGGTGGGCTGGGCCTGCGGGGCCTGCAGTACGTCTGGCTCTGACATCGACGACTCCCGGAGGTAGGACTGGAGGTGAAGGGTCACATCGTGAGGAGTTTATGCGGGAAAGGGAAGCAGGGGCTTGTTCAAAGCCCCGTTTGTTGGCCTGGTCGCAGCGACAGCAAACCTTCAGTCCTCTTTTTCGCGTCTCCGCGCCTTCGCGTTAGGCATCGTCATTTCGCCCGACATACCCAGGTTCAAACATTCCCCTCGTTCAAGCCATGTGTCATACTGGAATCATCGGTCATTGTGTCAGTCATGCCCGAGTGGCCTCGTTTCAGGTGACGCTCATGTCCCAGCTCTTCTCACCAGTGTCCACCCGACGCAATGCCCTGCTGAAGGGCGGGGCGGGGTTCGGGGCACTCGCTCTCGCCGGGATGATGGGGCGAGATTCGCTCCTGGCGTCTGACGGCAGCGACTCTCCGTTTGCCGCTCGCCACTCTCAATTTCCGGCCCGCGCCAAGAGTGTCATCTTCCTGTTCATGGAAGGCGGCCCGAGCCAGATGGACAGCTTCGACCCCAAGCCGAAACTCAATGAGCTGGCGGGGAAGCCACTGCCCGCCGGATACAAGCGTGTCATCACTGCGATGGGCGAGATTAACTCCCCGCTGCTGGCGTCGAAGCGAACCTGGAAACAATATGGCGAGGCGGGCACGTGGGTCAGCGACTGGCTCCCATACACCGCCGAGTGTGTCGACGATATCGCGGTGATCCGGTCGTGCTGGACCAATGGAATCAACCACTCGGGTGGCGTGTGCCAGATGAACACGGGGACTCCGATCGCTGGTCGACCGAGCCTTGGCTCGTGGGTCACGTACGGGCTGGGGACCGAGAATCAGAACCTGCCGTCGTATGTGGTTCTGACCGATTCTAACACGCCGACGATCAATGGACCTCGCAATTGGAGTGCGGGGTTCATGCCTGCTGTGTATCAGGGGACGAAGCTCGATTTTGGCGAGGAGCCGATCCGCTACCTCAAGAATCCCAAGGGAGTGAGCGAAGAAGTCCAACGGTCCAAGCTTGATCTGCTCAATACGCTGAACCGCGAACACGCCCTGCCGCGACAGTTCCAGACCGAACTCGACGCCCGCATCGGCTCTTACGAACTCGCCTTTCGCATGCAAGCTCGCGCCCCGGAAGCAGTCGATTTAGCCGAAGAGACCGCCGAGACGCAACAGCTGTATGGCCTCGATACGAAGCCGACCGAAACCTTTGGCCGCAATTGCCTACTCGCTCGGCGACTGGTCGAACGCGGAGTGCGATTCGTCCAGCTGTACCACGGAGCGGGGAGCAAGTGGGACGCTCACTCGGGGATCGAGAAGAACCACAGCGAGCGGTTCGCCGAGTCCGACAAGCCGGTGGCCGGACTGCTGAAAGATTTGAAGCGGCGCGGGCTGCTCGACAGCACGCTGGTCATCTGGGGCGGAGAGTTCGGTCGCACCCCAATGAGTGAAAAGGGCGACGGCCGCGACCACAACCCGACCGGGTTTACGATGTGGATGGCCGGCGGCGGCGTGAAGGGGGCTCAGACCATCGGCTCGACCGATGACCTCGGGTTCCACGCCGTAGAGAACCGGTTGCATGTGCATGATCTGCATGCGACAGTGCTGTACTTGCTGGGCCTGGACAACATGCTGCTGACCTATATGCACAAGGGACGGCCCGAGCGCCCGACGCAGAATGAAGGCGCGGCGTATAAGCTGATTACGGGGCGGGAACTGGGTTAGGTATCGGGCGTGCTCAACGTGTCCCCCGACCCACCTGCATGGCTACCGGGGTTACGCAACCAGGAGCCGGGCCTGCGGCGATGATGAAAGCATGAGACCACCACCAGTTCCAACTCTGAGGGGTGGTAAATGATGGAATAGGGAAACTTGCGAGTGGTGACGTGACGAAATTCGCCCTCCACGCACGCGAATGAAAGTGGCATGCGGAGCGCTCGTGCTACAGCGGCATCAACTGCACGGGCAAACTCGAAGCCCAACCCCGACGAACGATCCTCATACCAGGTTTGAGCACCCAGAAGCTCCTCAAGGGCCTCTGGAGCGAAAACCAATCGGATCAGGATTGACCCTTGAAGAGTGCGGCACGAACTTGCTCCCAAGGGATGCTGCTGGAAGGGTTCGCCAAATGTGCTGCATAGCGACGGTGCAACTCGGCCTGCTGTTCAGCGGAAATCGAAAAAGGACTGAATGTCTCTTCAGCGATGCTGTCCCAGATATCTTCGACAAGCTCAATACGCTCGGAGATGGGGAGGGCTCGGTAATTGAGGTCTGCTGTACTCATGGGAACAAGGGGGACTCGAGTTAAAGAGGAAACCGACCGCTGAGTTGCGGACAAACCTTCGCTCAATTTGTCGGTCAACTCTGGACTTGTCAAGTGGAGTCTTTGAATGGATTGTTGATCGCCGCTTTGACTTACCCCGAACCACATCCAAAGCTCCGTGTCCTCGACGTGACCATTGGCCACACCAGTCCAGCGGCGCACTGCTCACCCGGAAGGGATCGGAGTGAGGCGTTCTGCAAATGGGTTCTGTCTGGGTGTGGTTGATGTTGGCTAGCTCAATGGGTAGAGCACCAGACTCATAATCTGGCTGTAGCGGGTTCGAATCCCGCGCCAAAACGTCGGCTTTAAACCGACTCCAGGGATCGTCGCAAGACGGTTCCACCACCAAGCCTGAAGGAGGCAGACATCCGTTTGGTCCGCCGTCATTTCGAATCGGCTTCGCGAGCCGGAGGGCAACCCCGGAACAACTCGCCGAGACGATGCGACGGACGGCAGCCTGTGCCGACACTCTGTAGTGGGTCGATACCGCGATCGGATCGCAGCTGTGGTAAATGGATGGCAGCGACGAGGCGGGCCAACCGTGTCTCCTTCGGGAGTCCGGGACCACCACCTCGAATCCAATGTCCAGGGAAGCAGCTGATGTCGTTCGCTCAAGCCCACTCCGCGATTCGTGCAGGTGATCAGCGAATGCTCTGCCTTCGGATGGTCTTTACTCACAAATTTCGCGGCACTGAAGCCGCAGTTCAGGGCATATTTCTCAGTCCCAAGCTTTGCTTGGGACTGCATATCCCCGAAGCTCCGCTTCGACATCGTAGGATTGAACTTCCGTATGAGTTTAATCGTTGTGAATAATCAGCCCGGATCACCGAGGGCGAACTTCGTGGGGCACGCGACGAAGCGGAGCTTCGAGGATAGGGGGTCCCAAACGGAGCTTGGGAACCAGAAGAAACCAATCGTCTTCCCGCGAACACAACGTTTCGACGCGTGTCTCCTCGGGATTCCCAAACTGAAAAGAGGTGTCTGATGATGTTCTACAAGCATTCGAAAATCCGCAGCTACGAGGTCGGTCTGCACTTCCGGGACGGCGAGTTCCAGGGCTTGCTGGCGGCGGGGTCGCACTGGTTCTTTGACCCACTAGGCAAGGTCCGCGTCGAAGTGGTCTCGCAGCGTTCTCCGTGGCTGGTCCACGAGCAGCTCGATTTGATTATCAAGTCGGGTCTGCTGAAGGACCGCGCTGTGGTTCTGGACCTGAAGGACACGGAGCGGGCGCTGGTCTGGATTGAGAATCGATTCAGCCATGTCCTGCCAGCGGGGCAGTACGCTTACTGGACGGGTCAGAAGCAGGTCCGCGTCGAGGTCATCGACATTCGGCAGGTCCGCTTCCAGCACGAGCAGTTCAAGGTCATCGTGCGTTCGCCGCTGGCTGCGAAGCTACTTGATGTGTGCGAGGTGCCGCGTGATCGCGTGGGCGTGCTGTTCATCGATGGCCGCTTCGTCGAGGTGCTGGCTCCGGGTGAGTACGCCTTCTGGAAGGGACCGGCGGAGGCCAAGGTGGTCGAGGTCGACCTGCGGGAGACGATGGTCGATGTCAGTGGTCAGGAGATCATGACCTCGGACAAGGTCACGCTGCGGATCAACGCCGTGGTGACCTACAAGATCGCCGATGCTCGCAAAGCCCTGAGCCAGACCGACGACGTGCGGCAGGCTCTCTACCGCGAAACCCAGCTCGTGCTGCGGTCCGTGGTTGGAGCGCGGGAGCTCGATGCGTTTCTGTCGGACAAGGACTCGGTCGCGAAAGAGATCGAGGACAACGTCCGTCGGCGAGCGAGTGAACTGGGTCTGGACCTCGCTTCGGTCGGAATCAAAGATGTGATTCTGCCGGGTGAGATGAAGGACCTGATGAACAAGGTCACGCAGGCCAAGAAAGCCGCCGAGGCCAACCTCATCGCCCGTCGCGAGGAAACAGCTGCGATGCGGTCGCAGGCCAACACCGCCAAGCTGCTGGCCGAGAGCCCGACTCTGATGCGGCTGCGCGAGCTGGAGGTGCTGGAGAAGATTGCGGTCGCTGGCAAGCTGAATATCGTCTTGGGCGAGAAGGGGCTGGCCGACCGGGTGCTGAACCTGTTGTAGTGTCACCACGAAAAAAGCCCAGGGGTTGGAACCCCTGGGCTTTCTCGTTTCCCCACTGAAAACTGATGACTGAGAACTGACCACTTCCCGCTTACGGCACATTCACAGCATCGGTCCATGCATCGGTCCGGAACGGCGAGGCGGGCAGGTCGGCTCCGTTCTTGAGGTTTGGCTCGGCCAGCTGGTTCCAGCCGAAGCGGACCGCCACCGGCTTGGTCACTCCCTCAGCGGAGACGACCACGGTATCGCCCACGATCGTTGCCTTCGCGGCGACGAACTTCTTGTCCTCGCCAGCGATCGACCACCAGGAGAGATCCTTGCCATCACTGGCCTTCAAACCGGCGGCGTGGTTGAAGCTCACGACCGCCTTGCTGCCATCGATAGCGAGCGACTTGTACAGCGGACCCGAGTAGACCAAGTCGGTCTGGCCGTAGGTATTGGCCAGTGCCCACAGCGACAGACGCTTGCCCACATCCTGCTTGTTCGGCGGATGAATGTCGCCGATCGTGGTGATGTCGGTCAGCACCGCCATGCCGGTGTTCTTGACCTTCAGCGTCTCGGTCTGCGCTTCCCAGATTCCTGGCAAATCAGTAGCTCGTGGAGGGCCATAGTTATACGGAGCCATCTGAGCGAACAGGAATGGGAAGTCGCGGTTGCCCTCCTGGTTCCAGGCACTCCGCCAGCCTTCGATCAGGCCGCGTTTCATCTGGTAGTAGTGCATCCCCTGCCCATTGTTGGATTCGCCTTGATACCAGAGGAAGCCCCGGATGCCGAACGGAACGATCGGGTGAATCATGCCGTTGTAGAGACCGGTGTGATTATAGTTGGAGTTCAGTGGATGATTGATGGTCGAGACTGCGGAGGGAGCAGCGGGAAGAGCATCGCCCGGCTTGGCGGCTTTGACGGCCTCGTTGTAAGCCTGGATTGATGCCGCATGATTAGAGAGAGAATCGGCGTAGCCATTCAGCATGCCCAACCACTCGTTCTTCTCGCCTTCCAGCTCCGGGATCGCTGTGTATCCCTGTGGAGGAATCCACGGCTGAATGCGAGTTCCGCCCCACGCGGTCGTGATCAGCCCGACCGGCATGTCGAGCTTCTGGTGAATCTCACGGCCAAAGAAGAACAGCACAGCCGAAGAACCGCCGACCGTTTCGGGCGAGCACTCGACCCATTGAGCCTGCACATGCTCCGCGGGCGTCCCCGACGGAACCAGCGGGATCATGAATAGACGGATCTTCGGAAACTTCGCAGCTGCAATCTCCTGAGCTGCGTTGGTTGAGGAGTTGACGCCCCACTGCATGTTCGATTGGCCCGATCCGGCCCACACTTCACCGACCAGAATGTTCGTGACCTTGATTTCGTTCTTACCCTTCACCGTCATATCGGGCGAGACGCCAGCTGTCTTGATCGCGGGCAGCGTGACCCGCCACTTGCCCGCTCCGTCGGCCTTGGTCGTCTGCGTGCCATCACCCAGCGAGACCGTGACCTCCTCCCCCGCCTCAGCCCAGCCCCAGATCGGCAGCGGAATGTCCTTCTGCAGGACCATATTATTGCCAATCACCTCCGGCAACCGCACCTCCGCCCGCACAGCTGCCCCACCCCCCAGCAGCACTCCCGCCGCCACCATCAACCCCCAACGCACATTCATCATGCTGTGACACTCCCTGAGACCCCGATTCAGTGACTGCGGCACACGCCCCATCCATCACCGGCGGTTGATGTTACCGGGGGAGAGGGCCGTTGTCAGGGGTGAGGATGGCGCGTATGCGATCGCCCCAGCCGTAGCAGAATTCGTCAGAATTCTGGCGTCACCAGCAAATTCGAACCGACAGAACTCCCCCGACCCTAAATCGAACGGTAATCCTCGCCGGTCCGGTTGCGCAAGGGAGGCAAGCTGTAAGCATCGAAGCGACGTTTCCTCACTCAACTATGAGCGATTTCGACACAGCTTACGTCCGATTGTGCGAGGTTTGCCGATCTTTCTAGATATTGCGGTTGTACTACCTCTCACAAGGATTTGGGCCATGTTGAAGTCGCGTTGGGTTTCTTGGTTGGCGTTAGGCACCATGAGTGTTCAGCTGTTTGCCGGGCCGCTCGCCCATGCCGAAGGCTGGATCGTGGTCGGTGGTCAAACCACCGTCCAAAAGCTGGCGAAGCAGATCGACAAGCTGGAACGGCATGTGGATGAGTACGGGAGCGTGGTCTCCAAGGTGCCAGATGTCTGGGGCGAAGAACGCCTGACGATCCACCGCGACGAGTACGAACGCACGATGGCCGCTACGCTGAATCAGTTTCAGGGAACGATCAACGCTCAGGTTCGTAGAAGTGACGATGCGTTCTTGGCCGCCGCTGTCGCGGTCTCATCCGCAGTGGGCAACAACCCACCGACCACTGTGATTAATGTAACTAAAGATAAAGGCGATGTCATTCAGTCTACAAAAACGACAACAACGATAACGCCTGTGGATGTTCCTGCAGCAGATCCAGCATCCGTGTTGGGGCTCAGTGGGGCGGAAACTGGATTATCTACAGGTTTTGTCACAACCTCACAATCTCTTCGAAGATCAGTCCAAGACTCCGCAGATCAACCTGCGAATTCAGGGCAAGTCGCCCTAGAGCCGACCGAGTATCTGGATCAGCTGTCTCGATATGTGAATCACTTGCATGAGCTGCGTCGCATCAATGCGGGCGACGATACAAAGACACTGCCAGGTTATGCCTTGAACCTGATTCGCGTTCCGGTCTCGGTGATGCCAGGCAGCAAAACTCGCGAGGGCTATGGAGCAGAGATTACATTCACGGTCTCGCCCCAGATTGGTCCAGAGTTGTTGTCGACGACGTTCCGGTCAATGGTTCTCAATGATATTGAATATCAGCTGGCCATGCCTCTCACGATGGCTGTGAATAAGCGACCGGATGGTGTTTGGAAGACATTGGAGATCCTCGCAAAAGCGTTAGATACGTCATGTCTAAGGTACAGTTGGGGAGACAGCTCTTGGTGGGGGGACTTCACGTTTCAGAACGAGATGGAGCCTGAGGCGCTTAAGGTATGGGCCCGATTCATATTGGACATGGACAAAGCAGGACTATTGAAGAGTGACAAGGCAAACTCTGCCAAGAGCGTCTTATCACCTGGTCAGATAGCTCTTCTTACACAAGTGCTCGATGCATCGGAGGGTGATAAAACAGGAAAATCTACACCAGATGACAATACGGAAAATGTCTCATTGGCGGAAATCGTTCCTAGGCCGTGTTGACAATCACCTTTCCGAAAACGGCCCCACCGAGTAGACCGCCGCCTTGGAATTGGACCTCAAGGACGGGGATTGTGATGCGGCGG
>JAYWHX010000118.1:0-11312 GCA_043777375.1 Planctomycetota bacterium | reverse complement strand
AGAAACTCCCACGCCCTTTCGCAAAGCCTCCAGGGACGTGCCACCCAATTACTCGTTTTCTGTGGGAATCACCTCATTCGGGCGTGCCACCCGACCCGGTAGCAACCACAAATAATATTTCTTAACCGTGCGATAACCCGACATGTGGAAACCAATCATAATCGTCAACATCTCACTGAGCGACAGCTGCCCCGACCGCTTCCGCCGCTGCTCGCCATCCGCGATCATCCGTGACCTCCAGACGGGTTCGAAAGCTTTGCAAAAGTCGTCGACCAGACAGTACAGTGCATCCCAATCCATGGGTATCTCCTCCGTGTTCCTCGGAACGAAAAGCAACGGGGGAGATACCTTTTTTACCCAAACCCTCCAAGATCAAGTGGCTTATCCAGAACTCAGGTTCATCAGGCTGTGGGGCCTCATCGGGCGTGCCACCCGACCCGGTAGGGTCCAAAGCGACCCAACCGGTGCCACCCTGCGTCCTTCAAGGAACGTCTGGGGCAACCGGGATCTTGTCGAATGGCTCAGGCACAGAGTCATCTGGCACACCATGCTCTTGAATAGGCACCCGCTGCTCGTATATTGTTGTAAAACTTACAACTTCGGCATCAACAGGAGAGGGGTAAGGACATCCATGAATGACAATCTTTCCGGATGAAATAACATTGCCTCGTACTTCTGGTGATCTCCTGCCTACTAATAATACTAATTCTTCTCCACGACGCCCACCGCTCAGCGCCAGAATGCGATAACCCGGTTCACACCTAAATGCTTCTGCTGTATGCACAGTGACTGGGTTGGAATCACTCTCGGGACGAATAATCGTAATAAACGTGAAGCAGTCGCCTTTCATGCTTCTACTATGAACCACTCCCACAAGGGAAAACGCACCCCACCTTGACATGGCTATGTCTCGCACTTTCTCGGATTGCGATAAAATAGGCCGCAAAGAAGGTTGAACCAAAGGGCGACGCGAAGTTACTGTAGCTTCGTTGGCGGTCTTCACAAGATTGAACTCGTGGTCCTCGCTATAGACCAACTTATAGTCTCCGTTTCCAAGTGATACTGCCTCAGAGTGTACTTCCTCTCCCACAGCAATGGACCGAATGACCAAAAGAAGAACGAAGCTTTGGATTTGAAGTGACATCGTCGCCTCCTGATGGGGATCACTCGTCTGGAAAGTTCTTGGGGTCGTATGGAGGGTATGGTTCTTCGAAGCAAGAGACGCATCGGGGCGGGTTTATGTGCTTGCCAGGCAGTGGAACTTCAGTAAAGGAGGTTGATGCAGAACCTTTTCCGCATTTCATGACGGAAACTCGAACATCAATGACTTCGGCAATCCTTCCGTCATCTGGGTTACCTGACTCGCAGCTAGACCTTAGTGAAACAGTGACTCTTGCGTTAATGCTTCCTCCACTGCAAGGCACTGATCCAATTGGTATAGTTTTCTTCAACCCATAATAATATGGGTAATCTCCGCGCTGCCCGGCTTTAGTGACATCGAAGCGTGTGAACTCTCCATCTAAGCAAAGTCCGTAACTCGGTCCCTGTGGTCCCAAACCCTGACCACCTACCAATGCATGATAGTGTATAAAGAATTTCATGGTTCCGCTGCAAATACCGCACTCTTCTTTACAATCAGACTGTTTCTGAATCTCAATATTGATTCTGGCAGTCTCATAAGTCCGCTTTTCGTCGTCACCTCCTCGGCTCCAGACATCGAGTCCCATAGGGTCTCTTTTCTTAGCAGCAAACCACCCCGCGTACGTATTCGCCCCATCCGGATACATGATCGGATCATGGCTCAGGAACCGACCCTTGCGTCCTTCGTACATGCGGGCGCGGAAGTAGTACAGGCCGGTTTCCGCATCGTAGGCCCGTGCCGTGTACAAATACGGATTCCCCACGAACGATGCCGTGCGTACGGTCGTCCCCGCGCCATCAAGAATCATTGGCTCGCCATACGCCGTGTAGGCGTAACGCTCGACCACGGCACCGGTGTTATCGCACAGCGCGGTGATGCTGTATTGCTGGTTCAGGTGGTAGTAGAACCGCTCGTCCGTCCCCGCCCCCACCGACCCCGCAGCTGTGCGGTCGATCAGCAGGACTGGCTCATCGATGTCGGGCCCGTAGGTGTATTTGCGCAGCGGGTTGCTATACAGCTGGGATGCTTGGTACTCGGCATACACCTGCGAACCCACGTGGATATAAACCGTCGTAAACGGTGTTCCCGTTGAGTCGGTCGTCTTCGCAATACGCCTGCCCAGGGCATCGTACTTATACAGATGCGTTCCCGCTGTGCCGGTCGAGCTACCCGCTGGGACGACCGCCTGCTTCAGCATGTTTGACGTGTCCCACGTGAAGGCTTTGGCCTGCTCATCCACGGTCATGTTCCCGCGTGAATCATGCGTGACCGTGGCAGCTGCCATCGTGAGGATCTCGTGTGCGGGACCGTGCGTCCGAGTTTGGGCGACCCCCGCATCCGTAAACGTATTCCAATCCCCCACCGCCGACAAGGCCCAAGTTTGGTTACGTGCCCCATCCGTCCGGTTCCAAGCTGTCAGCCGGTTCTGGTTGTCATACCCCCCGGTCGGCACCGCGAACCCATAGTTCGCCATCGCCCCGGTGATTGTCTCGCTGATCTTGTCTCTCTCGAAAACTACCGCGTCCTCGCCTTTTTCCTCCCTCTTCGACCGACCAGCCTCTGCATGTTCGAATCGTTCGACTATCAACTTCACTCAGAGGGGGGGGGCGTCCAGAGGGCTCACGGACCACTCTTAAAAAAACGCCGGTGAGATCGACTTTCGACCCCACCGACGTTGGCGATGCTCGATTCACTGAAGTCAGTTCAGTTCGCTTCGGTCCCCTTGACTCGGCTCACGCCACTGTTTTGCGGAAGCGTAAAGGTTCCGTAAAGCGTTTCACCTTCGCGGAGGATGTAGAACTTCAAGGGATTGATCGTCTTCAGGTCTTGGTGTTCGAGAACAAAATCGACATTATTCTGTGTCACGGTTTCCCAAACATGCAGTCCGACGAGAACATCACCCGCTTTGATGCCAGTGAGTTCAGCAGGGCTGGACGGCCGCACATGTGTGACGAGCAATCCGCCCCGGTAGGGTTGATTGGCCAGCAGGTTGGTGCCGTTCGGAATACTCGTGAGCTTCATCCCGAGCACATCCCACGCTTTTTCGGTCGAGGCATGAGCCACATTGGCTGGAGCAGGAGTCGTCGGGGCAAGAGCAGTCGCGGTGACTGCGGGTGGGGGAGTGACAACAGGAGGCAGGGCAGGCTTGGATACAGCGTACTGCTGACGATTGCCACCACGAGGATTGGTCATCAGGGCCAGGGCAGACGTCTCGGTTTTGCCTTCCCGTTTGAACATCAGTTCTAGTTTGTCGCCCACCACGCGGCCCAGCATCGTGCGCTCCATATCAGCGGCATCGACCACCACGTTGTGTCCCATTTTTACGATCTCATCACCTGGCTTGACGCCAGCGGCTTCTGCCGGGGAGTTCGGGGCGACAGCTCGCACGATTAGCTTGCGATCCGTACCTTTTTTCCAGTCGGTCGTGGACATTCCGTGAAAGACATCGGGATTCTTCTGACTCATCAACCGGGCGATTTCGATGCGGGCATCGTCGATCGGGATTGCGAACCCGATCTTCTGAGCACCGGCCCGAATCGCAACGTTGATGGCGATGACATCGCCATCGGCATTAACCAGTGGTCCGCCGCTGTTGCCAGGATTAATCGCGGCGTCAGTTTGAATCAGGTTCTTGTAAGACTGTTCTTCGTTCAACTCGACATCGCGCCCAATCGAGCTGATGATGCCTTTGGTGACCGAATGCTTCCAGCCGAACGCATTGCCAACGGCAATCACGTCTTCACCAATCAACAGGTCGGATGATGTTCCGAGTGGCATGACTGGCAGAATGCTGGGTGTGTCGATCTTGATGATCGCCAAGTCGCTCATCTTGTCCGAGTTAAACACTCGAGCTTGATAAGCGGTGCCATCCTGAAGTGTAATCTGCACGGATTGAACACCGTCGATCACATGATGGTTGGTGACAATGTAGCCCCGTTCATCAATGATGATGCCCGTGCCCATGCCGTTAATTTTCGGTCGACCGGCTTGAAACAGCACGGTCGCGGGACCGGGCTGCTTCTCCGTATGGATGTCGACGGTGGATTTCATAATGCGGTCGAGCGCAGCTGTCTGGGCCGTTCGCCGGAGCGAAGGCTGAGGGGCAACTGTGTCTTCAGCATGGATGAGTGACCCTGCGGTGAGGGCGGCACACAATCCAACACGAATCAGGAACTTTGTCATGCGGACCTGTCCTGGACGGGGCTCTGGTATCTCTTCGAGAATTGGCAGAATCCTTCAGCCATATGGGAGCTAGTCCGTTGACTCCACTGCGGTATGAGATCGGTTGAGTCCAGCGAGACGCATGAAGCCCCCGCGTGGACCGCGAATAGCTTGCGCAATCGGAACTTGTGGAACTGGTGAGACTGTGCGTTTGAAGCTTCACGAGTTGCCGGACTCCCTTCTGGATCGCAGAAATACCCTCAAGCAGGAGTGATGCCGCACGGGGACATCGCGTGGGAGATTGCAGGCGTCGGTGGTTGACATGGGATCTAACTCTCGAGACCGTCAGGAGTTGTCTGTGGATCACAGACTTTCTCCAGACGCATCTCATCTGAACAGACAGACGTACTGACCAGCCCCCACTGCCGCAAAGTGCCGTGCAGAGTGCAGCGTTTACATCAATCCTTCGCGGCAGAAACTGCCGGTCACCATGAGAGCCAGCTCTGGTCTCGGGCGCAACTGAACCGGAATCGTTGAAACGCTCCTCGTTCCAAACTCCCTCTTCGCCGGACGGCCACTGATGTTTGAATTCTTCCGCGACAAGTTCACGGCCTTGCGACTGAAAGCCCGTCATGAACGCCTCGTTCAAGAGCAATTGATCGCCCTCGCAGAAGCGAATGAGCCGGTCGCGGAAGACCCTGGTCGCTGGCAGCCAGTCGGCGAACTCGGCTCGACGATGTCTGATGGAGAGCGGCAGGATCTTCGCAGCCGCGCTCGAACACTGGTCGCCCAAAACCCCCACGCTAAAAACATCCTGCGGCTGATGGAATCCTATGTCACTGGTCCCGGGCTGCGACTTTCCCATCAGATCCGACCGGGCTTGCCGACGATTGATTCGCTGCTCGATGGGGATTTACTGGGGTTGGCAGACCGGTTGTGGGGGGATTTTCTGTCGGCCAATGTGACCCACTACTCTTTCCGTGAGCACGCTCGCCGTTCCTGGCGAGACGGAGAGTGTTTCCTCCGTCAGTATTCGGAATACCAGTGGCCACCCGCTGTGCGTTTTCTGGACCCGGAGACGATTGGTGCCTGCCCCGATTTTCCCATGTCACAGGGGATCCTAACCGATCCCGAGGATGTCGAATCGCCGCAAGAGTATTTGCGTGTCGACCCTCTGCAAGGCGGCCTGGCCGAACGGATTCCGGCAAGCGAAATTCTGCATACTCGTGTCGGCGTCGATTCTAATCAGAAACGGGGAGTCACTGTCCTCGCTCCGATTCTGGGGACACTCGACTGCTATGAAAAATGGATTGATACCGAGCTGCACGCCCGCAAGCTGCAAGCTTCGATTGTTCTCTGGAGAAAAGTTCAGGGGTCTCCTCAACAGGTTCAAGCCTCCGCAGACACGGGCGGTCAGCGGACCGAAAGGTTTAAGCCGGGGTCGATCTTGACGACGAATCAAGCGACCGAGATCAAGTTCCTGCAACCCGATACAAACTTCGGCGATGCCGTCCCACTCGGGCGATTGCTCTTACTCAGCGTGGCCGCCGGAGTCGGTCTACCAGAGTTCATGCTGACTTCCGATGCCTCGAACGCCAATTTTGCTTCGACGATGGTGGCAGAGGGCCCGGCGGTCAAGCTGTTTCAAAGTGAGCAGCTGTTCTTTGCCAAGGAGTTCACACGACTCTGGCGATGGGTGATGGAGGTCGCGATCCAGCAGGGGCGACTGCCAGTAGAGTTCTTCGACCGGATCGAAGCCAGCTGGACCTTTCCCCAACTCGTGACACGCGATCGACCGCGCGAGCGAGCGGCAGATGCTCAACTGGTTGAACTCGGAATCCTCAGCCGGTCCGAGGTCGCGCGGCGAGATGGGGTTGAACCCAACCGGATGCGTGCGGAGCGACTGGAGGAAATATTGGCGAACGGAACAGCGTCAGCCCCCGATTGATTCGGCCATTCACCGAATGCTGCGGTCGGCAAAAAACAGAAGCCATTCGCCCCGTGCGGAATCTTTCCACACAACGGGGCGAATGGCTTGAGCCTTGGGGGAAGGATGTCCCAAGTCACGACTGTTCGGCAAAGCGTCTTGCCGCCTGTCCGCAAGCCCGGTAGCCGGCGGAGATTGATAGGAAACAGCTTTCGCTGTTCCCGCTGGATCGGAAGTGGGAGTTGAGCGTCGTGTCGAGGAGAATGAACCCGTCGGGATGCATGCTCTCCAGCATTCATCCTTGAATGGATTCCTTCCTCAATGAGGTAGGACGTAGGGCGTAACACTCTGTAAACGCAAGGTTTGCGCAAATTCAACGAAAGACGAACCGTCTCGGGTTGAACTCTTCCGTGCTGGTCCCCACGAGGGCCAACATTACCAACCGCTGGAAGTCGGTCAAGCGCGATCTGCCCCGTCCGAGGGGGTTTGTAGGGGGCGGATTGACGCAGGTCGCGACTGCCCTACGGATTGGGAATTTCAACAATCTTTTACGTACACATGTCAGGACTGAAGTTCTGCCCCCGTAGGAAGGCATTCGGTGAACAAATCGGAATATTTTTCGGCCACGTTATTCCACGTATGTCTTTTTAACACAGCCGATTGCGTCTCTGGACTCGCCGGACCCAACATCTGGTGTCGAGCCTCCTGAACCGCTTCACGCAGGGCTATTTGGTCCCCTGGCGTAACCAGTTTCCCGGACTCATCTTCCAGCACTTCTCGCACTCCCTCGACATCCGTGGCGATGCAAGGCAGCCCCGCCGCCTGTGCCTCAAGCAGGGCATTCGGCATCCCTTCCCAACGGGATGCTAGGACGAACGCCTGGCAACTCCTCAGAATCCCAGGGATATTGGCTTGGAATCCGGGGAAGTGAATCTGCTCCCTGACTCCGCAGCTGTCAGCCAACCCTTCGAGCGAGTTCCGTTCCGGCCCCTCTCCGACGATCAACAAGTGCATTCGGCGCTCTTCCTTCAATAAGGGGACCACGGCACGGATCAGATCTTCATGGCCCTTCTGGGGGGTCAGCCGCCCCACTGTGACGAGCGTCCAGGTATTAGCGGGGATCCCGAACTGGCTCAGTTCCATGGGAGTCGCATTTGCGAACCGCTCGGCATCCACACCGTTGGGGATCACGCGAAGCGTCTCGGGGCGCAAACGGCCCTGTTCGATGGCGAACGTCCGGACGCCTTCGCTCACACAGACGTGGTATTGGACCATCCGGCTGGTCCAGCGATCGCACCATAAATGCCAGCGTTTGGCTCGCTCTGCCACGCGTAATCCAGACAGAATCACGGGCACTCCGGCCCACCATCCCGCCAATCGCCCCATGATGTTGGCGTGAAATAAAAACGTTTGCAGCACAGCTGGTCGAAACGCCTTCAGCTGTCGGGCCAAATACCAGACGACGCCGAACTGATAGACGTGGCGAGCCCCGAAGCAAACCGTTTCGATCCCCTGTTCCCGCAGCAGTTGAGCCAGTTCGGTTTCGGGGCCCAGGCAGAAGACCTTCGCAGTCCACAACTGGGGGTCGAGACGTGTCACGATCTCGAACAGAGCCCGTTCCGCCCCTCCAGGGTCGAGTTCAGTAATGCAAAACGCGACACGTTCAGCCACAGCGGGGACCTCAGCGGGGCCAAACTTTGTCCAGAATCTCTGGATCATCCTATCACAGGCGACTCTCTCGCGACATCGGCTTCATCAGTCCTCGCTGCTCTTCCCTATTCGATGTGATCGTTAGGATTTCTGGAGTTCTGTCGGCGGTTCGAGATTTGCCGAATTGACCCCTGCTAAGTGCATTCGTACACTGAAAAAAGAGGACATTCTGACAGGAACTGCTCGAAAGGTGGCTGGAGATGGTTCAACCCATGCGACGACAGATGTTGATTCTGGGGGTCTTGTACGGAATAAGCCTGCTCGCCTCTCCGCTCCAAGCCGATCCCACGCTCCGGGCGGAAACTGTTGCAGCACCGGATATGTTTCCCATTCGGTTTTCGTATTACCCAGCACTTGAAGAGAAGAATCCCGATGGACTCGCGGAAGCATCCGTCGTGATCCTTTTGCATGGAGAGAAAGGCGGTCGCATTAACTGGGACAAGGGTTCGTCGCCCGCTGGCTTCCCCAGTTTTCCTGCCGTGCTTCAAGATCAGGGGTACGCGGTTGTCACGGTCGATCTTCGCAAGCACGGCCAAAGCGTGGTCGAGGGGCGCGAAGACCCGATCCAACCCGATGACTATGCCAAGATGGCCGCTGGAGATTTGAAGGCGGTGAAGGATTTCCTTCAGAAGGAGCATCAAGACAAGAAGCTCAACATGGGGAAAATGGCAATCGTCGGAGCCGCAATGAGCGGCCCAGTGGCAGTCGCATTCTCCGAGTATGACTGGCTGCAAAAGCCACACGATGATTCCCCCTTACCGGCCTCGCGAACTCCTCGTGGTCAGGATGTCAAAGCCATCATCCTGCTCTCGCCCGATCCCTCTGCGGGGCGACTGCAAGCGAACAAATCGCTGGTGTATTTGAACAAGCAAAATTTAGCATTTCTGTTCATCGTCGGTAAGCAAGATGGTGCCGATAAGGGGGCTGCCAAGAATTGCTTTAAGGCCTGCGGCGGAGGAACGAAGAAAGCCGAGGGACGCGTCTATCTCCTGGAGCCAGACATGAAAGATCGGGGCACGGATCTGTTCGGAAAACTTCCACCACTGATTGAACAGCCTGTGTTGGATTTCCTCGAAAAACACCTGAAGAAGATTACCGTCCCCTGGGTCGACCGCCGCAGTCGACTGGATCGGTAAGCATCAATCAGGCTCCGTGGTCTTGCGACATCCAGAACCCAGGGCTGTGATGCGATGAGTGAACCCATTCCGGCCCGTGAGGTCCGTCAACTCCGCGATGAGCTTGAGCGGCATAACCGGCTGTATTACGTCGAAGCCAAACCCGAGATCACCGACCAGCAGTTCGACCAGCTGCTCCAGCGACTTCAGTGGCTGGAGCGAGAGCATCCAGAACTCGACTCCCCGGACAGCCCGACTCACAAGGTCGGGGGAACACCCATCTCGGGTTTCCACACCGTTGAACATCGGCTGCCAATGTTGTCGATCGACAACCTCTATACAGAGGAAGAGCTACGACAGTTTGACGAGCGCGTCCGAAAACTGCTGGCAGTTGAAGCTGTCGAGTATACGGTCGAGTACAAGATTGACGGCGTCGCACTGGCCCTGATCTATGAGCATGGTCAACTCGCGTTGGCCGTGACTCGCGGAGACGGACGACAGGGTGATGACATCACACACAACGCCCGCACTGTGGGCGGAGTCCCACTCCGACTGTCGACCAACAGTCCGCCCGCGATTCTTGAAGTCCGCGGCGAAGCGTACATCTCGAACAGCGACTTCGCCCATCTCGTGGCCGAGCAAAAATCTCGCGGTGAGGAGCCGTTCGCCAATCCGCGTAACACCACAGCTGGGGCCCTGAAGCTGCTGGATCCGAAGCTCTGCCAAGCTCGCAAGGTGCGGTTCCTGGCTCATGGTCGCGGATATATCGAAGGCGAACCGTTCGCGACGCATGTCGACTACCTCGCCTGGTTACGAACAGCAGGGGTGCCGACGACACCCCATGTCGAGGCTCGGACGGGGATCGATGCGACGATCGAACTCTGCCACACGATGATGGAGAATCTCCACAGCCTGGATGTTGAGGTCGACGGGCTGGTGGTGAAGGTCAACCAGTTCGCCCTGCGCGAGCAGCTGGGGAATACCTCGAAATCGCCGCGCTGGGTGGCGGCGTATAAGTGGGAGAAGTACGAGGCCAGCACCCAGGTGCTGTCGATCGATGTGCAGGTCGGCAAGACTGGTACGTTGACCCCGGTGGCAAACCTGGCCCCCGTCGAGATCGCCGGGACGACGGTCTCTCGCTCAAGTCTCCATAATCGAGAAGAACTCGAGCGGCTCGGCCTGAAGATCGGTGACTGGGTCATCGTTGAGAAAGCCGGGAAGATCATCCCTCATCTCGTACGGGTCGAAGAAGACCGCCGCACCGGTGATGAACAGGAGTTCGTGTTCCCGACAGCCTGTCCCGTATGCCAAGCTGTGGTCGCTCAAGACGAGGGCGGCGTCTATATTCGTTGCCAAAACCCCGTCTGCCCCGCCCAGCTGAAAGAAGGGCTGCGGTTCTTCGCCTCTCGGCAGGCGATGGATATCGAGGGGCTGGGAACGAAGCTGGTTGATCAACTCGTCGATGCGGGGCTGGTCACCGGGTTTGCTGACCTGTATCGGCTGGCTGAGAAGCGAGAGCAGATGATCGCCCTTGAGCGCCAGGGAGAGAAGTCGATCGACAACCTGCTCGCCGGAATTGAGACCTCGAAGACCCGCCCCCTGTTCCGTCTGCTTACCGCCCTGAATATTCGGCATGTCGGGGTCTCGACCGCCCGAGCACTGACGGACCACTTTGGGAGTCTAGAGTCCATTCGATCCAAGACCGAAGCAGAGTTCGCTCAAGTCCCCGACATCGGCCCGATCGTCGCCAAGGCCATCGCAACATTCTTCGGGTCGGAGTTCGGTCAACGGATCGTGAATGGCCTCGTCGAGAGCGGTGTCGCCCCGCCGCCTGTGGAAGTGAAAGCGATCGCCAGCATCGCAGCAGGAGCCGGGAAACTCGCGGGCAAGTCCATCGTAGCGACCGGCGCCCTGAAGAGTTTCACTCGCGATGGAATCAAGGAATATATCCACTCGCTCGGCGGCAAGGCCGCCAGCAGCGTCTCGAAGAAAACCGACTTCGTTCTCGCCGGAGAAGACGCCGGGAGCAAGCTCGATAAAGCCCGCGAACTCGGAATCCGAGTTTTGTCCGAAGAAGAGTTTTTAGCTGAGTATGGTCCGGAGTAGGACGAAATTGATTTCGGTCCCAGTGACTCGTTGAAAAAGTCTAAGCCCCGGTGTCGCCTCACCGCCACGGCGTGGCGTTTCGGCAACACGGTGGAACTTCCGGTGGTTGAACAACTTCCGCCGATGTGGCCGGAACCCTGTGTTTCCTGTG
>JAYWHX010000117.1:0-11389 GCA_043777375.1 Planctomycetota bacterium | reverse complement strand
TGCGGGAAGTTGTCAAACATCCATCGTGCTTGACCACGTGACCAAAGTCACGAACGTTTCCCGGCTCGACCTCCACTGTTCTTCATAGGTTCACCCTGTCGTACCAACTGACCGAAGACTGACCGGTCAAACTTCGACTACAAACGGAGGGGGATTTAGCGAAATGGGTGTCCACTTCCCTCAAGTGTCCCCTCCTACAGGTACTTGGCCATTCGAAGCTTCAGATTGGAATTCAGCAGAGTTTATCCTCGCCACAATCTCATTTGCATGGCCAAAAGCCGAGATGGAAAGAAGCACAGCAGGTGGTAGCTACTTGAGGGAAGTGACCAGCTAGCTCTAGAGAATTGAGAAAATCGATCAAATGTTCTTGATTCGTGTTGATTTCATGAACCGTCAGGCGTATTTTCACCTATGATACAGAGTTAAGCTAGTTCTAGCTCAATTCACCACTCTGTTTTCTTCATCCTGCTCATCTTCAGGAGTTTCTCATGGACATTCGGTTTCGCCAACTTCGGCGGGGATTCACCCTGATCGAACTTTTGGTGGTGATCGCGATCATCGCCGTCCTGATTGCTTTGCTGCTGCCCGCAGTGCAGCAAGCTCGCGAGGCTGCTCGTAGGTCACAGTGCAAAAACAATCTCAAGCAAATCGGATTGGCTCTGCACAACTATCACGACACGTACAACACGCTGCCAATTGGATTTCGAAATTCCATTCCAGGCATCGGCAATGACTGGGGACAATCGTGGTGGGTAGGTGTGCTTCCGTTTCTGGATCAAGCTCCACTCTACAATCAGTGGGATCACTCTGGCACGGCTTCAGGAGGCGCCAACTCAGGCTACGTTAACCCTACCAACATGACCGCTTGCAATGGCAAGAAGATTGCTCCGGCACAATGCCCATCGAGCCCGATGGGTGAGTATGAGTTTACCCCACACAATGGCCCCTACAACGTACCCGTGGCGCACTACACTGGAATTTCAGGAAGCTTTCCGGACCCGGTAAACCCATCACGAAATGCTGCTGCTGAATCTGGGATGTATGGCAGCGGTGGGGTGTTGTTCTTCAAAAGCCGAATCCGCTTTGCAGATGTCAGTGACGGGCTGACGAACCAAATTTTCGTTGGAGAGCAATCAGACTATCTGATTCAGACTGGTACGGCGGAAAAGCGGATTGCGATCAGCTCTTGGCCACATGGAATGTTTATGGGTTCTCCGGGTGGCGGGATCTGGCGTCAGTTCAATACAACCACCGTACGTTGGCGTCCAAATTACAAGCAGGCCGAGGGTGGCCATAATTTCAACCCCTGCACCACGACGGGCGTGTGCGGGAATTCTGGAAACAACAACCCGATTCAATCGGCACATACGGGCGGTGTGCATGTTCTATTGGGTGACGGCAGCGTAAGATTCCTCAGCGATAGTCTGCACCTTCCCACATGGATCGGGTTGGCGACACGTGATGATGGGCTCGTTTTGGGTGAGTTCTAAAGCTTAACCCAAGGGTCTCACTTGAAAGCGGCAGGCGGGCACCACTTGGTGCTTCGCCTGTCGTTTTTCTGTTGACCGGGATGGTCGCCTCTAATGGAGATTTTGATGTTTTCTTTGGACTTTCGCCGTGCCCTGACTGTGTGTTTGGGGATGTCACTCTTGTGGGGCTGTGGCGGCAGTGGTGGCCTCGATGGGCCGACTGGAACCGTTTCCGGAACAGTAACCCTCAATGGAAAACCATTGGGGGATGCTTCCATTACATTCCTTGGAGAGAACAACGGCGATACAGCAACTGCCCCCCTTCAGAGTGATGGAACCTATTCGCTCAAGTATGGAGCGGGATTCAGTGTCCCCGCAGGAGACTATCGGGTGGTTGTCATTGCTGGCCCCCCACCGGGTGCGGCAGCTCCTGACCCACAGGACCTGATGAAGACGATGAAACCAGCGGGTTTCGGAAAAAGTCCAATTCCTGCCAAATACAATGATCCCAAGACGAGTGCCCTGATCGCAGTCGTCAAAGAAGGAACGAACCCGAACATTAACTTCGATCTGAAGTAGAGTCGTGCTGGTTCATGGATAGATTCTCTGCCGCCATCGCTCGGCGGCAGTTTTTAATCCCGTTTGCTCAAGAGCGGTGGCCATTTCCATGCGTTCCGCTGTGGTCAGTTTCTCGCTCCCGATCAGCTCAAGAATCCGGTTCGACAAACCGATTAATCGGTGACTTTCTCGCAAGTGAATCATTGCCTCGCCCTCGCGACCGAGTTTCATGAGGCACTGTGAAAGCTTGTACTGAGATTGTTGGTTCCAAGGTTGCTGTTCAAGCACTCTCTGGAAATCGAGAGCTGCTGCTGCTGGGTCAGCTCGATCCATTGCAAGCGTTCCTCGCAACTCGATCGCTATCAGATGGTCGGGATCGGCGCGGAGCACGTTTTCAACTTGGCTCAATGCTCCGTCAAAGTTGCCCTCAAGGCGCCTCAACTGGGCATCGAGCAATTGGTCCACGATAGAGAACTTAACATTCAGATGCAACAATTCGTCCAGTCGAGATCGAGCTTCCGCTCGCTCTCCAAGATGAATCAGTAGTCGAACAAGCGCTTGCAGCGTTTCGACTCTCTGTTCCCCTTTTTTTTGACGGGAGAGAGCCTCTTGGTAATCCTTTGCGGCGGAGGTCAACGACATCTGTTGCTCGTGGATTGCTGCCATCATGCCCCATGGTGCAGGATTCTCGGGTTGTAACTGAGCCCATTCACTTCCCAGTTTCAGGACCTGAGTAACATCACCCTGCCGCTGCCGAATCGAAATCAGTCTCTCAATCGCCTCGCTACGGTGAGTCTGATGCGGAGGAATGGCTTCCAAGGTCATCACCGCCAGAATGGGGACGTTTTTCTCGATGGCGTCGTCTGCAAGGCGGAGGAGTTCCGCCCCCTCTGCGAGTTCCGGCGAGTGGATCTGGCTGAAACACCCGATCGCTTCTTCCCACCTGCCCGAACGAACCAATGCGCGAGCCCACAGGACTTCCGCTTCTCGATTTCCCCCCCAGGCTGAATTGACGACCTCTTGCAGCAATGAGGCCGCCTGATCGGGATCTCCCTCTAGAAGAACTTGAGCTTGGTGAACCAAGTATCGAGGCCGAGCGATGTACCACCAGAGTCCAGCCAACATCAGGAAGACCAGAAAACCTATCCCGAGTTGTCTCCAAGAATAGCGAACAGGTTCAATCCCGTGACCTTGTGGAATTATTGGCACAGGCTGCGATGCGGAGAGTTGAGAGCCTCTTGATTTCCCCATGCTATCTCTCCTGATTCGCAGTCGGTGATTGAGCGCTGACCTGGCCTTGCCCTTCAACCAACACGGATTCAGAAAGCGTCGGGAGTTCTGAATAGACTTCCAGGCGACCTGACGGCCACATCACGGTGGCATCGACCTTGAGTCTGTTTGGTTCCACGGCCAGAAAGAGACAATCCTCGGAGTGCGAGAGGTATCCGGAACCACTCGTCACGTTCCGGACGCACTCACGCCCAAAAGCAGATAGGCTCAACCGACATCCGATTGGGGTCCGGGAACTCCGAGTTCCCACGAGCCGAATCCGCAGCCAATTTTCAGCTGGACGCTGGTTGTAAAGTAACGCCAGCGATTCAGTGAGTGAACTCACAACCAGATCGAGACCTCCGTCTCCATTGAGGTCGCCCGTGGCTGTCCCTCTCGCCGCATGTTGGGTTCGGAACCACATGCCCCCTTGAGGAGTGATGTCGACAAACCCAGCTCCCTGTCTGTTTCGACAGAGAACTGACGGCTGAAGAAATGGCTGCAAACCCCTCCGGTATCGAACATGGCCACAGACAAAGAAGAGATCCAGCCAGCCGTCTCCATCGAAATCCCGCAACCCGGTTCCGAATTTGACTTGGGGGCGACCAACACCCGCCAGTTGGAGCCCCACGGTGGAGTGCCGAAACTGCCCCTCCCCTTCATTCAGATACAGGGAATTGTCTTCCATCTCAAAATTCGTCACCCACAGGTCGGCGCGGCTATCTCCGTTCACGTCGGCACAATCGACTCCCATGCTCCCTTCGGGGCGGCCCGTTTCACTGCATGCCACTCCAGACAAAGAAGCGACTTCTTTAAACGGTAGTGCATCGGTTCCGAGATACAGATGATTTTCCACCACATCGTTGGCCACATAAAAATCAATCCGCTGATCGTCATTCACGTCCGCTGCGATGACACCCAAACCCATGCCGTCTTTCCGAATTCCAGCGGCATCGGAGATCTCGACGAAACGACCATTCCCTGAGTTCAGAAATAAATGGTCTGGCACAGGATGGTAGTCTTGAGGAGGAGGCACATCGGAAGGTCGGCCCGATGACGGAACCCAGTCGACATAGCCAGCGACAAAGAGATCCAGCTCTCCATCGCGATTGACATCTCCGAAGGCCGCTGCGGTGTTCCAGGTAGGTTGTCCCTTCAGTCCTGCGGCTTCAGTCTCATCCGAAAAAGTGCCATCCCCTTGATTGACGAGCAAACAGTTCTGACCGTAACACGTGACGAACACATCCGGAAACCCATCACTATTCACATCCCCGCTGACGCACCCATGCGAATAATCCGTCGCGAGGTTGAGTCGTGAGCTGACGGTCACATCACGGAATTGAACCCCATCCATGTTTCGAAACAAGCCACAGCTGCGCCCAGTGGGAACTGATGATTCACGATTAATGGCACCGCCTCCCACGCAGAACAGGTCTGGACGAGTATCGAGATCGAAATCGACAATTCCGACTCCCCCGCCGACGGTTTCTAGGATCGTGAAACACTCTGCTTCGCGACCAGTCTCGTAACGGAATTCGACCTGCGATGTGGCAGTCCGATCAACGAACCAATCTTCCGGGCGTAAGGCATCCGCGAGGGGTAATCGGGCCTGTGGGCTGTGCGATGTCGCAGTTCCGATTCCATCGGGTGAAGCCTTCGTGGCTAAGCCCTCCTCCGCCGAAGTGCCAACATTGTGCGGAGAGTCGCAACCCCATGCTAAAAATGCCATGGCGAAGGCAGAGACAGCCCACCGCTGTCGATGTTTCGCACACATATTACCACGGTGATAAATCATTGCAGGCAGCCAATCCGTTATTCCACCGGAAGAACACATCGTGATCCTAGCTGAGCGTCTCGATTCGAAACAGCGTTTCGCTCCCCAAAAAGTCCGTCAGCGGCTCCCGAGTCGACATCGTCCTCGTTCTCTCGACTTTGCTGAGGTGAACCAAGCGGGCACGACCGGTGATAAGAGGCGGAGGGTTTTTGGATGGCACGCCCTGAGGACTTGACGATGGGGAGGATCGACGGCTGACTTTCACACCGCTCTTTCAGGTCTTGTGTTGAGTTCCCAAGCCGTGCCAGACAATGGCTTCACGGCCTGCAATTCTCCATGGTTTTTAGCCGATTTGCTGCTTTTCACGATTTTGCGTGGATTTCAGTGTCGGTTCCCCGTAGACTACCATGCTTGATCCTTTTGGCTTGCAACCATGGGACATGCCAGTACCAATGGCTTTTGCGGGGACATTTCGCTCCTCTCTCATTCGGTCCTGGAACTATCACTTGGGACCGAAATGACTTTTGTTGAGATGGGGCTCTCTGAGCCCATTCTGCGTGCTGTTACAGCTGAAGGTTACATTAATCCGACCCCGATTCAGGCTGCTGCGATTCCCGCGGCGATGTCTGGTCGTGACTTGCTGGGCTGTGCTCAGACAGGTACGGGTAAGACTGCGGCCTTTGCTCTTCCTGTTCTTCATCGACTGGTGGAAACCCCACCGGCTGCACCGGCGACCAATAAGAATGGTCGTGGTGCATTCAAGCGAATTCGCTGCTTGATCCTCTCGCCGACCCGCGAATTGGCGATTCAGATTGGCGACAGCCTGCGGGCGTATGGTTGTCATACAGGTCTGCGTCATACAGTCGTTGTGGGCGGTGTGGGGCAATCTCCACAGGTTCACGCGCTGCAGCGCGGGGTCGACATTTTGGTGGCCACACCGGGCCGTCTGGAAGATCTGCGTCAGCAGGGATATATCGACCTGCGAGCTGTCGAGATCTTCGTATTGGACGAAGCCGACCGCATGCTCGACATGGGCTTTATGCCTTCGATCCGCAAGATCGTGGGGATGCTGCCAGAGTACAAGCAAACACTGTTCTTCTCGGCCACGATGCCGCCCGAGATTGCGGAACTCGCCGAGGGAATTCTCAAGAATCCTGAGCGAATTCGCATTGCTCCCGTCAAGCAAACCACGGAACTGGTCAGCCACTCGGTCTACCATGTGGTCAAGGCTCAAAAGGCCCGCCTGCTGGCAACTCTGTTGACCAATCAGCCGATCACCCGAGCCATCGTGTTCTGCCGGACCAAGCATGGGTGCGATCGACTCGCGACTCAGCTGGAAAAGGTGGGGATTGCGACACTGGCGTTGCACGGCGACAAGAGCCAGTCGGCTCGACAGAAGGCACTCGCACACTTCAAATCGAATCATCCTCCGGTCCTAGTTGCGACGGACGTCGCAGCTCGTGGAATTGATGTTGATGCGGTGTCGCACGTCTTCAATTTCGACCTCCCGAATGAGTCTGAGACCTATGTCCACCGCATCGGCCGAACCGGTCGTGCGGGAGCCACGGGCTTGGCGATCTCGTTCTGCGACGATAGCGAACGAGGCTATCTGAAGTCGATCGAACGTCTGATTCGGCAGCCGATTCCGGTCACTCCTGTAGGCGAACTGGATAAGTTCCCAGCGTCGCAGTTCTCATCGCCAGCGGGCCAGTACTCAGATGATCGCCGCAGTAGCGATCGTCGTCCGCCTGCGGGTGGTCAAGGCCAGCGGAGCGGTGGCGGAGGTTATCAGGGCGCACGAAGTGGCGGTGGAGATCAACGGGGCGGCTATCAGGGCGCTCGTGGTGGCGATCAGAGGGGATCTCAGTCCCGCTACTCGTCCGCTCCGGCTTCGGGATCTGCCAGCCGGCCGAGTGGTCCCGGGAATTCAGGATCAAATGGCCAGCGAGATGATCGCCGTCCCGCACAGGATGCCCAGTCAGCGGCGAGTGATCGCCCCCGCAAGCGTCCCCGCTATTCGCCATCCGGCGGACGGTAGTCAATTAACGAGGCACGACGCCTGGATACTTGTTCCCCGTTGATCGTGGACGAGTATCCAGAGCAGGGAACGGAGCCCCCGATTGCTGGCGGCGCAAGGCGGCAAATAGCCGATCTTGTGCTCTCAGCGTTTCGGGGCGCTGTTGAAAATTACGAGGCCGCGTGGCTGTATCTGGACCGATATCGGCGTCCGGGTACGGGTCATGGATTTGTGCTTCACGCCGCTCATATTCAGCGGGCATAAACGAAAGAGACGGAAAATGAGTGGTATGCGGGGTGATGCACCCCTCCGATAAGGAGCAGGCCAGCACCAGCAACACAGCTGCCTGACGACGCATCATGGACACCTCGGGGGACATTCGCCACGGATCACTCGCGGTGGTGTAGCCCATTCGGAAAAACGTGAACAGGCGAATTCTGCCGAAAGCCTGCTCGAAATTGTTTCAAGAGGTTGACGTTTCGCCACAAATCGTCAAAGGCCCCATACAAGCGGAGCGGGGATGTCCGAGTTCGATGATTCGGCAGATGAACTCAGTGTCGCCGTAAAGACTGCTCCAGTAGCACTATGCGGAATTTTCACGTCATATACACACTCGAATTCCTTGGCTTCGGCACCCGCTGTGCGTCCATCTTTTGATTGGACTGAGGAGTCTGAGAGCACGATTCGAAGGTCCCTGCGCGACGAGCCGCAGTTCCGTTGGAGCTGCGGCTCGATTTGATCAATTTCTGAAACACTTTTTGTACACCATTGACAGGGTTCCGATGCGCGCCCCATCTGCACGGCGGCGTGTGAGCTCTTAGGTAATTGCACGTATGTGGTTGGTGACTTGAGAGATACGGTTCGCGGTGGTGTTGCAACTTCGGCTCGAAACCACGTTGGCACCTTGCTTGCATTTTCAGAGATTGTCCCTCACATGTCTGGCTTTTCGAGATTCTGGTCGCGCGGAATCGATGTCAATCCAGGGCGCGTGCGAGGAGCAGCTTCAACGGTCCGCGTGGAACCGGTTTCGCTCTTGAAACGAACTCGACGTCTACGAATCGTGCTCACCACTCACTCTCATCTCAGTCAAAAGGTCACTCCTATGTCAGTTTGTCTCCGCGCTCTGTGGCGCGATGAAGCGGGATTCATCGTCTCTGCCGAACTTGTGCTCATTGCCACTCTACTCGTCGTCGGACTCGTTGTGGGTCTGTCGGAAGTGCAGCATGCCGTCGTGAGTGAGTTGAACGATGTCGCCGACTCAGTCGGTGCTCTGAATCAGGGCTACATGTTCGCGGGTCTGTCCGCTCGGAAGGAGAACGGCGGACAGAAGTCATCCATGAACGGGTCCTCATTCACCGATCAGGTGGACACCTGTGACAACAATCAAAACACGATCGCCTGCGATGCCCCGCAGAACGAGAGCAGCAACCACTGAGACTCTCGGTCAATCCCCGGCCAGACCGAGGTGACATCGAGCCACATTGATTGATTCCGGGTGAGAGGCCTGCTGTGAGAGAGCGGCACTTCATTCCCGGTGAACTCTGAGGGAGGACTGCAATCGCAGCCCTCCCCCTTTTGCATTCCCCCCATCTCTCCATTTTTATACTTAACAACCGTCAGAATCAGCAGAGTTTCCCAAATCGCTTCCGCCGCTTCAGCCGATAAACGAGGTACGACCGATCGTGTCGATCGTGGCACCCGTTGCGCCGAGCAGCGGATGTGTTGAGCTCTTCCAACCGAGGAGCCAACCCATTGAAGGGACGGCTATGACTGCTTTCGTTCGCTCTTGGCTCGTCATGGCCACTGTGGCGCTGCTTCCCAGCTTGAGCTGGGCCCAAGACGCCCAATTTGAGGGGGTCGCACCCGGCTGGGGTGTGCAATACAACGCAGGGCACCAGCCCGCGTACACAGCCCCCGGCCCCGATTACGAACTGCTTCCGGACAATCGGACGCCGTGGTACGACTACGATTCGCAGTTTGAAATGAACCTGCGTGATCTGGCTGAGGAGAGTTGGATTCAGGTGGAGTACTTGCAGGGGAATCTTCAGCGACCGGGGAACCGGCTGCTCGGAGCTCCCGTCGCATCGGTTCCGAACCCACGACAGCCATTCTTCGTTTCCGCTGGAGATGTGACGGGGGCTCGCGCTGCTGTTCCAGATACATCACTCCTGGAACTGGATGCCCAGAATGGCATTCGCACGACCATTGGCATCAGTGCGTTCCGAGACTTTTCTCTGGTCGCGTCCTACGTGGGAATGCAGGACATGCGTTCCGGCTTTACATTGACGCCGAGCACTCTCGATCCAGACATTTTCACTGAGACCGTCCGCTTCTACGCAACCAGTGTTCTTGATGCGGGGTCTGCGGGATCGAGAGTCATCCTGTATGACAATCTCTTCGAAGCCGACTACAACGCCAAATACTGGTCGGGCGACATCAACCTAGTCTTCAAAAATCATCAACCCAACACCGGCTTTCGGATGATGCCTCTGGCTGGTTTTCGATTCAACTCCTACGACGAAGTCCTCGCACAACACGGGACGTTCGACAACAGCTCCGGGGTCGATGCCACAGCCGGAACATTCACCACTCCGACGCGAAACACCATTCTCAGCTCGACTCAGAACACGTCATACCTGGGTCAGATCGGATTCCAGGCCGAAGTCGTTGACGAATGGTTTACGATCGGTGTCGCGCCAAAAATCGCAGCAGGTGCAGGCGTGGTGAAAACCGGCGTGCTGACGAGTGATCTGCGAGATTCCTCAATCACCGAACTGGCCAATGACGGAATCACGTCGAACCAGCAGAGCAACGTCATCTTCGCCTCGAATCTGGACCTGAACGCCTACCTCAAGATCAAGGTGAACCCCTGGTTGTCGCTCACCGGCAGTGCGTACTACTGGTACATGCCCAACGTCGCCAGATCCTTCGACACGCTCGTGTACGATGACAACGGAATCGATGTGGCACCGGCCTTCCATCCGCAATTGAAGACACGATCCATGGGCATCCATGGCTTCACAATCGGTGCGGAAGTCACCTTCTGATGGGACGAGCCGAGCCGCGCTGGTCTCCAGTCGGCCCGGTTCGAACTCTCCACAAGATCTTCACGAGCAAATTACAGCTGGCCCTTCACGCCCATCTCGTGGAAGCAGTGCATCACGCTGTCCTGGTTCTTCAGCAACCAGTCGATCGATGGTTCGCACCGCATCGCCTTGCCGATCGCCTTGGCAGTGGCCGCACGATTGACCTCAAACAGCTTCACGTGATCGACCTTCTTTTCTTTGACTACCGATGGGTCGAGCCAGACCGAGACGATGATGCCAAGGTCGTTGGCCTTCTCTTGGGGGATGTCCCCTGCCCTGACGGCGTCGAGTACGCCATTGGCAATCCCTGCTTGAACCGTGCCCATCAGGATATTGGTATAGGCCGATGAGTTCACCGTGACCTTGCTGACCATCACGGTTGTCGGGCGGACCTGAACATCGCAGTTCAGGATCGCAAACACCTTCGAGTGTCCCTTCACTTGGTTCCCGATCATATTCGCGATCGAGAAGCCGACCGGGCCATCGAGCTCGCCGATCACCACTTCGGGCTCGCACGCCAGGTAGGCCGGACCGCCCTCCACTTCCACGAGCGCCTCGCCGGTTCGCATGACGATCCGCTCGAGCTTGGTCTTCGACTTCGCAGCCTTCTTCTTGGCCATGATCTGGTCCTTCATCAATGAAGTGAGTTGGTGTTTGAAAGAGAGACTGCAATGTGACTGTGATGCATGCGAGTTTCAAGCGACAGCGCGAAGTCGATGGCCCCTATCCGCGAAGATCGCCACTCCGAGAACCGCAAGACACTCGCTGCGAATACGGGATTCGGTCACGAGACTGCAGCTGGCTCATATTGCGAACAGATCGCGGCCACGTGGATCAGCCTTGGGAATGGTCCGTCGCCGAAACGCCACGGCGTGGCGTTTCGGCAACATGGTGGAACTTCCGGTGCTTGAACAACTTCCGCCGACAGCGCCGGAACCCAGTGTTTCCTGTGGCGAAAACGCCTCGGTGGGCCTCGGCGGGTGTTCAGCGAATGAACAGCTTGTCGATGTTTTTTAAGTCGCTGCAAGCCGCTGAAACAGCTGGTGTTACGCGATCTTCGCCCGCGCGCTGTCAAGATTTCTGAACACACCGCGCCCGCTTTGGCACCGGGGCTGCATTACCAATTCTCATCGAAGTGACACTCACCTCGAACCACAACACTGACCAAAACCACCACCCCACCGCACGAAAGATTCTCCCATGCTCAAGCTCATCA
>JAYWHX010000116.1:0-11441 GCA_043777375.1 Planctomycetota bacterium | reverse complement strand
TCGAGCGGGTGATCGGCTGGCTGAAGGAATACCGCCGCGTGTTCTCTCGTTTTGAGAAGTCCGCGAAGAACTTCGGAGGCATGATCCGCATCGCCTTTATCCAGAGATATATGAGGGTGCTGTTCGGGTAGAATTGGTTTTCAAACAGAGCCTAATCATGCGAGTCGAGAGCGGGCATCGTCCTCATAGTCGATCTAAGCCATCGGCTGTGACGACTTCATTCGATCGAGGAGTTCTCGCAGAGTGCCAACCGGAGTGAAACCCCGGGCCTCATCGGCGAATTCGCGGAGTTCCGATTCTGCGTAACCATGCAGGACGGTCGTCAACACCCTGCCCGACGGACCGATGATCTCAACCGGCTCTGTCGACTCGGCGATCAAACGCTGCTGATCTTCCGTAAGTACCAATTGGATCATGGCGATTCACTCCTGTGTGGCGAAAACAAATGCCTTCTAGCAATATTCTATCCGTTGTGTGTCCAAAGTCGACCTGAATTTAACGCCGCCCTCACCGCACAAACGCCAGGTAGTAAAACCCCAACCCAGTCACGGAGGTCAGCACCAGATCGACCGTGGCCAGCCAGCCGAGCGTCTTGTGCGTGCGGCTATGCAGGCCCGGCTGGGGTGGGTTGGCGAAGCGTCTCCAGGCGAGGACCAGCGTCGTGATCCACAGCAGTGGTGTCGAAACCGCGAAGACGAGATGGATCAGCAATACTGTCCGGACTTGAGACAGAGCCTCGCCCACCAGTCGTGGGGCCTCGGGGTTCTTGTTCACAATATTCTGCCAGCCGCCATGCAGACGCATGTCGACCTCAAAGGCGACGACGACCACCAGCAACACCACCGCCAGTGTGGTCTGGATGGCCGCGTGGAGGGCGTAGTTCCTCCGCACCTTGACCAAGTACAAACTGTAGACGATGACGGGCACGACGAGGACGAGGGCACACACGACCACGTCCAGCATCAACGAAGAATCGAATCCGAGAAATCCCTTGTTCATGCCACGAGTATAATGAGCGGAGCAGAGCGTGTTGAGTGGGCAGAGTCCAGTCTTCCCGTCCGGCTGACCGCTGACCGCTGTTAAGCTGTACGCTCTCGGCCAGCCTTTCTCAGGTTCCGCTCCGGAAGACGCGATATTGAGGGTATTCAGGGAGTGGTCCGCGCCCGCTGGGGCGTCCGAGGAGACTGCACGTAACACCTGATGATCCATCCTTTTGCGGTGGTTGAGATCATGGTTGAGCAGCTCACATCGGATGCTGGAGTCAGCGTTCTTCCCGTTCGGGTTTTGCAATCCCTCGCTCGCCAGGCACGGGTTCGTGCGGGTGGCGCTGTGCTGGAAGTCGGACCCGTGCGGCCAACCGCGATGCCGGATTGGACTTCGCTGGGGTTCGTTCCGACCGCTTTAACCGACTCGGCTCCCTCGACGCCGACGGCGCCCGGACAAGTCTTGATCGGGGATGTCGCTGGCGGAATGCCCGTCACCGCGCACTCGGTCGAATGCGTTGTGCTGCGAACCGCGAAGACATTTCGGAATGGGCTGGGGACTCCCGAATCGCTGTTGGGAGCTGCAAATCTCCTGTCGTGCCTCAAGCCAAATGGTTCGCTGCTGGTGATCGGTCAGCCGGGTGAATCGCTGCAACGCTGGCAAGAATTGCTGTCGGCGTTTCCCATTCAGGTGTCCCAGTCCGAGTACCGAGACGGCCTGATGTACTGGTTGAGCTTTCAGTGGCTCAAGGGCAGTGCGCAAGTCCAGATGCCGATCCTGCAGGCCGAAATCGGAAAAGACGCGACCAGCCGCCTGCAATGGCATCGACTCGTTCGCGAATTGATTATGAAGCGGGCTCAGGCCGTGCCAGCCGACTCAGCTGCCAAGGCAGCTTAGGTGTCTGAGCCTAAAACATGGCCACAATTTGATTTTGAATTGAGGATCGCGAAGAAAGCGAAGACATCGGGGATGCCCCCCTTTGCTTCCCTCGCGACCTGTTGTTCAATTCTCTACTCGTTAAATCGGGATGATCTTGTAGACCGTGTTATCAACTGCTTGTGACCAGGAATCACATAGGTTTTGCTCGGGCGAGTTGATTCGTTCCGACGACAGGGATAATCTCTCAGGCGTTCGTAGAACGGAATGAGTTTGCTTTGATGCTCGACTGATCCCCCTTGAGATTCTTCATGTCCGCCGCCGTTTCACCGCTCGTCGGCATCATTATGGGGAGCCAGTCCGACTGGGACACGATGCGTCCCGCCTCGGACATCCTGACCGAATTCGGCGTGCCACACGAATACCGCGTCGTCTCTGCTCACCGCACGCCCGAATGGATGATCGAATACGCGAAGACAGCTGCCTCGCGAAAGCTGGAGGTCATCATCGCCGGGGCGGGGGGAGCTGCACATCTGCCCGGCATGGTCGCTTCGCTGACGAGTTTGCCGGTGCTGGGAGTTCCCGTCGGCAGCAAGTGGTTCCACGGAGTCGACTCGCTGCTGTCGATCGTGCAAATGCCGGGCGGTGTTCCGGTGGGCACGCTGGCTGTGGGAGAGGCCGGGGCCAAGAACGCGGGATTGCTGGCGTGCCGCATCCTCGCCAATAGCCGACCCGAGCTGCGGAAGAAGCTCGAAGAGTTTCGTCAGGCACAGGCCGACAAAGTCATGCAGCAGGAGCTGACATGAGCGACGAACTGGCTCCGGGTGCATCGATCGGAATCCTTGGCGGCGGGCAGCTGGGCCGCATGCTGGCCGCTCCCGCGCGTCGCATGGGCTACCGCGTGGTCATTTTTAGTGACGAACCGCAGGGGCCTGCGGCGCAGTGGGCCGATCAGACGGTCTGCGGCGGCTTCGACGAATTGGACAAGGTCGCCGACTTCGCGAAACAAGTCGATGTCGCAACCTTCGAGACCGAACATGTCCCGCTGCCCTGCGTCGATGTCGTTCTCAAACACACGCGGGTTCGCCCCAGCCGCTGTGTATTGGAAGTGGCTCAGAATCGCCGCCTGGAAAAAGAGACGCTCGCCCGGCTGGGGGCTCCGCTGCCGAAGTTTGCGACGATTGACCCCGCACATGATCTCGCCTCGCAGGTCGCAAAGTTCCATGGACCGAGCGTCCTGAAAACCACGACGGGCGGGTACGACGGCAAAGGGCAGTGGCTGCTCAAAGGGCCATCCGATGTCGTGGAAGCCTCTGCACAACTGAATGGGCGATCCGCAGTCCTCGAAGAATGGATTGACCTTGAGATCGAATGCTCAGTCATCGGTTGTCGCAGTGATTCGGGCGAGACGGTGTTCTATGGCCCGATCATCAACCATCACCGGCACCACATCCTCGACATCTCGATCTGCCCAGCGGATTCCATCAGATTGGCGATTCAGTCCGAGGCCCGCGAAGTGACGCGGATGCTGATGGACCAGCTGCAAGTCGTGGGGCTGTTGTGCGTGGAGTTTTTCGTGACCCGCGACGGACGCTTGCTGGTGAATGAGCTGGCACCACGTCCACACAATTCGGGTCACCTGACGATCGAAGGGCACGTCACCAGCCAGTACGAACAACACATCCGCGCCATCTGCGGTCTGCCTCTGGGCTCTGTCGAACAGCTGCGCCCAGTGGCGATGTCGAACCTGCTGGGAGACATCTGGGGTTCAGGCGAGCCAAACTGGAACGCCGTCAGCGCGTGGCCCTCTGCCAAGCTCCACTTGTACGGGAAACACGAGGCCAAGCCCGGTCGAAAAATGGGGCATATCACCGCCACCGGAGCGACCACGATAGAAGCAGAAAAGACAGTGAGCGAGTCTCGCAGCCGTTTGGGCTGAACCTGGCTGCTGAACTTGGGTGGTCGGGTAAAGTGTGCGTTCCCCCCGCCTTCGAATTTCAAAATCGCATTTGCATTTGCTACTTTGACTGGGGGATACTCAGGCGGAAGTTGGTACGAATGAACAACCGTCAGATTCGGACCGGATAGGCCTCCCCCTCGCAGCTCGCACATGCAGTACGATGTCATCATCATTGGATCAGGGCCTGCAGGTGCTTCGACGGCGTTGCATCTCGCCCAGATGGCACCGCACATCGCTGCTCGAACACTTGTTCTAGAGCGAGATTCCCATCCGCGTCATAAACTGTGTGGCGGCGGATGCGTGATTGATGTCGAGACCTGTTTGCAGAACTTGGGTCTCGATTTTCAAGAAGTACCGCAGGTCGATGCCAAGTGGATTCATCTGCACTATCGCAACGCCGGCTTCAAGATGCGGATGAACGACAGCGCGTTCCGCGTTGTCCGTCGGGATGAGTTTGATGCCTGGCTGGCAGATCATGTGGTGCGGCGCGGCATTGAACTGCGAGAGCAAGTCACCGTGACGGGACTTCTCATGGAAGCGGATGGAGTCGTCGTCCAGACGAATCAAGGTGACTTTCGGGCGAAGGTCGTTGTCGGAGCTGACGGGGCGAAGGGGATGATCCGCAAGTTTGTCTCGAAGGATGCTCCTTCGCAGGTCGCGCGAGTGGTGGAGCTGTACGCCCCGCTGGAATCCGCTCAGGGGCTGGGCCCGATCGCAGCGAATGAAGCCGTGATGGAATTTGATTGCGTGCCTCAAGGCATCCAGGGTTACTCGTGGTGTTTCCCGACGCATCAGGGTGGTCAGGCGATGCGGAATTTCGGGGTGTACGACAGTGGCATTAATCCCGCTGGAAAATCTGGCGGGTCTCTGCGAAAGGTGATGCAGGAATACCTGTCGCGATACGGTCATCGTTTAGAGGACTACGAACTGCAAGGGCATCCGATTCGGATGTTTCGTTCGGATGGCAAGTTCTCTGCGCCCCGGCTGCTACTGGTCGGTGACGCCGCCGGAGTTGACGCCTCCTTCGGTGAAGGGATCAGCCCCGCACTGGGGTACGGACCGATTGCCGCAGAGATGATTCGCGATGCGTTCGATACCAATGACTTCTCGATGACCGAGTACAAGTCCCGAGTGCTTCGCAGCTCGCTGGGGCGTTCTTTGGCCCGCCGGACTTGGATCGCGAAGGTGATCTATCGTCTGAAATCGGGTTGGATGCAAAGTCTGATCTGGCGGCGTGGGGGGCCCCTCGTCCGCTGGGCGATTCGAAATCTTGTATTTAATTGGGCGAAGCTGACTCCAGCTGTCACTCGTCCCTCAGGCAGCATCGTACCCGATATCTCGATCGGCACGGTGGCTCCGGGGGTAGTGCATCCAGCTCAGCCGCTCGCGGGTCCGCATTGGGACACGTTTGGGGAACGAGAAGATGTACAGCCTCTGACTGAAGACCAGTCGGAACTTCAATGAGTTCAGATGTCCGGTAGGCCCGCAATGGCTGCCTTCCCGAACTGGCTTGGCCGCACTCGGAATCAGTGCGTTAGCGAGGAGCTAATCTCATGAAGGGATGGCTTCCTGCGATGACCCGCTTGCGATACAAGTCGGCAGCGATGTTCTATTTCACCTGCAAAGGATTGCTCGATGGCTCAACTGATTCTGACCTACAAACTTCAATCGGGCGTCAGTCCGGCCGATTTTGAACACTGGGTTCGCACGACCGACTACCCCGCGATGCGTGGGTTAAAGCGGGTCAAGAGCTTCACGACTTATCGCGCGATCGGGCTGCTCATGGGCGATGAGCGACCTTCGATGGACTACATCGAGATCTTCGAGATCCCCGACTTTGCAGGCTTCACGTCCGAAGATATGGGCGGAGCGACCGTGCAAAGCATCATGGGCCAGTTTATGGGCTTCGCTGAGGCGCCGCAGTTTGTGCTGGTCGAGGCCATCGTCTGATTCGCTTGAACGGCGAGCGGGGCCGTGTCAGCCCTCGGGTTCTGGGGTGGCCTCTGGGAGTGACCATCCCGCTTGCGCTGGACGCTCGCTTGGTGGTCTCACCCCCGACTCATGTGAAGGATCGTCCCGCTTGATCAAATGGGTGAACGTCGCAATCGGAGGACGCAGCACGACACGCGGAGTCAGCTTGCGCAGAGAGGCGTCGTAGTCTCCGAGCGCGATCAGGGCTCCTTCGGGATCGCAAATCGCGACATCACCACTGAGCAGAGTCAGATCGGCGGAAATCAGGATCTCGTTCCCGTTCTCGATGCGAGGTGTTTCCGCAGCTGTCAGTAACAGTCGTGGTCGATCAGGCACCGCGAGAAACGGCGAGAGCAACTGGTCGGCGATCGCATTTCGTTGGACATCCAGCGGAGCGATCGCCGTCTCCAGGGTAAACCCCCCGATCCGGGTCCGGCACAGGCTCGACATCACCGCTGAGGAGCCGCAGGCCTCCGCGAGATCACGTCCGATCGACCGGACATAGGTTCCCGCCCCGCATTCCACTTCAAGAGTGAACGAGTCTCCGACGTGTTCCAGCAGCACGATGCGGTGGACCTCGACATCGCGTTCGGGGACATCGACCGGCTTCCCCCGACGAGCCTTGCGATAGGCGGGCTGGCCGTTGATCTTCACGGCACTGAACACCGACGGCTGTTGCGTGATAGACCCCATAAAACGGGGCAGCGCCGCTTGCAGCTGCGCGGTCGTGACCACGGGAGCATCGGTCAGGATTTCGACCTCCGTGTCGACATCATCGGACTCGCTGCATCGACCGAGCAGGAACGTCGCGACGTAGGTCTTCGGCAGCTCGTGCAGAAAAGGCACCAGCCGCGTCGCATGCCCCAAACAGACGATCAACACGCCGGTCGCCAGCGGGTCCAGCGTCCCGGCGTGCCCCACCTTGATCTTCTTCGCATGTTTCCCGATCCAGTTGATCACGTCCCGCGACGTCCAGCTGGAAGGCTTGTTGATGTTGAGGAGTCCGAACATGGATGAGCAGTCGAGTGAGTCGCGAGAGTGAGTGATCGAAGGGTGGCCAAGTCTGGTGGCTTTGCAAATGACGTGGACTTCTCATCCCGTCACTCGTCCGACATCGCCTGCTGGATGTCATTCACGTCGAGGGTGCCTCGCTGCGATCGACAGATTCGCAGCACACGCACCGTGCCCCGATCAATGAGGAACACCACGCGGTAAACACTCGGTCGCTTCCCGAACAAGAAATCGCGGAGTTCAACCTTCATCCGACGACTCTCGCGAGACAAGCTGCAACGCTCGGGGCGTTCACCGAGAGTCGATATCGCTGCTTCAAATCTCTTCATCCAACGGAGGGCATCCGGCACGGAGTGCTGCGACGCGAACTGGTAGTAGCCCCAGAGATCGCGTTTGGCTTCTCGGCTCAACTCAATGCGAAAGGTCATTCCGGGATGCCGCCTGGACCCGCTTCACGAACCTGTCGAAAGGCTTCAGCCAGCGGGGTTCCCGGCTCTCCCCGCCGCCATCCGTCGACGGCTTCCTGAATTGCGAGGGAGTCGTCATCGATCTCCTCCAGTGCCTGCAAGGCCGACCGCAACACCTCTTCGTCCGAGCGGTAACGACCGCTGGCCATCTGGCGGGCGACCATCTCCTGAACATCTTGGGGAACAACGATGGGCATCAAACTCTCCGAAATGTGACAGGGCTGATTCTACCGCGTGATTCCACGAGATAGAACCCGGATCTGTCAGGTGGCACATGCCCCTCCGCCAAGACTGTTCGAGAGACAAGAGTCGTCTTTGCCTCCGCGAAAGTTGACTCTCTTTTCTCTATCCGCCAATCGAGTACATCGGCCTTGTCGGCTGGATGAACCGGGCGGTGTTGATCTCGTGGCCTTCCCACTTGGCGTGGATCGAGTCGCGGACGGCTTGCTGGATCACCTCATCGGGGGCGTTGCCGCGAAGCAAGCTGCGCAGGTCGGTCTCTTCGAGACTGAACAGGCAGTTGCGGAGCTTGCCATCGGCGGTGATGCGGAAGCGGTTGCAGTTCTCGCAGAAGGGCCTGCTGATCGAGGCGATGAACCCGATGCGACCCACTCCGTCATCAAACTGGTAATCCGCAGCTGGGGCGCGGGGATCGGCGTTGGGGATCGGGAGCAGCGGGCGGATGCCAGCGGACATCAGGTCGATGATCTCCTGGGCGAAGAGAACTTTGTCTCGCTCCCACGCGTTGTCGGCATCGAGCGGCATGTACTCGATGAAGCGGACCTCGTGGCCAGTCTGGCGGGCGAAATGGCCGAACGGGATCAGTTCCTCCTCGGTCAGACCGCGTACGGAGACCGCATTGATCTTGATCTGCTGGAACCCGACCTTCACAGCTGCGTCGATCCCTTCGAGGACTTTCTCGTACCCTTCTCGGCGGGTAATCAGCTTGAATTTCTCGGCATTGAGGGCATCGAGGCTGACGTTGAGCCGTCGCAGTCCAGCTGCATAGAGATCGGCGGCTTGATCGGCCAGCAGGATGCCGTTGGTCGTGATCCCGATGTCATCGATGCCCTCAATTTTCGCGAGAGCATCGACCAGCCGGTGTAGATCCTTCCGCACCAGTGGCTCACCGCCGGTCAATCGCAGCTTGGTGACGCCGAGCGGGACGGTGAGCCGCACGAACCGCTCGATCTCCTCATAAGTGAGCAACTCTGCGCGGTCCATGAACTGCACGTTTTCGGCAGGCATGCAGTAAAAGCAGCGAATGTTGCAGCGATCCGTGACGCTAATCCGCAGGTTGTTGTGCGAGCGTCCGAACGTGTCGATCAGTGGAAGTTGAGGCAGTGGGTTCATGGGACATTAGTATACCCGGATGCGAGGAGAGCTGTCAGTCGTCGGGAGGGCTTGAACAGGAATGCCTTAAAACAAACGTCGTTTGTTCGCCTCAAACGCGGGTGTCCTGAAGATCGTTTCGGCCATAGGACGTGGGCACTCCTTGTTGTCGCGCCAACCCCAAAGGGACCTCATGCAAGGGCGAGGAGACGCGAAGCAGAGAGTCCTGTCTTTCATTCGCTTTTCCTCGCCTTCGCGTCAGGAATTCTGGCACTCCACACGCCTCCCTTGATCTTGAGCCACTCTGTAGACTCAATCAGTGACATTCACCGACACTTGGGATGCACACACGAATGTCTTCTCATCCCTTTCGACTTACTTCAGAGTCTTGCGATGGTTAAGATCAAAGTGATGGTTGCGAATCAGAACACATGATCGAAGTGCCACCATGCAGTTTGACCGAATCACTCATGATCCCGCTGTAATGGGCGGGAAGCCTTGCATCCGAGGACTTCGCGTCACAGTAGGGACGTTGCTGGGATTACTGGCGAGTGGAAAATCTCGCGAGCGAGTTCTACAAGCCTATCCGTACCTAGAAAACGCGGACATGGATGCGGCGCTGGCCTACGCGGCCTGGCGTCTGGAAGAGCGGGAAGAACCGCTGGTCCTCTCGTGAATCTGAATATTCTGATTGATATGAATCTCTCGCCCGAGTGGGTGAGTTTATTCGCCTTGCATGGATGGCAGTCAGTCCACTGGTCGAACGTCGGCAGGGTAAACGCCGATGATTCGGAAATTATGATGTGGGCGCTCAAGCACAACCAGATTGTGTTTACCCATGATTTGGATTTCGGCGTGATGTTGGCCCTCACACACGCCGCAGGCCCCAGTGTCATCCAAGTCCGAGGGCCGTTCGTCCTTCCGGAAGATATTGGACCAACGATTATCGCAGCTCTTAACCAACACTCCGAATTGCTGGAGCAAGGCGCTTTGGTGGTGATCGATTTCAAGAAAACCCGAGTAAGAATCCTGCCACTGTAGCTGTGGTCGATTCAGACATGTTAACCCACTCGATATTTCGTATGGACAGTCGCACCATCCGTCTTACACCGGACGCTCGCTGGGATGCACCCATTCGGTGCTGCCGTCGGCCCAGTGTTCTTTCTTCCAGATCGGGACCACTTCCTTGATGCGGTCCATCACCCATTGCCCGGCTTCGAACGCCTCGCGGCGATGGGGGCAGCTGACGGCGACGCCGACGGCGATGTCGCCCAGTTCCAGGTGTCCGAGGCGGTGAATCACAGCGGCGCGCACGATCGGCCAGCGGGTTTGAGCCTCATCGAGCAGGGTGCCGAGCTGCCGCAGGGCCATCTCGGGGTACGCCTCGTAGTCGAGAGAAGCGGTCTGCTTGCCGTCGGTCATCTCGCGGACGGTGCCCAGGAATAGGACCACAGCTCCGGCTTGGTTCGAACGCACTCTCTCGAACAGTGCGGCATGGTCGATCGCCTCGTGAGTCAGTTCAAGATGGCGGGTGTCGGAGGGCATGGGGCGTATCTCGCGACGAGGCATCAGTGGCGGATCACCATCCGGCTCACGCCGGACGCTCGCCTCGGCTATCGCAGCGCCCAGACGAGGGCAGCTTTGGCGAGGTGCATGCGGTTCTCTGCTTGTGGGAAGCACAGGCTTTGCGGACCGTCCATGACCTCGTTGCTGACTTCCAATCCACGGCGGGCCGGCAGGCAGTGCATGAATCGAGCCTTGCGGTGGGCCAACTTCATCAAGGCGGCATCGACCTGGAACCCGACGAAATCCTTCTGCCGGGCATCCTTTTCGTCCTCTTGCCCCATGCTGGCCCAGACATCGGTGTAGACGACATCCGCATGCTTGGCGGCCAGATGCGGGTCGTTGGTCTCCAGCAACTCCAGCTTGGGGAACTGCTTCTTGAGACGCTCCACAAACGCGCGAGGGAACTCGTACTCCGGGGGAGTGCCGATTGCGAAACTCATGCCCAGATGTCCGCAGACCTCGGCCAGAGAGACGGCCACGTTGTTGCCGTCGCCAATGTAAGCGACTCGCAGACCGGTAAAGGAACCGAACGCTTCTTCGATCGTCTGCGCGTCGGCCAGCGCCTGGCACGGATGGCAATCATTCGATAGGCCGTTGATCACTGGCTTGCCCGACCAGCGGGCGAAATCCTCGATCAACGATTGTTCATAAGTCCGCAGCGCGATCACGTCTGAGTAGCCGCCAATCACGCGGGCCACATCCGACACCGCCTCGCGCCCTTCCAGCCCGGCATCCTTCCGGGACAGGAAAATGCTGCTTCCGCCCAGCTGCATCATGGCGGCATCGAAGCTCAATCGAGTACGCAGGGAAGGTTTTTCGAAGACCTGGGTCAGGACGTGCCCGGCCAGCAGCGGCGGACGCTCACCCCGGCGAAGCCGCGATTTCAGATCGCGGGCCAGAGTGAGAATCTCACGCACGTGATCGGTGGATAGATCGAACAGCGAGGTCAGGTGTCGCATCGCTGTGGTTCCTGACTGGGCAAAAGGACGAAACGGAAAGGCTCCAGATGACGATCGGGGACAGCAGCCTCAATCCCTCGGGCCGCATGTGGCACGCTGACCGGTCATGACTGACCAGACAGTGGCTTTCATCGAGCGGTTCAGCCCCCGCCCTTGAAGATCTTACGCTGCATTGTGGCCTGATATGGGGTCCAGGTGGATTGAGAGTTCGGATCGCTGGAAATCAGCGTCGTGTATTCGTTGACCTTCGCATCCAGATTATCCAGATGATGCAGTGCAATCGCTTCAGGCGTCATCGGCAGCTTCGGACTTCCG
>JAYWHX010000115.1:0-41933 GCA_043777375.1 Planctomycetota bacterium | reverse complement strand
TGACCACTCCCTCGAAGCAACTCGGTGGGGACTGTTTTGCTCCAAGCCCGCGCGGGATTCCCACGCGGGCTTGTTTTCGTTTTGATGGGGGCAGCGGCGAGTAGATACCTACGCTTGAAAGACGTTGTTGGGTCGTAAGTTTAATGTCAGGAATGCCTTGCGGTAATCTTGTTCTTGTTGTTGGAATTTAACGCCTGAAGCAATCACAATTGGATACAATCAAATTCTCCAATGAGTCGGGTTTTATTGGAATCTTCTGCAACTAGGCGTACTCATATCAGAAGAAGCTTCAGTCGTCATGGAGATCGGGTCATGTGGGGTCGTGTGTGCGGGCTGATATTGGCAATCGTGTTCTTGTGGGAGGGGCCCATGATGGCACAGGCCCCCATTCGTCCAGGGTTGCCAGGAATGGTGTCACCTCGGGTCTCGGGAAATGTCCCTTCCGGGACAGCTGTGCCTGCAATCCCCGAGCATCCCTTATTTCTGTTTCCCACGACGCCGGATGTCAGTCTCAAACTCAAGGCTGGCAACGGTCGGCCTGTTCGTGGAAAACTGATCAGCCTGTCGGACCATGCTGTCGTCATTGAAACCGCCAGTTCACAACGTCGGGAACGTGGCGAAGTCGGTCAAACGATTGGGTTCGACCGCATCGAGACCATGCGAAGCATCGACGGTCGATTTGAGTTCAAGCCTGAAGAAGACTTTCAAGTCGTCTCAAAACGGGTTGTGGCTGCCTATGCAAGTGTCCAGATCGAACTGGATCCAGACCCCATTGCCAGTCGCCCCGGAACTGTCCACGGGGATCCCGCAGTCACCACCAACGAGAAGGCTCCCAATCCCTCAGCTGAGGGATCTCGACCGAAGCCGAGCAAACCCATTGTGAACGGATTGGGGAATGGCGGGTTCGGCGGGATCAATAATCTGCAAAAGCCAAAGAAGTCTGCTTCCGGAACGACCACCATCGAATCTTCACCTGAGGAGCAGTCGGCGGAGACAACCGAGCCTGCGAACTCCCCCCCCACCGGTCAGACTTCTGGAGTGACAGAGATCTTGCTGTGCTCCAACTGTACGAAGGAGATCCCCGCATCGGCAGTCAAGAGTGGCGTCTGCCCTCACTGCAAAATTGCCTTCGCGAACGTGACGGTCGCCTCCAGCCCATCGACGTCGAACCCGTTCCAAAGCTCCACGGGTACGGGAACTGGTCCGGGCATGAGAACAGAATCCACTGCAGGAGCCGGTGCATTCGCTCCCACCGCCCCGGGGGCACCAGCTGCGGTCTCTGCACCTGCACAGAGCACTGGCACGCAGATCATCCAGGGTGGCAATGGGTTCAGTATTGACGCCGTCCCGAACTGGGCCAAAGGGGGCCTGTTCGTGTTACTGGTCCTGATCGGCTGGCACTTGATGTTCAATCGATAGTCAGTGAGTTTTCCGGGATCGCTGCTTAGCGTGGCGGCGTATCCTGGCCGATCATCGCGTTGACAGCCGCAGAACTGCCAAACGCAAACAGGCTGTCGCCTTCCATGATGACTGCTGTGCCAGGCGGTGGGAGCAGTTTTTCTCCATTGGCCCGGCGAATACCAATGACCATGACGCCCCGCTCTCTGAGGTCTGTCTCCGCGAGCTTCTTCCCCACGTAGGGGCTGCTCGCGCGGATCTGGACATCGGCCAGTTCGAGTTCGCCCCCGCGCTTGTCGCCAATCTCCAGGAAGTCCTCAATACTCGGGCTGAGCATGAAGCGGGCCATCTTCACAGCTCCGCTGCTAAACGGGCTGATGACCCGCGTGGCTCCGGCCCGCTGCATCTTCTCGATGGCGAGTTCATCGCTGGCGCGCGCTACGATTTGGATCTTCGACGACAACAGACGAGCAGACAGAACCACGTAAATGTTGTCCGCATCGGTCGGCAAAACGGTCGCCAGAGATCGGGCCTCGAGAATTCCCGCACGGCGCAGATCCGCATCCGAGGTCGCATCACCCACCTCGAACAACCAACCCCGTGCGCTACACACGCTTTGCAGCTGGGCCTCGTCCCGATCGATGACGACGAACGGTTGCTTCCGATCATGCAGGTACTGGCAAATCGAAGTCCCCATCCGACCAAGTCCGCAAACGATGAAGTGATCCTTGAGAGTGGCAATGGACCGGTCCATGCGATGCCTTTCGATCAGTTGGCGGAATTCCGCATTAAGAATGAAGCGTCCCACATCCGCAGCTAAAAACGCGAACGTACTCAACCCAAGGATGATGTAGACGATCATAAACGCCATCAGCGCGTCAGCATTCGGCCCAGCTGCCACGTCGCGCGACCCCAGCGTCGACAGCGTAATAAATGCCAGGTAGAGCGACTCCAGCCAGCTCGATCCTCGCAGCCAGTGAATGACGCACGCCCCCCCACCGGCCAGTCCGAGCAGCAGCCCGAACCGGATGGCGATCGATCGCAAGATCGTGGAGTGGGGAGCGGGCATACGAACGCTGGACCTGTCCTACTTGGCGACCAGAGAGAGTCCCAGGTCGCTGAGATACCTCGCGATGACGGCACGGCGATCGTCTGGCAACGGGGACAATGGCTCAGAGAGCCGAGCTTCGCACAGGCCGATCAGTGACATCGCTGCTTTGAGCCCTGTGAGGTATCCGCTGGGAGCGATACCAACTGAATAAATCTTCGACGACAGTCGCATGATCCGCTGCTGCAGCACATGTACCTGCCGCAGGTCGCCCGTCAAAGCGGCTTCGTACATGTCGACGTACATCCGAGGACAGAGATTGGCCCCGCCGCAGACACCGCCGTGGCCGCCCATCAGCACCCCTTCGGCCATCAGCTCTTCCGGTCCCATCAGCACGCTGAATTCGGGGCGTCCCTGGGCCAGCATCAACACCTGATTGAAGAACAGCATCTGAGCGGAACTGTCTTTAAAGCCCACAATGTTGGGCTCGTCAATCAGATGCTTCACCGTGTCGAGCTCGAACGAGACCTTGCAGTGACTCGGCATGTTGTACAGGTACACCGGCAGCGGCACCTCGCGGGCAATCGCCACGCAGTAGTGCCGCAAATCATTCTGGTGCATCGGGAAGTAATACGGAGGAGCCAGTACCACCGCATCGGCCCCGGCCTCAGCTGCGAATTGAGCGAGCTTGATGGACTCGCTGAAGGCGGAGTCGGTGATCCCCACCAGCACTGGGACTCGTTTGCGAACGAGCTTCGTCGCCTCTGCCACCAGAGTTCGCTGAGCCGCATGGCTCAGGCTCGGGCCTTCTCCGGTCGTTCCGAGCAGGAATAGCCCATGCACGCCGCCTTCGAGGACATGCTCGATAATACGTTCGAGGGCCGGGAGATCGATCTGATCTCGCCCCGACAAGGGAGTCACCAACGGAGGAATCACACCCTTCAATGGAAACCCGACCATTCCCACTCACCACTTTCTTGCCTGACTGCTTGGAACCACAGATGTCTTGGCATGATTCCGGGTTTGAGCTGCCACCGCAAGTGCGATCTGGAAATCGTCGCCTAGGAAACATCGTGCCAGTCGATCTTCGCTCCAGCCTTGTGGCAGCGGGGGCACTCGCGTTACATCTCATCCATTGAAAATTCATCAGCTGGGGAAAGTGACCGCCCATGACGATCTCGTCCGAACTCCCTGCTGCGAGCCACTCTGCATTGCCACTCGAAGGCCAGCCGCCGACGAAGGTCCGCTACAGCGTCCTCGCGTTTGCCTGCGGTCTGTCGATGATCACCTACCTCGATCGAGCCTGTTTTGGGGCGGCGTCCGAGTCGATGGCCAAGGATCTGGGATTGGACGGCAGTGCCCAGCTCAAGTGGGCGTTTACAGCATTTACGATCGCCTACGCGCTGTTCGAAGTGCCCGCCGGATGGTTGGGAGATCGCTGGGGCCCGCGCGGAACACTCCTGCGGATCGTCGCGTGGTGGTCAATCTGGACGGCGATTACCGGACTGATCGGGAGCACCATCGGCGGGCACGTGATTGGCGGACTGTCAGCACTAATTGTGGTTCGCTTTCTCTTTGGAGCGGGTGAAGCGGGGGCGTACCCGAACATCACACGAGCGATTCACAATTGGTTCCCGCGCACGGACTGGGAGACTGCTCAAGGGTTCGTGTGGATGTCCGGTCGTCTGGCCGGAGGGCTGACACCACTGATCTGGGGAATCCTGGTCGCGGGGACCGCCTGGACTCCCGCTGTCCATTGGCGGACGGTGTTTCTGCTATTTGGGCTGACCGGTGTCGCGTGGTGTACCGCATTTGGATTGTGGTTCCGCAATCGACCGGAAGAACACCCGGCGATCAATTCGGCCGAGCTGGCGTTGATTGGTCCGTCTGCGGAGACCGGCTCGCATTCCGGCAGTGTCCCGTGGAAGGCACTGCTGACGCACCCCAGCGTCTGGGTGCTGTGCGTGATGTATTCGCTGATCAACTACGGGTGGATCTTCAACATCACCTACCTGCCGGGGTACATGAAGAACAGATATCTGATTGCCGACGGAGACCTTGCGGGGTCACTCTACAAGGGGGCTCCGTTGTGGGTCGGGGCCGTCGGGTGCATTCTGGGCGGAGTGCTGGTCAGCTGGTTGGCCCGCCATGTCAGCCAGCGGCATCGAGCACGGCAGATCATCGGTGTCTCGGCCATGCTGCTCTGTGCCGCTGCGTGGTGGGGAGCCGAGCGTGCGACCGGAGCATTCGCGTTCTGCGGGCTGGTCTCTCTGGCTGCCATGGGAGTCGACTTGACGCTCGGCTCCGCCTGGGCCACATGCCAGGATATTGGCCGTCAGCATGCAGCTGTCACTGCAGCCTGCATGAATATGATCGGGGCGGGCGGAGCGGCACTGGCCAACTGGCTCACCGGTTCGATCGTCGAGTGGAGTGTCGCCGCGCGGGCTGATCAACTGCACGTGCAGGTCGAACAACTCGCAGCTGCCGAGAAGACCATTGCCACGCTGGCAGGGTTTCAGACGGTGTTCTCGACCTATTCCCTCGTCTACATCGTGGCGGCGATCTGCTGGATTTTTATTCGAGTCGATCGCCCGCTGGTGGCCGATGAGTCGAGCCATTCACTGGCACGCCACTAAAGGTTAGTGAGTGGAGTTGCCCTCCCCACCACTGGGGACCACCCCGACAAGCATACCGGCATGGGGACTATTTATTGCCGCAGACTTCGATGTTCATTCGTCTCACAAACCACCACGCAGCTGAAAACACAATACACGCCATGGTCCAGTGCCATGGGCCGAATACGACCGTGGCGTTGAACATCATGAACAGGAATACTCCGTGGACGATCCGTCGCCAGCGCAGTGTTGCCACGGGGGCGGCTCCTGACGCCTCGCGCCATACTCGCGCCACGTCGACACCCCAGAACAACAGAAACGCATCGTTGACGTACAGCCCGCCCGGCCAATTCCACCCCGTCACTTCAGCGGTCCGCATGGCCGTATGCCGGAGCGCAGCTGAGTGGCTCCAGTGATGCAGAAAATGAAATGCACAGGCGACATGTGCGAGGAGTCCCAAGAGACCCGCTGTCCAGAAGAACGCTTCACTGATCGACGGACGCGATCCGGAACTCCGACGAGCTGCAATCAAGAGTGAGACCGCATAGCATGCCACCGACAGCTGGGCGGAGAGGGCAATCATCCGGTCTCCGAATGAGATCGGCGGCAACGCAGAGAGACGCCGCGACTGTGTACAGAACCAGAATCGGCTGTGGCAGTCAGCGACCAGATCTTTGATCTCTCGAGGCTGTCGGGCTCCGGTCCTGCGGGAGGGAGTTGACTGCTCGATCACTCGCAGAGCCACACCGCATGTCGCCTCCAAGTGACGTGCGATAGCCAGCCGGTAACGAGCTTGCGGGTAGGTGGGGCAGTGCCGCTGTTCGAACGACCAGTGGTCGATCGAGATCGGGTGCCAGGAGGAAAGCGGCTCGGGGGGGCCGATGTGTGCTTGCAGGCTCAGGGGGAGCAATGAGATCTCGTCCTCCGAGACTTGGATCGACACGATCTCGGGACGCGAAGAATACACCGCCCACGCGGGCCAGTGATCGCAGAGTCCAACGCCATCGAGGGCGGGCCAAACACTCAGGGCGATGACAGCTGAAACGCAGAATCGTTCTCCTGGAAGCAGAGTCCGCAACTGGTCTTGTACGACGGACATCCTTGTCCGTCGACTCAACGACGGACAAGGATGTCCGTCGTACGATTCGCTCCGCTGGTCCCTTGGCCAGAACAGCAGCGGCACGCTGACCAGAAAGAACAGATTCCAAATCAGCACACCCGGCTTTTGATCCCACCCTAGCGGTCCGAGGGCGATGAGCAAACTCAGATGCATCAACCCGGAACCGATGATCCCCCATCGTCGTGATCGACGAAAACACAATGCCAGCGCAACGAGCAGCTCAACCACCGGGAACGTCCACAGCCAAGTCTGCGAAGCGGCTCCCCAAGTGGACGCTTCGAGCCCGATCGCGCGCCGCAGACCGTCCAACAGCCACGGCCCCTGCGTCTCGATGAAAGCGAGATCGAACTTGGAGATCGCCGAGTAGACGTAAATCCCGATCACGAAGACGCGGCAGCATCGGATGGCCACTCGAGGGGAGGCCAAATTCAGAAACAGCGTCAGCCAGAAGAACTCCCAGGCCCAGACTTGGAATCTCTGCTGATCGAGCAGCACACTCCCTGCGAGACAAGTGATCCAGCCCGCACTCGCGAAGAGTAGCCACGGCCTAGTGGAAGCCGTGGACGGTGCCTGCTGGCGACGCCCCCAAAACTGGCTCGCCGAGAGCAAAGCGACAGCGACTCCGCACAGAACCATCCCCCACGCCAGCGACTGGTCCACTCGCGCCGGGACACCGAGTAGTGCCCAAAACCAGGGGATCAGCGGATAGTCCCCGCGCGGTGACCACAGCGGCCAAGTCGCCCCGACTAGCAGCAACCCAAACACCGAAACACACAGCTGCAATTGAGCTGAAGTTCGGTTGTCGACATCGAGGATCGGTGGGGTGCCTGACATGACTCGATTGTATCGAGTCTGGTCCGCGAGTTAGTGCTTCGTCGGGTCGGCGGGCGTGACTTGCTGAGACAGATATTCCACGAGGTCACGCAGGTCGCGTTTGGTGAGTCCCTTCGCCACGTCTTCGGGCATCCCCGATTTTCCTCGGGCCCGCTCTTCAATCTTGTTCGCCGGGACTGAGATGACCTCGCCCGTCGCGGTCATCAGCTTGACGGTCTCTGCCGTCTCTTCCCGCAGGACTCCGGTGTAGACGAGCCCATCATCGGTGACCAAAACCACCGTGTCGAACCCCTTGGCGATCTTCGCATTCGGCAGCAGGATTGACTCCAGCAATTCACTTCGAGGTTTGCGTTTGCTGTCATCGGTCAGGGCGACAGCTGACAAGTTCGGCCCCGCGTTGCCGCCTTGGTCTCCGACCTTGTGGCACCGGCGACACGACGCTGCTGCATTGCCGAAGAAGACCTCGCGGCCTAGCTCGGCATCACCGCCGGACAGGCATTCGCGATGAGCGGCGAGGACGTCGTCCTTCGGTCGCGATGCAAGATACTTGGCGAGTGCCGGGCCGAGGAGATCTGACTGGCGGGCCTCGATCGCCTCCAAGAGATCGAGCTCCAATTCCGGGGCCAACTGACCGGCGGCCAGGTGATCGAGCTGAGTTGCCAGGACCGCTTCAGCGGCGTCCGACTTCAATCCGGCCAGCACACGCACAGCCGACTGCTGCTCAGCTGCGGCCCCATGACCGAGGACTGCAGCGAACTCTTGGACAGCTCGCTCGGGGTCAGTGTCCGCAAGTAGGCGACGAGCCTCTGAACGGATGAGTGCATCGGCGTCCAGCAGCCCATGATCGACAGCTGCGGGCAACTCACTGCTTTGGAAGACGCCGAGTGCCTTCAAGCTTTCGACACGGACCTTCGAGGGTTGCGACGTGTCGGCCAGCAGTTTGGCCAACTCGGGGCCGACCTCGGTGATTCCATACTTGGCAGCGAGCTTGACCCCTTCAGTTCGAATGGCCGGACTGCTCGCGAGTAACGAGCCGAGAGTCGATTGAACTGCGCTGCGAACGGGACTCGCATCACGCGGGAGGAGAGCACGATGCTCGTTGGTGACTCGATCCAAGACGGCTGGATTGGCCCACTCCATGAGCTCAGTGATCGCTTCGAGCCGCAGTGGCTCGGGTGTTTTGTCCGAGGCCGCCAGCTGGGCGATCCGCACCGCTCCCTCGATTTGTCCGAGGCGATAGTTGGCGTTCATCACTCGGCGAAGCAGAGCATCCGACGTGATCGGTTGATCTGCCAAGCTGGCCAGAGCGGGCATGGCTTCGGCAATCGGCAGATCATGAATCGCGCGGGCTGCCTCGACGACGATATCCGGGTCTCCATCGGTCATGAACTGCGCAATCAGCGGGTCTTGCCACCGCCGCATCGCCAGCACGACGCCCAACCGCACCGACCGAGAACCATGCGTGGCCAGCTGCTGAACGGCAGTGCGATCGGCAGCCCCAGCGAGTCCCATCACAGCGGCGTGTCGCAGCATCGGGTCGTTGTCTTGGTTCTTCGCCAAGACTTCGGCGAGAGAAGCCACAGCTGCATTCGATTGCAGATGACCGAGGGCGATCGCAGCGAAGAACTGTTCGCGTGCCGTGCCATGCTGGACCATTCCAATCAATGCAGCTTCGGCTTCCTTGAGCTGGAGTTCGCCAGACACCTTGGCGGATTGAGCGCGGACTTCTGCGTCTTTCGAATTCAAAGCAATCTGGATTGCAGCTGAGACATCAGTCCCAGCTCGACCCATCTGCCACAACCCCCACACGGCGTGAATCTGAGCCAATTGCGACTCATTGGAGGCCATGGTTTCGGCGAGCGTGGAGATGTCGTTTCGCTTCGCCAGTTCGAACTGGGCCAGCTGTCGGATGCGGCGATCCACGTGCCCGAGTAGCTTTCCTACTTCGGCAGCAGATGTCCCGGTCAGCCCATCCGCCAACAGTCGCGCGACCTGCTGCGTTGCATCACCGGCTGAGGCTTTGTCGGTAAACGTATAGAGTCGTCCCTTATTCGCTCCGTTCCAGCCATCGACCCAGTCGCTGACCATCATTCGGCCATCGGGGGTGAAATCGACATCGGTCGCCAGAATGTGTTCGAGATACCAGTGCGAATCCACGAGTTTGAAGCTCGCTCCGTGCGGCTCGACGGCGAACGAGCGAATGCCGCTGTTGGCGGGCTGGCCTCGGAAGTCGGCCATGAAGAAGTGACCTTTGTACCGCTCAGGCAGCCCTGTGCCAGGGTAGTAGACCAGACCCGACGGGCCGTCGCCGAGATTAATAATCGGCGCGATGCTGTAGGCGGGTTGCACGGCAGTCGTCTCCGCATCCTCGCGATACGGGTGCCAGATGTGCTCGCGGTTCCAAGGGCCGCGATTTTCGGCGTACTGGTAATACATTCTCCAGCCGGTGTCGCCTCCCTCGACAACATAGACCCAGCGGGCTTTGTCTCCGCCGTCCGAGTTGTTGTCCCCGGTAAAGAGATTCCCGAAATCGTCGAACGCGAGTTCCTGGGGATTGCGCAGACCGAACGCGAACTCCTCGAGGTTGCTCCCATCGAGGTCGCAACGGAACACTGCTCCCGTCTCCGGACGGTGCAGGAGCTTGCCTTCCTTGTTGATGACGTGATACCCGCGATCACCAATGCTGAAGTAGACCCGACCATCCGGCCCCAGTTGCAATCCATGCATGTCGTGCCCACGAAAGGCGACCCGTACACCGAATCCATCGGCCAGCGATTCTTTGGCGTCGACCTTCCCATCCCCGCCGGAATCCCGCATCTTCCAGAGTTTCGGGATGCACGTGTAGAACACGTCGCCGTTGTGAATCAACACGCCGGCCCCGGTGCCATCCGCGATGTCGTTAAAGCCATCGGCGAAGATTGTGGCTATGTCCGCCACGCCGTCGCCGTCTTTGTCCTCGATAAGCCGCAGGCGGTCTTGCTCCTTGGTGTAGTCGTTGGCTCCCTCGCCCAGATGCTTGCGAAACATCGCCACCCGCTCCTCGACCGTCTGAAGCGAGAGATCATCGAGCAGCCAAGTCATGTGGCCGCGATTATCTTCGACCCCTTTGCCTTGGCGAAACGTCTCGCAAACATACACCTTGCCGGTGTTGTCGATTCCGAACACGACCGGGTTAGCCAGCAGGGGCTCAGCTGCGAAGAGCTGGACTTCTACCCCGTCGGGAACCTTGAATCCGCCAATCGCGAGTTTGCCCTCGTCCGATGCACCGGCAATTGGCGGGCTGTACTCCTCTGCCGCTGGAACACAAAGACAAAGAGCGAGAACGATTGAAGTCGTCACGATGTACAAGCGCGAAGTCGAATTCATCTCGAATCCCCCCCAAAGAATGTTGGAATGCCTAGCCCTGCACTGTAGGCGGTGCGGGAGTGCAAGAGCAACAATTCAGGGGCGAAAACGGGCCGCGATGCAGCATCCGAGAAAACAGCGAGACACAGCCACACCCATCGATCGAACGTGGTCGGCAGGCACTGGAACGGATGAGGCTCAGCCTTGAATCTCGCTGATGCACAAGGGGAGCGACGAACTCGGCGGGGGCTCAAAGTCCGGGGTGAGACCGCGACCTCACTCGGTCGGAATCTGCATTAGTGTGTAGTACGCGTCGGAGTGCAGCAGCGGTACGCCAGATGCCGAGCGGACGCCATCGGCATGCAGCTCATGCACATGCCCCTTCTGCAGCCCCGTGATTTTCAGCCGCACGGATTTTCCATCAGCTGCAACCGTGGCGCTCGCGATGGTGGGGGTCGAGTGGTCGACTTCGGGACTGCCGTAGCTGGATTGGTAAATGTAGGTGTAAGTGGCGAGGGTGTAAGACTCGACCTTGCTCGCCGTCGCGGGGTCGACTGGTTCGGTGAAGATCAACTCGAAGCCGTCCGATTTGGCCTTCATCTCCAGAATCTCAAACGGCACCTTTCCAGTCCAATCCACGCGCTCGACCGCAAACGGCAACGTCCCACGCGAGCCCCACCCGCGATTGGTCCCGCCGACGAACATCGAGCCGCTGGGCGTCAACTCAATCGGAACATTGCCCGAGCCGAATCCCTTGAGGAAGCTGTAACAGGCTCCCTGATAGCGCCCATTGATCTTTTCCAGAGTGACTCGCATGACCGTGCTGAAAGACTGGTCGGCGACAAACATTTGCTCGGAAAACGGGCCGAACTTACCGGCTGTCAGGTCGCAAGTGACGCCGCTGGATGCATTCCCCATTTTGGAGTACGGGAACATCACGACCGGGGGCAGGTATTCGGGAATCTTGTCGGCTTCGAGGTGAAAGCGGCTGCCCGATTCCGGCTCTTTCGGCTGGGGGCCCATGGCCGATTTGACAGCCGGTTCGTCGTACCATTTGAAGCCGCCGGGGTGGCCGACGAATTTTCCGGGGACGAGTTGCTTGAGTTCATTGGTGCCGTTCCAGGGGCCCTGATTATCGGTATAGAAGACATCGCCTTGGGCATTGAAGCCAATTCCGGCGGGGGAGCGGACTCCGCTACAGGTCGGAACCATTTTTCCATCGGCATTCACGCGAAGGCACCAGCCCCGGTACTTCGCATTGCTGTCGAATGACCCGGTCAGGCACAGCACCAGCCAGAGATCGCCGTTCGGGTCGAACTTCGATCCAAAGGTGTATTCATGGTAGTCGCCGTTAATCTCGAACTCGTCGTTAACGACCTCGAACAGGTCAGCCTCGCCGTCAGCGTTATTATCCTTGATTCGAGACACGTCGCACCGCTGGACCACATAGAGCCAGCCATCCCGCTCGGCGAGGCCCAGCACCTCGTGCAGCCCATGCGCGAACCGCTGGAACTGACTGGCGGTCACTTCCTTCGAGAAAGGGTCCGTCACCATCCAGATTTCGCCCCGGCGCGAGCTGACCGCCAGCTTGCCGTCCGGCATCAGGCAAAACGCCCCCGCCTCGAGGACGACATCCTGCGGGATCTCGAACCGCGTGATGGGGTAATAGTCTTTCTCAGTCGGGAGACTCTCCTCAGCTCGCACGACAGTCGTGCTTGCCAGGACCAGACTTATCCACAATCCACAGCAGGTGACTCGTTGCATCACGTATTTCTCTTTCGACCCCGCCGGGTGGCGGTTCTATGATTGCTGAACACTGTGCCCCACTGGCACGTCCGCTCTCAACACACCTGTTTACCGAACGCAGCTGCGCACGGCAAGCGGATTGCGGCAGCAGGCGGTGTCGTGTAGCCTTCTCCCCTTGAATTCCCGCAGCCCGCACAAGGCTGAAACAGGTCGGATGGATCGAATGACAAACTCGCCGGAGCCGATGGACGAAGACAGCCGCCGTGAAAACCGCAAGGGGGATGCCCCCCGTGGCGGGCTGGCGATGCTGTTGCTGATGATTGGCGTCATGCTGGTCGCCGCAATCGTGTGGCAGTCACTCTCAAGTGTCTGGTCAGCTTCCAAGGTCGATTATTCGACGTTTCTCCAACAAATTGAAGCCAACAACGTTCGTCGGGTGCGGATCGACGGAGTTAGCATCCAAGGAGAGTGGGTCAAGGTTCCCGAGACGGTCACCTTGGCAGATGGCATCACGAAGCAAGAATTCCGCAAGGAATTCACGACCTCAATGCCATTGATCGAAACTCGCGAGCTGTTGGTCAAGCTGCTCGACGGCAAGGCCGAAGTCGCCACCTCGCAGAGCAGCCCGTCCGGCGTGATCGATCTGATCGGAACGCTGATTATGATCGGCGTTTCGGTTTTCATCCTGTTCTTCATCATGCGGCGATCACAAGATCCGTTTGGTGGCGGAGGGATGTTCGGCAACTTCACGCGTAGTCAGGCGAAGCGATTCAAGCCCAGCGAAATCCGCACTACTTTTGACGACGTGGCTGGGATGGAACACGCCAAGCGCGAGCTGCAGGAGATCGTCGAATTCCTAAAGGAGCCTGCCAAGTTCCAACGTCTCGGGGCTCAGATTCCCAAGGGAGTCCTGATGATGGGCTCCCCCGGAACTGGAAAAACGCTGATGGCAAGAGCCGTCGCTGGTGAAGCAGGCGTTCCGTTCTTTGCGATCAATGGGTCGGAGTTCATTCAGATGTTCGTGGGGGTCGGGGCCAGCCGGGTTCGCGATCTGTTCAAGACCGCGAAAGAGAACTCGCCGTCGATTATGTTCATCGACGAAATCGACGCGGTGGGGCGAGTTCGCGGGGCTGGCTTCGGCGGCGGACACGATGAACGCGAGCAGACTCTCAACCAAATTCTCAGTGAGATGGATGGTTTCGCTCCCACAGAATCCGTGATCGTCATCGCAGCAACAAATCGCCCCGATGTCCTTGACCCTGCTCTGCTGCGTCCTGGTCGCTTTGACCGCCATGTCACCGTCGAGCGGCCCACTCGCAAGGGCCGCGTCGGCGTCCTCAAAGTCCACAGCCGCAAAGTGCCGCTGTCCGATGACGTGAATCTCGAAGAGGTTGCCGGAGGCACAATTGGGTTCTCAGGGGCGGATCTGAAGAATCTCGTGAACGAGGCGGCACTGCACGCCGCTCGCGAGAACCATTCAGTCGTCACGCGGGCCGACTTCGAATCGGCCAAAGACAAGATCGTGATGGGGGCCAAGCGCGAAGAAATCCTCACCGAGCATGAAAAGCGAATGACCGCCTACCACGAAGCGGGACATGCCCTGCTTGGCTGGTTACTGCCCGATGTTGATCCGGTCTACAAGGTGACGATCGTCCCGCGCGGTCGCTCGCTGGGTGTGACCTACTTCCAGCCCAACGAAGAGCGAATGAGCATGGGCGAACGCCAAATGCACTCCCAACTGGCGATGGCCATGGGGGGCCGCGTCGCGGAGAAAATGGTCTTCAACGAGTACACTGCCGGGGCTCAGGGCGACCTCAAGCAGGCCACCTCGATCGCTCGCAAAATGGTCGGGCAATGGGGCATGAGCGACACGATCGGCCCCGTCGCCTTCCGCGATGGCGAGGAGAACCCGTTCCTCGGGAAGGAACTCCACGAGCAGCGGCAGTACAGCGAGCAGACAGCTGCGATCCTTGACTCAGAAGTCCAGCGTTTCCTGAACGAGTCTCAGCAGCGTGCTCGAACAATCATGACGGAGAACCGCGACAAACTCGACAAAATCGCGAACGCCCTGCTCGAATTCGAACTGGTCGAGCATGACGACCTCGTCAAGCTCATCGGACCCGCTGCCCCACGGACACATGAGCCGCTGAAGAAGGACGAATAGCTTGCCATACAGAATTGAGATGAGGGATGTTCCTCATCTCTTCTGGTTGAGAGTGGGCGCAGGTCGCATTTGCCTGTGCAATTGAGTTTTTTTACTGATCTAAGGATTGAATGTGGTGTGCTGTTCCGCAAATGATGTCGGACCAGCCACTGCAACGCTGTTCTACATTCAGTCCATGGAGCTTGAAAAACAAGACACCATTTCGACAACCGAACCCCGCACAGGTGGCAAAGCACTGCCACTGTGCGACCGAAGTTCCTGTTATGGACTCAATAAAAAGTCTTACGTCAGAGTGGGCGTTACAGGAATCGAACCTGTTTCCATAAGTGACTTTCCAGTCAATGGGTTATGTCAATCGTCAAAAACATGTGACGTAGATTCCTACGCATTTGAACCCGAAACCTTGTCTCACATCGACTGGGAATCGCTCCCAGAGTCGGTGAAAGCGGCGGTTGCCAAGTTGCTGCGATCAGCGGGGACAGCGACCTCTGTCGACACATCGGCATGTCAACGGATCAGAACTTGATGACGGACCCGATATCACGGCTGTTGCTTCTCGCTGTCGGTGAGAGGCTTAAACGAGTTGCCAATGTCGGATACCGAGAAAGCTGAAGCGGTCAAGCGGCTGTTGCGTGGCAAAGATGACTTGTCAGACACTGTGAGGTGATACCGCCGATCCGAAAGCCTGAACAATGGTCGCATGGCATCCAATTCGACCCACCAGCCCGACTTCAATGGTGTTTGGGGCAATGACACCTCAGTCCCTACCCGGCTTTTGGCTTGGTTGTGAGGGGTGGCCTTGGACTGCTCGGAACATCACGTTTTGCAAGGAGGCAAGTTCTGTATCACGTCTTGGCGGAACTCGCTGCCATTTTCAACCGGGTTCGACTATTCAGCGTGTCGCTTTATTGAAAATCATCATCGCTGTGTCGTTCTGAAAGTCCAAGCGAATGGCTTCCCCAGACTGAACGTTTTTTGAATGTGCCCACCGTGAGATCGAATATGCTGAATCGTAATCTGCTACGATTACGTAGCTTCCTGAAGGCAGGGAAAGAGAATACTTCCCATCGACATCCGTTGTTGTCTCCGCGACCCGCAACTTAGTACACATCAGCTTCCAGCCGATTTTCCCTGCATCTGACAAGGGGACTGCAATGCAAACCTCGTGAGCTGGTACAAATGCCGAGTCTGACATTTTATGTGCGGATTCCAATTGTTTACTTGTCGTCTCAATGTCGAGTCTCAATTGCTCCACAACAGGACGTAACGAGTCAATTAGCCCTTTCTGAACCTTCTTGAGACCCTCTGGGGTATCCGGCTTTTCGTCAAGATAATTGTTCAGCGCGGGTTCGAACACGTGCAATTGCTTCTGAAGGTCCGACATCCGTAAATCCAGCATTCCAATTCTTGCCACATTCGGGAGTTGGCCTGGGAGTGCATAAATATTGAGACCTCGAATCGGCTCCGAGTTACCCGCCTTCTTCGTCAGCCATGCTCCGCCTTGAATGACAGCTAAAGCGGGAGCTTTCTGTTGAACCTCGAAGGCAGGCTTCGCATCAAGCGATTCTTGTTGCTGTGGAATCGTTGCAACAGACCTATGCTTACCAGAAATGGCGAAATACCAGACGTTGAATGCCACGATAACCAAAAGACAAACAGTAAGGCCAAAGAACATCAGAGTTTGAGGCTTTAGGACACGGGAGAGGGTAGGTGACACACTAAATGGCACTCCGTCACCACTTACGGCCAACAGCGAATCATCTCGAATCCTCGACTCCCCAATCCTTGCCTCAACTGGGTCAGAGGATGACTGCAATTTTGTTGATGTCGCTTTTGGTTGGAACAACCCCTTGGCCTTCGATGCGGGAACCCAATTCTCGCTTCCCTCCTTCCGAATCATACTGGTCGGTAACAATTCACAGCATGCAGCCAGTCGCTTGAGTTCTGAGGTGTCAACGGGTCCCGTTACTTGGCCTTCGATTTGATAGAACCATTGTGTCATCTTGCGTCTCCTGAACGATTCCACATTCCGTCTGCCCTGCCTCAGAACAGGTAGTCACAGCTTCAATTGAGTCGGAGAAAGCGTTAACTTTCGGCAGTTCACCAGCCTCGAAGTGTCGTAGAGTGTACCTTGAATGGGCATGTAGTCACAACCACTTTTGCAGCAACACCTTACGGAATGACATTCGAACTGGCTGTGACAAAGAATGAGAGAAAAATGGATAGGCACTGAGGTGTTCGTGTTTACCAAATCAGATGTCTGCGTGCTAAACACCAGCGAGAATGACTCAGTAGGCTCTTGGCGTGACCCGCAAGGCCGTTGAATCGCATTGGCAGTATTCCTCTTGCCCTGTTTGGGCAGGTATACACGCCAGAATGGCTTAGAACGACATTTCCCGCCACCTCATCAAAAATAAATATCAAGTTGCATCTCCTCTATTTATCGCTGGTTGCGCCAACCCTACAAGCCGATGCCGAGCGATCAGACGGATTTTCAGCTGAAAACACCTTGACACCAGAAAAACATCCATATACTCCGGCTGAAGAGGCAGGCTGATCGGTAACAAGTCTGCGTTTTCCCCAGAGTAAAACCGACGACTTCGCTATTCATTGGCAATCTTCGGTGTTTCACACTTCATCAACCTTGCTACCCAAATTTGCAATTCAGCGGTAGCGACACTAAGGGTCGGTTGTTCCGGTGTGTCTATATGCACCTCGGATGGACCCAGATTTTGACAAAGTGACCTCACGTCAGCTGATTGTTGCAGTGACGTGATTTCTCTACACGCCCCACACGGGGTTTCCGTGCATGACGCACGCCAGGAAAGGTATGTCAATGAGTGTTTTTAAAGCAGAGTGGCCCGGAAAGCTCGCGGTCGGTTCCAAGGAAGCTGCTGCGATTTTATCGATCTCACAGCGGAGTCTCCTGCGGTGGAGGGACGAAGTGGGCCTTTCCTATTGTCGAGTCGGAAGCTCGGTCTTGTACTCGATTGCGAGCCTGTCGGAGTGGCTTGCAAAAAGGATGCAGGCAGAACGCTCTAAAAGGCTCGAAACTGTGAAGGAGGTGAAACGTGCTTATGAAGTGTGACCCTATGAAAGGAGTGCGGTGTGTGAGAGGCTTTGGCATTGAACGTCTCAGTGGGGATTCAAAACCCATATCTATGGCTCAAGCAGAAAAGCGATTCGCCAGCAGTGTGCTGGTGTTGAATGATTTCCACGTGTATCAATGGAGAAGTGCGAATGTCCAATAGAGTTACGAAAGAAGTTTGCCTTTTATGCCTAAAGGCAAAAGAAGCAGCGGAGTACATCGGCACATCCCGGCAGTTGTTATGGGATCTCAAAAAAGCCAAAGCGATACCTTTTTTTCAACTTGGCCCCTCATCTGACATATTCTATCCGAAAGTCGGATTAGACCTCTGGATAAAGAACAACCGCCCCTATGACTTCAAAAAGCGTTCGCAGGCTCGGAATCTGACTAATAGAAAAAAAGGACTCTCTGATGAGTGATTCGAGAATAATATGCAAGCGTATGTCTGAAGTTGTCCCGGAGGCAATTTCTTGGCTGTGGCCCGACAGAATCGCGAAGGGGAAGCTGACTCTCATTATTGGAGACCCAGGTCAAGGAAAGGGTCTCCTGACGCTCGATTTGGCAGCACGTGCAACCACTGGGAAAGCATGGCCGGGAGAAGTCGAGGTGCGGAGTCCTGGATCAGTGATCTTGCTAACCCCGGAGGATGATCCTGGGGATACAATTCGTCCGCGTTTGGACGTATCAGGAGCAGACACCAGCCGCATCCACATCGTTCTTTCAGTGATGAGTGGGGCTGGCCTTAAGCAAGAGCGGTCCTTTACACTTGCGGATGACGTGGAGCATCTCAAGACGTTGGTTGAAGAGCTTGGCGACTGTGTATTGATTATCATTGATCCTCTCTCGGCTTACTTTGGCACAGAGAAGGACTCTTACAAGGACACCCATGTACGAGCCCTCATGATGCCGCTTGTGCAGCTCGCTGCCAGTACAGGCGTCGCCATCATGTGCGTATCGCACATGAACAAAGCACAAGGATCAGCCGTCACGAGGGGCATGGGTTCGATCGGATTCACGGCTGTCGCAAGAACGGTTTGGATGTTAGAAAAAAGTCCGAAGGACAACGATGTTCGAGTGCTGCTGCCAGTCAAATGCAACATCACGAAGGACAATCAAGCGGCAGCGTTTCGGGTTGTCCCGAAGCTGCATCCGGCCTTGAATTCGCTCCAACCAGCCATCGAGTGGATTGAAGGAGACTTTGAAATGACCGCCGACCAGTTTTTGGCGATGCAAGGCACTATCAATCGGCCTGACAAGTTGTCAGAGGCCGAGGAGTTCCTGAATAGTCGACTTGCTGGTGGTCCAGTAGCAGCCTCGGAACTGTTGGAGGAGGCTGAAAGTGAAGGGATCTCGGGCAGGACACTGCAACGGGCCAAGGGATCACTGAACATCAAAGTCGAGAAAGGGTCAGGGGTGTTGAACGGGCCATGGAAGTGGTCACTTCCCCAGCCTGATGAGGTAACTTCAGTCCCGGCGTAACCTTGGCTTTGTTGGCATTCTTGGCATCCTTCGTACAAAAAAAACGAGAGATCCATGATGCTTCCATTGGAGTGACTTGGCACCCTTCGGCTGAAAGACTGAAGGGTGCCATCTTTTTTCAAACTCAACACCACACTGAAGAGCTACTTTCAGTGAGGTTTCACCACAGGCCGCCGATTTCTGTCTTCCCATACAATCCCCTGTGGTGTACTATTTATCACACAATGACAGACAAAATGCCGATCACTGATTTGCTACGCAAAACCCTTCAGGAATGTGGTATCCCGCTTCTGACCTTGGAACAGAAGACTGGGGTTGTGCGTCAGTCAATGATGCGGTTTTTACGAGGTGAGACTTCGTTGCACCTCGATTCCGCTGACAAGCTGGCGACCTATTTCGGATTGGAACTCCGCCCTGAGGTGAAGAAAGCCAAGACGGCCAAGGCAACCAAGGGAAAGATCGACCCGCAAGTGGGGACCAAGGAATCACCCTGACGCCGACGCCTTGTGGCAATCACAGCCAATGCACATGCCGATGACGAGTTGCCGACTGGCAGCTTCAAATCATACACCTAAAACAATTCTGGATTGGATGGAACTGATGGCATCACTCACAACTGACAACACTGGCTTACGTCGCATTCAATTCACCGATGCGTCTGGCACACGGCGTACGCTGTCATTGGGCAAGACCCCAAAGAAGCAAGCCGAGACGATCCGGGGACACGTCGAGCGGCTCATCCAGTCCGCAGTCAGTCGCTGCTCACTGGAACTCGAAACATCCAAATGGGTGGCCAAACTCGATGACGTTCTCCGCAACAAGCTGGCCCGTGTGGGGTTGATCGCTACCCGTGAGACGGAATCTCTGACGGTGTTCATCAGCAGATACATCGACAGTCGGACAGATGCCAAGCCAGCCACGAAGATATTCTGGCGACGGACACTGAAGAACCTGACGGACTGTTTCGACGGAAGCCGGTCGCTGCGGAGTTTCACGGCGTCGGATGCGAAAGACTTCCGGCTGTACCTGAGCGGTCAGGGCTTTGCAGAAGCCACCATTCGCCGAACCTGCGGAGTTGCCAAGCAATTCTTTCAGGATGCATTGGAGCGGGAACTGGTCGACACCAACGTGTTCCGGCAAAAGAGCATCCCGACCACCGTAGGCAGCAATGTGGAGCGACAAGCGTATATCACTCGTGAGACTGCGGAAGACGTTATCAGGGCATGCCCGGACGCGGAGTGGCGTTTGCTGTTCGCCTTGTCTCGATACGCTGGACTGCGTTGCCCGTCTGAACATCTGGAGTTGAAGTGGGCTGACATTCACTGGGACCAGTCTCGCATGACGGTTCGCAGCTGCAAGACTGAACACCATGAAGGCGGGGCACAGCGAATCGTCCCCTTGTTCCCAGAGTTGCGGCCCTACCTTGACGAAGCCCATGAACTGGCCCGTCCTGGAGCAGAGTACGTCATCAGCCGGTATCGTGGCGGGTCAACAAACCTGCGAACCCAGCTACAACGAATCATCAGCAAGGCTGGCGTGAAGCCGTGGCCGAAACTGTGGCACAACTTGCGAGCGTCGTGTCAGACCGACTTGGCTCGCGTGTTCCCGCTAAAAAGCGTTTGCGACTGGCTGGGGAATTCAGCCCTTGTGGCAATGACAAACTACATCCAGTCAACCGAATCCGACTTCCAAAGGGCGATTGGAAATCCTACGCAGACACCCCCCGCCAATGGGTGTCAGGAGCAGACAACCATTCCGAAGGCACTAGGAAAATCACTGGAACACAGTGTTTTACCTAGCCGCCGAGTGGGCGTTACAGGAATCGAACCTGTGACCCCTTCCGTGTGAAGGAAGTGCGCTAGCCGCTGCGCTAAACGCCCGAGTGACTCATTATACGGCTTGCAGATAGCAAGGTACAAGCAAGCTGTGGGCGCAGAATGACTTGATGGGCAAAAAGAGTCTTCCGGCCACCCCGCTTATTGGGGGGCGCGCGTTATTGTTGTGCGGGAGGGCATCAACGGGGGGAAAGTGTGCAAAGCCAATTTGGTGAGGGGGTTGGATTCGCTCGTCTGCTCTAGAACTGGCTCAAGAAGCGAACATCGCTGGCGTAGAACTGGCGGATGTCTTTGTTGTTGTGGCGACGCATGCAGAATCGCTCGACCCCTAGGCCAAAGGCGAAACCGGAGACTTTCTCTGGGTCGTAGCCCACAGCTTTGAGCACATTCGGATCGACCATTCCGGCCCCGCCGATCTCCAGCCAGCGGTCGCCCCATTTCATGTCGACCTCGACAGACGGCTCTGTGAACGGGAAGAATGACGGGCGGAAGCGGATCTCAACATCTTTGCCGAGGTACGCTTGGGCAAACAGGCTGAGTACTGTCTTGAGATCGGCCATGGTCACATGCGTGTCGATCATCAGACCTTCCATCTGATGAAACATACAGGAGTGCGTGTCGTCCATTTCGTCTGGGCGGTAGACACGACCGATCGAGACGATCCGTACCGGCGGCTGGGTGTTCTGCATCACGCGGATCTGGACTGTCGAGGTCTGGCTCCGCATCAGCAGCGGCCCGCCGAACGTCCGCTCAGCTGTGGCGAGATAGAAATTGTCGCGGGGATCGCGGGCGGGGTGGTCCAATGGGATGTTGAGGGCTTCGAAGTTGTGAAACTCGTCCTCGATCTCGGGCCCATCCACGGCATCAAAGCCCAGCCGCACCATGATCGACTTGAACTCCTCGATCGTCTGCGAAATCGGGTGCCGATGCCCAGGACTGTAGAGAGTCCCCGGCAGCGTCACGTCCAGCCCATCAACCACAGCTGCGGGCTTGGCGAGGACCAACTGCCGCTCTTCGAGGACAGCAGTCACGCGGTCCTTGACCTCGTTGAAGCGTTTTCCCAGCGCGGGACGCTCTGTAGGTTCGACCTGGCCCAGCAGGCTTTGCAGATCCTTGAGCCGCCCCTGCTTCTTGCCCAGGAACTGAATACGGACGGCTTCAATTCCGGCCGCGTCAGTTGCAGCTGCGATCTCGCGCAAGGCGTCTGATTCGTAGAGAGCGAGTTGAGCGATGGCGTCCATGAAGAAATGGCCTAGGGCCTAGGGGCTAGAGCCTAGGGCAGGAGGAGGAGCGAGTGTGTCGAGCGGAGAAGTATCAAGGATCGGGGTCCAAGTGCCAAGCGTGGGGGGATCTGCATGGGGAAACTGGGGCGATCGACCGACTCGACGCCATGTCACCAGCCCGCCGCGCTCGCCAGGGCTGCGTGACAAAGAGAGATTCTCAGCAGACGCCCCTTGCTGGCTTGCTGACGTGTGTGCATCTCAAACGTCGGTGAATCGAGGAGTTCTGCTCCCTCGCCCCCGCTGATGGCGTGAATTCGCAGGGAAAGTCTGTGTCGCGGGGGAGAGGGCTGGGGTGAGGGGGAAATCTCGTCCCCTCACCCCGGCCCTCTCCCCACAGCCACGATTCTTGAGAAACTCAGATCGATTGTGGGGAGAGGGAGAAAGAAAACCAGGCCACCGACGTTTGAGACGCACACACCGTGCTGGCGCAGCGGGCTAAGGTGCGGGCGGTGGCGGGGCAAATTATGATAGAGTTGGCCTTGAACGCTGACACTGAGGAGGGGCACCTCGCGGGGTGGGGCGTCGCGTTTCTCATCTCTACATGTTCGACACCTGACGGAACTCCGCTGATGCCTGACCTAGATCTGCCCAGCCTGCTGAAGTCGGCCATCGATGACGTGGCGATGTTCACCCTGACGGGCCGTTCCCAGATCGAAATCACCGGAGCTGACCGGGCCTCGTTTCTCCACAACTTCTGCACCAACCACATCAAAGGGCTGGCAGTTGGGCAAGGGTGCGAAGCGATCGTCACCAGCATTAAGGGACGCTGCCTGTTTTACGTTCTCGTCTTCGCCAGCGATGACAGCTTGTGGATCGAAACGGAAGCAGGACAGGCGGCAGCGCTGCTGGCCCACCTCGATCGGTACATCATCACTGAGGATGTCCAGCTGTATGACCGCACGGCGGAGTTGAGGCAGCTGTACCTAAGTGGGGCGGGGGTTGAGGGATTGCTGTCTCGGGTCTTTGAGGCTCACGTCATTTTGCCAGCCAGCATGGGGCAGGTGCAGCACGCAGAGGTGCAGATCCGGCGATTCTCGTTGGGGGCAGCGCCGGGGTATTCGCTGGTCGTGCCAGTCGCCTCGCTCGATACGTGGCGATCAAAGCTGAATGCTGCGGGAGTCGTCGAGGGATCAGCAGAACTCTACGAAGCCCTGCGAATCGAGGCTGGTTTTCCAAGACAGGGTCTCGACCTCACAGAGGACAATCTGGCTCAAGAGGCGAACCGCACTAAACTGGCGATTAGTTTCAAGAAGGGCTGTTATCTGGGGCAAGAGCCCATCGCTCGGATCGATGCCCTGGGGCAGGTCAATCGCTCGCTATGCGGAGTCATCACCGACGAACCCGCCGAGTTCCCCGCGGGAACAGAAGTGTTCGCCACGCGAGAGTCCCCGACCTCCGTGGGCACGTTGACATCCGCATCTGTCTGGCCACAGACTGGACAAGGAATCGGTCTCGGGATGCTACGTCGCGAGATCACCCGCGACGGGGCCGAGTGTTATGTGGGGCCAACCCGGTTACCCGCCCGCGTGCGAATTTGGCCAGGGCGAATGTAGCAGTCTTTCGTGTGTGTGTTAGAAAAGTCAGCAGCAGGGGAAATTCACCACGGAGGCACGGAGGCACGGAGGCACGGAGAAAACCAAATTGTCCGGACCCTGATTGAGGTCTCGACGATTCTAAAAGGGCATATCCATGGGTGACACATTGAGGCTGGATTCCCCCGCAAAATCCTGGCCCAACGACAACGTTTTCTCATCCTCTCCGTGCCTCCGTGCCTCCGTGCCTCCGTGGTGAATTGCTGCCGACATTTCCGAAACACGCAGCGGTCTTTCCATTCGTCCCAACCGGGCGTTACCATGATACGTGGACGTATCCCGATGCGTTCTCCCGCCAAACAACTTCCTGCCTGGATGGTCGCTGCCGTGCTGCATCGCTCACTCATCACTTTCGCTCTCTTCGCTGGCTCTTCTCTCGTCAGTGCAGCTGACCGGATCGACTTCAATCGAGATGTCCGTCCGATCCTGTCGGAGAATTGCCTGACCTGCCATGGGCCCGATGCGGTTAAGCGAGCGTCCGGCTTGCGATTGGACATCAATGACCAGTCGATGTGGAAAGGCGAGTCGGGCAAACTCGCGATTGTCCTCGGTAATCCTGACCAGAGCGAGATGATGCATCGCATCACCTCGACCGATGCCGAGATCTCAATGCCGCCGCCAGAGACCGGAAAAAAGCTCACACCCCAACAGATCGAAACGCTCCAGCAGTGGATCACCGAAGGGGCCGAGTACAAGGGGCACTGGGCGTTCTTATCGCCGGTGAAAGCCGCACCACAGCCGACCACAATTTCGAATTGGGCTCACAATCCGATTGACCAGTACGTGCTCGCCGACATTGAGAAGCAGGGACTGGTTCCCAATTCGGAAGCGGACAAGATCACGCTGCTCCGGCGGGTGACGTTCGATTTGACGGGCCTGCCGCCGACGCCCGCTGAAGTGAATGAATACCTCGCCGATACCAGCCCCGAGGCTTACGAAAAGCTCATCGACCGGCTGATGAGTTCGCCCAAATACGGCGAGCACATGGCCCGCTTCTGGCTCGACATCGCCAGCTACGGCGACACGCACGGCCTGCACCTCGACAACGAGCGATCGATCTGGAAGTACCGCGAGTGGGTCATCAATGCCTTCAACACCAACCAGCCTTACGACCAGTTCACCGTCGAACAGCTGGCAGGCGACCTGCTGCCCACACCCACCGTGGATCAACAGATCGCCACCGGATTTGTGCGCTGCAACGTGTCGACCAGCGAGGGGGGATCAATCGATGAAGAGGTCCGCGTGCGGTACGCCGTCGACCGCACCGAGCGGCTATCGACCGTGTTTCTGGGGCTGACGTTCGGCTGTGCGGTGTGTCACGACCACAAGTTTGACCCGATTTCCCAAAAGGAGTTCTATTCCCTCTACTCGTTCTTTAACTCGACCGCCGATCCCGCGATGGACGGCAATGTCCATAACACGCCGCCGATCGTGAGGGTGCCTTCAGCGGAGGACACTGCGAAGCTGGCCGACTTTGACGTGAAGATTGCGGAGAAGAAGAAGTTGATCGCAGACGCCCTCGCCCGAGTGGAGTACACCGAACCGGTTACGGCTGTAGTCGCAGCGACCGGACCGCAGGAGTTCATCTGGGTGGAGGACAGCACTCCCCCCGGTGCGAAATATGATGGCAGCGGCGAATGGGAGTTTGTCAGCGCCCCGGATCATCCCGTTTACTCCGGCGCGAAATCGTCTCGCCGGCAAGCGGGCCCGGCGATGAGCCAGCACTTCTTCATCGGAGCGACGGCGGGCCTGAAGATCGGGGAGGGCGACAAGCTGTTTGCCTATGTCTATCTCGACCCGAAAAACCCTCCCAAGACGGTCATGCTACAATTCAACGATGGCGGTTGGGAGCATCGCGCCTTCTGGGGTGATGACACGATCGCCTTTGGATCCGGCGATGTCGCCGGCCACCGAAGGGTGGGCGACCTTCCGAAAACTGGCGAGTGGGTGCGGCTGGAAGTTGAGGCTCAGCATGTCGGCCTCAACGCCGGAGCTGTCCTCAATGGGTGGGCCTTCACACAATTCGACGGGCTCTGCTATTGGGACCACGCGGGCAGCGTGACCCAGACTCCACAAGATGGCAAGGGGTTCGAATCCCAGCTGGCCTGGGAAGCCTACGACAAGGCACTCCCCACATCAGCTGTGCCGCAACCGATTCGCGATGCGATCAAGGTCGAAGTCGACAAGCGAACCGACGACCAGAAGAAGCAGATCCGCGACTACTTCGTAGAGGCTGTCTACTCGAAGACTCGTGAGGTTTTCGAGCCACTCAAGAAGGAACTCGACGACTTGACCGCACAGCGCAAGTCGACCGATGACGCGATCCCGGTCTCGTTGGTCATGGCCGACCTGCCGACAGAGCGCGAAACGTTTGTGCTGATCCGGGGCGAGTACGACAAGCCTGGCGACAAGATCACACGCGGCACTCCCAAGATTCTGCCCCCCATGCCCGAAGGCGTTCCGAACAACCGCCTGGGCTTGGCTCGCTGGCTCGTTTCCCCCACGCATCCGTTGACCTCGCGGGTCACCGTCAACCGTTTCTGGCAACAGCTGTTCGGTCGTGGGATCGTGAAGACCTCCGAGGATTTCGGATCGCAAGGCGAGTTTCCGACGCATCCCGAACTGCTCGACTGGCTGGCTCTCGACTTCCAGGAAAACGGCTGGAATGTGAAACGATTGATGAAGCAGATGTTGATGTCGTCGACCTATCGCCAATCTTCCAAGGTCACAGCTGAGCTGGCCGAGCGTGATCCCGAGAATACGCTGCTGGCTCGCGGGCCGCGTTTCCGGATGGATGCGGAGCTGGTCCGGGACAATGCCCTCGCCATCGCGGGCCTGTTGTCGCCTAAGATTGGTGGCAAGAGCGTGAAGCCCTATCAACCGGAAGGAGTCTGGGAAGCAGTCGCCTTCGTCGGCAGTAACACCAACAGCTACAAACGCGACGACGGGGAAGCTCTGTACCGTCGCAGCATGTACACCTTCTGGAAGCGGACCTCGCCGCCACCGAGCCTGATGGCTTTCGATGCCCCTTCACGAGAGAACTGCGTCGCCCGCCGTGCGCGAACGAATACCCCACTGCAAGCTCTCGTCCTGTTGAACGACGAGCAGTACATCGAAGCCGCCCGCCAGCTGGCGAAACGCATGCTGACCGAGGGGGGGGCGCCCGCTCTCGATCGCCTGCGCTTCGGCTTCCGCTTGACCACCGCTCGCGACCCCAGCGAGCGCGAGCTCTCGGTCCTGTCCGCTCAACTGGCCGCACACCTTGAGCATTTCCAAGCCGATGTCGAGGCCGCCAAGAAGCTGCTTGCCATCGGAGCCGTGCCCCGCGACGAGTCCCTCGATCCCGCCGAACACGCCGCCTACACCCTGATCGGCAACCTGCTGCTGAATCTGGATGAGACGATGACGAAAGAGTAAGTGAGCGGCTGCATCGGCGAGCGGGGTGGCGTCAGCCCCCTGGTTCTTTGCCGAGGCGCTCTAAAGACCCAATCCAGCTATCAAAATGCGGGCAGTTGGCTCGCATTTTGACCAGCCCGATGTGGGTTGCCGAAATCGGGCCGACGGTCGTCTTGAGCTTCTCGTATTCCGGGATGTGTTGGATGATGCGTTTTGAGGGAGCGGTCCGAGGACCGTCGTTGATCAGCTCTGGTGTCTCATACTGTTTGTTAATCTTCGCAAGTTCTTCGACCTGTTTCTGGCGATTCTCGAATTGAGTATTGAGGCAAGTGATGTCAGCGAATAACAGCGTCTCGAACTCGTGGAGTTGCAGGTGCGGGATAAAACGCCGGTCACCTATGTCGTTCGCGAATGCGGTTTCGAGGAACTCCACTCGTTGACGAGGATTGATCCGGTGCATCTCGGAATCGTCGATTCCGGGGAAGTCTCGCATCAAGGCGTAGAGATCGACCATCGTGGTGAACCTAACATTCGGTCCGGCCTCTTGTTTCAGGAACCGCTTAATGTCGTCTTTCATCGGCTGGTATCGAATGGCTCCCCCACGATGGACACGCCCCTTCTTGCGAGTATGAGCGATCTCCACGGCCCCATGAAGGTAGACTTGAAACCGAGCCAGGTGGGGGCTTAGCACATTCGATGCGAACACCTGTTCCGTCTTCCCCTCGACGAACATGTAGAGCCGCACCATCAATGCGGCCCCCCGCCAATAACGTTCTTCTCCCAGATCTCGCCGAGACTGTACTCTTCGAGCCACGCATCGAGTTTCTCGGCACCGGGACGGTGAAACGTCGACTTGCCGTCGTGGTGTTCCGCGACGATCACATCCTCGGGATCAAAGTGATCCAGTAACGTACTCGATTGCGTGCTGATGATGACTTGGACATGTTCCGAGGCGGCTTGAAACAGCGAAGCGATGATCTTCAAGGCGTAGGGGTGCAGCCCGAGTTCGGGTTCGTCGACGATTAAGACCCACGGGAGCTTCTCTGGTCTCTGAAGTAGTAGAGTCACCAAGCAGATTGCACGAAGAGTCCCATCAGAAAATTGATGAGGACCAAAAGTCAGGTCAGTCCCTTTCTGTCGCCAATTCAGCATAACTTCATGCTGCGGTGTTGCCTCAAGTATGAAGTCATCAAAAAACGGTGCGATCAACTGAATTGTTTCAACGACTTTACGATAGATGGTTGGTTGGTCAGTCTTCTTACGCAACAGTATTGCTGCGATGTTCGCTCCATCTGGTAATAGGTCTCCACTGTCGTGAGCATAGCAATATTGACGAGTTCTTGCCGTCTTGGACGTATCGTGAAAGTGAAAGACTCGGCAAGAATACAACAATGACGAGAAAGTCAAAACAAGAGGGTTAGTGTCGGGGGCATAGTCAAGAAGCCGTGATTCGAGATGACCTGAGCCAAGTGAGGTCGCGTGACAGTAATCCGAAGGATTTGTCTCGCTCTCAACTCGTTCTTGCTTGAAGGCAAGTGTGTCTCCGGCCACGAGAAACAGGTTCATCCGATATCGATCAATTGATTCGTACAAATGGTCGTCGTGAAAATCCAGTTCTGCTGTCAGTTGAGTTGAGACTTTCGGTCCAAAATGCAGGATCGAATGAGCGCGCCCGGATTGAGCAATGTATTCCTGTAAACGCCCCTCAACCATCTCATTCATCATCTTGAAGAACGAAATCAGATTACTCTTGCCCGACCCATTCGCACCAATCAAGACGTTTAACCGCCCGAACTCGATGTCCGCGTTTTGGATCGAGCGGAAGTTTTCGAGATGGAGGCGCTTGAGCTGGGGCACGTACGGGGTTTCCTCAATGCAGAACCCGCTGCGATCAGGGATCACAGCGGGGTGGCATGGCAACTGTCCTGGAATGCGAGTCGCAGAGCGATATCACCTACCACAGAAGTCTGACGACTTCTGCTACTTCGGTGGAGGGGGCGGCACCTGTGCGGAGAACTTGCCTGTGAAGGTTCCCACTTGCCCGGCGGGGGTCCAGCTGCCGATCGAGGCACTCCAGATTTGCGTCGTGGTGTTGATCTGGCCCAGCTGGATCGCTTCGCCGAGTTGAGCAGCTGTAAATGGCCCCTGAGCTTGCCCACCCACGGCGACGTGCCATTGCTCCTGACCGGGAACTGGCGGCGGGGCGACCGAGGCAGCTCCAGCGGCGGCGGGTGAGCCGACCTGGCCCATGCGTCCGGCCATCGCCATGCCGATCCCGATGCCCAGACCCGAGGCTGCTCCTCCACCCCCAGCAGGATTCTGGGCCGATTCGAGGATGGCTTTGCCCATCTGGAACTGCTGGTAGGCATTGATGTCGCCGACGACACCCATGCTCGTTTTCGTATCGAGGGCCTTCTCGACTTCTTCTGGCAACGACACGTTGACGATCACGAGCGATGGAATGTCGAGACCGTACTCGTCGTCGACTCGCTCGATGGTCGTCTTGCGAAGCTGCTCTGACAGCTCGCGATAGTTCGAGGCGAGATCCAGCGCGCTGATCTTGGCATTGCCGATCATGTCGGCGAAAGCGCTGGCGATGATCGAGCGCAGCAACTCGCCTATCTCGTCCACTTCGAAGTTCTGATCAGTGCCGATCAGCTCCTTGAGCAGTGCCTTGGGGTCGACTGCCTTGACCGTATAGGTGCCGAATGCCCGCAATCGAATCGGGCCGAAGTCGGCGTCACGCAGCATGATCGGATTCGGCGTGCCCCACTTCAGGTCGGTGACCTGCCGCGTGCTCACGAAGTAGACCTCGCTACGGAACGGGCTGTTGAAGCCGAACTTCCAACCCTGAATCGTGCTCAGAATCGGCAGGTTGTCGGCTTTCAGCTCGTAGTGGCCGGGCTCGAACACATCCGCGATCTCGCCGCGATGCACAAACACCGCCATCTGGCCGGGCCGCACGATCAGCTGGGCACCATTCTTGATTTCGTTCTGATAGCGAGGAAACCGCCAGGCGAGAGTGCGGCGCGAGTCGTCGACCCACTCGATGATATCGACCAGTTCCCCGCGTAGTTTGTCGAACAGTCCCATCGCATGTCTCTCCGTGAAGTGCTTGACGATCAGCAGACGTTTGAACCCATTCTACGCCCAGTGAATCCCGGACTTCAAACCCAGTGATGTCCGATGGGCCGCATGCGATGGGGGACAACGCGAATTTGCACTCATCGGATCAAAAAAGAATGTCCAGAATTCAGAGCGGGCCATTTCGATCAGATGCCGCCCTGCTCGCCCCGCCGAACCCTCCGAAGCAGCCCTGCGTCCGACAAGTGTGGCATAGGCGTTGGTATTCGAGATCATCTGAGTGGTCGTGGCATCAACGAACTTGCCTGCGTAATCGACCCATGCAGACTCCATCGTGGAGTGAAAAGTTGGAAACTTGGGATTGGGGCGACGTGCGATCAGGTAAAAATTGACCACCGGAACTGGTGGCCTCGTCGGCTTTGGCGGGTGAGTAATCCAACGCCACGCGCAGGCAGCGATTCACGCAAGTTGTAACCAACCGACATGACAAGCTCCCGGTATGGGGGACATGCACTGAGGCAGAGTCCAGAAGTTGGATCAAAGTGACCCCTCCCAGCTTGTCGGTATTTCGACGGCATCGCAACCATGAAGTCAATTAAAACGAAACGAGAGATCATCTCGAAGGATGAATGCCATTCCACTGGCTACCATAGAGCTCAATGGGGTTTCCGCCGTCCTTTCTTTAATGGTGAGGCTGCAATGTCAGATGACAATTCTCGTGGCATGTCCCTGAAGACCGTGGCTGCACTGTCGATCGCACTCGTTTGTTATCTGCTCTGGGGCGGAGCGGCGGTCCTCTACAAAGGGCACGTGGATCAAATTGTGAAATTGAACTCAGCTCAGGTGGACGAGGGGAACGCCGAAGCCGAGGATGAGGACATGCACCTGCGTGTTCGCCTCAGAAGAGGGTCAGGCTTGGCTGCAGCGATCGTGTTGATGTTGGTGGGGGTCTGGATGTTTGTCACAAACTCCATTATCCAGCTGGGGCATCTGCCGAGTTTGATTCCGTATATGTTCACTCAGCGGATGGGGTACTTAATCTTTTGTGCGTGCGTACTCGCTTTGACTGGTCTCGGGTTTGTCTGGATGGGGAGAATGCAGCAGTCGCTCGAATCGAGCAATCCGTTTTCAAAGGGGCGACCCAAAAAGAAACTCCCCAAGATTCGGACCCCGAAGCCGCTGGATGACGACTGAATCATCGCAGCCAATGGTCATGAATTCCGAGGAATCACCCAACAGGAGGGGTGTGCTTCCATGCCAATATGCGGGTAGTAGCTGGCGGCCTTCGGAGCTGCGATCAGGATCAGCATTGTGTGCTTGCCTGCCGCCAGATGTGTCTCTTCGATCAGGCGTTTGCCGAGACCCCGGCCCTGGAACGCTTCATCGACTGCAAGATCAGACAGATATGTACAGAACTGATAATCGGTCAACGCGCGTGAGACACCGACCAGCTGGCCCGCAGCGCGGGCCGTGATGATCAGGTCGGCCTGCCGAAGCATCCCTTCGATGCGGGATTGCTCGTCAATCGGCCGTCGCTCACCGAGGGTGGAACGCACCAGTACAGAGATGAATTCATCGGCCCCGAGGTCCGGTTCCCTCTGATAAACGATTTCGGAATTGTTCGCCATGAGCGAAACCTTTTGGGATCACTTGCGATGGATTCTACGGGTTAACCAATTTGGTTGTCGCACCGACGGGGATCGCCCGCGTCCAGGGCCAGACGTGACGGTCATTGTTCAGGCTGTGGACATCCGTGATTCCAGGTCGGCAGCGAATCTCGTTGTAACAGCAGTTCGACTGATGCAGGAATTTGGCTCGGGTGAGTGGTAGCCCCAAGAAGTCTGCCAGAAGCACTCGATTCACCACATTATGGGTGACAATCACAATCGTCTGTCCAGCGTGCTTCGAGATTAGTTCATCAAACGCGGGACGCGCTCGAGCCAGAACGTCGAGGTAGCACTCGCCGCCCAGATACGGCACCTCAGCGGGGTTGTCAAAGAAGGCTTGAAACTCTGCCGGATAACGGGCTTGAATCTCGGTCCAGGAAAGGCCCTCCCACCTTCCGACACTGATTTCTTGCAGGCCTTCGATAGGTTGCGGGGAGAGTTGATGCGGCGCGGCGACGATTTGTGAGGTCTGCCTCGCCCGCAGCATCATACTGGAGTAGATCGCATCGACCGAAACCTCGCGAAGCGTTTCGGCCAACGCCGTCGCCTGAGCGATCCCGGTGGTCGCGAGTGGGCTATCAATCTGATTCCCCTGCAACCGGATCGGGATCATCAAGTTGAGATCAGTCGCTCCGTGCCGCGCCAGGTAGACGACGGTTTCAAGGGACATCAATTTCCACCGTTCGGAACACAGGGCGGCGTGGCCTGAGCGACCGCTCCGCGCGGTGGGGGATCGGGCACCAGCACTTGAATCTCGCCGTCTTCGACTCGGACGGCAAAGCAATCTGCTCGCAGTTTCGAGTTCGGTGCATCCAGCCAGGAACCGTCTTTGATACTGAACCGCCAGGCATGCCACGGGCAGGAGACAGCCCCATCCTCCATGGCTCCCGCTCCCAGCGAAGCCCCCATGTGCGGGCAGGTATCGCTGATGGCGAAGTACTCTCCCTCGGACAGAAAGACGGCGACCATCCGCCCGTTGACCGAATAAGAGCGACCCTCCCCTTCCGGGATCTCGCCGACATCGGCGACAGATTTGTAGTCAGACATCGCAGCTGGAATCCTTTGGGGGGAGTGACGAGGCGAGATCGTACCGGCCTCGACCGACCGGAACAAGAACCTCGTCGGCGAGATCATAGACCTTCGAGATGCGAGTGTCGCGTGGGGGTGCCCCATCGAGGTTCGCCCTCTGATGCGTTCAGCAGTCTTGGTCGAGAACTTGGACATTCAGATGGTCGAGAGAACCGCTTCTGTGGGGCCGGATTGGCCTCCCTGATCCGCTCCGGTAGAATCCAATCAAGTGAACCGCCGGATCGCACCGGCTCTGTGGATGGATCGATCATATGGATGCACAGTTCTGGGCGTTGGCCCTCGCGGTCTTGGGCTTTTGCCTGATCGTGGCGGAGTTCTTTGTGCCGTCGGGCGGAATGATCGCTCTGTCATGTGCGGGAGCGTTTGTCGCCTCTGTCGTGTGTGCGTATTCCGCGTGGTATCAAAACTCTCCGACGATCTTCTGGACATTTACCCTGGGGCTGGGTGTACTGATTCCCAGTTTTTTCGTGTTCTTTCTGCGGACTTTGGAGAGAACTTCGCTGGGCAACAATCTGCTGCTGCCGAAAACGGACCCGAATGCGGTGGTCCCGTACAAGAGCGAAGCGGCAGCATTGGAACGGCTGATCGGTCGGTTGGGTACCACTCTGACGCAAATGAATCCCGGCGGGATGGTCCGGGTTGAGAACGAACGTCTCCATGCGACGACGGAAGGGATGCTCCTGTTGATTGGTGAGGCGGTCGAAGTGATTGGATTACAGGGGAATCGCGTGGTGATCCGGCGGGCGACACCCGAACGTCTGGCCGCCGATGTACCGCCACCGTTGGACGAGACAACGGCAGCGAGCCGGGAGGAACTTCCGATGTCCGGGGAGCCAGAGCGCCTTGACTTCGATGTCCCACAGGATTAAACCGATGGAGGAAATTCCTGTCTTCCAACTCGGTGCAATGTCGGTCGTTCACGACGAGAGATCATCATGCAAATGGACACTCTGCTGGCAGCTGACGGCGACTCGAATGTTCTCGTGATTGGAATTGTGGCCTTTGTCGGCCTGACGGTTCTGGTGACTCTGGGAGTGTTCGCGCGGTTCTTCAATCTCTGGGTCCAGTGCAAATTCACTGGAGTCGGAATTTCGATGAGCAACCTCATCATGATGTCGATTCGTAAAGTGAATCCCAGCATGATGGTGCGATGCAAGATCATGGCGGTCCAGGCGGGCTTGCCAGACATTTCGACCCAGGCTCTGGAAGCTCACTTCCTGTCGGGAGGAAATGTCCCGAACGTGATCCGTGCGCTCGTGGCAGCTCATCGCGCTGGCATTGATATGGAGTGGCAGGATGCGCAGGCGATTGACCTCGCCGGACGAGATGTGTTGGATGCCGTTCGTACCAGCGTGAATCCCCGAGTGATCGACTGTCCCGATGCCCGGCAAGCGACTGCGACGCTGGATGCCGTGGCTGGGGATGGAATTCAACTCAAAGCCCGTGCCCGTGTGACCGTGCGAACGAACATCAAGCAGCTGATCGGAGGAGCGACGGAAGAGACGATTATTGCTCGCGTCGGCCAGGGGATCGTGCGGGCGATCGGCTCCACGGCATCCTACAAAGATGTGTTGTCGAATCCGGAGCTGATCTCGCAGACGGTGCTGAATGAGGGCCTTGAAGCGCAGACCTCCTTCGAAATTGTGTCGATCGACATCGCGGATATTGATGTCGGTGAGAACATCGGTGCCCGACTCCAAGCCGACCGCGCCGAAGCGGACGTCCGAATCTATCAAGCCCACGCAGAAGAACGCCGCGCTGCAGCGGCAGCGCGGGAACAGCAGATGGTGGCCCTGACCCAGGAGAACCGGGCTCAGGTGGTGCTGGCTGAAGCCACAGTCCCGATGTCGATCGCCAGTGCGTTTCGTAATGGTCGATTGGGGTTGATGGACTATTACGAACTGAAGAATGTGCAGGCTGACACGAAGATGCGGTCGACCATCGCCGGGATCAAAGACGATTCCATGGCGTAAGCTTGGGGGGCTCATCCAAGCCTCCACCTGTCTGTCCACCTCAGCCGCTTTCCGTCTGCCGGAGAAACGACATGCCCACGTTCCGACTCCTCGCAGCCATCGATTTCGACATGATTGTCGGATTGCTGTTTGCTGCCGTGTCAATCGGCGCAGCGATCGTCAACGCGATCAATGGGAAGAAGGAACCGCCTCGGAAAAATCCGGGCGGGCGACCGAAAGATCAACGTGTCCGTCAGGAAATCGACGAGTTTCTGCAACAACAAGGTAGTGGTCGCCAAGCGAGGCCGGTCGAAGTTCAACTCGATGAAATTGAACTGGTGGAGGAACCCCCCCGCCGTCGTCCCAGCCCGGTCGTCAAACCCACAAAGACACCTCGCAAGCAGCAACAACAAGCGGCCACTCCGCCGCGACCGAAAACTCCGCAGCCGGTCACTCCGGCACCCCGCGCCTCTGCTTTACCGACGCAAGTCACCCGGCGAGGGGAAACCGCCGTCGGGTCCAGTGATTTTGGCGGAGGCCTACGTGAGCACGTGCAGACCGCGATGGCGGAACGAGTCGCTGCTCAAGCTCAACGTGACATCCCCCACTTGTCCACGCGCGTGGATGAGATGGTCAAAGCAGATTTGGGAGTGTTCTCCGTCTCCGGCAAAACTGACGCGGTCCGATCGGGTTCCTCGTCGCTCATTCAAATGCTGCAGAATCCCAAAACTGCCCGCCAAGCGGTCCTCATGTCAGAAATCATGGGCCGTCCCCGGGCTCTGCGTAAGTAGTCCACTGCGTAAGTCAATCACATGGCCATCCAGGAACAGAGCGTACTGCTGCTCGCCGGACGATTGGAGGTCCGGGGGCGGACCTCACAATTGCTGCACTTGGCCCGGCGACTGCCTGAGCAGGGGATCAAGATCCAATTACTGTGCCCCAATGCGTCACGACTCGGCAAAGAAGCGACACAAGGGATTCCGGTCCGCGAGGCCCCTGCTTTGGAGTGGCCGTTCCTGCATCGTGCAGCCTGGTATTGGCTGCTGTGGGAACTGGACGCCAACCCGCCCGATTTAATCCACATCTACCAGCGGCGCATGCTTCCATTTGGGACGTGGCTCGCCCGTCATTTGCGGCGCCCGTACGTCGTCACGTTTCACGATTTCCTGCGTCCGGGCGAGAAGCTGACGATTGATCAAGTCCTCTGCCGTCGGTATCTCGCTGTGAGTGAGCCGATTCGGGATGAGCTCCTCTCGCAGCCTCGCTACCCGCAAGAACTGATCGAAGTCATCCATAGTGGCGTTGATACCGAGTTCGTTCACGAACCTCCCGAACTGCTGGCCACTGGTCGTTCACCCGTCATCGGGACAGCTGGGCCCCTCGAGTATGACAAGGGCCACGATGTCTTCATTCGAGCGACACCACTGATTCTGCAGGGCTGCCCGAATGCGCAATTCGTCATCGCCGGAACCGGCCCCGAGGAGCCCCGGTTGCGACAGCTGGTTCGCGATCTCCAGATGACGGAGTATGTCACGTTCGTCTCGGGCATGGCGGATTTGTCGGTGGCGATCGAGGCGATGGACATCTTTGTGTTGCCATCGCTGCGTCAGGGGCTCGGCACCATTATGCTCGAAGCGATGGCCCGCAGTCGCCCTGTGATTGCGACGCAGTCGGGCGGCGTTTATCAAATTGTTCGCGAGGGAGTCACCGGGCTGCTGGTCCCGCCCTCGGACAGCCCGGCACTGGCTCAGCGCATTCTGGAACTCTTGCAGCAACCTGCCCTGGCACAACAGCTGGGACAGGCGGCTCGCGAGCAGGTGCGAAAAGACTTTCGGGTCGAGACGATGGTCGAAAAAACAGCTGCGATGTATCGAGCGGTTCTGGGGGAAATGCCGTGCCCCAAGGACGTGGATGCGTAAGCGAATGGTCCAATACCACTTTCCAGGTTGATGTGTCGAAGTTGAATCGAAGGCGACCAAAATAACGAACGAACGAGTTCCCAGAGGGAAATCCCAGAGATCATTCCGACCTCTGCGTTCCCCCGCGTCCTCTGCGGTGAATCCTCATGGGAACTTTCCGGAAGTTGGTTCGGACGATCTCCGACAGGCTCCAGTATCGGCGGACTTTGTGTTCCGTGTGATTTCTGAGTCATACACTCCCCGTTTCCGGCAAGACAGATGACAACGACTCCCGGAAACAGCCTACAATTCTCACCGTATGCGTGATCCTGTCGGGGAGGCCTTGCGTTCTTCTTCCAGTGGTTCCCGGATACGATCCACGTGAATTGCCTTGGCTCCCCCGTTTCGGGGAAGCCGACCCCGACTCGATCGCAGATCGCCGACATCATGCATTCTGTGCCACTGGTCATTCCCGACACTTGGATTACCGCAGATTCTGTCAGACGCGGGATCGCTCGTGTGGCTGCGATCTGGGCGATTTTCTGTAGCCTAAGCTCGGTCTCGTCACACGCTGCGGAGGAAGCTCCAGCGACCACTCCCGTCCCCGCGTCGACGCCCGAATCTCGCAACACCGCCGTCTTCATGACCTTGGATGGGACGATCACTGACAGTGTGACAGCCAGCGTTCGCCGCGCGGCGCTTGACTTGCAGGCCACAGCCATCCAAGAAAAACGACAGGCATTTCTTGTTCTGGAATTGACGCCCGGCATCAGCGAATTCCATCACGTTTTCGCTCTGGCCGATTTTCTCAGCTCGGACGCCACCGCGAATCTCACCACCATCTGCTGGTTACCGAAGTCGGTTTCAGGCACTAATGCCTGCATCGCGCTCGCCTGTTCAGAAATCGTCATGCACCCCGAAGCCCAACTGGGAGACATCGGGCGGGGCAACGCTCTCCCGCAAAACGAACAGCTGATCGTGAAGTCGATTGTCGGGAAACGTCGCAACCGGCGGGTGACGGAATCGCTGGCGATCGGTCTGATGGACCCCAGCACTGTTGTCATGCAAGTCACCATCGAGCCGAGACCCGGTTCGATCGAGAAGCGGGTCGTCACTCAAGTTGAAGCACAGCGACTGCGTGAAGCCAACGTCGCCATTCGCGATTCCCAGACCCTGAAGGATGCGGGGGCAGCCTGGATGATCCGAGCGAATCAAGCTCGCGAATGGGGCGTGCTCGTTTCGCAAAATGCGACCTCGCGGCGCGAGGTCGCGGATGCTTTCTCGCTGCCACTCGACTCGCTGCGGGAACGCCCCTCATTTCAAGGAGACGTCAAAGTCGAGTTGATTGAGATCAAAGGCATGATCGAGCCCATCCTGGCTTCGTTCTTGCAACGGCAGGTCGATCGAGCGGTCGAAGGCGGCGCGAAGATAATCATCTTCGAGGTCGATTCACCCGGAGGCTATCTCTACGAAAGCGAAGAGCTGGCCCAGACGCTGGCGGGTCTGAAAGATCGCGGAGTGCATGCGGTCGCCTACATCCCGAAAGGGGCCTATAGCGGAGCCGCCATTATCTCGCTGGGATGTGACGATATCTATCTGCATGCCGAAGCCAAGATCGGTGATGCCGGGGCGATTCACGAAACAGCGGAGGGCGGAGCCTTTGAATGGGCTCCGGAAAAAGTTCTCAGTCCCCTGAAGCAGCTTCTTGGAGAGTTGGCCCGTCGCAAGAACCGCCCTGTGGCACTCGCCCAGGCCATGTGCGATATCGATCTGGAAGTCTTTCAGGCGACTCACAAGACCCGGGGAACAGTGACCTATATGTCGGACGCCGAGATCCACGAGGCGGGCGACGAGTGGGTGAAAGGTCTGCTGGTCGAGGAATCGAAGAAGGGCTGGCTCTTGACCGTCAACGGACGCCGGGCCCATCAGCTGCTGCTCGCCCAACCGCCGGTGGAGAGTCTGGTCGATCTGAAATCGCGGCTCGGGATTCCGGCGGAGCAGCGACTCGTCCCGATGCAGCGAACGTGGGTCGATGACCTGGTCTTCTGGCTCAACACTCCGTTCGTGATGGGGCTGCTGTTCTTCATCGGCCTGGTTTCGATTTACCTCGAACTGCATACGATGACCGGGATGTTCGGTCTGGTGGCGGGGCTCTGTTTCGGTCTGTTCTTCTGGAGCAAGGTGCTCGGCGGAACGGCGGGGTCGTTGGAGATTGTGCTCTTCATGCTGGGTGTCGGGTGTCTGCTGCTGGAGTTTCTGGTTCTGCCTGGGTTCGGATTCTTTGGAGTCACCGGAATTCTGCTGACACTGGCTTCGATCATCATGGCCTCGCAAACCTTTGGGCATCTCGGACCGAATACGAGCGATCTCACTGAATCGTTGCAGACTCTCAAGATCTTCGGCGGTGCGGTCTTGGGATTGGTGGTCTGCGCGGTGGCTCTCGCGAAATTCTTGCCATCGATTCCACTGTTCAACGACATGATCCTGATGCCGCCCAGCGCAGCCATCGCAGCTGTCCCGCGACTGAAGCCGGAACTGGTGGGGCGCACCGCCGATTTGTTAGGTGAGACTGGGATCGCTCTGACGTTGCTTCGCCCCAGCGGCAAGGCCGAAATCAATGGCCAGCTGGTCGATGTCATGTCCGAAGGCAGCTTCATTCCGGAAGGCACCGCGATTCAGGTGGTCGAGTGCCTCGGAAAGAAAATCGTCGTTCGCAAAGCCTGAGAATCGCTGCATCGCACTGTGTGAAACAGTGCGTTGAAATTTGTGAATGTTCAGCGGAGGGATAGCTGCAAGAAACGCAACAGGCAGAACCTCGCCAAAGCAATGCGCTGCGTAAAGGCGGGCATCTCATCTTTGGCTGAAAATAGACGGCTGTTGACTATACACCCAAGCACAGTCAAACAGTGCCCTCCCCTTCGCGATCTTCGCTGCCTTTGTGTTCAATTCGGACTCCCTCCAGATCATGAGACACCAAGTCACAGGAATATTCAACACAAAGGAAGCCAAGAACGCGAAGGGGGGGACGAAGCTTCTTCGGCACACCGTTGCGGGAAGTGAGTCCACGCTTGCCTGACTGACGACTGTGAAACAGTGTGTTGCCGGGCCAAACAATCGCGACTTGGTTCCCGTTCGTACGGGATCGATTAGAATCATGTTCGCATCTCTCCACGTCGTGAGGGATGCACGCACCTGAGAGACCCCGATGAACGCTTTCGAATACCGTGATGGGCACCTGTGCTGTGAGAACATTCATGTGGCCGATATCGCGAAGCGGTTCGGGACACCGGTCTGGGTTTACTCCAAAGCCAAGCTGCTCCACGAATTTCATGCGATCCGGACTGCGTTCGCTGAAGTCGACCCAGTGCTCTGCTACTCGGTGAAAGCCAACTCGAACCTGTCAATTCTCAAGCTGCTCAACGAAGCGGGCAGCTCGTTCGACGTGGTTTCCGGGGGCGAATTGTTTCGTGTGAAGCGAGCGGGGGCCGACACGACGCGGGTGGTGTTCGCGGGCGTCGGCAAGACCGACGCCGAGATTCGACAGGGTCTCGATGACAACATCCTGATGTTCAATGTGGAGAGCGAAGGGGAACTCGACGCGATCTCGGCAGTGGCGAAGTCGATGGGACGGATCGCTCCCGTGGCGATGCGGCTGAACCCCGACATTGATGGGAAGACCCACGAGAAGACCACGACCGGCAAGAAGGGCAACAAGTTCGGCATGGACATCGAGCGGCACAATGAGCTGGCAGCGAAGGTTCTGGCTGATCCGCATTTGGAACTGCGCGGCATCCACATGCACATCGGTTCGCCGATCATGACGACCGATCCATATCTGCAAGCCGCCAAGAAAGCGACCGATGTCGTTCGCCACTTGCGGGCGAACGGACACAAGACGAACTGGATCAACCTCGGCGGCGGCTTCGGCCTCAGCTATCGCGGCAGCGAAGCCCCGCCCGCCTCCGAGTACGCCAAGGTCATGGTTCCCCTCATCAAGGAGGCGGGCTGTCGTCTGGCTCTCGAACCCGGTCGATCGATCGTCGGCAACGCCTGCGTGTTGATAAGCGAAGTGATCTACACGAAGCGCGAGGGCGGCAAGCTGTTCGTGATTCAAGATGCCGCGATGAATGACCTGATTCGTCCGGCGATGTACGATGCCTTCCATCGCATTTGGCCGGTCGAGGCCAAGGTCGCTCCGCCGACCGACTACGAGGCCGCGTCGATCCCCGGCTGCGAGATGACCGACATCGTCGGCCCGATCTGCGAGTCGAGCGACTACCTCGCACAGAAGCGGGCGTTCCCCCCGGTCCAGCGCGGCGACCTGCTCTGCACGTTCAGCGCCGGGGCCTACGGCATGGCGATGAGCAGCAACTACAACAGCCGCCCCAAAGCCGCCGAAATCCTCGTCGACGGCGACACCGTGTCGGTGATCCGCGAGCGTGAGACGTACGAGGATCTGGTCAGGCGCGAACTGGTGGATTAAGGTCAGTCGCACCTCAATGATCTGGCTGAGTTGGAAGAACTCTCTCTGATTCACCCCTGCGAAGTACTGTTCTCCAACAGCGACCGTAAGCGATGTTTCGGGATGAATTCCAGACGAGGCCCGGTCTATACGCCTCTCCTCCAGCCCTTGCTAACGCAGCGGGCTAGACAGAGCTGACCGCCATGCTCGGGGCTTGGCGGGAAGTTCGACAGCGAGTCGAGCGTTAATCTCTGTGCCATCATTCTGGCCGCACACCAGCGGGAGTCATGCCAATCCTCGACTGGCATCTCGCTGAGATATCAGTAATATCTTAGATGTGGTTCGAGCATTTCGATGAACCCATTCCAGCGAAGAGTCACATGCCCAAAGCCTTATTGACTGCGGTGGCTTCGCCACCCGTTCGACTGCTGCTCAAAGATCAGGCCTATCAGAAGCTCAAATCACTGATTCAAACCGGTGACCTGGCCCCCGAGTCGATGCTGTCCGAAAGGCACTTGACTGAACGACTCGGGATGAGCAAAACACCCATCCGCGCCGCTCTGGAAAACCTCGAAACACAAGGGCTGGTCACGGTCTCGCCTCAGAAAGGGATCATCGTGCGCGAGCTGTCGGCCAGGGAGGCTGCCGAACTGTTCGATGTCCGGGCCGCAGTGGAGCCGCTGGTGGTTTCGCAGCTGGCGAGGAGTTCGTTGTCGAGTTCGCAGCGTGCCGAGCTGAAGGCCAATCTTCGCGAGCAACATCGAGCTGCAGAATCTGGCGACGCACTGGCTGCGACCCAGCTGGACATCGCGTTCCATCGATTGCTGGCCCGGCAGGT
>JAYWHX010000114.1:0-11465 GCA_043777375.1 Planctomycetota bacterium | reverse complement strand
ACCGCTCGACCACATCCAACACATGCCCATCCGGTGCCAGCCGAGCCACCCGATTCAACGTCCGCAGATTCAACACCAACTGCTCCGCCAACAACCGCTCTTCCGCCGTCATCTCGTCCCAGCTCATCCCGCTCATCGCTCAGTCTCCGTGGGGCCCGCAGTCGCCAAATCGACCACCATGAAACCACCATGCTAACGCAAATCACCCATTGCGCAATCGAGGGTTACTACACCCGTGCCGAGCATTCGTCTGCCAGGTCAAATGCAGTCTGCGAACTCCCTCAATCCAACGGTGGAACACAACAGCACTCCCCAGAGCTTTTCGCGGAAATGACCGTCATGTTTATAGTATCTGTTGGGTCCAGGGCTTCCACGGTGAGAAACACTTGGGAAAAGCCAGAGAGCCATGTCTCTTCTGGCCCGAAGGGTCGATCGGTCACCCATTCACGGCTGAAGGCCCTGGGCTCCGGCTCCGGCAAGTCCAAAGGCCCAACGAGCTGGCAATCCCAACACTCATCGAGCGATAGACGCCAGCGAATGGCCGGCCCTTCAGCCCTGCTGGATGAACGGTTGGCATTTCAGGCCGGAAGAGCCAGGACTCCCCGTTTTTGACACCCTGGAAGCCCTGAGTCTATCGGGCAGTTACACTCGAAAGTCGTCCGAGTGGTCAAGGCGCGACGGTGTGTTCGACAGTCCGAGCGATCCGGAACCCCAGAGAATTAAACTCCGTATTCGTGGGAGTGTCCTCATCGATCCGAATCACCAGATTCTCCCAGTCGACCCCGCTGGCTGCCCCGAGAACATATCGCTTACCCGTTCCCACTGGCCCGTCAGCTGCCCATTCCATGGCATTTCCAAGAGTGTCAAACAATCCAAAGTCGTTGGGCAGCAGTCGACCGACCGGACGCGAAACAGCGGACCGCTTGCCCTTAGAATTCAGGACTCGCGAATTCTCGTAGCCCCATTCCCGCTTCAAGAACAGATCAGGATCTGATCCAAAATACCAGCGGGCCTTTGTCCCCGCTCGGCAGGCGAATTCCCATTCTCGGCTGGTACACACTCGATAGCCGTGGCGTTGATAATAGGACGGATCGTCGTCTGGTCCCCAACCGAGAAGACGCTGGTCTCGCGCCTCAGCAGACTCCCCGGGCGAACCGGATGGGCAGCAGAGTTGATCACTCGGCAATCCATGTTTGCCGGACAGCCAGTCACAGTACAGCAGAGCCTCGGGCCATTTCACGACATTGATTGGGCAATCGTCGGTGGGGGCCGTCTCTCGCGAAAACCACTTGGAGGCGTTGAATGCCTGATACTGCTGGACGGTGACTTCCGTGGCGCAAATCTCGAACACCCGCCCGATTCCTGGCTCTTTGGTTCCATCCAGACGGATCATGACGTGCCCTTCCGGAGTCAGCCGCCATTGGAATCCTGGCTTTCCGGCGACTCCTTCGGTCGTGATCAGGGCGGTGTTTCTCGGCATCTGGCAGTGCCCCATCAGCCAGTCGGCGGCGGCATGCACACCCGCGTCGGTGTTGGTCTCGTAGAGGATGCGGACCTGTTGCCGCGTTGCTTCTCGCAGATTGTCCTTCACATCAGGATATTGCCCCAGGGCCATCAGCAGCCCGCTGAGGATGCCCGGATCGGCTTTCTCCGCCAGTGTCGCCTCTTCCGAAAGCCGGTCTTCAACGGCAGACTGTTTCACTCCCAGTTTAGCGATGCGATCAATCAGCTGAGCCCGCAATCCTGGCTGGGGACTGCGCCGGAGCAGCTTCCACGACTCATCGCGGGGCGAGATCGACAGGAGAATCGATCCCGCTGTGGAGAGCCGACGTTCCCAGCTGATTTCCGCATCGACCGAACTCGTATCACGCTCGGCCTTCAGTGGCTCTCGGAGCCACTCCGGCGAGATCGTCTTGATGGCGAGACGCAGGTCGTCCCATTGCGAGGGAGAACTCTGAATTAACATCGCGGTCAACGCCCGGTCATCGTGTTCATGGAACGCCTTCAAAAAGGACACCATCGAGCGGGTCCGGGCATCGATCTCCGAAACCCCCAGTGCCTGCGAGAGTGACGACGTCAACTGAGCGGCTACCGGCCTCATCCCCTCGACCAGAGAGCGGTAGTCATCGGGGTTCCGCAACGCCCAGCGGACCGTCTCTTCGGTCAGAAACCTCGAGATGTCGCCGGTCCAGCGTTTCGCATCCGATGTCGCGTCCGGCGGATCGAGCTTGGCCAGGAGCAGTGCCGCTCGGTAGGATCGTTGCTTCTCTCCCTGCAGAGCGGTGGCCATGGCACCTGTGTGGACCACCTTCCAGCACTCGTCGGTACACCGTTCTCGAAAGGGGAACAGGGCCTCACGAGTCACCAGCAGCGATGGGGCATCACCCGCACTCAGGGCCAGTTGCAGCAACGGTTCGACAGTGGTCGCATCCCACTTCACGAGAGCCAACCGCAGGTTCAACTCTTCCGCCGATCCTGGCTGGAGTCCCTGAATCGCCTGCTTCAACGCACTCTCGGCATACCGGCGATGCGGCTGTAACTGTTCAATGATCGCCGGAGCCGATGACACACTGGTCGTATGCAGCTGATCCAGCAAAGCGTGTCCGCGACTCCAGCTGCGGAAACTCTGGACGCCGATGACACTCAGCGCCAAGAGAAAAATCCCCAAGACCGTTTGCAGCCCGAGTTGCTGATTGGCTGCCTGAAGCATGCGGCGTTCGGGGTCGCTAAGAGAAGCGGGACGCAGCACACATCGATACTGAATCCAGTCTCGCCACAAAGGCAGATTGCGGCGAATCGGTTGCTTTATCCAAGCAGCGGTCTGCTCGGCTAGCATCAAGCGGCAGCGACCCGCATAGGACTTACGTTGCTCGGAATAGAGCCACTCCCGAATCGAGGGGACCAGAAAGTCATGGGACAACTGGTAGTGCAACTCCGTGTTGCGATTCTCGCCACTGGTCCGCGAGTGGTCGAGCACATCGACCGGGCTGATCAGCTTGAGCTGTCCTTCGAGGATGGCCATCAGGCTCTCGAACCGCTTCGTGTCATCGTTGTATCCGGAGAGATCCTGCAACTCTTTCATCGTGCGGTGGCGAGTCTTGATCTGCGTCCCGACTTCGGGGAGCAGTCCCTCCAGAACATGACGGACGGCGTCCTCATGGATGCGGTTCCCCACCGGAGCATGGGCTGCCGAGAATGATTCGCGGAGGAACTGTACGCCGACGCCGATAGCTCCGCCCAGTTGGGACAGCGTGTCGGGCACCCAGTCACGGGCCTTGACCATTTCGGCAAACAGCGACAGATGCACGGGAAAGACCTTGCCGTCCTTCGCGAGGTACTCCACCGCCAGATCGATGAATCGTTGTGTCATCACGGAGGGCGGCCCCTCGGGAATGCGCTCAAACGCCCGTCCCAACCGGGTCAGGACGTTCTTGGCATGTGGCAGGTCAAACAGGTCGACCAGCCGCACGTTCTGACCCACGACCAGCGGTGTCTCCACGGCCTCCATAAACCGATTGAGGGCCAGCCAGAAGTCATCTCTGACCAGGACGATGCACTGCACCCGCGTTCCGTCGCACTGCCTTAAGGCCCGAATCAACTCGGGGCCTTCCCGCTCGTGAACCGTGTGCAGCCACTGTTCAAACTGGTCGATCACAATCAACAGCTTCTTCCCGGCGGGGAGTCCCTGGCCACGCCGGATCGCTGTGAGTTTGTCAGTCAGTGAGAGTTCGGTGGCCAACACCGGGAAGCGGCTGTCGAGGGCGGCCGCGAGCTGTGTTTCGGTGCGATCGATCGTCGCCTCGATCATCAACGTGGAGACCATCGCTTTGTCGAGCAACGGAACCAGACCTGCCTTGATCAATGAGGATTTCCCGCAGCCCGATGGTCCGGCAATGACTCCGATCCGGTGCAGTTCGGGCTGTTCTTCGGGATGCTCGACCCAGCGTTGCCAGTGGCTGAGACTCTCGGGCAGACCGTCACGATCAAACGGACCTGGCAGCAGTTGAAGGAAAAAGTAGGCATCGTGCCGATCATAGGATCGGAGTCCACGCGGGATGAACTTGCCCGGGGAGTTGGCGGCACCCGCTCCGGATGCCAGGAGTCCAAGACCTGCCCCCACTGCTGAAACATCTTCGACGCTGGGAGATTGAAAATGCCTCAGATCATCCGCCAGTTCATGACCACTTTGATACCGGTCTTTCGCTCGCTTAGATAACAGCTTCAAGCAGATGCGGTTGAGTTCCTGCGGAATCAACGGGTCGTGTGAAACGAGAGGGACTGGTTCCTGGGAAAGCAGTTTCTGCTTGGTGTCTTCGAACGTATCCCCGTGGATGGGACGAGTTCCGGTCAACATCTCGTACATGACCGCACCGAGACTGTACAGGTCGGTCCGCTGGTCGATGCGATGTCCCTCGCCTCCGGCCTGCTCCGGGCTCATGTAGTTGAGCGTTCCGGCTCCCGGCTGGTGCTTGGCGGAGTCCGCCTCGTGGACTGCCAGCCCAAAGTCAGCGACGAAGATCTGATTCGTCTGATCGACCAATAAATTGCCGGGCTTGATGTCCCGATGGATCAGCCTTTGACCGTGGATATAATGGAGTGTCTCCGCCACAGAGACCAACAACGAGACGCACCTGTCGATCGACAGGTGATCACTGGATAGCACTTGAGCGAGACTTCGCCCATCGATCAGCTTGGAGACCACAAAGCAGCGATTGTCCGGCAGTACGCCAAAGTCATAGACTGGGACCACTCCCGGATGATAGAGTTGGGCCACCGTCTGTGCCTCGAACAGGTACAGTTTTTGCTCGGATTCGGACTGAACTCGGTACTCATGCGGCACCTTGATGGCGACAGACCGTCCTAACAAATCATCTTGGGCGCGATAGACGACGCCGAACCCCCCTCGACCGAGGTATCCTTCGATCGCGTACCTCCCCAGATGTGTGGGCACATCTGGCTGCACATAACATTGAGTGTTGCTCGGATCTGCAGACAGTACCGTCCCCTCGGCACCCGGTGGTGTCCCATCTTCCGGTATCGGCACCGATTTCGTGTGCAGGAAATCAGGCGGTAATTCCTTTCGACTCTCGCTCAACGCTCTTGTCCTCCCGATGTGTCGGATGTCATTCTGTCAGGTGGATGGAGCGCCGTCGATCCAAGGCAGAATCAATTTCGATGGCGTGAACCGGAACCCGCATGGAGTCGCATCCGCTCGGCAAGAGACTTAGACTTATTCATCAAGTGGTCCACCAACTTGAACTTGTGAGCTCGCAGAATTCGGCAGAACTTTGCCGTCTTGCGGTTTCCTGGCATCGTCAACCCAACAAATTGAAAATGGTGGACTCCTTGGGGACTGGGGCGAATGGACTGTCATTGTTGCCTAGTGGACCAGATAGATTGGAGATCCCCAGATGGTCGGAATGAATCAATCATCCACTCTCACTCCTTTGGATTGCGTCTATCGGACGCAGATTCAAGGCCAGAGCGATGCGGAATCCGCCCAGTGTTTGTTGCTCTCACAGATTCTCGGCACGCCACCGGAACAGTGTGAGGTGACGCGATCCATGTGTTCAATGTGTATTGAGCAGACGCGTCAGAGTGCATTCATCGAACATCCGATCTTTCCGTCGCTGGTTTATCATCAAGCGACAGAACATCTGGCCCGTGTGACCGACACGACTGTGAAACAACGTTGGGAGTTCTGGCTCACACGAGCCGAGAACGCCCTCTTGAAGCAAGCCCAGCCCCCATCCGTGGCCCCAGCCCATGCCCTCGTTTGCGATGTGATCCTCTGCGCCGATCAGGATTGTCCCCAGTTGCGGGCAGTGATCGAGAGCGTCCTGAGTCAGTCGGGAGCAGTTCCCATCCTGCATCTAATCGAAACAGGTCACGACCCCATCGATTGGGGCGACCTCGTCGCTCTGTGGAATGTGCAGATTCATCGATTGGACGGGCCCGTGACCGCCTTGAGTGCTGCGACACAGGTTTCCCGTTGGCTGCGAACACCGTACCTGGCCGTGCAGAGTCCGAAGGAGATCAGCACGCCACGGCGATTGGCCTTCTCGATCCAGGCGCTGCGGGACACCGGCGCGGAACTATTTGTCGCCCATGTTCCCGACCACATACCTCTGGGTGAGGATGAGATCCCGCCGTTGATTCCTGAGTCGCTGGTCATTCGACGTGCAACACTCGTCGACATGGGCGGAGCAGAGAATCAGCGCGGGGAAACAGAGGCCGTCTGCATCTCCGAAGCGTATCGCCAAGGCCGGTACGTGGTCACTCTCCCTGATCCGGTCTTGGGTGGAGAAGTTGCGAAACCCACCCAGTTCAAGCCCGTTCGCAACACTCCGGGCGTGTTACGTGGACTCATTCGCACGGCCGCACCCTCCCCACTGGATCTGAAACTCGGTCCAGAAGATCGCTTTCCGCGTGTCCCCGTGCGGTGCGACGTCGTACTCCCCTTTCGTGGCCACCTGGACTACGTTCGAGAGGCGCTGGAAGGTCTCCTGACGCAGGAACTGGCGACACCGATCATCCACCTCATTGATGATGTCTCACCGGAGGACACCACTGATTTCCTCGACGAATGGGCGGCCCACCCCCAGCTGCGGGTCTACCGAAATCGAGAGAACATTGGACAGTTCCAGTCCTTCAACAACGTCGCTCCGTACTGGGAGACCGACCTAGTCGCGGTTCAAGACGCGGACGACATCAGTCTGCCACACCGGTTGTACCGGGCGGGGCAGATGCTGCACTGGAGCGGGGCCGATTACTTTGGTGGCGCGGTCGAGCTGTTCGGCGATGACGAACTCATCCGCCCAGTGATGTCAGAGACCATGCAATTGAAGCGGATGCGTCGCGCCGACTATCGCCGGTCATTCTACCCGCAATGGGCCAAGGCTGACTACTTCCTAGAAAACCCCACAGCCGTCTTCCGTACGGCGATGTTTCGGGAGATGGGTGGGTATGCCGACTTCGGCAGTCGGCTGATGAACCGCACCAGTCTCGATACCGAGTTCCAGCTGCGCTGCCTGTTTCGCGGAGTGCGCTTTGCGATCACTCGCGAGGTCGTGACCCGTTACCGAGTCCATCCCGAATCGGCGACACAAGACCGACTGACCGGGTGGGGAACGACTCCGCGAGCGTCGTCGATTCGCCAGTTAGAGGAACGCTGCCGGTTGTTTCGCGGGGGGGACTTCGACCCGAGGTCATTCGGGGCGATCGGGCGGTACACTCATCTGACGGAACGCTGGGACAGAGGGTCGTCAAGCCTTTCCGAATCGCTGCTCGAACTTCCTCCGAACTAACCGACCCTCTCATCGCGTGAAAGCCATCCCCGATGCCGACTCCTCTGTACGCTCTCCTGATCGGCGTGAACACGTACAAGGCGGATATCATTCCACCACTCAAGGGGTGTCGGAACGACATCGAGCTGATGGCTTCCGTGTTGCGATCCCGGTTTGAGATTCCGGAGAACCACCTGCGATTTCTGGTCGACGAACAAGCCACGCACGCCGCGATCAAGCAGGCCTTTCGCGAACACTTCATTGAACAGGCGAAGCAAGCCCAGGCATCCGGCGAGCCCGCTCCGGCCTTCTTGTTCCACTTCAGCGGACATGGGTCGAAGTCCATTGATGCCAAAGGAACTAAGCTCGCCGGAGTCGATGAGACGCTGGTGCCCCACGACAGTCGCCAGGCGGGCATCCTCGACATCAAAGACTGGGAACTCGGGGCTCTGCTCGATGAATTGGCTCAGTACTCGCAGAACATCACCGTCTGGCTCGACTGCTGCCATTCCGGATCGGGCACGCGTGACATCGATGTGGCGACTCGGCAGTGTCCACCCGACTATCGGCCCCAGCCAGAGCGGCCCGCAGTCCCCCCACTCGCCGCGATTGTGACAGGGACGCGAAGCACGGGTGACGTCGCGGTAAAGCCGCTGCGGCATGTCCTGCTCGCGGCGTGCGGTCACTCGGAGTCGGCCAAAGAATGGAAGGCACAGACCTCAGACGGCGAGCTGCACTATGGGGCATTCACGTATGCCCTGGCCGAGGAACTGGCGAAGACCCCGACCAAGAACTCGACCTACCGTGAACTGCACCAGCGGGTCTTCCGCAGTCTCGTGCAACGGAACGTCTCGCAATCACCGCAATGCGAAGGCGAACGCGACCGCTTGCTCTTCGGAGGAAATCGACCACCGCGTGACTCTTGGATCTGCGTCACAGGGCTGGAGAGAGATCTGATCAAGATTGACGCGGGCGGTGTCCACGGGCTGGCGGTCGGAAATGAGCTGAACGTCTATGCCGAGGGGACGAGTGATACCACTCGGCAGATCACCACCCAGACCACTCCGCTGGCACGACTGAAGATCGTCGAACGCGGAGCCGTGTCCAGCCTGTGCCAGGTCATCGAGGGGAACCCGGAGCTGGCAGCTGGCAGCTGCGTTCGCCCAGTGACCTTTGGTTCACAATTGATGCGAACGGTCTCGCTCGCCCAGGCGAGTCCACAGACCCGCGCAGCTCTGGAGCAACGCCTGTCCCAGCCTGATTTGAGTGGAATTGTCCGGATGACCTCGGATTCGATGGCGGATTTGTCTATTCAATCATGTACGGAGGGCGATGGGATTTTCGACGCGACGGGCCAGCCCCTGGAGACTCCCGCCTGGACGACAAGTCTCGATGTGTTGACGCGATCGATCCAGAAATGGGCCAAGCACTTGAATGCCCTGCGTATCGAGAATCCCTCACCGCAGTCGAGTCTCAGGGGACAAGTGACCGTCGAGATTAAGCTCGCGAGTGGAGTCTCGATCACGGGTGTGGGCCAGGTTCTGGAGGCGGGAGAATCGCCGGTGGACATGGAGATCGTACTGACAAACGGGTCGGCGGAGCCCCTGTATCTGAATGCTCTGGCGTTCGGGTATGACGGGTCGGTCGCCCTCGTCTGGCCCCTGGATGGCGAGCGCATCCCCGTCCCAGCTGGAAAGTCGAAGACGATTCGCGATCTGCAATTATCGTTCCCAGGAAGCCGCGCGCGGACTCAAGTCCGCGAAGCCATCAAGGTCTTCGCCACCCGCACGCCGACAGACTTCGATCTCCTGACGATGAATGCCGACGGACGTTTTGAGTCGGACGGCACGCGGTCGGCGAGTGAAGCTCCACCGATCGGTCCGCTAGGTCAGCTGTTGGAGCAAGCCGCCCTGGGGACCAGCACCCGACTCATCCAACCGAAGGCAGCGAAGACGGAAGAGGACTGGACGACTGCCGAACTCGTCTATCAACTCGTGCGCCCTCAACAAGAACGCGAGCAACCGCTCACGGGCGGACTGAATGTCACGCTCCCGGGTTCGGGCTGTGTGATTTCTGCCCCCGCCGGATTTGTGGGGACGATGCGGGCGGTGACCACAGTTTCTGTGATGTCTGTTCCCGCAGGACTTGAAGCGGTGCGTTCGAGCAACGGTCCATCGTCCGCAGATCTATTCGCCCAACTGACCTCTCAACTCAGTGGCCAAGGCCATGTCGTGGAGTCATTCGAGATCGATGCCGACAACATGGCTCGGGCGCAAATCTCCTCGGCAGCCCCGCTTCGCATTCAATGGGGGCCAGGCCAGCGCAGCCTCGAACCGACCCGCAGCGAGCGCGTCCTGGCGATTGCGGCGGACGGAGAACTGCTCTACCCCGTCGGCCTCTCGCAACCGGGCGACGAGACCGTGGATGTCACCTGGCTGCCGCCTGCGGGGGATGCCTCACCAGAATCGATCGGCACTCGGAGTGTGGTCGGATCGGTACGCCTCTACTTCTACAAGTTGCTGAACTGGGGGTCGGGCACGCTCGGCCTGCACCGAGTCCGTTGGGTGCCGCTCGAGCAGGCCCTGACCACCCCGATGGAGCCCGGGGAACGCACGCGGCGATTCGCGACCGGCGAGGTGCGGAAGCGTCGAGTGAATCCGGGCGAGATGTTGGCCTCTCACAAGGTTCTGGTTCTGGTTCATGGAGGGCTGGGAGATGTCGAAACCATGCTCGCCGAGGTGGATCCACTGATCGAGAGATCAGGGCAGACGTACGACCATATCCTGGCCTTTGCCTACGAGACGGTCGCGACGCCGATTCAAGAGAGTGCCTCGCAACTGGCCCAAGCGCTGGCCAGCCTCGGACTGGCTCCGGCTGCCGGAGGCCGCGTTGATCTGATGGCTGTCGGGGTGGGTTCACTCGTCGCGCGGGCCGCTATCGAAATGCTCGGGGCACATGCCCACGTCAGCCGCTGCCTGCTGGCTGGTCCTCCCAACACGGGAACGCTCCTGGCCAAGTCGCACAGCATCGCCCGCTGGCTCGGGACTCTGGCCCTGGCCAAGTGCGCTCTGGTTCCGCAGCTGTTGCCTCTGAATCTAGCGTTCAACAAAGTCGTCAATGAGGCCGCTGCGATTCGCGACCTCCAGCCGCAATCCGACTTCCTGAAGGCGCTGAACGCCGCCAGCCCTCCGGTCCAGATCCCCTACACGATTCTGGCAGGCGTCGCGGAACTTTCCCCCGCCTTGGTCGGGTTGGTGCGGCGACTCGCCGATTCGACCCTGTCACTCCTGTTCGATGACGAACACGACATGGTCTGCAGCCAGACCAGCATGCACACTCTCCGCAACGGCAAGTACCCCCACGCACAACTGAAGATCCACATCGTTCCCGCAGATCACTTCAGCTACTTCAGCGAAGCGACCTCTAGTGATCGCGTCGTCGAATGGCTCAAGGCGTAACGCAGGCGTTGACCGAGTCCGACCGCTTCGATCCGCTGTGAAACACTCAGATCGGGTGGCACACCCTGAGCCTCGAAGGGTGTAGGGAGCACTGCGAGACCGCGGCCTTCCGCCAAGCCGTCTTGGCCTTACCACCCGCTCCAGGGATACTCGCGATCACTTCTCTGCCTCGGCACCCTCCTCATCTGGCTCAGCCTCTTTCTTCGAGGCGGCTTGTCGGTCGTAGATCAGGGCGCTGGTGGCACATGTTGGCTCGCTTTGGAGGCTACCTGTGTGCCTTGGCACAGGAGGTTCTCGGAGAGGAATCTCTCTTGGGAGAACCTCTTCCGACTACGCCGCCCGGGTAGGGTCCAAAGCGACCTAACCGGGGCCACCCCGCGAAGTGTGAACCTTTTCTCCGATCAGATGTCATCCTCCCACATGTCGATCAGGTTCTCCCGTGGGGAGTTCGACCAGTCTCGGCATTCTGTCAGATCCGGAGGTGTGTGATGCAGTCCAACGAGTTCCACGAACAGGATTCCTTTCGAGACGATGAGCAAGCGGCGGCGGGGTTATCCGTCTGAGACGCAGGTCAAGCGGGGCGTGCGAATCGTCCACGGCGATAAGCAGCTGGAAGAGAAGCTGGGCCGGAATGATCTGTGCCCGTGTGGGTCGGGCCAGCGATTCAAGAAGTGTTGTCTCTCCCGAGGCTGCTTTTGATGGTGTGAACCGGCACGACTTT
>JAYWHX010000113.1:0-42330 GCA_043777375.1 Planctomycetota bacterium | reverse complement strand
TCGCGGAGGTTCGCAGAGGGAAATTCCGGAGATCACTCAAGCCTCTGCGTTCCTCTGCGCCCCCTGCGGTGAATCCTCTTCAGGACTTTCGGGAAGTTGTTTCGCACCAGATCCTAATTCGAATCCCACACTTCGCCGATGAAAACAGCCCGAGTCCGGAAATTCCGGGATCGGGCTGTCGGTGCCGTCATTCGTATCGCGACAGAGCAGGGTGTCATGCGACAAAAGCCCACTCACGTCGGACGAATGTCACCTTAGTCATCGTCGTCGCCGAAGATGTCGTCGTCATCATCTTCAGAGTCGTTGTCGTCGTCATCGTTTCCGCCAGTGAGATCGTCATCGTCGGAGTCGTTGCCTGTCCCTCCGTCGTCGTTGTCGATGCCGTCAGAGTTCAAGTCATCATCGCCTGCCTCTCCGTAGTTGTTATCGGTGCCGACACCACCGACCAAATCGTCGTTCCCGTTCCCGCCCCACAGCCCATCGTCTCCGTCCTCACCATTCAAGCGGTCGTTTCCATCATCGCCGTAGAGCCTGTCGTTTCCGGAACTTCCCTGGACATCATCGTTCCCGATGCCGCCGTGTTCGAGGTCATTCCCTTCGTCGCCATCCAGCAGATCGTTCCCGGTCCCGCCATCCAGATTGTCGTTGCCGAGTCCACCGTGCAGGTCATCTGTGCCATCGTGCCCCAGTAGCGAGTCAACTCCGTCGTCTCCATAGAGGTGGTCGTTCCCACTCCCACCGACGACCGAGTCATCGCCACCATTTCCATGTTCGGTGTCGATTCCATCTCCACCGTTCAGGCTGTCGTTCCCCAGGCCACCGTTGAGGAGATCGTCGCCCGTCTCGCCCAGCAGGGTGTCGCGACCATCATCCCCATTCAGAAGATCGCCGCCGGTGCCGCCGCTCAGCTTGTCATCGCCGAGTCCGCCACTGAGGATATCTCCCCCATCGCTGCCGGAGAGGGTATCGTTGCCTTCCATTCCGGAGAGGTTGTCGTGGCCCAGCCCCCCGGTCAACGAATCGTCGCCGAGTCCGCCGTTCAGGATGTCGGTGCCATCGCTGCCGGAGAGCGAGTCATTCCCCGCGTCTCCCGAGAGCGAGTCATTCCCCAGGCCGCCGCTGATGCTGTCGTTGCCGGAGCCACCCAAGATCTTGTCGTCGAACTGGCTGCCGGTGATCGTGTCGTTGCCATCATTGCCGCTGATCTGGACCGACTTCAAACTCCGGAATGCCGACTTCGTCACATTGCTGAGATCGATCGTATTATTACCAGATCCGCCTGTGACGACGATCGATTTGACGCTCGATGCCTTCCCGAGGGCCCCCCCATTGTTGATGTGCAGATTGCCTGCTTTGTCCACACTCAGCTTCAGCGATTCTGCTGCCGTGCTGGAGACCTGCAAGGCCCCCGTCGAAGTGTTGAACGCAGCTGAGGCACTGAGAAGTCGGCGATTCTCCAGCGTTACTGAAGCCAGCACTGAACCCTGCGGACGGGCCGCTGCACGGCGACGGGAGCGATTCAGACGAAACAGAGCCTTGAGTGAGTGCAACCAGTTCGGGGTGCGCATGATAGATCCTTTGCGACGTCGGGAAAGTGGTGAAAGTCAACACTTCGAATCATCGCCCAAGCAGTCCGCGAAGCCATGAATTCTCTGGAGACTCTAAAGAGATTCTCATCAGGTTAGTAAGAAATCGACTCGATGAGTTAGTGATTATATTTCGGGTCAGGTGGCGCATCCTGAGTCTTCGAAGGGTGTGGCGAGTCCCAGAGGTGCACGACCTTCGCAGAGCCTCAGAGAGTGGTTCCAGTCAGGATAATGGCATTATCAGAGTAAGATGCGACACAGGCAGAACGAGGAGGTGGGTGCCGAATGGTACTTATTTGACATAGGGAGACCGCCGCGTCAGCAAGAGAAACACTGCTGCTATTCTCCCTTGCTGACGCGGCGGACTACTGATGAAAGTACTCAGGGGCGGGCGCTATCCCACTCGCCGGTGTTGTTTACCGGCGAGCCTTCGCGGCTTCTTCGGCGATGATTTGCAGTCCTTCTCGGACGGTCTGTTCGGGCTGGGCGAAGTTGAGACGCAGGCATTCGCGGCTGTGGGGCCAGTCGCTGTCGGGACCGGACTCGTTGAGTCCGAAGAAGAAGTATTCGCCGGGCACGATCAGCACCTTGCGGGCTTTAAGCCGCTCGTAGAGTTCGCGGGTCGGGATGCTCAGATCTCGCAGCCAGAGCCAGTGGAAGAACGCGCCCTCGCTGGCGTGCATGGCCCAGTTGACGTTGTGAACGGCGAACGCCTCAGCGGCCATCGCAGCTGCGGCGTGGCTCTTCTGTTCGTAGAAGGGGCGGAGGACATCCGGCCCGAGACGCAGGATTCTTCCGTCCTCGATCAAGGGTAGCACGAGTTGCTGGCCAATGTTCCCATTCGCCAAGCCGGTGATGGCGGTCATCGCGGCGACGGCGCTCGCGATTTCGGGTGGGGCGATCACGATTCCAGTGCGAGTTCCGGGGAGTCCCAGCTTGGACAGGCTGAGCGTGAGGATCAGATGCGGAGCCCAGAACGGTTCGGCAGGCACGAAGATCACACCAGGGAATGGGGCCCCGTACGCGTTGTCCAGGATCAGCGGGATGCCGTGGTCCTCCGCCAGGGTGGAGAGGCGCTGAACCTCTTCATCCGTCAGGACGTTGCCAGTTGGATTTGTCGGGCGCGAGACGGCGATGGCCCCCACATCGTGGCGCACCAGTGCGGCCTCGACAGCGGCGAAATCGATGCGGTATTTAAAGACCCGCGCAGCTTCACCGTGTGGCCAGGAGATTTCGGGGCGGCAGGCGACGAACAGCCCTTCATCGATCCCTTGATCCGCGTAGCCAATGTATTCCGGGCAGAGCGGAAGCAGGATTTTTCGCTGCCGGCCATCCGTGAAATGGCCAGCCAGTAAATTAAAGATCTGGAAGAATGCTGTCTGGCCACCGGTCGTGATCGCCAGATTCTTGGGACCGATGTCCCAACCGAACTTCTCTCGTAACAGACGAGCCAGAGCCGCGAGGAATTTCGGGTTGCCTTGCGGGGGATCATAGTTGCCCAGCATGCGGTCGAAACTGGTTCCATCGTCCAGCAGTGCTTGCATCCGCTCACGCCAGAGTTCTTGAATCGCGGGGACAGCTGCAGGATTGCCACCGCCTAGCATCCGCATGTCGGGCTCGATGGTCATCGCCCGACCGAGATCGTCCATCAGTGCCAGAATGCCGCTGCGAGCGGTCAACTTCCGCCCCATGGCTGAATAAGGAAATGTCATGGCGGGGGACTGCTTGCGAGAAGTTGCAGGTTGTTGCGAGACAGACTCGCAATCGGAACCGACTTGTTCCTCGCTATATACCGACTCGCTTACATTCCGCCAAGTACGGGTTTACGCTTGGGGATCTCTTCCAGCTTGGCCGTCTTCTGCATCCAGTGATAGGTGGCAACACCCACAGCTGCGGATAGCCCGAGAAGCATCAGCCACGTCCCGGTGTTGCTGTAATCGGGTGCCTGCTTCAGTTTAGAGACCGTGACACCCGCGAGGTCACGGAGATCGCGGTCCTGGTCATTTTTGCTGATGCGCATGAGGGTGGGGATATAGGCTTTCCCCGGTGTGCCTGCTTTGGAGACCGCAATGACGGCTTCGCGCCTGACAGCTGGGTCATAGTCCTCCAGCACATTGGCCACGGCCCGAAGAGCCTCGTCAGATTGCCCGTTGAGTTCACCCAAACTGGAAGCCGCTTTGATCCGCACTTCGCGGTCGGGATCCTGCAATGCATTGATCCACAGGGTTTCCAGCTGGGCCGTCAGACCGGTCTCTGTCTTGCGGAAGAAGTTCCAGAAGAGCGAGCCGACTAGCGCGAGCAGGAGAGCCGCCAATGTGATCTTGTCACCCAGCGTCCGCTGACGAGGGCCGACTTGCTCGTCACCGAAGTCGATTCTCATCACTGGTGGCAGCTGCGGCTGAGCGGCTCCGCCCTCCAGCAACAAACGCTTCGGATCGATTTTTACGGTGATCGTGTTCGTGACCGTTCGCAGATCTTTGGCCACTTCGGCGGCGGATTGAGGTCGCTGAGTCGGCTCCTTGGACATCAGTTTTGCGATGAGCCTGTCGAATCCGACAGGGCAATCGAGCACGAGTTTGGACACTCTGGGAATCTCTGACCGGCAATGCATGTGCATTGTTTGGGCAGGTGATTCCCCGACGTAGGGCGGCTTGCCGGTCAAGAGTTCATAAAATACGCATCCCAGGGCGTAGAGATCGGTTTGTGGTGATAGCTCGCCTCCGCGAATCTGTTCGGGAGCCATGTAGAGCAGCGTGCCAGCGGTCTTTCCGGCAGCGGTGATTCGGCGAGAGGCCGAAACGCTGGCGAGGCCAAAATCGCTGAGCTTAAGTTGTTTGTCATTCCCGATGAGGAAATTGCTGGGCTTGATGTCGCGATGAACGACGCCGCTCTTATGCGAACATTCCAATGCGGCGCACATTTGCAGACCAAAGGTGACAACCTGCTCAATCGAGAAATGTCCGCGCCTTTGTAACTCGTCTTCGAGGCTGCCCCCGTTGACCAACTCCATGGCATAGAATCGCTGCTTATCTTCGCTCACACCGCCGAAACAACGCACGATGTTGGGGTGTTTGAGATTCTTCAGAACTTCAAGCTCGCGTTCGAAACGCGCCAGAGCCACCTTGTCGGTGACATCTCCCGGCAACATTTTCAGGGCGACTTCGCGATTATTGACGACATAGCGGGCGCGATATACGACACCCATCCCGCCTTCGCCGATCTGTTCGATCAACTCAAACGGCCAAATCCAACGAGTGGATACGGGAGTGGTTTTTTGAGAGGCCATATCGTAGGCGGTGACATTCGTTCCAAAGGAGTTGATCGCACCACCGGCCCGGGAGTGGCGCTTCACACGGCTAATCTTAGATGCCGAACCGGTGTGGCACGCGAGAAAACTCGCAACAGCCCGCATCGTCCTGCATGGCTCGGCAAAGTCGGAACGATCGCGAGGGTTGTGCGGCAACAGCTGGAACACTCGTCAATTTCGGTATCGACAGAATAACCCGCTCACTCTTCATCCATTCCACCGCAAACCGATTTGCGGAGCAAGAGGAATCCGGACACTCCTGATTTCGTCGTGGCGCAAGCCACTGAAAAGCTCGACTGGATCGTGTTTTACGTAGCTGGGATTCTTTTTCGCGAGATACTGAATATTTCCCGTCGGTTGCCCGACAATCGGTGAATCGAACGGCGGAGTCCTGTTTCGGAATGCACGGGGCGAGCCGAGTGCGAGACCCGCATAGTGATTATCGATGGCTGGCCATGGCGCCCCCTCCCTCCGCACAGGGGAAATTGATCCGCAGATTTCACCGATTCCACAGATTTCGGAGAGGAGACTCTTTTTCAACCAAAACGACCCATTTCGCCAAAAATCTCATTCTTAAATCGGTGAGAATCTGCGAAATCTGTGGACTGATTCTCTTCTGTTCATGCCCGAGACGATCGCTCTCAGCTTGGCGGGGGTTGGTGGTCAGCCAGCATATTGATTGTTCACCTGACGGAGCGCGAAGTGCGTATCGCAGTCGAAATCTTGGAGAAGTAGGAACTTGAGATTTGCACGATTGCACGGAAATGCCTGTTCCCCAATGAAAGAAACGGCACCGGAGGGGATCCGGCGCCGTTCCTGCGAGAGACGGGAGGGGAAGTGGGGTGGGAAACTAGCAGAGGGGGAAGAGGGGAAGGGAGTGACTTAGTCAGATAAACCATGTTGTGGTGCGCGAATTGATTTCGCGGGCCGCAGCCAATTCGTCAGGTACGGATGAGGCCGTCATTCCGCACAATTCAGTTACTTGGAGACCACTGAGCTTTTTCCCTGACCCATCTTCGAGGCGGGCAGTTCGTTAGCAGTCGGAGCGTGAGTCTTCCAACCGTCCGAGCCAGTCGCAGCGACCGTGGCAGCCCGGCGGGTGACCGGCTTCACGGCCACTGAATCAAGACTCTTCGGAGCCGAATCCTTGTGAATGATGCGGTTGTCATTCGAGGGGGCAGGTTTTACAGGCTTAGGATAAGAGATGGGTTTGTGAAGTCCGGTGGCTGGCGGTGCGTCTTTTTCTGCGGATTGAGCTGGAGTCGGCTGTGGTTCTGATGCGGTCTGGGTGCCCTGAGGGGCGATGGCCATGCCGGTGTTGGGATCGATAAACGCCATATGGACCCGGGCCTCTTGCACCGTCTGAGTGGTCGTGTACGGCTTCATCGTCGTGATCGTGACGTTTTCGTAATCAGTGAAGTACTCGGCGACTTGCTGAGTCGTTTTGTACGCGACAGTCTTGGGCACGCTTTGAACAATCTTGCGAGTCGTCTGTACCGCCACTTGTCGCTGGACTGGTACGGTACACTGGCAAACTTGGGGGATGAACTGCCGACTGGTTGTGAAGTTCGGCTGCAGGGCCGACCGCATCTGGTATCCCATGCGGTTCATCGACCCGACCATGCCGGGGCGGCTGTCGTATTGGCAGGGGGCCATCTTCGCGACTGGCTGCACCTGAGTTTGCCAACGTCCCTTGTTGACCATTTTGGTTTGCATCTCGGTGACCGTCTGGTAGGTCACCGCAGGAACCTCGATCGTGCGAGTTTCCATCTCCTGGCGGTAGGCTGTCGCTTCACGAGAGACCATCCGCACTCTCTGCACGGGGCGTTTCTCGACGGTCTGCTCGGGCCGATAGGCTGTCACCTGCACCTGCTTGGCAACCATGGTTGTGACCGGCTGCATGCACTGACAAGAGGCGGTGACCACGGGGGCAGGAGCAGCGACATACTGCTGCGGTGAGTAGCAGCTGCAATCGTTGCCGAAATTCCACTGGGCCATCAGGGCCACGGGGCTGGCAAGGGAGGCCACAAGCACGGCGGCCATCTGGCGGGTCCGGATTCCGAACATGGGTGAATCCTGTCAAAACGTGTCGTTGATCGAACGTGAGTGAGATTGGCCTCAGCACCCATCCGCGTTCAGCGGCAGAGATCACCAAGGCGGCGGGGTTGTACCCCTGATTGGAAAAACAGGTCAATAAGACGGGCGAGAATTGCCGGTCATCTTGGAAAGGTTTGTATTTGTTACAGCTGGAACCATTGGTTCAAGGATTCCTTCAAGTCTGAGGTGATTCGTGAACAGGCCTGTGGCGTTTCGGAAAACTCGTGTGGTCAAAATGCCACATGAAACTTGCCACGCCTGATTTTCGACTTAGGTTTAAGTGCTTCCCCGATCAGTTTCCCCCCATCGTCTCCCAGCCCTCATGAAGACACCCTCTGCTCAATTCGAAACATTTCGGTCACGTCGCTCAAAACGCCAGTGGATCGACCTGATCTGTATCACGGCGTGTACCCTGACTGCAGTGATCACACTGGTCCCAGCTGTGGGCGATCGCTGGTCACAGGCGACATATCCTGCCATCGCCTCTGTGGATCGCGCGCTGGCCCCGTATGGCGTCGCGATCGGCCCAGAGAACCACATGATCCAGGAGACACTGGAGTCGACGAACCCGCTGAGCGAGCCCCTGAACGCCATCGTTTTTGGCAATATTCAGCCTGACGAGACCGTGGTCGAGCTGTCCTTCCGGGACCGCCTCGCCCCCATGAGAGACGTACCGGAAGTCCGGAGCCTGAATGCTGTCACCCGGCCAGTCCACTGGCAGCGGACAGGTCGTGCAACACCCCCCAGTTCCGAGCCTCATACGGATCGTCGGTGATGACACCAGTAGTGGCCGCTGTCGCGTGGCGACTCATTTCTCGCGACTCCACTCACTCCGATTTCATTTTCCGCTTATACGCCTGGTACAACGCCTCCATCTCGTGCAGAGTCGCGGTCTCAAAAGTCTTTCCAGCAGATGCCAGACCACGCTCAATCGCTCGAAATCGATCGGCGAATTTTCGGTTCGAACTGCGAAGCGCCTCTTCCGGATTGATGCCCCACCGACGGGCGATATTCGCGACGACGAACAGCACGTCGCCTAGCTCGGACTCGACGCGGGCCTTGCGTTGCGGGTCGTCGATCTCCTCATCAGAAACGGGAGCCATATCAACTGATGCCGCGATTTCGGGCACCTCGCCCAGTTCAACGCTCAGTTCAGCCAGCTCTTCCCGCAGCTTGTCGAACAACATGGCTCGATGGGGAAAATCATATCCAACTCGCGCCGCTTTCTTACTAAGGCGAGCTGCTTTCGCCAAAGCGGGCAACTCGATCGGAATCCCATCCAACAGTGACGCCCGCTGTTTTTCGGCCTGCTTGGCGCGCTCCCAATGGGTCAGGACATCGCTGGCTGTATGAGCCTGTTCTTCACCGAACACGTGCGGATGACGATGGATCATCTTGGCGGTGATTCCCTCAATCACACCGATGAGGTCAAAGCGTCCTTCGTCTTGACCGATTTGGGAATCAAGCACGACTTGCAGCAAAAGATCGCCCAGCTCCTCGGTAATCGCCTCGTCGTCATGAGAGTCGATCGCTTCGAGAAGCTCATACGTCTCTTCCAGCGTAAACGGCTTGATTGTCTCCAGCGTCTGAACCCGGTCCCAAGGACAGCCCGTCGGTGATCGCAGCTGGGCGATGACATCGCACAGCCGTTGAAACGCCGGTCCCAGACGAGCAGGATCGGGCGGAGTTCCGGGGGGCAAAGAAGATGACATGAACGAACCATTTTCAACGAGTCGCGGATTGGGACTGCCTAGCTCGTCACGGTAGTGGTTCGGGTTCGCCGAGGCAAACCGCTGGAGAGTCCTCGACCGAGTGGAGTATACCCCAGCGTGATTGAATACGGCGATATCGCCCGTCTCACACTGATCTCTTTCACCCAGTGTTGATCCCTCGACCTCTCCACGGGACAATGCCGGAATGACTCTCACTGCTCCCCCCGTTCTGCCGCATCCTGGACCGATCCATTACGGGTCGCTCCGTCTGCCGTCGCGCTATCTGATCTCTCCGCTCGCGGGGTACACGAACCTCTCGTTCCGCCGGGTCTGCCGCGAACTCGGCGGAGTTGGACTTGGCACGACCGACCTCGTCAGCGCCCGCGCCCTCATTCAGCTCAGCTGGAAGTCGTTGCAACTGATTGAGACGTGTCCTGAAGACCGTCCGTTCTCGGTACAGATCTTCGGCGGTGACCCGTCGATGATGAAAGATGCTGCCCAGTACCTGCAGGAGTACGGCGTCGATTCCATCGACATCAACATGGGTTGCCCCGTGGCCCGCATTACAGCCAGCGGCGGCGGATCGGCGATGATGTGCAAGGCGAATGAAACGAACCATCTGGTCCAAACTGTCGTCGAATCGGTTCGCGTCCCCGTCACAGTCAAAATGCGGCTCGGCTGGGATGATACACAGATCACCGCCCCACAGTTCGCTCGCGAGCTCGAACAGATTGGCGTCGCAGCCATCGCCATCCATGGTCGCACGCGAGCCCAGGGCTTCACCGGGGTCGTGAACCTCGACGGCATTCGGCAAGTCGTCGAAGCGGTCGATAGAATCCCCGTCGTCGGCAACGGAGATGTCCGCACAATCGCCGATGCCGCTCGCATGTTCGAGGTCACCGGCTGCCACGCCATTTCCATCGGTCGCGGGGCACTCGCCAACCCCTGGATTTTTCGCCAACTGGTCGAGTGGGAAACCACGGGTCAATACTCTGCCCCCGGCAGCTTCGATGATCGACTCGAACTGTTACGACGACAGTTCGGTTACTTCGAGCAGCAGCAGGGCACAGACCGGGGGATTCGCCTGTTCCGCAAGATGGCCCACTGGTATCTCAAGGCCATGCGCGTCTCGTCTGACCTCCGCAACGAGTACCAGGATGCCCGCACCCCCGAGGAGATGGAGACCGTGTTGGCTCGTATCTCCGAAGCCGGTCCCAAGGGGATGAGTCGCGACGGCCTGCTCCCCGATTTAAACGTGCCGGTCCCCAGTGGTCCCGTTGAGAACTGGTAGTGTGGGAGTCCAGCCTTCAGGCTGCTCCCCGACCTGTGGAGAGGCAGGCTAAAGCCTGTACTCCAACATCTGCCCCCGGACAGCTACACTCGGACGATCCTCATCTCCCGAATGAGTAATCCCTCAAAGGACCACCAAACATGACGCGTCTCTCGTGGATACTCAGCCTGTTCTGTGTCTGCTCTTCTCTTTCTGCAGACGACATCCAGCACTCCTTCTTCATCGCCGGACCATCCTTCACTGGCATCATCGCCGAGGATGGCACTGAGCAATGGAACTCCGGCCGCGCAGCTGCACGGGATGGTTATGTCCTGCCCAGTGGCAACATCCTGATCGCTTGGTCGGACGAAGTGAAAGAGTTCACCCCCGGCAAGCAAATCATCTTCGCCTACAAACTCTCCGCCGAGAACCAGGAGATTGGGACAGCTGTAAGGCTGGAAACGGGTCGGACGTTGATCACCGAACTGGGGGCCAAACCACGCCTATTAGAGGTGAACGCGGATGGCACGATTGCCATTGACTGCCCGCTGCAACCGGAAACCGACAACGCTCATATGCAGACCCGCATGGCCCGCAAATTGCCGAGCGGAAACTATCTAGTCCCGCATCTTCTGGCCTTTCAAGTCAAAGAGTACAAGCCCAGCGGTGAAGTGGTCCGCTCGATCAAGACCGACCTCGACGAGTTGGGTGGGCGCGCTGCAGAGAACTGGCCGTTCACCGCGATTCAATTGGCGAATGGCCATGTGCTGGTCAACTTGACCCATGGCAACAAGACCGTCGAATTCGATGAGACCGGTAAAGTCGTCTGGCAAATCAGCAACGCCGACTTCCCGGACGACAAGCCGTTCGCCGATCCCTGCGGCGGGCAACGATTGCCCAACGGAAATACCGTCATTGCCAGCTACGCCTCGCAAGGCAAGATCAAGGTCTTTGAAGTGACACCCGATAAGAAAATCGTCTGGTCCTACACCGGTCCCCATCGGGCGCATGAGATTCAAGTTCTCACCACGAATGGGCTGCCGGTCACCGAACTCTTGAAGTAGTTAGCCGCGAGTTTTCGTTTGACTCATCTCTCACGCTGAATCGACCCCATGCACATCATCCCGACTGAACTCCCCGAAGTCGTCATCGTCGAACCCCAGGTGTTCGGCGATTCACGAGGCTTCTTCTTCGAAGCCTTCCGTGCAGACCGTTTCGCAGCTACGGGACTGCCAGCGGTCTGGATGCAGGACAACATCTCGCGATCCCAGAAGAACGTCTTGCGCGGGCTGCACTTCCAGCTGACACAACCGCAAGGGAAGCTTGTCCGATGTTTGCGCGGGACGATCTATGATGTCGCTGTCGATGTTCGTCGCAGCTCGCCGACATTTGGCAAGTGGGTCGGGGTCGAGATCTCGGAGGAAAACCATCGGGCGCTCTACATCCCCGTTGGGTTCGCGCATGGGTTTTGCGTCCTGTCCGATCTCGCCGATGTGGAGTACAAGTGCACCGACCTGTACGCTCCGCAGCATGAACGCTCTCTAATCTGGGATGACCCCACAGTCGGCGTGAAGTGGCCGGTCGCTGGCGAACCGCTCCTCTCGCCGAAGGATCTGCTGGGCAAGCCACTTGGGGAGTTAGAGTGCTACCCGTGAGCGGTCCAGATATCCACGCTCTTCGAAGCGATTCTTCTCTCGCCCCCCGCGTCGCGCTGACATTGGGCGATGTCGCCGGTGTCGGCCCTGAGGTCGTGGTTCGCAGCCTTGTCGAACTGCTACCGCATCAGGACTGGCAAGTCGTCATCGTCGGTTGTCCGGTCGTTGTTCGCCGGGCCTTGACTCTCCTCTCGCTCCCGTGGGAGGTCGTCTCGATCAATCAATGCGGAGATGACTGGAGCCGCACGGGCCGGATCGTCGTCTGGAACCCTTCTCGCTCAAAAGTCGATGAGGTGCCGGTCGGATTCGCCGATTCCCGCGCAGGGCGCGCCGCGTATGACTGGCTCGTCGCCGCGACACATGCCGCCCTCACACGGCAGATCGACGCCATCGTCACTGCCCCGCTCAGCAAGCTCGGCCTGCACCGGGCCGGCATCCACTTCCCCGGCCACACCGAAATCCTGGCAGCTGAGTGCGGCGTCCCCGATGTCGCGATGATGCTCTATCTACCACCCGGCGACCCGCTCGCACCGGGGCACTCGCTGTCAATTGCTCATGCCACTCTGCATACCTCGATTGCCAGCGTGCCGCGACTGCTGACGACCCAGCGAGTCCGCGAGACGATCCAGCTCATCGATGGCTTCCTCCAGCAACTCGGCGAACCCTCCCGCATCGGCGTCTGTGCTCTCAACCCACATGCTGGCGAGGAGGGCCTGTTCGGAGACGAAGAGGCCAGTGTCATCGCCCCCGCTGTGGCCGAAGCTCATCGCCTCGGGATCAACGTCGTCGGCCCACGACCCGCCGACACCCTCATCAAATCCGCTGTCGAGGGAGCCTTCAACGGCGTCGTGGCCATGTACCACGACCAGGGTCACATCGCCCTCAAACTGATCGGCTTCCACCGCGCCGTCAACGTGACCCTCGGCCTCCCCATCATCCGTACCAGCCCCAGCCAGGGCACCGCCTACGACATCGCCTGGTCCGGCCAAGCCGACCCCAGCGGGATGGTGTCGGCGATAGAAACGGCTGTGAGGTTGACGCATTCGTAGAGCGGAGTAAATGTCCTACTTCGCGAGTCAATTCGAGAAATGACTTTCACTATTCACCGCGAAGCGGTGGCCGCATGTAGCCGTGGGTGCAGCACACGGAAAGAAGCGACAGATATGCCTCAGCCGCGAGAGCGGCGACCGTGATGTTCCGCCGGGTAATCGCCAGACTGGGCCGATTATGCACAGATTCTTGCGATGAGCTGAACTCACGCGAGTACCCAGACGCACCAACATCGCAGATCTCGGTCGCCGCATTCGCGGCTGCTGACTACGCGAGATCTCTCATCCGTGGGCTGCGCCCACGGCGACCCGCTGCCACCGCTTCGCGGCGAAGAAAGAGTGGAACGGTCACGCCTTGTCGGCTCAGGTCAGAATCGATAGAAGCCAGTCCTGCGTGTCTCAACTGATGCAGGACTTCCATGATGGTCGAACAGCGTAATCAAAACATCGACTGGCCCGAGGAAGACTCCGATCACGACGATTCATCCCCCAGCACAAATCGCACCTTCTTCAGCACCTGGGGCTGGCCGCTGTTCGGACTGGCAGCGTTTGTGATCTTCGAACTCACGGCCGATCTCAATTGGTCGGCCCTTGTCTTCGCGTTACGGTTCGGTTGGACATACGCCTATTCAGGGTGGTTCCTCTGGCGATCTGACCCTCTCGCGACACGTGGGGTCGCGTTAGGATCGATGCACATTGCGGCTGGAATGGGGCGGATATTCTGGGTCAGCCTGAGCATCATGCTCTTCGGTCTCGTTATCCAGAATGCTAACCTTGAAGGAGGAATGATTCATCTGATCCAGCGTATGGCGGTTGCCATGGGAATGGTTTCCGCGAGTGGGATATTCCTTGCATTATTGGGAAGTGGTTTGGCTTGGATCAGCGGGGCTCGACTTTGGGTAGATCCGGCGACCTATCGCCTTGCGGCAGTCCAATTGTGGCCCCCAGAGGAACTTGTCCGCAATCGATGCGGAGCGATCTTATCAATGGCCGTCGTAGGCATCACACTGATCGCTATTCCCCTCTGCATTTCCCTATCGCTATGGATCGTTGAGAATCTACCGATGCGGCAACAGAACTTAGCCATGCTCATTGGCTTCGTCGGTTCGATCCTCGGTATAGCTGCCTTCTTTTCCTGGTTACTGAAGCAGGCCAAGCATCGAACATGCGCAGATACTCCAGAAGAATGCTGGCCAGAAAAAGTATGATGCAAACGACACGGCATATCGAAGCATATGACTTGAAGTGAAAAGCAGCGTGCCCCTTTGTCCCCTTGTCCCCGGAGTAGTGCCCAAATGCAATCAATGCGATTTTTTGTCCGAGGACTTGTCATTGTCATTGCAACTCTTGTTTTCTGGTCTGAGGTTCAGGCCGCCCCACTCCTCGCCGGAGCCGCCACCGTCGACATCGCCGACCTCGACGCGGGCCCCGTCAATGACCCCCCGTATGTGAAAGCACTCGTCCTCCAGCATCACCAGACCACAGCTGTCATCATCACGATCGATGCGGTCTCGATTGGCATGATCGGGACGATCCCCAATGACTTCATGGAGAAGATTCGCGGGCCATTGCAGAAGGATCTGGGCATCCCGCCGGGCAGCTTGCTCGTCAACACTAGCCACTGCCATGCCAAGGTTTGCAGGGAGATCGACGAGCGAACGGTGCAATGCGTCAAGGAGGCCTATGCCAAACTGGAACCTGTTCGAGTTGGTGTCGGCACCGGGCGAGAAGATCGCGTTTCGGAGAATCGCCGCCTGAAGCTCAAGAGCGGCAAGACCGCTGATGTCCGGCATGCCTACTCACTGCCCCCCGATGACGAGGTTGCTGAGGTCGGGCCGATCGATCCCGAGATCGGCATCCTGCGGCTCGACCGGTTGGACGGCTCGACGCTGGCCGTGGTCTACAACTTCGCCGTCCACCCGATTCAGCAAGTCCCCAACGGCGGAAACACAGCGGACCTATCGGGGTTCGCATCAGAAGTGATCGAAGACAGCTTCGGCCCGAACACCACCGCTCTGTTCATTCAAGGCTGCGGCGGGGACATCAACCCGGTGCTGTATAAGGATGTCTCGCACCCCCGAAATGCCGAGACTCTTGGCAGCCTGCTGGGGATTAGCGCGATGCGCGGGGCCAAGAAGATCCAGACCGCTGAAGCCACGAACCTCAAAATCGTCAGTGAGACCATCGAGCTGCCACGAGCCGACTTCGCCGAGCGAATCGACCTGCTCAAGGCCGAGCGAGAGAAACTCGTCACCACACTCGGCGGGACGAGTTTGAACCTCAAGACCTTCCTCCCGCTGGCCATCGGTCACGGGCTATCGAAGGACTTCCCGTCCTACGACTCGCACCGCTATCTCAACGACCGCCAGCTGGGCCGCACCGACTACGATCGGCTCGATGCCGAGAACCAGCGTAACATGGCCGCGTATCTGACCAATATCAATACGATGGAAGAAATTACCCGCGTGCAGACGAACATCCGACTGCTGGAGATGCATCAATCGCAAAACGTCGCAGCTGGCAAGCGAACGCTGGATGTCGAACTGGTCGGCCTACGGCTCGGCGACTTCCACATGGTCACATTCCCCGGCGAGCTGACGGTCGAGATCGGGCTGAACCTGAAGCAGGCCAACCCGCACGAGAACACCTTTATCGCGGGCTACACCAACGGCTACATCTACTACGCTCCAACGGCGGATCAACTCCGTAATCCCGGAGCCGCCCAAGAGGACTGCGACACGCTGCTGGCACCCGAGTGGCAAGAGTTGTTTGAGGCGAAGGCGCTGGAGATCCTCAAGGGGTTGTGAGGTCCAGCTGTACGACGGAGATCCTTGTCCGTCGTGTTTACGTCTCCAGTTCGTGTTCACAACTTGCCGGGTGAAACAATTCGCGGTACACCTGCAATAATCCGCAATCGAAGCCTCCTTTTGCAAAGCCATGTCCCATGCGTGACCCTCGAATCGAAAAACTCGCGCGTCTGCTGATCGAGCACAGCACCCGGCTCGAACCCGGTGAAAAAGTCCTGATCGAGGCCTTTGACCTGCCTGACCCCCAACTCATCTCGAACCTCGTCGAGATCGCCGCCGAGAAGGGAGCCCACCCGGTCGTCTCACTCCGCAACACCAGCGTCCTCCGCTCGCTATATCGCACCGCCACCGAGACCGGCATGCAGCTGATTGGCGAGATTGAACGCGACACGATGGCGAAGATGCAGGCGTACATCGGCATTCGAGGGGCGAGCAATTCCAACGCGATGTCCGATGTCCCTGCCGATAAAATGGACCTCTACCAACGCCTGTGGTGGCAACCGGTGCATACCGCCTTGCGAGTCCCGAAGACCAAATGGGTCGTGCTGCGGTACCCCACGGCATCCATGGCCCAGCTCGCTCGAATGAGTACCGAGGCGTTCGAGGACTACTACTTCGATGTCTGCACCGCCGATTACGCCGAAATGGCCCGGCGGCAGGAGCCACTGCGCGAACTCATGTTGGCCACCGATCACGTCCAGATCAAGGGCCCGGGCACTGACCTCAACTTCTCGATCAAAGACATTCCGGTCATCCCCTGCAACGGCCGTCGCAACATTCCCGATGGCGAGGTCTTCACCGCCCCGGTGCGCACGAGTTGCAACGGGGTCATCAGCTACAACACCGGCTCGCTGTACCAGGGAACGGTGTTTGAGGGGATCAAGTTCGAACTCCTGGACGGCAAGATCATCCACGCCGAGTGCCGGGGTGAGACCGCTCGACTGAATCAGATCCTCGACTCAGACGAGGGGGCCCGCTACATCGGCGAATGGTCGCTGGGGTGCAACAACCGCGTGAAGAAACCGATGCTCGACACACTGTTCGATGAGAAGATCGGCGGGTCACTGCACTTCACCCCTGGCCAAGCGTACGAGACCGCCGACAACGGCAACCGCAGCCGCGTTCACTGGGACTTGGTCCTGATCCAGACCCCCGAGTACGGCGGAGGCGAGATCTACTTCGACGGAAAATTGATTCGTAAAGACGGGCGGTTCCTTACCGAAGCGTTGCTGCCGCTGAATGAGGGGTTGTGAGCTTCGCGAGGCAACCCAACCCTCGATTCCCCTGATGTCATGACCGAAGGTATGCTTGTGCGGCACGCTGACCCTCCTCTCGTGGGGCTAGCTGCGTAGCCCCTCAGATTCCCGGAGTGTCACACCCCATGGCCATTCCATCCGCCGTGTGGAACGAAGCCATCGCCTTAGCCAATGTCGCAGGCGATCGAGAGATTCTCAAAGAGCTGATTGAGATCTGGCTGCGGCAAACTCCCCGCTTGTCATCAGACATCATTCGGGCCGTGCAGATCGAAAATCCGGATGAACTGCATCTCGCTGCACACACCTTGAAGGGGTCACTTCAGCTCTTTGGAATGGACACAGCTGCCTCGGTTGCTGCCGCATTAGAAAATGCAGGCCGGACCAAAAATCTGGCAGGAGGAGCCGATCTCGTACACCAGCTTGAGACGGAACTGGCACTCGTCGTGCCGCAAGTCATCGCGTATCAGGCGACTCATGAATCGGCACACTAAGCGGGCGGGCGTCCACTAAGCCTCAACCGGGACTTCGAGGAGCTGATCAACCAGCACTGGGACGAAACGCTTCTTGGTGAATGTAATCTGATTCCCCAGAGAATTGTGATGGACATCATCCATAAACATGCGAAGCAGCAGCAACCCACGGCCACTGGGGCGAGACAAGTTCTCGGCGTCCGTGGGATCAGCCACCTGTGTGATGTCGAATCCCGGCCCTTGGTCGGTAATCTGAAACGTCAGCTGGTCACTCGTAAAGTGAACTGCAATTTCAATGGTTCGATCCCGATAGGGCGCCTGCTTCAGACGCATTGCGATCAGTCGCTCGTAGGCATCGTATTCCTGCTCTCGTAACTCCGAACTGACTTCCAGATTGCCATGAATCATGGCGTTGAGAAGTGTTTCTTCCAGTCCGATTCCGAGGCGAATTCTATCGGGGGGATTGAGCTTTCCAAATCGTTCCGCAGCATCCTGGATGAATGTGATTGCCGCATGGATCAGTCCACGATCGTTGGGAATGACAAATCGAAAATCGGTGTCTTGCAGGTGTTGCAGAAGCTGTGACTGCAATTGAGTCGAACGCGATGAGCGCATGACCGACTCAATGATCCCCGGAAGATCGTGGATCATCTTCTTCTTAATGACATAATTTGCGGCCCCGAGTCGTAGGGCCTCGATTGCAGACTCCTCGCTGCCCTTGGCTGACATCACAACGACTGGAATTTCGATTCCCTGAGCCTTAATCGTCTTCAGCAGTTCCAGTCCATTCATTTGAGGCATTTGGAGGTCAGTCAGGACGACATCAAAATGACGTTCGTCCAAGCAGGCGATGGCTTGTTCGCCATTGCTGACATACACAGTGTTCCAATCCCCGAGGACTCGAAATACTTTTTTGACGATGGCGAGATCAAATTCAGAATCGTCGACGACTAGAATATCGGACATTGTGAAACTCCTCAGGCTGTGGGTGGCGTAGCCGTTTTCGAAGCATGTGGGACGCTCATCATGGTTCGACACTCTCACCAGAACCTAGAGATCCACCCCCACTCAAGTGACTTGTGGAAAGGTTACGTTGCATCTTTCGTTCATTCAGACTGACTCTCAATTGTAATTCAGAGTCAGGCTTTGACGGTAAGGGTTTTTTCGGTTAAGAGGCTTTTAATGCCCTCGAAATGTACTTCGCGTGAGGCATCTGGCGTTGGGGGCCAAATTTATTGATCGTGTGTGTGGGGACCCGAAACGCGAACACCCCGTCGAGAGGATCACAGAGACGGCAGGCGTTCGCGGAGGTCGTTATACTCGGTGGATGGACTTCACTGAAGCTGATCTCTTGGCCTATCTGGATGAGGCGCTGCCTGCTGTGCGGGCGGCGGATATCGAGCAGGCTGCGCGAGTTTCCTCGGCACTTCGGTTGCGGCTTTCAATGTTGCTCGAGCGACGCGATCAGGGCGGCCACACCGTCGGCGAGATTTGGCGGCGACGACAGCTCAGCTGCCTGAGCCGAACTGATTTGTCCCGGTATCTGAGTGGCCAGTTGTCTCACTCGGATCGTGACTATGTCGAATTTCACACGGGAGTCGTTCACTGTCCCGTGTGCGAGGCGAACCTGGCAGACCTGCGACAACGGGCACACGATGTTCCGGACGGCCAAGAGCAGCGGCGACGCAAGTTCTTCGAGTCGTCAGCCGGGCGGTTGAGGCCGAGTTCACATGACAAAAATTCGGCCAGTGATTGAAAGTACTGCCGAAGGATCAGCAACCCTATAACAGGGTGCCATCGCACAGCGATCAGATCACTCCGCCGCCTCGACTTAAGGCATTTCATTCGGGCTCATCGCGGTCGGCTTCCGATTCTGCGGGGGATTATCTTTGATCCACGTTTCCAGTGCGGCAATCAGCGGGGCTGGAACGGGGACCGGCTTCTTGGGGTTCGCTACGATATGCTGAATCACAGGCAGTGCAGCCGCATAGGCTGCGGTGATCGCGGGTGTGTGTTGCCCCAGCCCGGGACGAGTTGACTGATTCAGCAGGCCCCACTTCAGGACGTTGCCCTGTTGAGCGGTCTTGGGGCGAAAACAGAGATAGATCTCAAAGTTGGCGTGGTTCAAATTCGCAGGCACAGCCGCTTTGTTGACCAAGATCGCTGCGTTGTATTGCTGTGCGACCGTCAACTGCAGCTTCATGCATTCGTGGAGGACCAACGGGGCGTTAATAGTGCCATTCCAGGCCAATTGAGTCGAAGCCCGCAAAGATGCCGCCCGAACCCGCAGGTGCTCAGCGGGGTTGGTCGCTGCTGTGAGCAGAGCGTCGATGAGTCCCGAACCTTTGTTCAGGTCGAATGCAATCCCGCAATCGCCCAAGGCTTCAGCCACGCGGCTGCGGAACCAGACCTTGCCATCTTCGTTGCCTTGAGCGTCGGTCGCGATCAGCACCTTCGCCAGTGAGGAAGCAATCTCAGCACGTTGGACGACAGACAAATCGCCATTCTCAGAACCCACGACCGCTTCCCGACCCATGCGACCCAAACCAGTCGCAGCGGAAATGCGGCACTGGAGCGGTCGGGCAGGGTCCTCCAGAACAGTGATCAGCACCTTGGACGAGCCGGTATAGGGCACAGCGGGCGAATTCGGCTCCGCCACTTTGGCATTCAGCGTACCCAGCAGAATAACGAGGTTCAGTTGGACATCAGGATGATGTGGAGGATTCTGGGCCAGCAACTCCAGTGATCGATCCGTGATGGCCTTTAAGAGAATCCCACGGGGCTTGGGCTGGGTAAGCTGCCCTTCGACCGAGCGTCGAGCCGGATCAACGACATTTCGATGTAAGTCAGCCCGGTATTTGGGAATCGTCATTTTGTCGACGAACATATTCGCCCCGTCAACCAGCACCTTGGTTTCCGCGTTCGTTGGCGCAATCGCTTTCAATGCGTTCTGGAATTTAATCGTATTCGCTTTTTTCCACGCTTGATCGTCCGCTTCCGTGACGCGAGGCTCAGCATAAACCGCAGTCTCCACTTTTTTCGCAGCTTCAACAGCAACTGCGGGTGGTTCGACAGCCTCCGCTGCTGGCTCGGCATTCGCGGGCGGGACTTCTTGAGCCACGAGCGGAGCGGCCCACGTCGAGGCGAAAAATAGCACGAACGCGGTCACTCGAAAGGACCAAGAGACGACGTTTCTCAGGTTGCCGACCACAGAGCGTCCCTCGATTCCAAGCACCATCAATGATCCCATGCGATCGTCCGATTCATGATCTTCAAATTCGGCTTTCACCCAGCGGAGAGTCTCACTTCCACGTTGGCGAAATCGATGAGTGTCCGATCGAATTGACCACAGAGGGGGGACAAAACAGAACCAGCTGTCACGACATGGGCGAACTGATTGACTCGGGACGATGCACCATACGAACGATGGTCCAGAAGCCCGCCCCGACCCAACGAGAGTCGCCTACCCGTACCCTATCACGCGCTGATCGGCAGCGTCAAGTTGCTTCTGTCGGTGGCACCATAGGTTACGGACGAACGCGCGGCATTCACCGGTGTAAGCCGACCACGCGGAAGAGTGGCACAAGACCGCGAGAACCGGATCGATCCGGAAATGCGACACCGCAGAGAGTCGCGATTGGCCTTCGATGAACGTGCCTTTCGTGGTTCCCATTCCTCTGAACTGTTGAATCAAGACACCCCCACCAAGGATCACGGACGCACGCCGTCGTGAACTTGCCCCTTCCGGGCTGTGCTCGCGAGAAGAGTTTGGGCCTGTGTCTGTTTTTCAAGGATCGTGCTGGCAACCCACTCATTGGGCCGAGGTGACACCACTGAAATCGGTCGACATTGACCCGTTTTCCGAATTCTCATAGTCTCGACTCAGGAATCCACGGAGGGAGTCCATGCGCATCTTCAACCAGCAAATCACCAAACTGCCGCCCAAAAAGTCGCGGCCTTGGGGCCTGTTATCCCAGCTGATCCAGCGGTGCCAGTCCCCGCTCGAACGCCCCAGCCAAGCCAAGCGGCGCCTCAATCAACAGCGACTGGCCTCCCTCGCCGAGATCGAAACACAACCCGCTGCAGCTCAGACAGGTCGAGTCATCACGCTAGTCGCCGTGCTGCCAGGTCGCACTCTCGACCTCGCAGCTTATCTCTTGCCTTGGCTACGGTCGGTGCACCAGGTCGGGCTCCGTGGAACGCTGCTCTATGCCGGAGAGTGCGATACAGCCGTGGTCCGCCGTCTTTACCCGACGATTGAACTGATTCCTGTCACGATCGGGACGCGGCATCTGTTCCTGGAGAGACACTTCGCGATCCGTGACTATCTGCGGCAGATCACCGACGAATTCGTCTGTATCACCGATGGAGTCGATGTGGCCTTTCGTCGTGACCCGTTCGAAATCCTGCGAGAGGATCCCCAGCGGCTGTACCTCGGGCGAGAAGATAACCTCATCGGAGAGAGCCGGCACACACTCAAGAAGATGCTGGACGCCTACCAAAACCTGTACCACCAACACCAGCCCGTCTTTAACCCCGGCATCATCGGCGGGCACCGAGACCGAGTCCTCGGCCTGCTCAATCATCTGACCACGGAGATCGACAGCCTTGATTGCCGCTCCGTGGATTGCGACATGGGCATCTACAACAAGGTGGTCCATGACCACGATTCCCTCGACAACATCGTGACGGGCGAGCCCTTGCACTCCCGGTTTTCCCACTGGGAGTTCACCACCCCAGCTGCCATCATGCACAAGTAAACATGCCCCACATCCCGTTGCATCCCCGTTGTGCTGTCATCCTCAGCACCTACAACTCTCCGCACCTGCTGGAAAAGGTGTTGTGGGGGTATGAGCTGCAAACCTGCCGTGACTTCGACCTGTATATCGCCGACGATGGCTCAGGTCCGGAAACGCTCGACCTCATCCACCGCTTCCATCAACGTGGACAGCTTCAGCTGCATCACGTCTGGCATGCCGATGATGGGTTTCGCAAGACAGAAATCCTCAACAAGGCCATCGCGGCCTGCGATGCCGAGTATCTGATCTTCTCGGACGGGGACTGCATCCCATCGCCGACCTTTGTGGCCGATCATCTGGCCGCAGCCCGACCGGGACACTTCCTCGCAGCCACACTGTTTCGCATGGAAGAGGCACCCTCGAAAGCAGTGACTCAGGAGGAGATTGCCTCGCGGGAGATCTTCACCCTGCGCTGGCTGCGTGCACAGGGGCAGCCCTGGTCGTACAAGCTGCTGCGTTGGGGGGCTGGGCAACGACTCAGACAGTGGATGAGTCGTTTCACTCCCACGCTGTTGTATTGGGCGGGCTGCAATGCCTCCGCCTGGCGGACTGACATTGTCGCCGTCAACGGGTTCGATGAACGCCTGCGTTACGGAGGCGAGGACAAGGAATTCGGCGAGCGACTAATCAACGCCGGAATCCGCCCGATCAGCTGCCGCTACACGTTGCTGTGCCTGCATCAAGAGCATGGTCGTAGTTACGTCAACGCCGAGGCCATGCAGAAGAACCGCGAGATTCGGGGCCAGGTTCGCGCAGAGCGCCGGACATGGACGGATTTCGGACTCGACAAACACCTCTCACAACACGGAGTGGCCGAGCCACTGCGCCGAGCCGCTTAACACAGGACGCCCCATGGCTGTTTCACGCTGGACCAAATTCACTCGCACCTTGCTTCGTCCTCGACAAATCCAGAACGGACGAGTCCGGATCGACATGGGCGAGCTAGCCTACTCAAAGCGCGCTCGCGACTTGTATGCCGATCGTCATGAAGCCGAAGAACGCCACATCATCGAGCAGCGGCTGCGTCCCGATGACATCGTGTTGGAGCTCGGCTCGGGCATGGGGATTGTCACAATCGCCTGCTGCCAGATCGCAGGCAGCGAACGAGTTCACACCTTCGAAGCCAATCCCAAAATGGAAGCCACGCTGCGGAGAAACTTCGCACTGAACGGCGTCACTCCGCACCTGCAAATGGCGATGATCTCCAGTGCGGAAGGGACCGACCAGTTCCACGTCTCCGACAAATTCCTTATCTCCAGCCGCTACGAATCGGCAACGCGGATCTCCAGTGCCAAGGTCGAATGCACCACCGTGCCGACCGTCTCGTTGCAGCGAGTTCTGCAAGAGGTTCAGCCGACATTTCTCGTCGTGGACATTGAGGGGGGCGAGCTGGAATTGCTCAACGAGGGGATCGATCTCTCCTCAGTGCAGCGGATCTGCATCGAGGTCCACCCCGCCATTATCGGTGATGAACAAGCGGGCCGCCTGATCGAGAACCTGATTCAGCGAGGCTTCTGGCTCTCCCTGGAGTGGTCCGACGGCATCGTTCTCTACTTCGAACGCACTTCGAACTCAGCGGCCTCACAGCAACGCGCCGCCTGAGTCCCGGCAGTACTCACCGCTCACAGCACACACTTTCCGCCCCGCAGGTCCCCATGCCCAATCTCCGCCACCGACTTACGGAAAACTTCTACCGCATCGCTGCGGGCGGGTGGTTGCCTCGGACCTGGTTCTTGAAGGACTGCCCGCAACCGTCCGATCTGCCCGCTCGCACTGGAAGACTCCACCTGGAAATCGTCAGCCACTGCTGGAAGTACTCGCACCTACAGGACTACCAGCTCAGTTCGCTGGTGCTGCATCCCCCGCAAAACTGTGATGTCACGATGACCGTGTTTCACAGCTCCGAAGACGAGCGAACTGTCGAACTGCTCAAATTCTTTGACCAGCAGACCCCGGCGAATGTGACTTGGAACTGGTGCCCTCTTCCGAAGGAACAACTCTTCCGGCGAGCCATTGGTCGCAACCTGGCTGCCAAGGCAACGACTGCCGACTGGATCTGGTTTACTGACTGTGATCAGCTGTTTCATGCTGGCTGTCTGGATGCCGTCAACCAGGAGTTGCAGGGACGACAAGACACGTTGGTCTACCCGACCGAGGTCCATTGCACACGATTGCTGGAGGACGATGACCAGGTCCTGACCGCGACCAGCGAGCCAGCGGTCGTCGACATTGATGCCTCTCAATTCGTCCCTGTGACACACTCACGCGCGATTGGAGCGCTCCAGATCCTGCATGGAGATGTGGCTCGCCAAGTGGGGTATTGCGATGCCATCAAGTTCTACCAGCAGCCGGTCGAGCACTGGCACAAATGCTACGAGGACCGTGCCCTCCGCTGGCTCCTGGGCACCGATGGCGTTCCGATTCATGTGCCGGGAATTTACCGCATCGAACACGTGCGCAAGGGACGCTATGCCGCTCAAGACGGACAGCCGAATCTCGCCCGACGAGTTGCCGCCCGCATCGCTCCCCGCGAGATCCATCGCATCGGCCACAACCAGCGAGACGCCGCCTAGAACAAACTCCCGTAGCAGAATTCGTAAGAATTCTGCCGTTCCTCGACTCTGCTCCCCCACAAGCCATTGATCCGGTCGACCGCCTGCCTCTTTTTCACCGCCCTCGATCCTGGCCAGTTCAGACGTACCGATCGATACACCTCGCAAGGTTCCGCGAATTCCGTGTCGCAGCGATCTCATGCGCTGACAGTTCCGAACCGCCATGCCTACAATACATTCAATTCGCTGGGTCTTAGCACACTCCTCACATTCGTGAAGAACTGCGGGGATCGCGGACACAGCGGATCGTCACCTGGAATTCTCGAAACTCTGACTTCCGGAGCGGGGAGTATGGCCGTCACCGATTCCGTGGAGCCGCTGGGCCCCCGTATTTTGATCCGCAAGGACGAAGGTCGCCAGCAGACCAAGGGGGGCATTGTCCTCCCCGACAGCACCGAAATCCCCACGATTACCGGTCGAGTGGTGGAGATCAGCCTCGAAGTCCAGAACAAAGACGATTTCCCGGTCCGTAAATACGACAAGGTGCTCTTCAACCCCAAGAGCGCGATCCCCGTCGACCTCGAACCAGGCAACGTCCTCTACGTCGTCCCGATCGAGGACATCGTCGCCGTCTTCCGCAAAGCCCCGAAGCCCAAGGCTAAACGCCCCTCCTCCGGAAAAGGCGAAGCCGACGAAACCGAGGATGAAGACGCGTAGTGTGGGCTTGAGCCCACGCGATCACACTGAACTCTGAAACCCTGCCGCCCCACCTGCCGAGGCTCCCCAGCTGCGATGTCGAACCCTGAGACTCCCCCCACTCCCGCCGAGGTCCGGGCCAGCACGATGGCCGACTTGGATGACATCTACGAATTCATCCAGCCATTCGTCGATGCCGGTCGGCTTCTGCCAAGAACCGTCGACGAGCTCGAAGGGCTGATCCCCACCGGGTTCGTGGCCACCATCGAGGATGAAGTCGTCGGGTTTGTCGCCCTGGAGGTCTACTCGCGCAAGCTGGCCGAAATCCGCAGTTTGTGCGTCTCATCGGAGTATCGAGGGCAGGGCATCGGCAAACGTCTGACCCTCGCCTGCGTCGACCTCGCCCGTCGCCTCAAAGTCTTCGAAGTCATGGCCATCACCTCCACCGACGAATTCTTCCGTAGCTGTGGTTTTGACTTTACTCTTCCGGGTGAGAAAAAAGCCTTGTTCTTGTTGACCCGCGATGAGCATTGACCCCCTGCTGAAATCCGTTTCGCGAGAGCCCGTCATCTTGCGCATGTCGCGTGATCTTGTGCGGACGGTCAAGCGGGGACACCCTTGGGTCTACGCCGAAGGCTTACGTTCACTGCCGCCCGCTCCTTCCGGATCGTGGGCAATTTTGCAGGACAACAAGCAGGGCCGCGAGGTGGCTCGCGGCTACTACGACCCTCAATGCCCGATTGCCTTCCGAGCCTGCGAACTCGACGAGAAGCCTCTGACGGACGACTGGGCTCGCCGCCGCATCGATCGAGCCATTCAGTGGAGAAAACGTTCGCTTACCGCCGACACGACCGGCTTTCGGCTCCTCCACGGCGAAGGTGACAGCGTTCCCGGACTGGTTGTCGACATCTACGGCCAATACGCCGTCATGCAGCTCGATGGAGCTGGGCCGTCCGGATTTTGGAACGCCAGCGGCATCGCAGCTTATCTCGCCGAAGTGCTCTCCTTATCGGGAGTTTGGCTCCGCGCCCGAGATCGTGGAGCAGCGGGTTCTTTGCTGTACGGAGCCTTGCCCCCACACAACATCGCCAGTTTTCTCGAACACGGAATCCAGTGGACCGCCGACATCGTGAAAGGCCAGAAGACCGGCTTCTTCCTCGATCAACGTGAAAATCGCCAGCTGATCCGTGGCCTGTCCACCGGGCAGCGCGTGCTGAACCTGTTTGCTTACACCGGAGGGTTTTCCGTGGCAGCTGGGCTCGGCGGTGCGAAGCATGTGACGAGCGTCGATCTCGCCAAGCCCGCGACCGCCATGGCGCAGACTCACTGGGGTCTCAATGGGTTGCCTCCCGCTCAGCACTCCGGATTCGCCGAGGATGTCTTCGAATTCCTGGAAGCCGCCCAAACTCGGCGAGAGCTGTGGGACATTGTGATTTGCGATCCCCCGTCATTTGCCCCCTCGGAATCGTCGGTCCCACAAGCCGTGGCTGCCTATCGCAAGCTGATCGCCGCCAGCGCCCGGGCGACCATGCGTGGCGGCCTGCTGGCCACGGCGTCCTGCTCCAGCCACATTCCCGAGTCCAAATTTCTGGAAATCAATGAGGAAGCCGTCTCCGAAGCCCGCCGCCGCGCCACCGTCCTCTGCATCAACGGACAGCCCAGCGACCACCCCGCTCCGCTCGTTTGTCCCGAATTCCGCTACCTGAAATTCGTCTTGATGCGGGTCGAGTAGAACAGATGACCAACACAGCCGTCAGTGTTTGCCACCGATCCCTCTCTTGGCACCTCAATCGCTTAGTGCGTAGCATCGACCCGCACGACTCTGCCGATCCTCCGTCCTCCTCGCGCGGAATCTGTTCCCAGACCCGGCTCATTTATCGCCCTGCGCTTGACGATCTGCGAAATGAGGCATAATGTTCCACTTCCGGTGCCCACGCACCGCCTTCGCTCCTGTAGCTCAGTTGGTTAGAGCGCATCCTTGACATGGATGAGGTCGCAGATTCGAGTTCTGCCAGGTGCATTCTCCTTCCCCCGGTCGCAAACCCTGCGATTCGGGGTTTTTTATTGGGTTTGGCTTGGTCTCTTCTGCGTAATTCGTGCGGCATGGGTTCGAAACTGCTGGCCTTCCGACGGGCGATCGAACCAGAGAATGAAAATCCACCCCTGAAGACTGGCATGTCTCACTCCCATCCCGTAAAGTGTCGAGTCCTTTCGCGGATCGTCCAAGAAAGCATGTCTCAACGAGACACAGTCAGCGCCGCAGAACCTGTTGCCAGGCAAGAAGTTACGAGATGCCAAACAACGTCAATGCCGAGAAGGCACTCCGTCAGAACATCAAGCGTCGCCTGCGGAACCGCGCGTCGACATCCACACTGCGTACCGCGATCAAGAAGGTTCGCGTCGCTCTGGCGGACCCGGCGCCTGATGCTCAGGCCATGGAAAAAGTTGTTCGTGAGGCTGTGAAGCGCCTCGACCGAGCCGCCTCCAAAGGTCTGATCCACCGCAACGCTGCGGCTCGGACAAAGTCCCGCCTCGTCAATCAGCAGAAGCAAAAGCTCGGCACCACAGCTCCCGCTGCCCAGTAATTGTTTTTCGAACCGTTCACAGCCGTCCGTTCAGGGCGGCTGTTTGCATTGATACCTTGCCGAGTGAATCGCGCCAGCCATCTGGAGTCAGGTCCACTTCCGAGACAACGCCGGATTAAAGTCACCACGAAAGCGATGATCGCCCGGATTCCCCCCTTTGCTTCCTTTGCGATCTTCTGTCTAAATATCTTGATAAGTTGAAGCACATTGTGAACCTGAGACTTCAAATGGATTTTCTTTTGTTGAGTCCACTGATATGTGATGTTCCGGCGTTCCCAGATTCTCTCAGCATTGACGAACAGAGCTTGGTCTGCACATGCTGTCCAATTCTCCGATGCAACTGCCGAATTGATCAGAAGCCCACCGCGACGTAGGGACTCCATTGATGAACCCCCTCATTGATCGCCGCACACTTCTCTCCAATTTCGGCACCGGACTCGCAGGCATCGCGCTGTCGCATCTGCTGCAACAGGGCCAACTCTCCGCGAACGACCTCGATCCCATCCGCCCTGCGATCGATCCCGCCCAGCCACTCTCTTCCCGAGCGCCGCACTTTGCACCGAAGGCCAAAAACGTCGTCATGATCTTCTGCTCAGGAGCCCTGAGCCACCTCGATACCTGGGACTACAAACCAGAACTCATCAAACGCCACGACACACCAATGCCTGGCAGTGGCCAGCTGATCACATTTCAGGGAGAGAACGGCAACCTCATCAAAAGCCCGTGGACTTTTCGTCCCCGTGGCCAGTGCGGCAAGATGATCAGCGATCTGCTCCCGAATCTCGCAGACCTGGCAGATGACATCGGCTTCATCCACTCGATGACTGCCAAGTCCAACACGCATGGACCCGCCGAAAACCAGATGAGCACCGGTTTCACGCTCGACGGATTCCCCGGCATCGGAGCCTGGGTCAACTACGCCCTCGGAAGCGAGTGCCGCGACCTCCCCGCCTTCGTCGCCATCCCCGACCCGCGCGGCGTCCCTCAAGTCGGCTCCAATCACTGGAACTCCGCCTTCCTTCCCGCCACCTTCCAGGGCACAGCCTTCAGTGCTGAACGACCCATCCCCCACCTCAAACGCCCCGATTCGATCTCCCCCAAGACCGACTCGGACACCCGCGACTTCGTCCGGCTCCTGAACGAGAAACAGCTCGAGGCCCATCCCGGCGACCGCCAGCTCGCCGCCCGTATTGCGAGCTACGAGATGGCCGCCCGGATGCAGCTGTCAGCACCGCGCATCATCGACTTTGCCGATGAATCCCCCGCCACACACAACGCCTACGGCACTGATGCCAGCGACAAAACCCAAGCCGGTTTCGCCCGCAATTGCCTGCTTGCTCGCCGCCTGATCGAGCGCGGGGTCCGCTTCGTCCAGCTCTTCAACGGGGCCTACGCGATGGGAGAAGGCGTCGGCAACTGGGACGGACACAAGGCCCTGCAAACCCAATACAACATCCACGCCCCGATCCTCGACAAACCCGCCGCAGCTCTGATACGCGACCTTAAACAACGCGGCCTACTCGAAGAAACCGTTGTCGCCTTCGTCACCGAATTCGGTCGCATGCCTACTTTCCAAAAGGGAGCCAGCGGCCGCGACCACAACCCGAAGGGCTTTACCGTCTGGCTCGCTGGAGCCGGCATCAAGGGCGGCTACAGCTATGGCTCGACCGACGAATTCGGAGCGAAGGCCATTGAAAACGTCACGACAATTTACGACCTGCACGCCACGCTATTGCATCTGCTTGGCATCAACCACGAACGCCTCAGCTTCTACCACAACGGCATCGAACGCCGACTAACCGATGTGCATGGGCATGTGCTAGGTGAAATACTCGCGTGACTCGTCGCACAATTCTGCAGACCACCGCGGCCATCATCATTTCACCGTGCCAGCAACTCGCTTCCGCCGAGCAGACTTCTTCGTGACAGTCGCCGCCGCGTCCGATGCCCCCACCGGATACATCGCTACCATCCGTTGAGCGTGGGCTCCCATCAAGTCCCGAAGCGACTTTGGCTCCAGCACCTCCGCCTGCTCTCCATACCCCAAGATCCACCAGGAGATCTCGCGAATCCCCTCAACGGTCGCACGAAAAATCAGCGACCCATCCGAGTTCCAGGACACTCGCTGGGTCGCATGCCACAACACCTCTGAAACATTATTGGCCACCAGTGGCTTAAAGCGGACCACGACTTCGACCTCCGGCTTCTCTCGAATCATCTCCCACGCATTTCCAAAGTGTTTCTTCAACGAAAACCTCGGTGGGATGTCATACGCATCACTCGTCAGCTTGCTCTCCTCGATCCGCCCCACATGAAATGTGCGCACCTCTTTGTGCAAGGACGATCGCCCAATCACATACCACGATCGCTTCTGAAAGAATAGCTGATACGGACTCACGAGCGTCGAGATCATGTCTTGATCAAGCAGGCTGTAGTACTTCAATCGAATCTTGCGACGCTTCTCAATCGATTCCAGGATGCGGTGATAATGCTCTTGAGAGTCGCTCAACGGATGCTTCGGATCGAGTGCGATATGCACGTGCTCCGAGATGCTCGACAGATGGGTCCGCAGCGACGCAGGCAAGTTGGACAACAACTTTAACACCGCGTCTCGAGCCGATTCCTGAAACGGCACTCCCAGCTTCGGGTCTCCTAATTTCTCACCCAGCATCAACAGCGAAAGCGTCTCATTGACCGTCAAATCCGTCGGCGGCAAAAACGTCGACGGCGGGATCCAGTACCCCTGCTCAGCCTCGTCGTACAACAGCTGCACACCCGAATCTTGCAGCACCTTCAAATCACGAAAGATCGTCCGCTTACTCACTCCCACAAAGCTCGAAAGCTCCCCGGTGTGATAGCGTCGCCCAGACTGGAGGTACTCCAAAATCTGAAGCAGTCGACGAATCTTGCCCACAGAACTCATGCCCCAGCCCCAGCTCGGTCATCAGGTCAACAGAAAGACAATGATCAGGAAGTTCTTGTCGGTGATTTAACAAATGTCGAGTATCGCTGGAGGGTTGTACAGCCCGAAGCATCGTGATTTCACGCATCGTTGCCTCTTTCCACTCCGGTCAACGGATTCCTCAACCCTCAGCTTTCTCCGCGCACCCAACCCCGATAGGTCAAACACAGCCCCTCCCGCATCGGACCGGCCCCGACCTATGACAAATGACACGCTGACCGAAGACCTCGCCGACTGGAGCTCTGCTCTCTCCGTCGACTCCCAGGCCCGACTGGTTCTCAACGTCGCTCTGACGGGACCAGACTCCAAAAACGGTTACCACTACTCGGAGGCAGCACTGCGAGAAGCAGTCCCCCTCTACGACCAGAAGCCGGTCTTCCTCGACCACGCCCCCGACCGGCTCAAACCCCGCGACCGCAGTACCCGCGACCTCGTCGGCAACATCATCAACCCACGTTACGAAGACGGTCGAGTCCGCGGGGACATCCGGGTCCTCGATACCGAATCGGGCCGCACTTTCCTCGCCCTGACCAATACGAATCTCCCCGGTGTCGGCATGTCACATGTCGTCCTCGCCCAGCGCTCCACCGACGGAACGACCGTCGAGACCATCCGCGATGTCGTCTGTGTTGATGCCGTGATCAATCCCGCCACCACGCAATCTTTTCGCGAGAGCCAGAATCCCGCCAGCGCTGCCGAGATCACTCGCCTCGAAGAGCAGCTCCTCACCGCCCGCCTCGAATCCAACCACCTCCGCGAACAGATCGCCACCCTCCAGTCCCGCGCCCTCCACGCCGAACGTCAGTACGAAGTTCGAAAACTACTCGCAGAATCTCCTCTCCCAAACTCCGCCCTCACGCCCCTCTTCCTCCAGCAACTGGAGCAGGCCCCCACCACCGAATCTCGCCTCGAACTCCTCCGCGACCGTGCCCAACTCTGCGAGCAGCACCGCTCGCGCAACCCCCTCAGCTGGGAAAGAACCACAACAGCGACAGCCACTCGCCCCACCGCTGACATCCTAGCCGCCATCCGCTATCGCAATTAGCAATTAGCGATCAGCCATCAGTCAGACGGAACCGTCCTCAGTCATCCGTGGTCAGCGAGGTGCCATCATCATTTAGCCCCCCGTCTCCCCGCTCCCCCTCTGTCGATCAACCATCAACCCTAAACCATCAACCCTCCCTCCTCCTCAAGGCCCCCCATGCAAACACCACTTCGTGATCTGATCCAGTCCCACGGCCACGCGGGCTTCTACCGCAAGGTCGTCGACCTGCTCAACGAAAAGCAGCTCACCCCCGACGATTTCTCCTACTATGAACTGGCCGCAGCCTGCGGCGTCCTGCCCAAGCTCAAGGGGCTCCGCGAGTCACGTCTCTCCTTCGACGCCCGCCTCTCTTCGGTCGATGCCACCAGCCATCTGCTCAGCGAGACCAGCAGCTCCGTCGGCACTACGCTCTTTCAAGTGGTCACCGGCGAACTGATCAGCCGCAAGGTCCTCGAAGGCTACGAAGACCAGACCGGCTTCATCGGTGACAAGCTCGTCACCGTGCTGCCGAGCAAGGTCCGCAACGCTCGTATCGCGGGCTTCAAAGCTCTCGGTGGTCCAACCGATGTCAACGAAGGCCAGCCCTACGACGAGTCGACCTTCGCCGAGAAGTTCGTCACGACAGCTGAATCGAAACAGGGCCGCATCCTCAGCATTACTGAGGAGCTGATCGGCTTCGACCAGACCGGCGAGATCCACCGCCGCGCGATGGCCTTGGGTTACTACCTGCGACAAGAACGCGAACGCACGATCGTCCGCGCGGTCACCGACGCCGATGCCTCCTCGGGCACGTACGTCTATCGCCCAGCAGGGACGGGCCAATCGCTCTACAACGCGAACGGCACAAATCGGAACTATGTCGGTCCAGGCAACACGACCTCGACCGCTTTCAATGCTGCGATTCCGCTGCACGATTGGACCGACATTGAAGAGGTCCTCCACTTCCGTGCCACCCAGGTGAAAGACGACCGCATCGACGGCTCACCCCGCCCCATCGTGGCTCCGGTCCGCCAAGTCCTCGTCCCCGAAGCCCTCCGTGGCACCGCTCGCAGCGTGATCAACTCGACCGAGATCACCGTCGCCAGTGAAGACGGACAGACCCGTTTCGCGAACCCGATCAGCGGCATCGCCGAAGTCCTCGCCTCGCCGTTCATCGACGAGCAAGGTGCCGCCGCCTCTCGCGACTGGTACATCGGAGACTTCCGCCGCCAGTTCATCTGGTCGGAAATCTGGCCCGTGCAGACTTTCTTGCAGCAAGCCGACAGCGAAGCCGCCTTCGAGCGCGACGTGGTCCTCCGCGTCAAGGCCCGCTACTTCGGCGGCATCAGCGCCGTCGACACCGTCTTCGTCACCAAGGTCGCCGGTGGCTGAGTGGAGTCGCTGTCAGCGATCGGCTGTGAGCCTTCATTCAGGGGAGCGGACACACGACTTCAGTGTGTCCGCCGCTCGACCTCTTTCTCCCTCTCCCCCACAATCGAAATCGCTTTCGTAGTGGACTTCACAGTGGGGGAGAGGGCCGGGGTGAGGGGGACACCAAACACCCTGCATCCCATACAGAAAGGCTCGTCCTCACTGTCAGTAACCCCGTAACTGACAGGTTCTCATCTGTGTAAAACTGTGAAATCTATGGACGAAAACAGTTCAAAGGAAGTGGTACACAGATCGCACAGATTGACACCGCCCCGCTTTACTTACCCCTCACCCCTCAACGATCCCCCCCCCATGCTTCTCCCCGGTCTCACGACATCATCCGCCCGCGTCATCCATCTCCCCCGTGCAGGCAGCGATCCGATCTCGCTGACGATGCAACCGCTCTCGCTCGGCTTCCATCGCCGACTCCGCACTCGGGGCCTGATCCCTCCACAGCCACCCCTCAAGATCACTCGCGACTCCGCCGGGAAGCCGCTGCGTGACGAGGCCGGTCTCGCCGTCATGTCATCCAGTGATCGTGATCCCGAGTACCTCAACCAACTGGACCTGTATCACCAGCGAGTCGCCGTCCTCGCCATTGTCGAGTCCCTGCGTGCAGACACTTTCGTCTCATTCGAAGCTCGCTCCCCAGCCAACTCAGACGCCGAAGCCTGGACCCGCTACGCTGACGCTCTCTTTGAAGAGATGGAAGTCGCTGGGCTGACTGCAGGCGACCTCGCACTGCTCTCGAACTGGATCTGTCGACTCAGCAACCTGATCGAAGGCGACATACAACGAGCCACCGCAAATTTCTCGTCCGCAGATCTTCCCCATCCGACCTGAACGCGCCGAGAACTCTCGACTACTGGATCCTCAGAACCTGCGAGATGCTGCATCTCAACGAGTCTGACTTCCTGGCCCGCCCCTACCCCGAGCAAGTCCGCTTGCTTGCCTACACCATTCTCAGGCAGAGGGAAGATGGCCTTGAGCTCAGAGCCCAGAGCCAGAATGTCTGAGGTTCTAAATCACGTAGACCGCTGGCCACTCTCTTCAATCCCCACCGCGAAATCAACCCTCTTCTCCCAAGCCTTCTGCCCCAGGCCCTGATCAATTAGGCATCCCCCATGGACCTTCCCGACCTCTCCACGCTCTCCGGGACCCCGCTGACATCCGCCCAGCTGTATGGTGTTCTCAGTCAAATCGATCTCGACATTGCGAACCTGCTACGAGACGGAAAACTCGCGGCGCTGCGCTATGGAGTCGGAGGCCCCGCCGGTTCGAACACGGACCGCGCCGCCAACCTCCAAGCCTTGCTCGCCGCCCGTGAACATTACCAGCAACTCCTTAGCTCCCAGCCCGCCTGCGTCATCACACAGGGCCTGACGAATTGCCAGGAAATCTGATGCTGATACCCAGAAGGTCCGAATTCCCGAGCCACTCAGGCCGCTTCTCATACCACTTGAACTCCCTACAGCCTCTGGCCCCAGGCCCGAGTCCCTCGCCCCGAGGCCTCTCCCCATGACCCATGACGAACGGATCGACCGCCTCGTGGAATCTCTGCGCAAGGTCAGCATTCAGCTCGAGAATCTGCGTGTCTCACTGCTCGCCTTGCATGAAGATTTGAGTGACCACGAACAGCGGCTGCGAACGGTCGAGCAATGGAAGCACAACTTGTCTCCAGTTCTTGCCATCGTGTCATTCGTCATGGGCGCGATGGTCTCCGCCGCAGTCAATCATCTCTGACAGCATGGAGTCCCCACCGATACTCGCTCTCTCAGGGGGTGAGAGAATTCACAGTCCCCCATTGCCTTCGGCCCTTGGCCCGAGGCCCTCGCCACGAGGCCCGTCCCCCATGCCTATCGACCTCGCTCCATACGACCTCATTCTCCAGGACTGGGGACGCCCGGCCCTTTTGCGGAAGGCCGCAGACCGCCTCGAATCCAACCACGTGGTCGAGCATCCCGTTATGGTCATTCCGCAAACGGTGCGTCTGTCACAAACCGACACCATTGCCTTTGTGCAGGACAGAGTTCACAACTTTTTGATTCAAGCGAGTGCTCTTCCCGGGACTCTTCAGTGGCTGGACTGTGAACTGCTTGTTGGCCATCTGCCCCACCGCATCACATCCGCTCAAGACTCCGGTTCGGGAGGCTGGGTACTGATCGAAACACACGCTTCTGCGCCGCGTTCGGCAACCTGATTCGACACCTTGTTCCAGGGGCCTCCATGCCGCTGCAAATCTCCGTCCGCGTTCCATCCCAAACTGTGAGCGGCATTCGCGATCGCTGGCAGCAGTCGGTCGCCTCCGCGCGTTCGCAAATGGTGCAGTCGGCCACCGAGGTGGCACTCGTCGAAATCATCGAATCCGTCCCCGTCAAGACCGGCGAGACGCAGGCCGAATGGCAATCTGAACTAACCCGCATCGCGGGGACCCTCCCCAGCAGTGGCTCACCAGACACCTCCTTGCAAGCCGCCACGAATGCGGTCGAGCAGATGCTCTTTCTCGAATACGGCACATCGCAGATGCAGCCTCGAAGCACCGTTCGCTCCGCACTGTCTCGATTGCGAGCACAGTTGCAGTCGCTCTTTCGCCTGACCAATTAAAAGACCGCTCTTCCCGGTTTCTCCGTCGCTGATTGGACTCCTCGTGATGCTGACACCCTCCGATCTTTTAGATGCACTGACGCAGTCCTGCCGTCCAGTGCTACCTGCCGGGACGACGGTCCTGAAATCCGGTGACCCTGCCGCTTCCACGCTTTCGTCGGTCTGGCTGGAGTGCTGGGTCGACCGCATCGGCTCACCGCTCGCTCGGCGTAACTCTCCCTTACAGTCGGATCTGTCGATCACGGTCAACTGTTTCGGTCGACCTCCCGCCACGCCGAGCCAAGTCCAAGCCCTCGCGGAAACCATTCGTCAACATCTGACTCGTCTCCAGTTGCCAGCCTTACAAGAAGCCGAGACCGTCGCTCTCATCACTCTCTACGAAGCTGAGATGCGAGATCTGAGTCGACCTGCAACGCTGAAGTCCGCAGGCCTGCTGCAGTGGAGTGTGACCCTACGCGGATCACTCCAACCGCTGCAATCGACCACGCTTGAATCGGCTTAAGACCTCACACGCCATGTCTCTCTCCCTCCCTTGGAAAGCATCCGCATGCCCACCTCCCCAGTCACTCGCAATCTCCGCGACGGCGAACTCGTCATCAAGGACGGCTCCTCGCCTCCGCAATCGATCACGGTCCTGCTCGATGAGGGCGACCTCAGCTGGACTCACAAGCAACACACGATCGAGGTCAAAGACCGTGGCTCGATTGTCACCGGTCATACCCGCCCTGGTGACGATGAAGCCACCGCTCTTTCCTTCTCGGCCAAGTGGACCCAGCTGATCGGAAGAAGCCACAACTCCGCTGATCCGTTGACGCTGTATGAGGCGCTCATGTTTCAACCGGGGGCGGGTCTGAACACCACCTCGCAGGCGGGTGAACAGAACACACTGACGCTGGAGTTCTCCGTCACCGATCCGGCTGGCGTGGCACACGAGTAGATCGTGTTCACCAAGGTCTACCGCGAATCACTGACCATGTCCGAGGGCGAGAAGGCCAACCTCATCGCCTTCAGTGGTCGCTCCTTCAGCACCGGTCCCACCGTGACTCGCGTATAAGGCGAGAGCGATCAACAGTCAGCCAGGGGGGAAGTCGGCAGTGATTCTCACTGCCAGCCGGGACTCGTCATCCGGTCCCCTGATCTCGATCAACCTCCCTCTGGCTAACAGCTGACCGCTGAAGGCTGAAAGCTCCTCCATGCCCGCCACCGAATCATTAACGATCGAGATCCTGGGCGATTCCAGCGGACTGAGTCAGGCGCTGGATGATGCGCTGTCACGGGTCGAGTCTCTCCAGTCCGCAGCGGAGACTGCCTCCACTTCCGCCGGAGGGATCGGTGGTCGCCTCGCCAGTGTGTCGACTTCATTGCAGCCACTTCAGTTGGTCGGTCAACAACTGACTCGCATCAGCCAGTTGGCGCAAGCCCTGGGGCAACAGCCGATCACTTTGAACGTGCAACCCGCTCTGTCGGCCCTGCAATCCTTGATGGCCGCGGTCCAAGCGGTGGCCGCCCAGCTCAGTGCGATCTCCCTGCTCGGGCCGGGCCCCGTTACAGGACCAGGAGGAAGCGGCGGACCAGCCCCGAGTGGTTCACCGCGAACCTCCCTGTCAGCGGGTTCCTACGTGGCCCCATCTCTCGTAGTCTTCCCGCGAGTTGAGGCTGCACCCTTGGCGGCGGTTTCAGAGACGCGTGCGAGCGTGAGTTCGCACGCGTTCCAGGTCCACGATGCGAAGTCCATGGCAATACCTCAAATTCCGTGGGACAAGCCTCTGCAGACATCACGTCCTCACATGGTCTCTGATGCCACACAACTGGTGATTCGCGAACTCGTTGCCAGCGATCCGCACAGCTCTGGATTCATCAGCACACCGGATGCACGCAGAGCGAACAGTTCCCCGACAGTGTTTCATTCCAGTACGTCATCGCTGGATCGATCCATACAACACGATCAGTCCTCGTCCACAGTGAACCACTTTGGTGGGATCACTATCGAAGTGCGTGAGACTGCAGATGTGAACTCGCTGATGCGTGACTTGCGCCTGCATGGCCTCTCGACTCGGCAACGGCAGGGATGACTCTCCTCGCCGGCAGCTGACTGCGACCACTTTCCCACGGAACACCGCTCCTGCGACTGGATTCCTCACTCATGTTCTCCTTTCGACCATCGATTGTCCGTCCCAACTCGGCGTTCGAACTCCCGCAGCCCGTGACATCCGTTCGAGTGCAGGACTCCTTTGATTTTGCCAAGTTCAAGGCCCCGCGTGTCGAGGGAGATCTGCTTGTGGGGCATACCTCCGGTGGCGTCGACATCTCTATCGAGGGGCAAATCGGCTCCCACGCGGGCAATCTTCGTTTGACGGAAGAGCAGATGTTTCTCACGCTGGAATCGCTCCGCCAGGCGGTCCATTCCTCTGCTCCTGATGACCGCTATCGATTGTTTCTTTACTTCGATCCCGCCACGGCGACCTATCGCTCTTTCCGCGAATGTGTGACCGTGCGATTCGATTATGACCTCTCTCGCAAACAGTTGTTTACTTACTCACTTGTCGTCCATGCCAGTCATCCGACGATCGAGATGTCGGCCCCGTGAGCCCGCCTCGCCGCAATCATGAAACTCGAAACCTGCTCCCAGAATGACCGGCCCCATCGATGTCTACCCGCCGCATCCTGCATCATGGTCCCACACCTCAAGGCACGCCGGTCCTGCTCTCGGATCGCGCGATCAACGGCTGCTGGTTCGAACTCCACCGCCAGGGAGGATGTGGTGCGGGAGAGCTGGTTCTGCAACGCGAGTTTCAGGATCGCCTCGCTATCGAAATCGGAGATTGGATCAGTTGTGAAGTCGCAGTCGGCCAGCGCTGGTATCTGGGTCGCGTTGAGGAGTGCCGCTTTCAGTACCCCGGACTTTTGCGTCTCCGTTTGGCAGGGATGGCGATTGAGCTGAATGAAGTGTTCCCTGGGGGCTTCAGTGCGTCGCCGGTTGAGCAACAGCCACAGAGATACGGGGCGACCGACCTGTTCTCGAATGATCCCGACCGCAATTGGGAGGCAGCCCATTCCGCCCCGACAGTCAATGCCCTAGTCCGATTATTGTTGCAGCAGCACGTCGTGAACAAAACCAGTATTACCTACGTCCCGTCATTGGTGGAGTCCCCCAGATTCCCGGTGCAGGCTCTCACTGCCAAGTTTCGCGGCGAAGAGTCGCTGCGTTCGATCCTCAAAGATCTGGCACTCCGAGCACAGGCCAACTGGGGCGTGGATGCCTTTGGTCGGTTCTTCTTTATCCGCCGACGAATCTCCGTGCAATCGACCTATCGACTGGGGCGCGACTTGGTCTCCTTTGAAGAGTCTCGCGACCGGGAATTGATCTTTAATCGTCTGCTCCTGACGGGCGACTACATTTACGATCATCGCGATAACAGCGGTCAGATCGCGCGTCGGGTGTACCGCTGGCGAGGCAACTATTTCGAGCCGAGGAGCTGCGTGTCCTTCGGGAATCGCCGCTTGCGATTATGGGTGCCGTGGATTCGGACACAGTCCGACTCGTTGACGTTTGCTCGGGAATTCTTCCGAAACTATTCCCAGCCGTCCGCCCGGTACTCGATCGAGACACTCCCGAGTGAAAATCTCCTGATTCCCTGGGAGGGAACCGTTTCGATCGAAGACGCGAGCGGCGCTCCGCTGGCCACTGGAGTCGTGGAAAAAGTCCGTATCCTCTTTGACCATGCCCCACGTTTTCGGCTGGAAGTCGGTCACGAAGACCCACGAGAACAGTGGCCGGAACCTCCACAGGACGAACGCTGGGAGTTGCCAGATCACGTCCCCTCGAATGGCGGTGACGTGTCGCTGACCGACATCGTACTCTCTTCGGATGGAGGTGGTGGAGGAAGTTCGCGTGTCACGCCGACGTCTTCGAATCCCTTCACCGATGACTTCAGCGACCTCAGTTCGGATCTCAGCGAGTCAAGCAACTCGAGCAACTCCTCCGAAGCGTCCGATGGCTCCTCTGAAGTCGTGTCCTGGGACAGCTCTCCGTGGACGACCGGCTCCGGAAGTGATGAACTCTCTGTCGTCTCCACCAGCCTGACATCGGATGACGAGACATCGTCCACCTCGCAGAACTCGACAGAGGACACGAGTGCTGCGACCTCCAATGGAGAGACTTCAGTGGGAGGACCGACGAGTTCGTCCACCGCTTCGACGACAGGAATTTCGATGTCCGATGATGACACAACCCAGAGCCCCACCAGCAGTCAGCTGGAAAGCTCTGAGGGACTGGCCACCAGCACACTTCCCACGTCGGAGACCACCTCGAATCAAGCCAGTAGTCTGGAGACGACTTCCAGCAATGTGGCCTTGACGACGAGCAGCGGGCAGCTGACATCAAGCCTAGGCGGCCCCACGTCCTCATGGGGAATCGGGTCGACAGATTCCAGCGGACAACTCGACCCGTCCGACAGCACGAACCCGGGATCCAGGTCGAGTCTCGGCGGAACTTCCAGCGAGAACACATCGTCTCTGTTTTCGACATCGACGGGATCATCCAGCTTCTGGACAACCCTCTCGACTCAGCTGGACTCGAGTGAATCCTGACAGTCGTTTTCATTTTCGAGATGTGAGAACACCAGTCTTTCGAATCAACTTTTCGGACGTCGGAATCGCCGACTCGTGATTTCCACCCGCTGCTGAGGAATGACGTCTGTGTTCTATCGTATCGCGACCGACGGGACCGAGATTCAGATGCCACTGGAGGATGCCTATAGTGGGCCTTCTCGAACGGGATGCTGGATCATCGGAGGGGGGCCATCGCTCTCGGCTCTCCCCACAGCGCAGATCGCCGCATCGACGCTGCCAAAATTCTCAATCAACCTCGCTGGGCATGGTCTCTTGCGTCCCACTTTTTGGACCGCGTACGACCCGACAGGGCGTTTCCAGCAATCGACCTATCTCGACCCCTCCATTACGAAATTCGTCCCTCGCGGGCGGGCGATGGATGTGGTCCCGGGTACGACCGGAAAAGTGTGCGACAGTCCGAACACGCTGTTCTTTGACCGAGATCAAACGGTCGGTTTTCACAACTTCTTGTATCGCACGTTTGCCCCAGACCTCTCGGGAGTCGCTTCAGCGAAGGGCGGAGTGACGGACTGGCAGGACTCTTTGATCCAGGCCGTTCACATCGCCTATGCCCTCGGCTTTCGCACGCTGTTTTTCGCGGGCTGCGACATGCATGTCGCTCCGGGAGCGGAGTGGCGAGAGCGTGCGGCGGCTGTCGGAGTTCGCTACGCGCCACGCGAGCTGCTCCGTGACTTTCATCAACGCAGCCTTCAGTGTGGACTTTCTCCCGAGGAAGTCGAAGCTCCGCACTCGACGCGGCAGTATCACTTCGACGAATCGAAGTCGCTGGCAGCTGCGATTCAGACCGACCTGCACTACTTTCGAGTTGCCCAGTACCTGCGACTCTCTCGCCGAGCGCTGGCACTGGCCGGAGTCGAGCTGGTCTCTGTGACACCTGAGAGCCGCTTGAACGATTACTTTTCCTATCAGTCCGCCGAGTCGGTGCTGGAACGGATCGCCTCCGAGGTCGGGGATCCGGCCCATGAGCCGACTCGTGGGTTGTACACCGAACAAGTCCGACGGACTCCGGACGGACTGGGTCCCATGAGGGATTACAAGCCTCACCACTGGGGTAAGGAGCAAACTCCCCGGACAGCCCCCGCAGTGAGCCCCACTCGACAGTCGCGTCTGACTCGCGCTGTCGCCGCCGTTCAAGAGATCCCGGTCTCGATCCGTGAAGAGGGTTGAAGTCATGTCTCGTGATGATCCATGGAATAAAAGGGGAGGGGACTCAAATGTCAGCACTGGAGGGCACGCTTTCCGCTTCTGCCACAATCATTATCCCCCAGTTCAATGAGCCGCATCTCACGATTCAAGCGATCCAGTCGCTCCGGCGCTGGGACCCACATCCTTGGCCCATCGTCGTTGTGGATAATGGAAGCTCCTTTGAATCACTTCGCATTTTGCACCGACTGGACGATCCAAGCACCGAGATTCTGTCACTGCCTCGGCAAGGGCTGACAGCAGCGTGGAACTTCGCTGCGAAGAAGTGCCACACATCCAATCTCGTCTTCCTCAATAACGATACGCTCTCCACCGGAACTTGGGTGGCTACTTTGCTGAAACCACTGCATTCCGGGCAGGTAGGGATCACCGGTGCGGAGCTGCGACTGGAACGTCATCTCAATCCGCATCTGGAGCTTCTCGCCGGATGGTGTTTCGCCGTGCCGCGAAACACGTTTTTGTCCGTGGGTGGATTTGACGAGACTTTGAAGTTGTACTTTTCTGATACAGACTTCCAGTTGAGGGTCCGTGAGCAGGTAACCATTCACACCCCGACCGTGTGACGGGTCACTTGGCGGGCAGCAGTGAGGGGCTTGGTGTGTGTTGGTTTTGGGCTTCGAGGGCGGTGGTCAG
>JAYWHX010000112.1:0-42671 GCA_043777375.1 Planctomycetota bacterium | reverse complement strand
CGGCGGCTAGCGCCGTGCCGCTCACTTCACACTCGACGGTCGACCAATCGGCATGCGCGGTGGAGCCGTGTCCCACATCAGTTCGATCTCGGCGGGCGTCAACCCGTAGGCCGCGTTCACGAGGTCACACAGTTCGTGTTCCAACGTCAAAGCCTCAGCCGCCAGTAGTCGCGCGGGAGCCAGCGTACGGGCGTCTTCATCCCGCAACGCCTTCATCGCAGCTGCCGACAGCGGGTTCCCCTTCCCCCGCAGCTTCTTGATCTCCGCGACGAGAGCGTCCGAGTCGAGCGCGATCAAGTTCCAGCACCGCTGCATTCCTAGCCGCGAAAGCGGCGACAGCCCACGGACCCCGATCCCCGTTTTGGCTCAAGCCGCGAGAGCGGCGACCGCGTTTCGGTCGCCGCTCTCGCGGCTTTGGACCTCCGGGGGCGACCTCATCCGTGGGTTTCACCCACGGCTACCCGCTGCCACCGCTCTCGCGGTGAAGAGGTCTTCAATGCTCGACTTCTCGTTCCAGCAACGAAATCTCTCCCAACGAGTGAGCGGCACGGCGCTAGCCGCCGGCTCCGCTGACCGTCCGCTAGCCGAAGAGCCGGCGGCTAGCGCCGTGCCGCTCACTGCCTGAGAGTGGGACGACCAATTGGCATGCGGGGTGGAGCCGTGTCCCACATGAGTTCGATCTCGGCGGGGGTCAGGCCATAGGCCGCGTTCACCAGGTCGCTCAGTTCGTGTTCCAGCGTCAACGCCTCAGCCGCGCGGGGGCCAGCGTGCGGGCGTCTTCGTCTCGCAACGCCTTGAGCGCGGCTGCACTCAGCGGGTTCGCCTTCCCCCGCAGCTTCTTGATCTCCGCCACGTGAGCGTCCGAGTCGAGCGCGATTATGTTCTGTCACTGTATCCCCAACCGCGAAAGCGGCGACCGCATGTAGCCGTGGGCGACAGCCCACGGACCCCGATCCCCGTTCTGGATCAAGCCGCGAGAGCGGCGACCAGGTCTCGGTCGCCGCTCTCGCGGCTGGTCTCTCGGGGGCGACCTCATCCGTGGGTTTCACCCACGGCTACATGCTGCCACCGCTCTCGCGGTGAAGAGGGCTTCAATGCTCAACCTCGCGCTCCAGCAGTGCGATCTCCGTCGGAGTCAGCTTGAACAGCTGGTATACGCGGGTGTTGATCCTAGCGAGCGGCAGACGTGAGTCTGCCGAGTCCCCCGCGTGTAAATTAACGTACGCTTCCGGCTCAATGCGTACTCGGCGGTCTTCCAATCGGCATGCGGGGCGGAGCCGTGTCCCACATCAGTTCGATCTCAGCGGGGGTCAGGCCATAGGCGGCATTCACGAGGTCGCTCAGTTCGTGTTCCAGCGTCAATGCCTCAGCGGCCAGCAGCCGGGCGGGGGCCAAGCTGCGGGCGTCTTCATCCCGCATCGCCTTCAGCGCCGCTGCACTCAGTGGGTTCCCCTTCCCCCGCAGCTTCTTGATCTCGGCGACGAGTGCATCCGAATCGAGCGAGATCAGGTTCTGCAGCTTCTGACTCGGCTTCTCGATCCCGTACTCGACCTTGAACCAGTCGAGCAACGTCCGGCATGTCTCGCGTTGCTGTCGTGTGATCTCGATCAGCTGAGTGGCTCGTGACTCCACGTTCTTGCGGATTTTTGCGGTTGGCTCAGCAATTGGTAGAGCTTCCATCAGGTATCCGGATGGCGATAACGCTTCATCTTTCATGTGTGGCAAGTAACGCCAGTTGTGCCACCACATCAGCGGTGAATTCAAGACTGTCAGTAGATACAGGTCTGCTTTCGGGATGATGAAAACCTTGTTTGTCGCAAGTTGACCGGACTCATCTAGCGAATAACAAGGATGGAACTGGATTTCTTGGTAGAGGATCTTTGGCTTAGAAAACTCCTCCCAGTATTCGACTGGTGTCTGCAGCTCAAACCATTGGTAGTTACCAGATGCACGGCCATTCCATTCACCTGCCCATCCTTTGGGCTTCGGCTCAAGCCGATCACGAAATTGTAGAAGGTGTGCCTTCACGCTCGGGTACTGCTCAATGTCGAGACCCTTTCGGGCAAAGATCATCCAAGTCCCATTCCAATTCGTATCCCAACGGTCGACATCTTGCCCTCGAACGAAGGGTCGGATCAAATCGAGACACTTGGCGTCTTCGGAAACGAGTCGGTCTCGCACTTCTGTGTCGATGCAAAACGCTTCGTTGAATCCCGTTACAATGCCACGGTACAACGAAACTCCAGTGAATGTATTCAGTGGAATTCCTCGTTCACGAATCTTGTCCAGCAGTTTGTTCGCACCCTGATTCTCAAGCTGCCAAGTTCCAGCGCTCAACTGCGAAGCCGCAACATCAAACCCCTCATCCGCAATCTGCTGACTGAGGTCATCCACTCGCAGTGTCTCGCGGGGGATCGCACACACGCGAACGGTTCCCGGCTTCGTTTCCGCGTTTGGTTTGCGCACCACGATGATCGACGGGAACACGTCGGCGTCCTCGAAGATTTGCTTGGCATGTCCGAAGTCGACGACTGACTCGATCCAGGCCGTTTCCGCGAAGAACCGCCGCAGCGGCTCGCCGTAGCCCGCTTTCATCCACTTGTTCGTGACCACATACGACATCCGCCCCCCAGGACGCAGTACATTGCAGCCGAGTTCGTAGAAGTAGACATACAGGTCGGCCATTCCGTGGAACGACCGGTAGTTCGCTTGCAGATACGGCTTGATCGGCCCGAGCCACTCTTGCCGCACATACGGCGGATTCCCGACCACCACATCGAACCCGCCGCTGGCGAAGACTTCCGGGAACGCGGCCGGCCAGTCGAACGCGCGGGGGTGAACTGCCGGGTCGCTGACCACGCTGTTCCCCACGCGGATCGTGTGGTCCAGGCTGGTCAGCTTCTTCCCGCGCGCAGCTGTCTTGATCCAGAGCGACAGGCGGCAGATTTCGATGGCCTCTTCGTTCAGATCGACGCCATACAGGTTGTGCTGCAAGATGCGAGCGTCTGGGTCGAACAGCGACCGGGAGCCGCGCAGCTCTTGGAGCCGTTCGTTCGTCTCATCGTAGACTTTGTGCAGCTGGTCAAAGGCTTCGATCAGGAACGCCCCGCTGCCGCAAGCGGGGTCGAGGATGCGGACCTTGGCAAGTTCGTCCTGCCAGTCTTCCCAGAACTCAATCAGGGTCTTCCGCTGGGGTTCTTTGAGCTTGGCCAGGTCATAGACGTTGGGGTCGGCAAGTGCGGTCTTGGCGGTTCCCTTGGCTTTCGCCTGGCGCTCGGCTCGGAATGCTTCGAAGCGGTCCCGCAGTACGCTCCCCAGGGCCTGCTCCACGATGTACCGGGTGATGAACGCCGGGGTGTAGAACGCTCCCTCTTTCTTCCGGCGGGTCTTCAGCTTGTCTCGCTCAAGCGGTTCGACCTTACCCTCGAGCTCGTTCCGCAATCGTTCGAGATCGGTAATCGACTGCTCGAAGATGTGGCCCAGAATATCGACATCGACCAGCTGGCCCCCAGTCTCGTCCTCGGGAGCCACCAGACCGGCGGGGCGGTAGTCATACTCTCCCAAATCGTGGAAGTGGCGACAGACCTCATCGGTCAGTTGCAGCGTGTCGAGAACCGGATCTTCGGCGAACAGTCCCCCGTTATAGGCCGGGATGTTGAGACCAGTATCCCCCTTGTCGATGGCCCGGAACAGACCCCGGAAGTTCTCCCAGATCGGCTTGGGGTGATAGCGGTCGCGATGTTCGTACGCGTCCCGGATTGTATGAGCTGGGAGCAGCCCCCGGTCCTCGCAGAACGCGCAGAACAGAATTCGGTCGAGTAGCTTCTGCGTGGCGGTCAGCAGTTCTCCCTGACTGACCTGGGGGTTCTCCTGACACAGATGCTCGAACGCGGTCTGCCGCATTTCGGCATACTCGAAGTAGAACTTCTTGGTCAGTTCCTTGCCCGCTTTCTCCGAAGCGGTGAACAGCGCATGGAGATGATTCGTCCCCGTGGCCGGAGTCACCCGTGCGGCCCCGAGCAGGAACAGGAATCGCTTTAGCAAGGCATCGTCAGTCGCCAGCTGGATGGTGTCGAAACGCTCGTAGGTGTATTGGTCGGTCCCTTTGTAATAGAGCCGGGTCTGCTTCATCGAGGTGACGATGATCCAGTCACATTGCAGGTTAATGGCGTAGCCGTACCCCTGCTCGACGGCCGATTTTTTGCGACCGGCGAATGGACGGTCGAGCGGGTCGAGCGGGCCTTTGCCTTCCAGGGCCACGACTGACGTGAAACCATCGGGCCGGAAATGACCGAGGACAGCATCGGCAAACTTGCCATCGACTTCGACGTGCCGCTCTCGCGAGAACGTGAATCGCTCCGCATCGTCGGCGGGTTCGGTATACCCGAGAACCGTGCAAAAGATGTCCGTCAGAAAACGCGGGAGCAGCTCTTTCTCTTTGAACTTATCCGCCCGCTGCGAGCGGAACATCTCTGCCCATTTTCCGATAGTGTTTCGAATCTCCTCGATGTGGTCCGGCCACGAAAACGCCACCAAGTGGGGGCGGAGAGCATCCGGACGAAACAGCGGCTTCGCTTCAACAGGCATCGCGAGTTGGCCTTCTCACAAGAATCACTCCCCACCGGTCGAACCCTAAACCCGGCGAACGCCAGATACCGAACAGTGAGGGCGCGGTGAGTCTATCCGAGGAGGTTCCAAAACGGCTACCGGGCAGGGTGCCCCCGGTTGAGTCTATTTAGCGGGGTCGCCTCAGTCGATTCACTTTGGAATTTGCCTCGGTGGCGAGGCCACAGGAGGTCTTTGTTTCTGATGCTCACGACAGGCGGAATCCTCCTGTGCCTGCGTCACTCAGGCATCCAACCCTGTTCGTCACTTTCATACGTTTCCAACCGCAGTTCGCACTATCTGACTCCGCCACAGGGGATGCGAGCGGGCCTCACACCAACTCGCGAATCACTTCTCCGTGATCGACAGCGGGAACGGGGCGTCCGGCGTGGTTCAGGAAACTGATGCTGGGGTCGATTCCGAGGACATGATAGAGCGTGTGGTGCAGGTCGCCGGGGCGGAGCGGGCGCTCGGAGGGGACTTCGCCGAGGCGGTTCGTGGCACCGATGACTTGGCCGCCCTTCAGTCCGCCACCCGCGATCAACACCGACAGGGCATTGCCCCAGTGGTCGCGACCGGGCGTTCCCTGACTCATCGGGGCACCGCCGTTCCCGCCGTCGTTCATCTTCGGGGTGCGGCCAAATTCTCCACAGACGACGACCATGACTTTGCCCAGTAAGCCGCGCTGATCGAGGTCGGTCAGCAGCGAGCTGACCGCCATGTCGACCTTCGGCAGGTACGTCTCCATCGAGCTTTGATGATTCCAGTGCGTGTCCCAGCCGCCGAAATGACACGTCACAATCGTCGAGCCCGCCTCGACCAATCGCCGAGCCAGCAACACACTCTGGCCCCAGCTGTTGCGACCATATCGGGCGCGAGTCTCCAAGGACTCCGACTCGATTTGGAACGCTTCGCGAGCTGAGGAACTGGTCACGAGGTCGAATGCCTGCTGGTCAAAGCGGTTCATCGCAGCTTGCAGGCCGGACCGATCGACATCGCGGCGTATGCGATCGAGCCCCGTGTTCAAGCTGCGACGATCTCCGAGTCGGTCGAGAGTCAGTCCGCCGATTTCGCCGAGGTTGGCGACCTTGTAATTGTCGGCATTCGGGTCGCCGTCGGTCTCGAAGGGGTTATGCTCCGTCCCCAGGTAATTGCCTCCAAAGTAACCCGGACGCAGACCGATACTGCTGGCATAAGGGACCGCCACATGAGCGGGCATTCCCGGTTTACGAGGACCAGCGACCTTGGCGGCGATGCTGCCGATGAAGGGGTACTTGCCCGCCGTGGCCGCTCCGCTGACCTCGCCACGACCGGTGAGCATCCAGTGCCCGCCCGTGAAGTGATCGCCTGTGTCGTGGTGCATCGACCGAATGATCGAGAACTTGTCCGCCACCTTCGCTTGTAGTGGGAACAGCTCTCCAAGATCCATTCCCGGCACATTGGTCGGGATATGCCGCCAGATGCCGCGATATTCGCTGGGAGCGTCGGGCTTCGGGTCATAGGTGTCGTGCTGACTCGGCCCCCCATCCAGCCAGATCAGGATCAACGAAGTGTCCTTCGTCGCCCCCTGGCTGGCAGCTGCCGCGCGAGCCTGCATCACCGAGCCCAGCGACATCGCCCCCATGCCCGCCAGACCCACCTGCAGGAACGATCGGCGGCTGACTCCGTCGCAATACGGTGAACTGGGTGAACCCAATGGCAATCGCAACACGGCATCATCTCCAGCGAGAGGCTCGACACAAACGCATCGGCACTCATTGATCTTATATGATCATCGGATGTCTGCCTACCGGGAATTCAAGGTTTTGGGGCACAATCCAAGAACGATGCTGGGGACAAATGCTGTCGGTTTTCAGACGATGGAACAGGTCGGCAACACTCAAATGCGTGCGGGTGAGACAGCTGTCCTACGCGCCGACGATCTCCAGCACCTGCCGCAAGTCGGTCAGTAGCCGGTCGGGACGGTAGTCTGGATTCTTTAAATCCGCTGCGGACAGCTCTGTACACGATTCGTCGACCACCATTAGCCCTGTCCGGAATCCCACATTCTTGGCCATCCCCAGATCGTCAGTCAGGCGGTTGGTCAGGTACAAGACCTCTCCCGGCTCGAAGCCCCGTTCCTGGCATCGACCAGCGACGGTTTCATACAGCGACGGCGAGGGCTTGCGGATTTCCAGCTGATACGACAGACCGGAGAGGTCGGGAGAGAAGAGGGCCGCGAGGTTCCCCTCACCCCCTTGTCGCCGCATCGCTCGAACCAGTTGAGCGAGGGTAAACTGCTGGGCATCATCGAGCAACCCTTGGCGGATTCCGGCTTGAGGCAGGCGAGACAGCGTCTCCGCGCAGCCCTCAAAAGCCTCTGTCCCTTGAAGCATGGCGTGGAAGAAGTAGGCCACTTTGACAGCCAACCCTTCCAGGCCCCCATAAATGCTTTCATCCCAGCTGTATTCGTTTCGCTGCAATCGTTCGATCAGCTTAGCCCAGACAACTGCGGAGTCGACCTCCGGAGTATCACCCTTGCGGGCCGTCCCACCGAGTCGCAGCTCCTCGACGATGCTCGTGTATTGCTGGAGCATGTATTCCCAGGGCTGTCCCGGCTTGCGGGACATGCTGAACCACATCTTGAATTCTTCGATCGTCTTTTGCAGTGCGATTTGCATCCGCAGATCTTGTGGGTGCTGATGCAGCAACCGTCCCGAATCGATGGCCAGCAGGGTGCCGTACACGCTCCAGAGAACGACCTTGATCTCAGGCAGCGGTTTGATTGACGGAGTCGCCTTGATGGGGCGAGGCCGGGGCGGCTTGGGAAAAATCAGATTCGATCGCTCATCGAGTGAGTCCAGGTATTCAGACAGTGTCTTCGCCATGGGGGCACAAACGGACAGGGCCAGGGGATGCAGAGCACGGTCTCACAATAACCGTATTGTGATTGTCTTACTCTGGCAGGACGCTGACAACCGAGGTCGTGACTTAGACTTCGACACTTTTTAAAAGATCTGAGATGTCCATGACAGCGAAAGCAGCACCTTGGCGACTCTCATGATCTCCAATTCCCGTTGATCAGCCGCCCCTGTCATGAGACTTCAATGGCGTGAGATGCGGTCAGCGCCGACAAAGAATTCAGGAGAGCGTCGATGTCCTCGACTGCTCGTGAGTGGCCACTCGGAAGAACGGAGTTCTGCTCGAGAGGGATCAGACTGCGTTGCGACGAAAGGAGTTGTGTGATTTCAGCGGCGGATTGCGGCTTGGAATAGAAATATCCCTGGCCATGAGTGCAACCCAAGTCCGTCAGAAGATGGTGCTGTTCGCTGGTTTCGACCCCCTCGGCAATCACATCCAGATTCAATCCGTGCGCCAAGGCAATGATGGTCCGGACGATTTCGTAACTCTCATTGCCCTGGTGCATCGAACACACGAAGGACCGATCAATCTTCAGCAGATCGAGCGGTAGACGGTGCAGGTACGAGAGCGAAGAATACCCGGCTCCGAAATCATCAAGGCCGACACCAATTCCATAATCGCGAAGTTCGTGGATCACTTGACGTGCCGTCTCTGAATTCCCCATCAGCGTGCTTTCTGTGACCTCCAAACGGACCATCCGCGGGCTCACGCCAATCTCTGTGATCCGCTTCATCAGATCACTGGCCAGATCCGGCTTGGCAAACTCTGATGTCGAACAGTTCACCGTGACCGTACGAGTTCGACGCCCAGGCAAACGGCGATTCCAATCTCGAATCTGCTGTCCGGCGATCCCCAAGACATGATTGCCCAACATGCTGATCAATCCCAGTGACTCCAGAATCGGAACAAACGTGTCTGGACCCACGAGTTCCCCGCGCGGATGAAGCCAACGACAGAGGGCCTCGAATCCATCGATCTCACCCGTCATCAGCGAGACGATCGGCTGATAAACCACAAAGAATTGATCGCCCTTGACCGCTTGTCGAACTTCATTTTCCAGCGACAGACGCGCAGCTGCGACGACCTGCATTTCGGGATCGTACGTGCGGAACTGGCCACGGCCTCCCGTTTTGGCATAGTACATCGCCGTATCTGCTTCGCGAATAATCTCGAGTGGCGATCCCGTATCAGGACCGCTGAACGCGATCCCAATGCTGACGCCGATGGAGACTTCGTGAACACCTAACTGGAACTGTTCCGACAACGAAACAATGATCGTTTTCGCTAATTCCTCGGCATCTTGGCGATGACTCAGGTTTTGAATCAACACCGTGAACTCGTCACCTCCATGGCGTGAAATACATACGGTGGAAGGTCCGTGGGTCTCGCGGTTTGTCTGTGGGAAGCAGTTCTCCAGCCGCCGTGCCACACCGCATAACAGGAGATCCCCTGCGGCATGTCCCAAGCTATCATTCACAAGCTTGAACTTGTCGAGATCCAGAAACAGCACCGCGCAGAGACCATTTTCCAGACGGGACTGTTGCAAGGCACGCTCGACTTTTTCCTCGAACAGCAGCCGGTTGGGCAACCCGGTCAACACGTCCCGGACTTTGCCTTCCGTGATGTCTGCGAGCGAACCTGCCAGACGACGCGGATCACCCACGGAATCGGAAATCACGAGGCCCGTACACTGCATCCAACGATAGTTCTCGTCCCGATGGAGCATCCGCAGCTCGCAATCGAACCGCTCCTGCTCTCCGGGATTTCGACGCCTCAGCAGCTCAAAGAACTGCCCTCGGTCATTCGGGTGAATGCGATCAAACCAAGTGTTAATCTGCCCCGCCAATTCATGATCCGAAAAACCCAGCATCTCTTTCCAGCGAGGCGACAAATACAACTGTTGCTGGACCACATCCCAGTCCCACAGGCCAATGCGGGAGCCCTCAGCGGCCATCAGATAGCGTTCCTGGCTGCGTTCCAACTCGGCTTGTGCTCGTCGCAACCGCAAGTGGAGTGACACGCGGGCGAGCGTGACCTCTGGATCAAGTGGCTTCGTCAGATAGTCGTTGGCACCCGATTGAAATGCTTCGATGATGACATGGCGATCAGCTTCGGCAGTGACCATCACCACAGGCAGATCCGTGTCGCGGTGAGTCTCGCGAATCGTCCGCAAGACATCGAAACCGCTCAGCGGGGACATGATTACATCGAGCAGGACGAGGTCCGGCGTCGTCTGTTTCAACGTCTCCAAGGCCTCTTCACCACTGCTGGCTAAAAGTAATTCATATCCGTTTCGTCGGAGCATGCCCTTAAGCAGCTCTCGGTTGATCCGCTCATCATCGACAATCAGAATACGTGGTCGATCCGTGGTCGCAATGGATGCGATCGGCTGCACGAATCGTTGGCTTTCCACATGTTCCGACACGGAGAAGAGTCCTCATCTCTCATGGATCTCGGCCTGAGCCAAGTCCCCATGAGGCAAACGGGAAGCGAATCAATACGGTGGGAGAATCCACTCCGTTTAAGCTAGGTCACGAATGGTAGTCCGCAGCGATGTGGCTTTTCGAATTCGTGAGGCGTCCGGGAAACACTCGTTCACTCCCTGCGGAGTCTGCCGGTTGTATTGATGCAGCAGGCCGACCCACGGGGATTGGCGATCGACCATCCATGTGGGCATCGCCTCCCCAGATTTTGTTCGCGTAGAACTCGCCGACAGTCGCAACATCACAGGCAAAGACAAGATACGGCAATTTTAGATTTCTCTGGCACGCGGTCCGGTCAGGCCCTTAATCTAGAGCTATGGCAGTTTTTTCGCGGGCAACGCATTGGACGAGGATTATGTCTCGAATTCGCATCGCACTCATTGCATGCTTGCTCCTGCTGGGAGCGTGGCACCTGATCGACTCTGCCCCAGACAAGGCATCGCAGGCTGTGGCCGCGCGATATCAGACACGGCAGCGGACCTCGAACTTTTTCTCGCGTTCCACGATCTCGGCGGTCCGCCGGTCATAGTCAGCCGACTGCCGAATCGAATCGCTTCAAAGAACTAACTCAAATCTCAGGCCGACCACCAGCGCGTCATCTCCGTTGCCGCCGGGATTGGCAATGAACTGCATGTCTGGCTGAATCACCAGATTCTCGGTGACTTGAGCCTTATAGAAAAGTTCCACCACAGTCTCGTAGAAGAATCCGTCTCGCGCCTGTGTCTGTCTGCTAAAATGAATGTCCGCCAGACCGACTCCGCAATTATCGTCATCACGTCCGGGGATCAGCCCCCGATAGACGACTCCCGCTCCGTAATACTGGTCTAAAAAGTTCCGGTCGCCGGGAGCCCAGCCAATCTCACAAAAGACTCCCAACCCCTGCTCATCATCTGTGCCATACTCCTCCTTGAACAACAGCTGGTCGCCACTGAACCAGAATCCATAGTTGTTCCCGAAGACCTTCGAATCCGGAGCTGTGGTGATCTCTTGCCACTGTCCGGTATCGACCCAGGCACCCGCCCGCCAAGTTCCGGGAAGCTGTTGTTGAGGACCGGTTTGGGTTCTCCACTCGAGATGCCCAAGTGCGATCTGGCCTCTCCGATCGGCCACGGAATCTCCCCATAACCCGTTTAGCTTGTTGCTTTCGTAGACCCCAGCCCCGAACGTCACGTTGTCGGTCAACTCTGCGAATCCCGAAACCCCCAAGCTCTGGGCTGGCCAGACCGGGAACGGGATCGTCGGGATCGTCACGAAGGAGTTATTGATGAAATCTCCAGCCAGATCGGAAAACCCAAAGTCCGAATTGGCATCCTGCTGCCCCAGCTTGAAATACAACTGCCCGTCGAGAAACTCCTGCCGCAGCCAATACTCCTGCATCTGAGTGACACCGCCATAGGGATACGGGTCGATGTCGCTGATGATCTGCCAGTCACCGACATCTTGAGTCGAGAGGGAAGTCCCGTGGACATCGCCGCCATAGATAAAGAATGAAGAGCCCTGAATCCCCACCAGCTCCTCCAGATCTCCCGTCAAAATCAAGTCGATATTGCCCCGGTAGCGAGCGGCACCATTCGTGTTCAAACCGCCTCGGGTGTTGGTATACACTTCGCCCGTATAGACCGATTCGCCGGTCAATCCACCCACCTGATGCGGGATGAATTGAAGAATCCCCGCAGGTTCTGCTTCTTCCTCGTCTTCCTCAACATCCGCTTCTTCTTCTGATGCGTCTTCGTCATCTCCAGGTTGAGTTTCTTCCTCGGGAGTGACTTGCTCCTCGTCGACGGTTGGCTGATCGGCATTATTCGGTTCACGACTGACCGCGAGCGTCTGGATTCGAGACGGCGATCGTCTTAATGAGAAAATCGTTGCTTTGCGAAGTTCGCCAGCGGACGTCATGCCGCTTGTGGCCAGACATCCGAACAAGACAATGCACATCAATCCGAAGCGAATGGCCAGGAGTGTGACGAAATCCCAACGCATGGTGAATCGCTTCCTCATCCCTGCAGGAATAGAACACGCCCAGACTTCAGGCTCCTCCTCCACCTGTCGGCAGACAATTCATGCTTAGGCATCCGCGAACTGATGCCTGATGAAAGATCGCCAGTAATTCCGAGGATGCCGTAGTCGCCACCAGTTCATCGGGATGTTGCGTCAAGATCGATACGCGCAGCATGACTACTTCACTCGGCACTGTGCAGCTCATTGTTGTGCAGCCCCCCCCTCAGCATCCGATGACATTCGATAGCGGCAGTTTTTGCGAGTCCCATTTCTAGCTGGCCTTCAGAGACCGCGTCCGCCATCAAGCCTCTCCTCAACACATCACATGCTTCTGACACTCCTCTCATGGCATGTTGACGTCTTGGCGTTTGCCAGCGTCTCTCTGGTCGCGATGGCGATCGTCGATCGAATGGTGTTAAGCCGTTCTTTGACTGGGGTGACGCGACTGAAGCTGTGGGGCACGCTGTGTGTGCTAGTACTTGGCAGTGTCTCGTGGGCTGTCAGTCGGGGAGAGCAGGAGCGCGGGCGACTCCGCGCGAGCGTCGCGGGTCTTGCCCCCACCTATGCCTACGGGTTGTCCCAACTGGGACACGCAAGACTGAGTCTCGACACACCAGCTGATGACCCTGCTTATCTTCAGATGATTGAGCAGGAGAAAGTCTGGCTGGCCCTCAATCCCGCAGTGGACGACATCTACACGTTCCGCCGGGTGGACGATGAAAGTGTTCGACTTATGGTCGATTCGGAGACCGACTATGACCGGAATGGAACCTACGACGAAGACCTGGAAGCCCGCACAGACCTGGGTGAACCATTTGAAGAGTTGACTCCCGAGATGGAGCGAGCCCTGACGGGGATACCGCTCTTTGAAGATGCGTCCGTCTCCAACGTCGCGGATCGCTGGGGAACCTGGGTTTCGGCATACGCTCCGATGTACAATTCCTCGGGAAAACTCGATGCGATACTTGGCGTGGACTTCAGTGCCGATGCCTGGATGGTCGCCATCCTGTGGGCGCGCTGCTCGATGCTGGCATTTGCCACCGTGCTGATCGTCACACTCTTGGGCAGCAGTTCTCTCGTGGCGATACTCCGAGAGGATCTTCATCAGCGTGAACTCTTGGGCCACCAGCTGGAAGACAAATCGCGATCTCTCGAAACCCTCAACCAGGATCTCGCTCGCGCCCGTGATGCAGCTGATCGGGCCAACCACGCCAAAAGCGAATTCCTGGCCAACATGAGTCATGAAATTCGCACCCCGATGAACGGGATCCTGGGGCTGACAGAACTGCTACTACAAACGGACCTCACTCTCGAGCAAAGACGGAATCTGGATTTGGTGTCGTCGTCCGGCGACGCACTCATGACCGTGCTCAACGACATCCTTGATTTCTCCAAGATCGAGGCCAATATGCTCACAATCTCGCCCACGGAGTGTGAGCTGCGAGACGTCGTAGGAGACGCGATGAAGCTTCTGGGGTTCCGGGCCGAGCAGCGCGGACTGGAGCTGACTTGCCGGATCCTGCCCTCTGTGCCACGCCTTCTGCTGGCCGATGCTGGTCGAATCCGCCAAGTTCTGGTCAACCTGGTCGGGAACGCCATCAAATTCACCCACGAAGGAGAAGTCGCCGTCACTGTCGCCGATGTCGGCCAGCATGACGATCGGTTGGAATTACTCATCTCCGTACGCGACACCGGTATTGGTATCCCGGCAGATCGCCTGAAGCACGTCTTTGAAGCTTTTGTCCAAGCGGACGGTAGTACGACGCGGCACTATGGAGGGACAGGGCTGGGGCTGACCATCTGCACGCGGCTCGTTGAACTCATGGGTGGCCGTATTTGGGTCGAAAGCACTTACGGTGTCGGCAGTACATTCTTTTTCCAAATACCGTGCCAGATCGCGCTTCAGTCCGCAGGAGCCACTGAGCACGAGTTCGTTCCGATCGTTCCCAATCTGCGAGTGCTAGTGGTCGACGACAACCCTACTAATCGGCTGATTCTTACCGAGATGGTGGGAGCGTGGCGAATGGATGTGACTGCTGTCAGTCACGGCAGCGAAGTGCCCGGTGTCATGCAACGTGCTCACGATGCAGGGCACCCATTCAATTTGGTCCTGCTCGATGTCCATATGCCCGAGATTGATGGGTTCGCAGTCGCGCAGATGATCTCTAAACTGGAGTTCGCCCGCGATACGACCATCATTATGCTCAGTTCGTCAGACGCCTCGCATCATCGTCTCTCATTGGAACAAGTCCGAGTCGCAGCGTATCTCACGAAGCCGGTCAAGCAGTCTGAGCTGCTGGAGACAATACTCGGACTGATGGATTCAGGAAGATCTGATTCTGCTCACCGTGCCCCAGATGTCTCCACCCTGGAAGGGATCACTACAAAATCGACCAGCAACCCCAGCCGCATCCTGGTTGCGGAAGACAACTTCGTCAATCAACAGCTGATGCTCCGCGTCCTGACCAAACACGGCTACGAAGTCATTCTGGCTGTCGATGGGAGCGAAGCGGTGAAAAAGCTCGCGACAGAACGCGTCGACGCTGTCCTGATGGACTGCCAGATGCCCGTCATGGATGGCTATGAAGCCACTCGCGTGATCCGCGCCGCACGCAGGCAATCCCGTGCCGGACAGCGATTGCCAATTATTGCACTGACCGCGAACGCGATGGCGGGCGACCGTGATCGCTGTCTCGCAGCTGGAATGGACGATTTCGTCACGAAGCCAATCCTCTTCGAACAACTCTACAAGACATTGAATCGCCATATTGTTTCCGTCGAGTCATACAAGTTCACTTCGACCTCCCCGAAGCCCCGGCCTCAGTCAACGACTTCGGATTCAGCTCCACCGGCGGCCCCTGAAATCCCAGCGGTCGCCACTCCCAGTTTCAGCATCCCACCCACTGATATCCCCCCGGTCATCGACACCTGGGATTTGATGCACCGTGTGGGAGGAGACCACCAACTGGTCGAAATACTGACCGACGCCTACCGCGAAGACGGCCCGAAACACATCGCCGCATTTCGTTCCGCGATTGAATCCAGTGATCTTGTGGCTGTGAAGAAAGCCGCTCACACCATTAAGGGCTGTGCGGGAAATCTCTCCGGGGTTCGCCTCGGAATCCTTGCGAAAGAAATGGAACAGGCTGCCGCCGCAGGCCAGTTGGAAGTCACACGCAATCACACAGTCCGCATGGAACAAGAAATCAACGCATTGATCGATGAGCTCCAGAATCTGGTCACAGCAGCCCATTGACACCTGAGAGTCAGAGAGTGGAATTCGTCCGAATACTGCGGCCTTGAGTACTCGTCTGTTGCGAATTGATCATTCAGTCGTGACATCGCACTCGGCGAGCGGATGTCTTGCGGATCATGATACCAAACAGCATGTCATCGGATTTCCGGTTGACCCTTCGCAGAGCTGGGTGAATCCGCGTATGCTTGAGTGATCGAACGCCACCTGCCGAGCCAATCCGTGGGCTCACGGGTGCCCCGCAAGCTCATCCCTCAACGCCCCCCCTTCATCATGCCGCTCACCATCGTCCTGCACACCGCTTCGTCCATCCCGCTCGAAGTCGATACGGTCCGCATGGAGAACGTGCGGACGCAATCGGCCGACGAGGTCAAAGCGACACTCATCCAGCGAGGGAACAAACAGGTTGCCTTTGGTGAGTTCTTCACCGTCAGCGGCTCAGCCAACGACGATGAGACGATGGTCTGGCAAGGGGACTTGACCAAGGTCAAGCTGATTGGGACCGGGTTGCAGTCCGGCAAGATTTTCGTCGAGGGGAACGTCGGCATGCACCTCGGCGCGGAGATGCGCGGCGGTGAGATTACCGTGCGAGGCAACGTCGGTGACTGGCTGGGGGCCGAACTCCACGGCGGACGTATCCGCGTGCATGGGAACGCCGGGCACATGATCGGGGCGGTCTACCGCGGCGGTCATAAGGGGATGACCAACGGCGAAATCCTGATCGATGGCGACGGCGGGAACGAGATGGGGAACTCGATGCGGCGCGGCCTGATCGCCATCGGCGGCAAGTGCGGGGACTTTGCCGGTGTCAACATGATCGCCGGGTCAGTCCTCGTCTTCGGCGAACCCGGCATCCGCTGTGGAGCGGGGATGAAACGCGGCACCGTCGGTCTGCTCGGCACCTCGAACCCCGACATCCTTCCAACGTTCAAGTATGCTTGTACCTACCAGCCGACCTTCCTGCGGGTGTACCTGAAATACTTGACGAACCTTGGGTTCCCAGTCCCGGCGGATGCACTCAACGCCAACTACAAACGCTACTGCGGAGACATGCTGGAACTGGGCAAGGGCGAATTGCTGTTCCGCGCGTGAGCAATTTTCAGTTCGAGGGATAGGCAACCAGCCTGTCTTCTTCCTCACTCAATGACAGGCTGGATGCCTATCCCACGAGTCATTCACTCCGCCACGGGCAGCAGCTTCAACTCCACCAGCCACGCCAGCGACTGCGTCTGCCACGCGTCCCACATCGGCCCCTGATACCCGTTCAGGCCGTGGCCGCCGGAGGCCAATTCGAGGTATTTGCTGGGCACCTTGTGAGCCTGCAACGCCTCGTACAATAACCGGCTATTCGCGGGCACCACGACGGTGTCATCCAGCGGATGAGCCAGGAATGTCGGCGGCGTTTTGTCGGTCACCTGCTTCTCATTCGAGTACAGCTCGATCAGTTCCGCAGAGGGATCTTTTCCCAGCAGATTGTTCCTCGATCCCCCGTGAGTTAGCTCGCCCATCGAGATCACTGGATAGACCAGTATCGCAAAGTCCGGACGACAGCTCACCTTCTCAACGGCGTCGGTCGCCTCGGGCTTGCCCGCGTCAAAGTGAGTCGCAGCTGTCGAGGCGAGGTGTCCCCCAGCGGAGAACCCGATGATGCCGATCTTGGCGGGGTCGATGCTCCAGTCTTTGGCATGGGCACGCACGGTGCGAACCGCTCGTTGAGCATCGAGCAGCGGCACCGCATGCCGCCCAGCTGGCATCCGGTACTCCAACACCACGCCCGTGACGCCGTGCCCGTTAAGCCAAGCGGCGATGCCGTGTCCCTCGGGTTGAACCGCCAGCCCTCCATATCCTCCCCCGGGACAGATCACAACAGCTGTGCCGTTCGGCTGGGCAGGGCGGTAGAGGGTGATGAAGACCTCAGTCTCCTGCACCTGACCATCGCCGAGAGCGGCATGGCCATTCCAGAGTCCGAGTTTCTCGGGCACGACCCGATCCTCGGCCTGCAAGAGGCCGGAGAGAGAACAGAGGGCGATGAGCAGTCCAGCCAGATGCCGACAAGGATCAGTTCGCATGGAGAGTTCCTCTCGAAGGATATTGGTGGTTGTGAAACGGTCATGCCGAGCCACTTGGAGTTGTACACAGTGGGCATCCGTGATGCGACTTCCCCGCGATTCGTCAGGACATCCACCTGCGGGAGTCTTCGCCGGAACTGAACCTGATCGAGCGTTTCCGGGAGTGCTTTCGCGACGAGATCACTTTCAACCACCAACACACTACGATCGACAGGACTTCTAGAGGAATCGTGGCTGTGGGGCGAGGGAGCAGGACTCGGAGATTCACCGACTTTTGAGAAGTACACACTAAGCCTACCTCCCTGCTCACCGGGTGGCATCGTGGCTTGTTAGAAACTACGCTATGCCAACTTGTCGTTCATAAACTCTTCGAGGTGACTCCTCATGGCCATCCACACGAATCGTCGTTCATTCCTCAAACAGGCCAGCGTCATCGCTGCTTCGGCATTTGCCGCCCCGATGATTCTGCCGAGTCGGGTCTTCGGGGCCAATGACCGAGTCAGCATCGGAGCTATTGGCGTTAAAAATCAGGGGACGGGCAACATCCAGCGTTTCCAAGGGGCCGGATGCGACATCGCCGCCATTTGCGATGTGGACTCGAAGGTCGCAGCTGCTGCCAGTGAACTCATCGAGAAGAAGGGGCCGAAGCCAGCTGTCTTTGGCGACTACCGCGAGCTGCTCGATCAGAAGGGGATCGATGCCATCATCGTGACGGTGCCCGACCAGTGGCACGCTTTGATGACGATACACGGCTGCCAGGCGGGGAAGGACGTGTTCTGTGAGAAGCCGTTGTCGCTGACGATTGCCGAAGGTCGCCGCATGGTCAACGCCGCTCGCGAGAACAAGCGGATCGTGCAGACCGGCTCAATGCAGAGGTCGAGCAAGGAGTTCTGGCAGGCCTGTATGCTCGTGCGGAACGGCTTCATCGGTGACATCAGCGAGGTGCATGTCGGCATCCCTGGCCCGAACTATCCCAAGGACATCGGTCCCGATTCGGAAGTGCCGCCAGAACTCAACTACGACCTGTGGCTCGGACCAGCTCCTTTTCGCCCCTATAACGGCAAGCGGGTGCATTACAACTTCCGGTTCTGGTGGGACTACTCCGGAGGCCAGATCACAAACTTCGGGGCGCATCACCTCGACATTGCCCAGTGGGGGCTGGGGATGGACGAGTCGGGGCCGGTGGCCGTCGACGGGACGGCGACGTTCAACGCCCAAAAACTCCACGAAGTGACCGAGACCTGCCGCCTCGTCTACACCTATGCCAACGGCGTGAAAGTCACACTCGGCCAGGGCCAAAAAGACATCGAGCAGGGAGCCCGGTTCATCGGATCGAAAGGCGAGGTCTACGTTACACGCGGCAAGATTACCTCGACCCCGGAAGAGATCCTCAAGCAACCGCTCGATGGCTCCGGACTGACCCAGTTGTACCGTAGCAAAGACCACACGCAGGATTTCCTCGACTGTCTGCGCAGCCGAGCCCTGCCAGTCTGCGACATCGAAATTGGGCATCGTTCAGCGACGGTTTGTCACCTGGGGAACCTCGTCGCCCGACTGGGACGTGGGGTCAAATGGGACCCAGCTGCAGAGAGAGTCGTCGGCGACGACGCAGCTCAAGCCATGACCGACCGCGATTACCGGGCTCCGTACACTCACGACATGCGGTTGACGTCCCAGGGATAACCCGTCCGGTCGGGATTCTCGAACAGATTTTCGCTGCAATTGCCCCAAACCGCATCTATATTACAAATGGTCGGTCAGACACCGCAGCTTCGCAGACCCGCACGGTGTGCCCGACCCGATGGAAGTCGTATGCCGACGTTGGAAGACTCTCTGTTCGTCGAGTCTCTACGGCGCAGCGAATTGCTGCCCGAGGAGCGGATGGCGGAGATTCTGCGTCGAGCCAACCCCGCCGTGGCCCCAGAGACCTTTGCTCAGGCGCTCGTCGATCGAAAATATGTGACCTCATTTCAGGCCGAGGAGCTGTTGCGAGGCAATTACCGGCGATTGAAGGTCGCCGGTTTCATCATCCAAGATCCGCTTGGCTGGGGCGGGATGGGGACGGTCTTTCGGGCGATCAAGCAGTCCACTGGCCAGACCGTGGCTCTCAAGGTTCTCTCAGATAAATTCCGTCATGAAGCCGGAATGAGGGCGAGATTCCGCCTCGAAGCCAAAGCGGGAAAGCAGTTCACGCACCCCAACCTGATCGAAACCCGCGAGTCGGGCACCACGGAAGAGGTCTTCGGCCAAACGGACTATGTAGCCCTCGAAATGTTCGAGGGGATTACGCTTCAGGAACTGGTCGCACTCGCGGGTAAGCTGCCGTTTGGAGCCGCGTGCGACATGATCTCCCAGGCTGCACTCGGCGTTCAGGAAATCCACAGGCTGGGGATGGTCCACCGCGATATTAAGCCGGACAACGTTCTGGTAGATCGCCAAGGCGCGGTCAAAGTGGTCGACTTCGGCCTCACACTCGCCGACCGACTCGACTACGACGAGGAATTTTCACTGTCGATGATTTTTGGCCAAGACTGTCTTGGCACGTTCGACTATATGGCTCCGGAACAAGCCGTCGACAGCCTTCATGTCGACGCCCGAGCCGATGTCTACAGCCTGGGTTGTACGCTCTACGCCATCTTGGCTGCGCGGCGTCCCTACAACCAACCGACAGCCGCAAAGATCCTCGACGCTCACAAAAATCACCCGGTGCCGGTGCTGGCTCAACTGATCCCCGGCATCCCCCAGGCACTCAGCAACCTTGTCTTGCGTATGATGGCGAAGTCTGCGGCGGATCGACCCGCGAGCATGGACGAGGTCGTGAAAGCCCTCGCCCCCTTTGCTAAACGAAAACCGCTCCCATTTCAATTTGCTGATATCGTCAAAGAGCGCCGGGAAAAGGCCAAACTGCGAGGGATTCAAACTTCGCTCGCCGGTTCGATGCCAGCACGCCGGTCCTCAGCTGCGCGCATCTCAACAGCTGTGAACAACGAACCCACGCAGGTGGAACCAGCTCGGCCCGATCGAAAGTCAGTTCCTGCAGTGCTCTCGGGTGACAGCTCGTCACCGAGTGGAACGTCGCATCCGCGTCCTGCCCGTGGAGCCAGTGTCCCGATCGAGCAACGACTTTTGTTGGACTTCGATCATGGCGACAAGCTGTTAATTCGCCATTCGGACACTTTGATCGGTCGAGCGAACGATTGTCGGGTCCAGTTCGATGATCCAGAACTGGCACTGCACCACTGTCGACTCGTATTTGATGGCCAGAAATGGGTATTGACCAGCGTGGGCGGTGTTCCGCTCATCAGTAACGGCGAGAACCGCAAAACAACGCTGCCACGCATTGGCGATCGCATCGAGCTCTCTCCCAAAACTCAATTCACCATCCGCCGCCCCCCGATGCGCTGGCCGAGCTGGGTCTGGGCCGTGCTGGCACTGTTGGTACTGGGTGCGGCTGCTCTCATCGGATGGTTGACCCTGCCGTAGGGTATCCGTCCAGTGTGAGCCCGAAGTGTCACCATTCGGATTCTCTGGTGAGTCGACTCCACCGGGTCTTCGCCCACTCCCAGCTATCGCGAGTCTCAATCCTCATGCCTCGTTCGCCAGGAATACGAATCAGTCGACGCAGCGCGATGGGTGTCATGGCCAGCTCCGTAGCCAGCGCTGTATGGGCTCAATCGAAAACGCCACCGCGATCCGTGCAGCATCTGGCCATTGGCAATTACGGGATGAAATCCCTGTCCACCGAAGAGTCCATCCGAGCAATCTCCGAAATCGGGTTCGACGGGTTCGAGTTGTGCGCGATTCCAGAGTGGGATAGCACCCCCGCTCGCATGGGAAACGAGCGACGCCGGAGTGTTGGCTCCCTGTTGAAAGAGGCCAGGCTGCGACTGGTCGCGGTCATGGAGAACCTGCCGCCCAGTGCGGACGCCACATTGCATGCCGCTGGACAAGAACGTCTCAAAGCGGCGATCACACTTGGACGTGATTTGGTGCCTGACCAGAAACCCATGGTCCAGACCGTCCTCGGAGGAGGGAAGTGGGACGAGGTGAAAACCATGTTCCGCGACCGAGTCGGGGATTGGGCTCAGCTGGCCCAGGAGCTCGATGCGACAGTCTGCATCAAGCCGCATCGATTCGGAGCGATGTCGTCTCCCGAACAGGCCGCGTGGATCATTCAACAACTGGGAGACGCGCCGCAGATCCGTTTGGTCTACGACTTCAGCCACTATGCATTTCGAGATCTGACCATTGAATCCACGATCCAGCAGGCCCGTGGATTCGTCGGGTACGTCGCGATGAAGGACGCCCTGCAGACGGGAGATAAGGTGACGTTCGATCTGCCGGGCCAATCGAAAGCAGTCGAGCACGCTCCAATCGTCCAGGCTCTGCGAGCCACCGGTTACCGAGGCGACTTCTGCTGCGAAGTCAGCTCACAGCTATCCTCCCAAACAGAGTACAACCCCGTGCGGGCTGCCCAGACCTGCCATCAGAATCTGGCTTCTCTATTCCTGAAGCAGGCTCACTGACTGAGCCGCTGGATTCACAAGGGACAGGCAATCCGAAGGCCAAGGGGCGGCCTGTGGATCAGCAGCGCAGCCCCTGAACCTCATTGAGCGATCTAATGAGTCACCCTGCTTCTCTCATGGTCCTCGGAAGCCCGAGCAAACCCCACAGTCAACCAGCCGGATCTCGACACACGAACTATTTCGACGCCTGCGGCGCATAGCCCGGGGCGGCGAACCAGTTCTTGAGGCTGGCTCCGTCTTCGGTATTCCAGATGCGGACTTCACCGTCGTAGCTGCCGGTTGCCAGGCGATTTGACCCAAGGCAGAAGCTCAGCGAATACACCCAGTCTCCGTGTCCTGCGAACTGCTTGATCATCGCCCCATCGTTCGCGTTATGCACACGGGCAGTCTTATCGGCAGAGCAGCTAAAAACGCGATTGTCGGCCAGAACCTGCAACCGAAATACTGCTCCCCCAAAGCCACCGATCTCGCGGACCTGCGCGGCGTCGACAGACTTCCAGACTCGCAAGCGGCTGTCAGCTCCGCCCGTGACGACCTGAGCGTTATCGCTCAGCCAGCCTACGGTGTAGACCACATCGCCGTGCGTGTTAAAGGTGGTCTGTGCATCGCCCGTCTTGGCGTCGAACACCTTCGAGGTCTTGTCCCGGCTGGCACTGGCCAGCTTGGTCCCATCGGGTGACCATGCCACGTCCATCACCCAATCGGCATGGTCTTCGATCACCAGCTGCTCAGAATATGTCGCGGCATCGAAGACACGAATCGTGCGGTCAGCTCCACAGGCAGCGAGACGCGTTCCATCGGTACTGAACGCCACCGAGAACACCGCGTCTTCCACCGTCACCAGATCGGCCAGCAAGGCTCCATCAGCCACATTGAAGACCTTCACCTCACCAATCTGACCAGGAGTTCCTCCCGCAATCGCAATCCGCTGACCATCGGGAGTAAACGCGATGTCATGCACCCTCTCGGCCACATTCGTGATCCGCCGGAGCATCGCCCCATCAGCGGGATTGTACAGCAGCACCTCATGATACCCCGAGGTCGCCACGATCGTCGCATCCGTATTAAGAGCCACAGCTGTCACGGGAACAGCGATCGGGTATGTCTCGGGAGCAGCTGGCTGAGGCTGCTTGGGCATAATCTTGATGAGCGGAGCATTCGGGTCGATCCCCGCATCGAGCTGGGCCCCGAGTGAGACCCATTTCGAGATCAAGTCGATCTGCTCTTTGGCCAGCGGATCGGCGTCCTTGGGCATCTCGCCATCACTGATCTGCGTACAGAGATTGCTGTCCGCTTTGCCAGCTTCTACGGCGGGCCCCGATTCGCCGCCCTTCATGAGCGAGGCATACGATTCCACATTCAAACGGCCCTTGGCCATGCGAGCGTTGTGGCAAGCCAGACATCGCTTGTGGAAGACATGGGCCACCTCACGATTGAATGAGACCCACTGACCCATTTCCACGAGGGTCGATTCCACCAGCCGCTGCTTGCCAAGCCAGCCTTCACGGGCCGCCGCCAGACCAGCATTGGTGGCATCAACCTCGGTCCGAACCAGCGCCAGCGACTGGTCGACCTGCGTCAAACTCGCCATCGCAGTCGCCATTGTCAGCTTGGTGGCATTGATGGTCTCGGTCGTGGCCTTCATCGCCGTATCCGAGTCCACGGCCAGCTTGGTCGCTGCTTCGGCGGCGGCCTTCGCGGCATCCGCTTTCGCCTGCGCGTCGGCCAGCGCAGCTGCAGCAGCAGTGTTCCCTTGGTCCGCAGCGACCTTGGCTTCGTTGGCCTTAGTGAGTGCTTCAGTCTGGGTGGCTAACGCCTTCTCGGTCTCGCCCAGCGTCTTAGTGGCCTGCTCGACTTCTCGCTCTAGCTTGAGCAGTTGCTGCTCGATGTCGGTCAGTTTCGCATTCGAGGCAGCTGCAGCCTGTTCGGCGGCGACTCGTTGTTGCAGAGCCGCTTCGGCCTGGGCCCTCTGCTCAGCCACCCTCACATCGGGAGTGGGCGCAGCTGGAGGGGCGGGCTCGGCCGGGGCTTCCACAGCTGAGGCCGCCGCAGCCGCCGTCGTGACTGCGGGTGCGGCAGGTGTCTCAACAACAGCGGGCGATTCGTCAGCCAGCAGTCGCCGCTGTGGCCATGCACCCAACGAGAGACCCAAGACCACGCCCAACGTCCAACGAGAAAGGTTCATCCGGCTCATGGATCGAGCTTTCAGCAATGAGGCAGGAGGAAGCCAGCCCCCGGAACGCGACGCGCTGGGAGACATCACTTCCATAGGGAAGGTAGGAGCGTCCAACTCATCGAAGTCCGCCGATCCATCAGAATCGTCACATGCCTCACCAATGTCAAGGCGGGAAGGCTGTCGAATCTCTGCGGCTTGTGCCTCTTCGGCCAGCTAAGCCAACTTTGCCAACAAAAAAGTGGCCATTGATTTGAATTGGTTGGTTGTAGAGATGAGCTGCCGACAATATCATGGCGAACCCACTGAAAGCGTAAGCTGTCAGTGAGACGTGCAGCCCACGTGGCGGAATTGGCAGACGCGCTAGCTTCAGGAGCTAGTGTCAGTAATGACGTACAGGTTCAAGTCCTGTCGTGGGCACTACTCAAAGGCTTGTCGCATAACAACTTGCGTCAAGCCTTTGTCTTTTTTGTAGTGTCGTTCTGGAGCTAAATTGATCTGGAGCTAAATCGCTGGAGCTAAATTTGGAATTGACTCCACTGTTTCCAGTTCCAGAAGTCCGGATTCCACGACCAAACGCCTGAAATCTGGAATTCTGTCTGCTCCGGTGTTTGAGTGATGCTTCCCGTCCAATCAACTCCGCATTGAGACCTTGATCTTCTCACCGCAGCCGCAGGTACAGGCTGTCTCTCAACCTCGGAGTCGTCATCCCATGCAACTGGCGTAACGCACTGACTCCGTTGTCGATGAGCAGTTCCTCATCGAACAGATGCTCAGGCACTTCGATCCGCCGATCCTCTTTTCCGATGAAGCCGTTGAGCGACATCGCATAGCCGCCCTTCTGTTGGCCGAGCCAATCGAACAATCGAGCGTGATCGAATCTCCCCAAGTAAATGCGGCATCTCCCCGTCTTGTATGGCGGATCGAGATACAGAAAATCTCCGGACCTCGATCTGACTGTGGCGAAGTCCCGCACTGCAAACTGCACATCGTGTGACCGGAGCCGCTGATGCCACTCATTGATGAGCTTCTTCGCTGGCACGGGCGGTAGACCGTCTTTGCCGTGATGATACGGAACAGTGAACTGGTGTCGCTTATTGAAACGCACCAGCCCGATCCTGCATGTCCGTAAGAGGAAGAAGAAGTCACAGGGATCGCCAGACTCGTTGAACCGATCCCTCACTTCGTCGTAGAACTGCTTCCCACGCTCCTTGAGGCCGTGCCACATTTCGTCGTACCGGCTGGCGAGGAGCCGAGGTTCCCGCATGACCGTATTCCACAGGTCAATCAGCGGCTTGCAAAGATCGCTGCACCGGAACCGCTCGACCTTGATGTCGCTGGATAGCAGCCGGTACAGCATGGCACCGCTGCCGATGAACGGCTCGTAATACGTGTCGATCTGCCGGGGAAACTGGGCGATGATTTCGTCAGCCTGTTTTCGTTTGCTGCCCATCCACTTGATGAGCACATGGTGGCTGGGAATCCGAGGCTGATCTCGTAGGCTCGGATTCCAGAGGTCGTCGGACGCCACGCCGAAAAACCCGGCGAGTTGATCGAGGCTGGCTGCTGTCCTCTTGTCTGGCCAGACCAGTCCGTGGTGGCAGAGTCTTCGTACCCATTTATATCGGACGCCGATCTCGTCAGCGGCTTCTCGCTGCGACAGCCATTCAGAGTCGAGCAGCCAGCGGACATTTTCCCGCAGCACTTCGGCCCGCTCGACATTCTTCTGTGTCGTCGGTTTTGAGCGGGACACCCGCTTGGCCGTCAGTTCCATTTTTCCGCCTCTGATTCGTGGATCACGACTCCTGCAATTTAACAGAGTTGCCGCCCCACGGACACCCGCTTGTCAGGCGATGGCTGCTGAGGATTTGCCCCTACTTGATGCCGACCGACCCGACCAGTTTTCCACCCTATGGGCTTGCTGCGAATGGGGTTTCCGAATTCTGCGGCCAAACGAGGTTTTCCGCTTCTTGACACCCGCTTGTGCAGTGGCGTGAGGAAAGTTGACAGCTCCGACTGAAAGGTGACGCATGAATGACATTGTGATCGGCAAGGTTAAAGACGAGGGCGGCTGCTGGGGCAACATGGCCCCGTTCCCAATCGAGTTCGATGGGAAGCGGTGGTTGACCAGTGAGGCATTGTTCCAAGCGATGCGATTTGAGGACGAGGATGTGAGAGATGCGATCAGAAACGAGAAGTCCCCGATGGGGGCAAAAATGAAAGCCAAGAAGAATAAGGAGAAGATGGTCGTGGTCCCCATGTCTGAGGCGGACCTCGAAAATATGCGATTAGTTCTGAGGTTGAAGGTTGAACAGCACTCGGAACTTCAGGAAATGCTGATTGAAAGTGGTGAAGCGTTCATCGTTGAAGACTGCACAAGACGGCAGCGAGGATCTGGGCTGTTCTGGGGAGCGGCCCTCATTGATGGAGAGTGGGTAGGCCAGAATTGGTTGGGAGAATTGTGGATAGAGTTGCGGGCCGATTTTGGCTTGAGGCGGGGATGCAGCCACGGTGCTGGAAGCGATGGCTAATAAGACACCCGTTTGATTGTTGTCACCAGCAAGTGACGCAAATCACGGGACGCAGTGACGGACATCGCCGGTGAGTTGCCCCAACTTACGACGAACAAGATGAGCCGATGCCAAATGCCCACGTGAGACTTACGACAGATCGGAGCCAGAGCCTTGGACACCCGCTTGACGGCTGTCGGCCAAAACAACTCGAAAGGAGGTGAAACGACGAACAAGTAACTCGATGCGACGACGACAACTTGCTGCCACTTGGAAGATTGAACAGACCCTACCAAACCCAACCCGAAGAGATGTGAACCATGAAAACAAAGTCAAAGATTGCCTCGGATGTCATGTGCGTGGTTGCCGTTCAGAACAACAGCCTCTGCTCTTATGGGCACGGCAAAACGATTCGGACGTATGCCGGTGGATCACCCACTATCAAAAGCAATGGCCACCAAACGATCATCGGTAAGGATGAGCGGCATCGGCTGATGGAACATTTCCTCAACTCGGATGCGTTCATCAATACCACCGTTCGTGACTTACAAGCATGTTTTGTACTGCCCGATAACCGATTTGCGGCACAGCCCACCCGCAAGGTGCCGAGCATCCGCCAATTGATGGCGAAGTATGGTCAAGCTGCTCACTGAGACACCCGCTTGATGAGCGTTGAGTTCAACGGGAAACCAAGAATCTGGGCGGTGACGACCGCCTGCGAATTGCCCCAACTTTGAGACCCCTGTTTGAGACCGAGCTTGCTCGATCTTTTTTGTTGCCTCGATGCCAACAGTCGGTGTCAGGGCATGTTCACCAACCAATGAGGAGACGAACCAATGGCGACGAAAGCCGCAGTGAAGAAAACCGTGAAGACAAGCAAAGCCACCTCGGAGAAATCCTTGGATGAGCGGATTCTGGAATGGGGTCTCTTGCTTGATTGCTTGAAGCATCAGGCTGATGGAGACATCTACCCAAGCACGTTCTGCATCGGGACGGAACTGGCATTGCGAAATGGTTCGAACACGCTGGCAGACGTGTATGAGGGCTTGGCAGAGGCGATGGAAGTCGCAGAGGACTTGATCGGGATGTTTGGAGAAGACACCACGATTGATGATCTCGCCAAGAAGGGCAAAAGAAGAACTGACCACGAGAACCATTCACAAACATTTCCTTGTTTCCAAACCACAACCAAAGGAACACGACAACATGACGACAACAAAGAACCAACGACGAGCGGCGAAGAAGACAGAAGTGAAACGACGTGCTGAACAGCGGACGGTGGCTATCCCGTACTTCACACGGAAACTGTTGATAGAAGCATCCCGTATGGGAATCGAGTGGGACTACAATCGGCAGATTTCTGAGAAGATCTCGGAAGTTCCGAGTGGCCTGAGATTTCCCGTGACATTCTTCATGGAGCACAACCATCGTCGAATGAAGCGTTGTGAACCACATGTGCGGTGCGTGATTATGATTGAGCCGGGTCGAACGGTCATTTGTGACGTGTCGGTTGAGTTTTTCCAATCGCTGCCGATGGTGCAGGTTCGTTCAAGACTCCTCGAACACTCCAAGCAAGTCAGGGCCGCATGAACTACTGGCTGGTTTCGACGAGCGAGAAGGTTTTTCGGAATTCTGAAGAAGAGGCACGTTTATAAACCCAAAACCGTGCCTTACGATGATGTTGAAATAGAGACCGGCCAATCACTCTCCCAGTGAATTGCGAGTTTCTCGGCCACTCCCCTGTTTGGACTTCTGGGCTACCGGTGTGTACCGGTGGCCCTATTTTCCCCTGATTCGAGTTCTGTGCTACCGGTGCGTACCAGTAGTTCCTTCCAGATTCTCTTTGATGAGCGAGGTGAACGATGAGTGACACAATTAGTGCGGCTGTCCTTGTGGGTCAGCCAACTGAGCAAGACTTGCTCCAGAGTTTTGAGAGGAAGCAGCAGTTGATTCGAGACCGGGTGGCCTCGGTCGTCCATCGGTATCACACGGCAGCGTACCTTGTTGGACGGCCCGGCACTTCCAAGACGCACACCGTCCGTGAGGAACTGGAGCGGTTGGAAGAACCGTGGGTTTACCAAAATGCCCGAATGACACCGATGGGATTGTTTGGATTCATCGCCGAACATCCTGAGCACATCATTGTGCTCGACGACATCGCCTCGCTGTTTAAGAACGATCAGGCCGTCCAGATCCTCTTGGCGGCACTAGATGGTAAGCCCGGCGAACCTCGTGTCGTCACGTATAAATCGGCAGATGTCGAGCAGAAGGTGCTGTTCACCGGATCGGTCATAGCCATCAGTAATGTTCCACTTCGGGCCGATCCCTTGGCACGGGCCTTGGGCAGTCGAATCGTCGTCCTCGAACATGAACCGACAGACGACGAAATCGCCGCCTTCATACGGCACTTGGCGTTGGATGGTTTTGAGGATCTGTCCGCAGACGAGTGCATCAAGGTGGCCGAGTTCATCATCTCGGAAACCCGTGAGTTTGACCTCCGGCTCGACTTGCGGCATCTGACGAAGGCGTTTCAGGACTTCCGGCAGCACAAGCATGGTCGGTCACTCACGATGTGGCGTGACCTTGTGCGAACGAGCCTGCGGAAGCTCGCCATTGAACCGATCACCATTTCGTCAAAGAAGGATGAGATCGAACTCCAGCGACAGAAAGTTCGCCATGCGATCAACAGATTTCCGAATGACCGTCACGCCCAGATCTCCGAGACCGGCCTCAAGTCATCGACGTTCTACAACCGGCTCAAGGAGGTGCAGGCCGAGACCGCATCGACTGCTGCATAACCGCCTGATCTTCGAGCTTTACTCAGTTTGTCCAGTGCGATCACGACCCCTCGTTGGGTCGAGGGGGTCGTGGTACGCACTCATCGTCCGTCTTTACCCAACCAATCCGAGGCCCGCCTCAATAGGAACAATCGCCATGAACGCTTCCAGAACAATCCGCACCTTTCACGATTCCCATCGTCGCTGGACCATTCATCAAGGCGACGTTCAACATGTCCTTCCAACGCTCTCATCGCCACTCTATGACGGCGTAGTCACGGACGGTCCATACGGCATCAGCTTCATGGAGAAAAGCTGGGACTCCGAAGTCCCGCCCGTCTCTGTCTGGAATGCCCTCCTTCGAGCCTGCAAACCGGGTGCATACCTGCTCGCCTTCGGTGGCACAAAGACTTTCCATCGACAAGCATGCAACATTGAAGATGCTGGCTGGGAAATCCGGGACACCATCAGTTGGTTGTACGGAGAGGGCTTCCCGAAAGGCATCGACATCAGCAAGGCCATCGACAAAGACCTCGGTATCGAGAGGCCAGTCGTCGGAGAAAAACAGAATCTTCACCGAGGCAAAAACGCCGACCATCGCTTCGGCTACTCAACCTCGCCCGGCCCAATCCCGGTGACTGTTCCGGCTTCCGACTCGGCGAAACAGTGGGACGGTTATTCCACGGTATTGAAGCCTGCATGGGAACCGATCCTTGTTGCCCAGAAACCTCGTCGTGGCACCTTTGCGAAAAATGCCATGCGGTTTGGGTGTGGTGGGCTGAATGTCGGTGGCTGTCGCATCCGATCGAGCGGCGGAACAAAGCGAAGTCAGCGGAAAGGTCACTCAATTGAGCCGATCAATGAGGGCCGATGGCCTGCCAACATTATCTTGGATGAAAACGCAGCAAAGGAGCTTGATCGTCAGAGCGGACTCTCTCGTTCCAGCCGTGGTCGGCGGCGTCTAGCTGGATCAAATGTTGGCAATGGCAAGACGCTTGGGACATTCCGAAGTCGAGTAGATGCTGGTGAGGGCTTTGATGATGAGGGCGGTGCCAGTCGATTCTTCTACGTGGCGAAGGCCGGTGCCAAGGAACGAAAAGGTAACGATCACCCCACAGTCAAACCGCAGACCCTGTGTGAGTACCTCGCCCGGCTGATTCTCCCACCGCAGCGGAAGACGCCACGGCGATTGATCGTGCCGTTTTCCGGCAGTGGCTCCGAGATGCTTGGGGCGTTGCTGGCCGGATGGGATCACGTTATCGGCATCGAACGTGATCATCACTACGTCGAGATCGCTCGGCGGCGACTCTCTGATTTCGAGACTATCTGATTTCGATACGGGGGCTGCGATGCCTGCATGACATTACCCCTTCCAAATCGCATCATCCTACCGCTGAACACTCCCCAGTCTTAACCCCGCAAATGTCACCACACACTCATGGGCATGGCCGAAGGTCCGCCCTGAAAGGAAGAATCGAAATGACCAGCAACTACGAATTGAAAACGAAATGCAAAGAGAAACTGAACTCAATCCGGTCGATGCTGCCGCCGGAAGAAAGGCAGAACATCGAGCCGCATCTTCGAGACATTCTTGAGATTACCAAAGGGCTGATGGACAACGCCAAGGTATCCCCGGAGGACCACCAAGCCTTGGTCTCGCAAGTCGCATCACTCACAAAGGAACGAAACAAGAGGGAAGGGGAAAATCAAGCCCTTCGTCAAGAGGTGGGTGCGGCCTCGAAGTTCAGAGGTCAACTTTCTTCCATGACATCTCGCACACAATTACTTGAACGAGACAGTGTTATGCTCGAAGCCATGAACGTGGACATGTTATGCAATTCCCTACACTTGCTTGCCGTCCACGGAAGTAAGCTCATTGAGAGATGCGGCGATGTCTTGCTTTCGAAGTGGGTCAAGGACGTGTCGAGCACAATTGATAATGACACTGAATGTCGAGCCATGTTTCTGACTTGCCTGTTCTGGGCAAGCTTCACCATTGATAACGACAAGGTGTCAGAGATCGTTGATGACCTGAGCCTCATTGAAGCACCTGAAAAGAACGGCCTGTGGCTGGAAGGAGTGCGAGAAGTCTTTGCCATGTGTGGTGTCTTTGAGTGGTGAATGATCACGGGCCTCCAGTCCACATCTCGATTGATAGCCGGAAGAGCCGGACGATCTTTGCAGGGGTCGCCCGGCTCTTTTCAGTCCAAAAGTTGTATTGATGGTGTTCACATCGTGTTTGGCTTGTGCCCCACATGTGCGTACCGAGGGTGCCCCCAGACTTTTTTCTCCAAACGCATTCACGAAAGACAAAGGACACACATGTTTCCGACCAACAGATCAAAAAACGGTGGTGCGTACTTCTCTGGAGGAGAAGCGGACAGTCAAGTCGTGAGTGAATGGCTGACATCGCAGAGCAAATCTGCGGATGGCTATTCCGATCCTGAGACCTTCATTCGTGCTGTTGCCGAAGCCCGGCATTGGTGGGTTGTCATCGCCAGTGCTGGGAGAGCACTAACAATGCCGTTTTTCGACCGTTTGCTTCGAGCGTCGATTGAAACGGACACTGAACTGTGGACTGCGGATGACAATACTGAATTCGGCATGCACCTATTTTGCTCGATGATGGCCAACTGGGACTTCATTGCTCCCTACGTGCCGGAATCGGGTGAGGGAACATCCCTGACCAGTGTTCGAGATGCACTCTCACGGATCGAACAGCGTATCCACCCAAGTGCCACTGAGATTCATCCGGATGAAGCCACTCCAGTTGAAGACTCTTCCATCACTTCGCAATTGGAGAAGGGGCTGATCGTAAAGAATGGACTTATCATCGACCCAAGTCAGTTCACGGTAACTTTCAGGGAGCACAAATGCTTTCTTGGAAACACGATTCTCTTTGGCCTCGCAGCATCGCTGGGGCGTGCTCCGGGCAAGTGGTTTCCGTTCGGCGAACTTCGAGACGATGTGTGGAGGGACCACCAGACTGAAGACTCGACCATTGGGCGAACACTTCGGCTTCTCCGCAACAAACTCAACGAGGCCGGAGTTACAGGAGTCACTGTCGAAAACTCTCGGACGATGAAGAAACATGCCCGTCTGATGATTAGCTGAATGCTTCGCCGCTTAACCCCCGAAGTCCCACCGTTCAAATTCCGGATTGTCACCGCTTGGCATCCGCAGCCTGTGCTGAAATTGTCATTCGTGGGAGACGAAGAGCAGCCTGACATGAAAGCGAACCAATGAGCAAGGCAAAACAAAACCGTTGTCACTGCGGAAGCGGCAAGATGCTGAAAAACTGTTGTGTGACTCCCAAGCCTGAGAGGCTCAAGCTTCCGAAGGCACACATGGAAAGACAGTGCGGCGAATGTACGGCGTGTTGCTCTGTGATGGCCGTTGCTGAAATTGACCACAAGCCCTTTTACGAGACGTGCAAACACGTCTGCCCGACTGGGTGTTCCATTTACAAGCTTCGCCCAGAGCCTTGTGCGAATTGGGAATGCGGTTGGCGGAGCGGGTGGATTACTGGGGGTGACTCGTTACGCCCCGACAATCTCGGCGTGATGTTTGAATGGCGGCTGGTTGGTGTACCTGCAACTGCGTTGCTGATCGCCTATGAAGTCTGGCCGGATGCGTTGAAGCTTCCGAAGGTTCAATCGGTGTTGAATCGCTTGAAGAACGAAGGCGAAGCGATTGTGGAAGTGGCCCACGGTCTTCACGACGGAAAAATGACAATTACAGGGCACAAGGAAGTGTTGGACCTTGCGTTGGACATCACAACTGGCGAACCACTTCTTCCGGTAGTCCGAATGCGAGACGAGCGTTCTGGTGAAGTACACATGGCCAAAGCGACTCGCCTGCGAAATGGCGGCGGGTTCCAAATCGAGATTCTTGATCCCATAGCTTCGACAACCGTACGGAGCGACGAATGAGACGGAAGTGGTGTTCACTCTGCTACGGACAGGATTGGTGCGAAGAAACCACTTCCTTGCTGGCATCGTTAGTGCCATAGAACGTGATCCCCACTACGTCGAGATCGCTCGGCGGCGACTCTCTGATTTCGATTCGGGGTCTGCCATGCCTGCATGACCCCACCTCCACCTGAAATCCCGTTGCTTTGACATCCCAGTGAATGGGCGTGGCCGAAGGTCCGCCCTGAATTCTCCAAATTCCAACAGTTTCCAAATTCCAGAAAGTCCAAAGATGAATGCGTCGACTGCAATTACGTTCCGCACGATCAAAGCTGCGGAAGCTGCGGGGTTTCACCGCTTGAACGATTACGAGTATGGTGGTGAACAGATCACCGTCAAGGGAGTTCCTCTTGGTAGACACACTCAGTTCGCCAGTAGTGCCACTGCGTGGCGTGGCTGCGGTCGCAAGGTCATTTCAGGATCGGTGCCTCACGCTATTCGCACCTGCCGAGTTGGTGGGGGAAGCGGTAAAAAGTCGGTGACATATGCCGTCTACCGCCTCGATCAGACCGTTTTGGTGCAAAAGCGAACTCAACCCCGCCCCTTGGTTGCCTACCCGCTGACACCAGAAAATGTCTTGGCCGCTATTTTCTCCATCAATCGGTCGGCCAAGCGGTTTCGAGACGCTGCACAATCAAGCTACCTCCAAGGGATGCACGGATTCGCCAAGATGCACAGAAAGCGAAAGGAAATGCTCTACGCACTCAAGGACAACGGGATCGTTCACGCATATCGGGCAGGCTTTGTTGCTGCGGACTGTCTGCATGGGACACTGACGGTCTATCGAGGCGGCGGATACTGCTTCCACTCACCGTTGCGGCCTGATGACACCACCTTTGAATCGAATTCTGACGAGTTGGTCTTTATCGAGTCGAAGCCTCGCAAGGTCTCGGAGATGCGGCTTCGAGATGCAATTGCCACTCTTGAGCAGTTCCCGTCAGACCTTGATGGTTTTAGTCGGCACGGCGTGCCGACTCATCGGCCAACACATGGTGAGAACGAGTGGTATGAGGACGCTGAGGACGATGACTGGGATGATGAGCCTGAATTTTAGCCGCAGCAACGTTGATTTAAGTCGTTGATAACAGAAAAACCGGGCGATCCATGCAGGGGTCGCCCCGCTCTTTCCAGTCCAAGAATTGTACTGAAAGTGTCCGATTCGTATTTGGCTTGTTTCGCCGAAGATTCGTGGCCAGTGCAGTCCATGTACTCGGCAGTTCCAGAGGTCATTAGCAACTCGCAGTGTTCAGTGGCCTTAGCAGCATGTCTCCGACTTTTTGGGATATTCTTCTCATCGCCAGTGAAAAAAGAATCGCCAGCACTCTACTTAAAGATGGAGGTGACACATGGATCACATTTACTCAATCGGCGAGGTCGGTCGGATGCTGGGCGTTCGCCCGTATCGGATCAGCTACGCCATCGACACCGGCCAGTTGCCGGAAGCAGCGTTTCGATTTCTGCACAAACGATGCTTCACCGAGGCAGATATCCAAGGAATCGCACGGTTCTTTGGGATCGAAGCGAATATCGAAATCAACACTGACGCTCAGAAAGGAGCACAATGAAATTTAGATTCGCACACATGTCGCTAACGCAACTCGGAGAGTTGTTCGGCGTCACATCGCACAAAATAGGAAAGTGGCTCAAGGATCTGGATCTTCGGGATGAAGAGAGCCTGCCGACGAAGAAAGCCCACGAAGGCCGTTACTGCAAACAGACATCCGCAGGGGAGAAATGCACGCTCTGGGTTTGGGAGACCGAAAAGACCGTCGCTGTCCTCAAGAAAGAAGGGCATCCGATGTTGCTCGATCCGCCACGAGATCTGGTATCTCCGGCCATCCTGAACGGTCCATTCACCGTTCGTGCCACGGCGAATTCGATTTGTGTGATCGAAAATGCAGATGGTTCTGACTGTGTTCGGGTGAACAACTCGATGACGGCGGAGGTGATTGTCAGGCTCCTGAACGCTGCCCACAAGTCGGGCCACCTCTACCGGATGTGCCAGTCGCAGAGGTTGCTGCAAACGGTCTTGGCACCACAGGCCGAGATTGATAGGGTCGTTAAACCATTTGAGTAACTGAAAGGGATGGGAGGTCGCACTTCGCACGTTACGACCTCCCATCAGTCGCACAATGACAGAATATCATAGTATCTCCACCGAAGATTTTCGGACAGAAACCGAAAACCCCGACCGGCTCCGCACGCTGGCAGAACTTCACCCGCAGGAGATCGCCTTCTTCAAGCAGCGATTCGTCTGGTCGAGCAACAAGGGTGGCTGTTATGTCCGGCACCGGTACGAGAAGCTCGTGATTCCATTGGTGATGACCATCCCCAAGTGGTGTCCATTGAAGACACGAGGCAATTGGCAGCATCTCTATCCTGATCTGGTCGATTCACTCTTCGAGAAGCACCTCGACTTCGAGCGATTCTTCAAGACGAGCCGATTAGGCCCGTCCCTTGATCGTCTCGAACCGAACGCCGACGAGACAGCGTTCTGGCTGGGGACGATGGCGGGCGACCAGTCCTACAACGACTGCATCGACCTCGATTCACACGATCAAATCGGTTGGAATCCGGTGCCAACTATGTGGCATTCGAGTCGCACGGGAAGCGTGGATGGCCCGTTCAGTTGGCGGTATGTCCCTGTCATGCGGCCCTCCCTGCGGTTCTTCCAAATTGCCAAAGTCATCTATGACACTTTCCCGAACCGAATCTGGGCGTTTTCAAGTGCAAATTTCGGCTTGGCCGTTTGGAAGGTCTACGGTCAGCCTGAATTGACCCATGTGGTCTACCGAAAAATCGAAGCGAGTCTGCAAGCTGCTGGGCTGACGGTCGAACATTATCCCATGCCAGCGAAGACCGGCCTTGGAAGATGTCATCGTCGTCCCTGCGGACTGGACTCTGCGGTCATCACAGACGACCGACTGATCAAAGACTCGATTCAGCAGATCCGGGCATTCATGTGTCCTCCCAAGACACCCAGCTTCCAGACCGTCCTCGAAACCTGTTGTGACGGCCTGCGGCGATCCTACGATGTCTTCCTCAATGAAGGTGAAAACATTGACCACAAGCGGATGCCCGATGTCGAGAGAAAGTTTCTGGTCGAAAGTTGTCTGGGAGTCTTAGAAGATATCGAAGCGTGGGCACGGTCAGGCTATCCGATTGACCGGGCATTGATTTCCGAAGTTCCAAAGGCTGCTGAAGAACATGAGGATGTTGGGGACAGCGGGAACTTTGATTTCGATGAGCGTGACTTTGAGACCGAACCAGTGAAGGTCTCAGATGATTTCCCTGACATTTTCTGGCAGGCCAGCCTGAAAGCAGTCAACAAGTCTGCACAGTGGGTCCAGTTTGTCGAATTTCTCGTGAACACCGGGGTTCCCGCCGAGGACAAGTTCAGTCAGGTGATTCTGACTCTCGCAAGGTGGTTTTGCTTCGTTGAACTGTTCGGCGAAGATCCTGACCGGATCAAAGCTGTCCTTAGAAGATTTGCTCTGACGAGGCACAACAACAAGGTGACTCGGTTATTAGCCGGACAGCAAGAGGAAGTCCTGTCTCAAGTGGACCGGATCGTTGATCATGTCTTGGCGAACGAAGATTCTGTTGGGAAAGAACTCTTTGCGAGGATCAGGCAGAAACGATCCACAGGTCAGTACAAGAGGAACTACTTCTTTGAGTCACAATTTTTACGGGACGAGCGGAACTGTCTTTCTTCTCCATTGCAGCCAATCTCATTGTTCTACTTATCATGTGGGGGGTTAATTTCGGATTCGGCCCCAGAGGAAGACACCTCAGAGTGGAGTTATCAACCAGACGACACTCCTCTTCCTGACGAGGTTATGAACCGGATTCGGCTTGCTTTCAGGACAGCCAAGAAGCAGATTCGAATCGACAAGGAAACAGGTAGATACTCGGTGTTGGACTCGATCACCCGCTTCTTCAACTATTTGGTTTCTGGTCGAAAGTCTGGAACACGCAGGGCGAGTCAGAAATTGTTAATCCAGATGGGCTTTCCCGAAAAGAACTCTGAGAGGGACCGCATCATCGCAGTTCCGCTGGGAAATGGTCTGATTCAGAAAGGCGGGTATTTGGCGACCCAGAAATCCAGAGAATGGTTTCTGGACACTTCCGTCGTTCAGGCAATCCACGATGCTCGTCAGAAGCAGCGTGAAATATGCTGACATATCTCCCATGAAGACACATTATATAAAAGACATCTTGATGTATGATCCGCCACTCTGGATAATAACTTGCAACTGACGGCTACATCGCAGTTACTTATCAAGAACTGGCACCCGCATCTGCGTCATCTACGCTGTAACCGGGTCCGCTGAGGACGGCGTTCCCAAAACAATTTCTGGGCATCTCCATGCCCACATTCAAGGACGAAGAATCAAACCATGACAAATTCAACGAACGAAACGAGACCGATCTGCCAGCCGAGGTTTTAGGAGTGCGGCCAAAGTTTGAGAATCAAAACGAGAGGCCCTCAGAGGCCCGTAGAGCGAGTCTCTCCTTTCGGACGACCTCTGGGTCATTCTTGAGGGCAGACTTATTCTGATTGATTCTGGAGGCTCGGGGACGATGCGGCAAGATTTCCTCCCGAGTCCATTTTTTGTAACGCAAACACACAAGGAGACAACGATGGCAAAGAAGATCAGTGCTGAGGATAAGGTGAGTATCGTGATTCTTGCTCTCACCGAAGCCGCACAAGGGGCAGGATTGCCTCAAGAACGAGCGGAGGCAGTCTACTCCGAGTTAATCGAGCGGTACGGGATGATGAAGGAAGGATTCGCCGAGGCACTACTCAAAGAGGTCGAGCGTATTGTGAACATGTGAGAACGAGATGCACGGCCCCCACGGAAAGCCCCTTGACCGGAGTGTCCTGCCGGTGCTCGTATGACGGCAGGATCTTCATGTCGTCGGTGATAACGGCGTCGACGTATTCTTTGGCAAACGACTTCGCCACGTCGGCATGAACCTCAATTGGCATCGTGCTTTCGGCCATGTCGTCACGTCACCGCTTGTTTTTCACCCAACGTCTGGTCCGACAAAATGAAAGCGAGGCACGGTCTTGCCTCCCACTTCGACGGACTCCAAGAACATCGCCTTTGGACGTACCCAAAGGCCCTTGTCCCCATAGTCCTGCCGGTAGACAACCATTTCTTCGTTGGTCTCACTGTGTCGGGCGACTCCAAGGACGATGTAGTCCTTGCCTTTGTAGTGGCGGTAGCGGCCAGCCGTCATCTCAGCCTCAAGCATTTCGCCTCCATTCATATTCCGTCTGCTTCCGAAAACCACTGAGACGAATTGTACTGTCTGGGGCGATCTCCATCACCGAATACCCGTTGTTCTCGGAACCGGAGCCTTCGACCATCGCAACCAGCGTGCAGTAGTGGATGCCGCCGATGTCTTTCAGGTCGTTCTGGTGGCTATGTCCCTGAAAGACAGCCAGCACCTTGCCCGACTCCTCCAACACCTTTCGCACCTCGGGGCAGTTCTTCACGCCGTGGTCGGTGCTCACATCCAATCGCTGATGAGCGAAGACGACCGTTTTCTTGCGGGTTGATTTCAGGTCAGCTTGGAGCCACTCCACTTCGGTAGTCGGGATGTTGGCATCGTTCCACTTGGAGTTCTTCCTTCCATATGGCTCACCATCGTTTCGGAAGCAGGCATCCAGCACCACGAAATGGAATTCGCCACGGTCGAAGGAGTAGTACGAATGTTCTTGCTCCACACCGCCGAGAAACTCGGCCTTGGTGAGCGTGTCCACGCAGTGGTTGCCAAGGACGTAATGGCGGTCCTTGGAGATCGCTGAGAATTCCCGGTTGATCGTCTTGAGGTAACGCTGCTCGGTCTCCACCGAGTCAGCAGCGTCAATCAGATCTCCCAGTTCCACGATGAACGCCGTCTTGTCTTTCTCGAACTGGGTGGCTGCTTCGGCCAGCTTGCCCAGCGTCTCTCGATAGTGGCGAGTTCCAGCAGATGGTTTGTCGGCATGGTGTAGATCGGTGATAAGTCCCACACGTAAGGAGTTCTTGTCGTCATCGGCAAACAGTGATGAGGCATCCACTGTCGAAGCCGCTGCCAGCAACAAGGTGCCGTTCTGGAGGAAGGCCCGTCGACCAAGATGCCCGATTCGACTGCTGTCTCTGGTCATAGACATGTTCCGTACTCGTTCCACGAATGAACTGATTGCAACTACTATAGGGTTCTGCATCATTGGAACGCCAAGTCATGGTGAACGACGTAGCCATGAAGAGTCAGTCCTTCAGAACGGAGTTGCCATGAGTCTCACAATCGACGTGATCTCCGACGTGATCTGTCCGTGGTGCTTCATTGGCAAGCGGCGGCTGGAGCAGGCCATCGCTGCTCTGAATGGACAGCACGAAGTGCGGGTGCGATGGCATCCATTTCAGCTCAACCCCACGATGCCGAAGGAAGGCATCAGTCGCAGGGAGTATCGCATCGGCAAGTTCGGCAGCTGGGAGAGGTCGCAGGAGCTGGATGCCAAACTAATTGCCGTGGGAGAAACTGAAGGTATTCACTTCGCATTTGACCTGATCGAACGAACGCCAAATACCATCGATGCCCACCGGCTGATCTGGTTGGCCGACCAGCATGAGTGTCAGGATGCCGTGATGGAGGGCCTGTTCCGAGCCTATTTCACGGAAGGGCGGGACATCAGCAATCGCCAGACACTCGCTGATGTGGTGGTCGAATCAGGGCTAGAGCGGCGACTGGTCGATGAAATGCTGAACAGCGATGAGGGCATGGATGCGATCCAAGACGCTGAGGGACTCTCTCGCCGTCATGGAGTGAGCGGAGTTCCATTCTTCATCGTCAATGAGAAGGTGGCATTGTCCGGGGCACAGGCTCCGGAGACGTTTCTGGATGCGTTCCGGCAGGCAATTGCGGGAAGCAGTCAACCACCGAGGGGCAATTGATGGTCCGGTTCATTCCAGCGGAGGAACTGAAAAGCAAGTTCGGTGTCTTCGGCCACTTCTATTCTGTCCAAGTTGCCCCGAAGCGAGTCGTCGAGTGTCGAAGCGTTCTTGAACTCGTGAAGTCAGATCAGGCTCCAAGCAAGATAGATGACCTCTCTCATCGAACGCCCGACGCCGTTTTCATCATGATGAATCCCGGCTCATCCCGACCGTTGGTCGAGGTCAACAACCGCATCCATGCCAAGGCGATTCATGAATTGCCGATCTCGCTGGTGCCGACCAAACCTGACACGACGCAGTATCAAGTGATGCGGCTCATGCACTATTGCGAATGGCAGCACGTTCGGGTTCTGAACTTGTCGGACCTGCGGTGTTCCAAGAGCGGCGAGTTCTTCAAGCAATTCAAGGGGCTGGAAGAAGAACTATCGTTCGACGCACATTCTGTCTTTTCTGATCGAAGACAGGGCGAACTTGCGTTGAAGCTCATCGACGGTATTTCCGTGATCCGTGCATGGGGCGTCAGTCCGCACCTTGTTCCACTGATCGACCGCTGTATACCGACGCTCATCAAAGCCAAGACCGTCAGGGGATTGATGAAAGACCGAACGACGAGCAAGTTCCTTCATCCGCTGCCGTCATTGCAATCGCAGCAAATAGAATGGGTCAATCGAATGGTCGAGCAGTGCCGGGGCGTTTGACTTCATCGCCCACTTCACCTGCCTCATGACTGCCCCCAGTTCTACGTTCGGTGTTTGCAATAGCCCTTGGATTCTTCGACGGGAGGCTTGTTCGCCAAATCCACATCGTTGAAGCTGCTTTTGTTGCCCCACCCGAAGATTCTCTCGAACAGCGGCAACAGCCGGTTGTTCTGAAGACCTTTCTGAAAATAGACTTCGTGTTCCTTCTCCTTCATGCCCATTTCGTACAACACCTCATCGTGTCCGGTGATCCCGATTTCGTTGAAGTACCGCATCATGATGAAATACTCGCAGACGTTTCCGCTCTCCAATCGTCCTGCGAAGTAGTACGGCATGAACCAGCCGATGACGTGACAGCTCGCCGAGATGATCCTGCCGATGATGTGATACTTGATTTCGTAGTACCGTGATGGCCGAATTGCGTGTTGCCTCATGATGGAGAGAACGGTCTCTCGATGTTGCCACTCATCCATTTCGATTTGCTTGATCGCCACTTTCTCATCCGGGTTCTTCACCGAACCGGCGTGGCCGATGTACGCAAATGCCGCTGCTTTCTCAGCTGAGTAGGCCAATTGAAGGAGCCTCACGAGTTTTGGATGCTCAATCTTGTATGGCTCGTTCACCGTGCAAGCTCCATTACATCCCGGCACAGGTACTTTGCGTGGCAACCGACAATGGGCATGGAGTCATTCACTTCGTGATGAACGTTGCCATCGAAGGCATCCGTGGAACAGGGTGATTGTCGTCTTGTGGGGTCGGACAGAAGTATAGCGTCGTCGATCTCATTCACATCGGATACAAACCATTCATGGCCCTCATCAAGACGATCTCAAAGACCCTGCTGGCGATCTTCATGATCGGTGCTGGAATCATGCACTTCGTGAACCCAGCGTTCTTCCTCAAAATCATGCCGCCGTACCTTCCGTTCCATGAGGAGCTGGTTCTGGTGAGCGGCGTCTGCGAGTTACTGCTGGGCATTCTACTGTTGGTCCCAACGTATTCCCGATGGGCAGCGTGGGGAATCGTCGCCCTGCTGATCGCCGTTTTCCCGGCAAATCTGCACGTTTTTCAGCATCAAGAACTGATCCCCGCATCACCCCTTGTGCATCTCCTACGCCTCCCATTGCAAGGCGTATTCGTTCTTTGGGCATATTGGTACACGAGACCCGTAAAGACTGAGCTGTGATCCCACGAGCAGACGTTCTGAGGAGCCGAACCCACGATGGCTAACACAAAACCTCAAGGCTGTTTGGTAGCAATTCTGGGCCTCATCGGCTTTCGCCTGACTGGTCCAACTGCCAGTGAACATCTGCCCTATCGACAACGAGATGATTTTCTCTCAGCTGCCGAGGTGTCGTTCTATCGGGTGCTGTTGATGGGCCTCAATGGTTCATTCGTCATCTGTCCGAAGGTGAATCTCGCCGACATCTTCTTTGTCGCTCGACCTCACGAGAATCAGTCGTACCGGAACAAGATTGATCGAAAGCATGTCGACTTTCTGCTCTGCGATCCGTCGACCCTGAAACCCATTGTTGGTGTCGAACTGGATGATGTGAGTCATTCCCGCCCCGACCGGCAAGACCGAGACCGCTTCGTCGATCAGGTGTTCGAGGTCGCTGGCTTGCCACTCCTACATGTCCCTGCGGCGTCAGGATACAACCCTCAGAGCGTGTTTGAAAAGCCGTTGTGCGATTATCGAGGATCGATTATTCCACGGTTTGTTGGGGCTGGACTGGTGTTTCACAAGGGGCGAAGGCATG
>JAYWHX010000111.1:0-11625 GCA_043777375.1 Planctomycetota bacterium | reverse complement strand
TTCAAAGAACGTTACGGAGTGCAAGGAGCTGTCATCACAGCTGTCGATTTGCTGCGAGGACTCGGAAGGTTATTGGGCTGGGATGTGATCGAAGTGCCGGGCGCGACGGGCTACCTCGACACGGATTACGCTGCCAAGGGTCGCTATGCGATCGAGACCCTAAAGAACGGAGCCGACTTCATCGTCGTCCATGTTGAGGCCACTGATGAGGCGAGCCACGAAGGGCATGCGGATGAAAAGGTCAAAGCCCTCGAAGAAATGGACCGACACATTGTCGGACCAGTTCATGAGTATCTGCGTTCCCAGGGCGATTACCGCATCCTGATCTCGCCGGATCATCCGACCTTCCTGCGAACGAAGACCCATAGCCACGGCTTTACTCCGTTCGCAATGGCCGGGCAGGGGCTGGTTCCGAACGGGCCACAAACCTACGACGAGATCGCGGCCGGGCAAACCGGCGTGCGACTGCCGCAGGGATGGAATTTAATGGGACGGTTTCTCGGAACCGCGGGTTAGTACGTGGTATGTACTGGCGAGCGGGGCGGCGTCAGCCCCCCGGTTCTTACTACACCAACCCGACGCGTGAGCGAGGGGGAGCAACAGCGACTTTTCTCAGCGTTTCCCTCGCTGACTCGTCTGGCGAGTGAGCTACAGCAGGTCCCATCCGGCTCACTCCGGACGCTCGCCGGGCGTGCATTGGGGTGGCGAAACACCACGAGCCGAGAAGGACTACTCATCCCCAAACACCGTCTGATTGATCCAGTCATTCCGGAAGACCCGCTGCGGATCGAGTGAATCACACACGGCACGGAACTCAGGCAGGTGGGGATAGATCGCGGCGACTTGTGACGGCGAGAGCGGGCAATACTTACCCCAATGCGGGCGACCACCGAACATGGCAACCATGCCATCAGACAGGCAGCGGGCAAAATGATAAAATCCGGCGCGTTCCCGGGGGTGGGCATAGCTGATAAAGCTCAGCGCGTAATACGCTTCGTCATCGCTGCTGGCCATCGAGATCAGCGTCTCGTCCGCCAAGACCTTGCGGATACAGACCAGATAGTTGTACGTAAACAGTCCCGCCCCGGATTCCACGTCCTCCAGTAATCCAAGCGATGACAATCGTCCCCGAGTGGCACTACCGAGGGCGTCTTGCTCTCCACCGAAATGCTTCAGCAACTCCTGCGAGAAACCCAGCGCCTCGGCAAGCACCGAGCGCTTCACGAAGATTTCGATCTCAATATGCCGGAACAGATCGTGTTCCATTACGAGAAGGTTCTGGGCCTTGTCGACAACCTTCCAGCCGCGAATCACGGTCCAGGGTAGCAGATGCCGAAAGAACGATTGAATCGCCCAGCGACTGCGGAGCAGGCGTTCCAGCAGCAGCACCACAAGATGGATGCCGACATCGAACGCCAGAAAGCAGTAGAGTCCGTACAGCCACGCAAATAAGCTGAGTGGAGCGTCGACCTCGCGGCGATGTTGGCCCAGATAATTCCAAGCCCACGGAACGAGATAGAACTGTTGCAGCGGTGTCTCGACTTCCGCCCGCAGCACATCCTCCAGTGTGGCGTGACGTGCAATGCACTCTTCGATGTTGTAGAGCGGTCGAGCCCCAAACCCGACGCTGAGGATGACCCCCACCGATCCGAGCGAACAGCGGGCCGCTCGCAGCTCCGGCCCCCCGCTGATTGTGCGGATCATGGGTTCACCCGTGGCGGAGTCGTAAACCGCGACACGGATCTCCTCCATGTAATGCGACAGGCTGTGCCTCCCGGAGCCATGCGTCCCTGTGGAGATCGCACCGGCAATCGACTGTTCGGTGATCAGTCCGAGAGAGGGAGTGGTCAGCCCTCCTTTTTCCAGGTCGATCAACAGCTTCTTGATCTGGCAACCTGCGCCAACTTGAGCCCACATGCCCGCTGGACGCTGCTCAATTTCCACCTGATTGAAGTGCCGCAGATCGAGCAGAACCTCGTCCCCTCGGGCTGCCTCGCTCCACGAATGCAAACGCCCGACGACCTTGATTCGCTGCCCACGATGCCGGGCGAGGATGCTGAGAACTTCGCTCTCTGAGCGTGGCGTGTAATGAGTCGCCGGTTCAAAGGTGACATTGCCACCAAAATTTTCCACCATGCTTGGCTCCATGAGCCTTAAGCAGTCACCCCATCGGGAATCTCAGGCGTCAGCGCCACTGTATATTGCAGGGTGAAAATCTTGTCCACTCACAGCTCGGGAGTGGCATGCACCCATGCATCGGAGTTCCGATGCGCAGCATGAAAAGTCAATCAGAGGATCTGGTCGTGATTCGAGATCGTGAGGTGTTTTTTGAGTCGCGGCGAGCAAATAGCGTTCGATGGGCTCGGGCACGTCAAAAACGTGCCCAGCGGCAGAGCACTACTTCCGGTAGCCCAGCGACACCATCACATCGAACAGTTCCTCAAAGGTGATGAACCGGCGGTGATGGGCCAGCTTGTACTCGTCGATCGCAGCTGCGAGTTCATTGACTTCGGGGCGACCGGCTTCGCGGGAGTCCTGGAACTGGCGGCGTTCGCGACCGGCGGGTGAATCCGCGCCAGTTTGGCGACGGTCCACAAAGGGACGTTCGGCGGTGGTCGGCTGTTGCTCAATCGTGGCTTGCATTATTCTGCCCTCGCGTGTGCGGAGATCCATCACCTCAACCTAGGTTGCCCCGACGGCAACGCAACCGGTTTCCGTGCTGTGCAGTGCTTCTCGTCGTAACCAGCAGGCCGAACTGGGATGGCCTGCCGGTTATTCCGAATCTGCGGTGCGGACTCCTCTCATATCGCAACACCCATCCACACCCGCCTTCGCCCGAACACCAGTCCTGAATACCCCATGAAACGCATCACGATTCTCGGCAGCGGTGCGATGGCGACGGCCTGTGCGGTGCTGCTGGCGTCACAACCCGGCAAGTCGGTCACGCTCTGGGGACGTGACGCGGTCCACACCGCTGCGATCGCGAGGATTCGGGAAAACTCGCGATTGCTGCCCGGGGTCCAGATTCCCGAGAGCGTCGTCTGCACGCACGACGCGGAACTGGCCTGCAGAGGAGCGGACTGCTACGTCGTCGGGATTCCCACTCAGTTCCTGCGCGACGCCCTCGGACAGCTGAGATCGCATCTCGAACCGGGCATCCCCGTTGTGAGTCTCGTCAAAGGGATCGAGAACGCGACTCTGCTCCGCCCCAGTCAGATCCTGGAGGCAAAACTGCCCGGTCGGCATGTCGTCGCCCTCAGCGGACCCAGTCATGCCGAAGAAGTCGCTCGCCGCATGCCGTCCAGTGTCGTTGTCGCCGGACACGACTTGACCCTGCTCAAGCAAGTGCAACAGCTGTTTACGACCGACCGGTTTCGGGTCTATACAAACACGGACATTATCGGGGTGGAATTGGGCGGAGCCCTGAAGAACGTCATCGCGATCGCTGCAGGAATCTGCGATGGGCTGGGATACGGAGACAATGCCAAGGCCGCCTTGATGACGCGCGGAATTGTGGAGATGACCCGCTTCGGTGTGCACTGCGGGGCGCAGGAAAAAACCTTTGCGGGACTGGCCGGGCTGGGCGATCTGATGACCACCTGTTTCAGCCCGCATGGTCGCAACCGCCATGTCGGCTATCGACTGGGACGCGGCGAAACGCTGTCTCACATTCTGGACAGCATGGTCGCTGTGGCCGAAGGGGTGAACACCTCTCGCAGCGTGAACGATCTGGCACATCAGATCGGCATCGAGATGCCGATCACGCAGCAGGTGTTCCGAGTCCTGTTCGAAGGACTCTCCCCCCGCGAGGCGACCGACGCGCTAATGCGACGCCCCGTGCGTGACGAGTAAACTGTGCGCCACACCGCACCATTGAATGGAGTCGATCCGTTGAACCTGACTGCAACCTCCCCCGTGGACTGGATTCGCTCTGATTCTTCAGCAGCTGACATCGATTCCATCGTGTCGTTTCTGAACGAGCAGGGGACGTTCCAATTTCCGGCACTGCCGAATGGACTGTTTTCGGCGGCACTGGGTGATGGCGGAGACTTCGCCCTCACCGGGTATGCGAACATCTGGGTGCGTGACAATATCCACATTGCCCATGCTCATTGGGTGATTGGCGACCGCCCAGCTGCGGTCAAAACGGTGCGGACGCTGATAGATTTCTACCGCAAATATCAGTTCCGGTTTGCCGACAACATCGAGGGGCGGGCCGATGCCAACGACCCGATGCAGCGACCTCATATTCGTTTTTGCGGAACAGACCTGACGGAGCTACCCGAGAAGTGGTCGCATGCGCAGAACGACGCCCTGGGGTACTGGCTTTGGCTCACCAGCAAGCTGGCGATTGCGGGCGATCTGATCCTGGAGTCCAGTGACGTAGCTGTCCTGATCGACCTGCTGCGGTACTGGAAGAAGATCCAGTACTGGCAGGACGAGGACAGCGGGCACTGGGAAGAATCCCGCAAGGTCGCGATGAGCAGCATCGGCGTCGCCGTCGGCGGACTGCGGGAATTTCGTGAATGGCTGGCGACACCTCCGGGCGATCTGGCAAGAACACTCTTTCCGCAGGTCGACTCTTTGGCCACAGAGCTGTGGGATGCAGGCATCCGGACCCTCGGGAAAAATCTCCCGCATGAGAGTGGACCGAGCGGGCTGGAGACCGATCGCCCGTTTGATTCAGCCCTGCTGTTTCTGATGTACCCCATCGACCTGTGGGATGGCGAGGTCCGCGAGGAAATCCTGAACAATGTCCGGACTCACCTGCTAGGACAGTACGGCATCCGCCGCTATCTCGGCGATTCGTACTGGTGTGCCGACTACAAAACGCTACTGGCCGCCGATGAACGCACGGCCGATTTCAGCGACAACCTCGGTGCCCGGGATCAGCTGCTGAAGCCGGGACTAGAGGCCCAGTGGTGCATCTTTGACCCGATCCTGTCGGTGATCTATGGAAGACGGTTTCAGCGGACCGGAAAAGAGGCTGACCGCGAGCAGCAGCTGTTCCACATGCAGCGATCGCTGTCCCAGATGACGACAGCCGAGTCGCGGTTCGGTGCGTATCGCTGCCCGGAGTCATACTTCTGCGAGAACGGGGTGTACGTGTCGAACGATATTACGCCGTTGCTGTGGACACAGGCGAACTTGCGTCTGGCCCTGCATTTCATGCGGGAGACTCTGCGTGTGTAGTGCTGCGTTAACGAATAGCTCTGGAACCGTGATGAGCCAAATCGGGAGGGCGAAGCTCCTGCTGAGCCGGGAACTAAAGCAGTTGTTGACTCGCTTAAAGGTCTCCTTGCGAGTTCCCCACCCCTGCCCAGGTGGGCCATCATGAGCGACGATCTCGCCTCACCCATCGCGACGGATTGGATTCAAACTGTCGACTTCTTCGACGAGCTAAGCTCCACGAACGATCACGCGGTCCAGACGGCAGGCGACTCGCGCCCGCACCCCCGGTTGGTGATCTGCGACCGGCAGCTCGCAGGGCGGGGTCGTGGCACGAATCGCTGGTGGGCGAGTGAGGGGGCACTGACGTTTTCGGTCGTCATCGACCCACTCACAATCGGGATTCTCGCTGACCGCTGGCCTACGTTATCGGTGGCTGTCGGGGGAGCCATCTGCGAGGCACTGGCTCCGTGCATCCCATCGTCGGACGTGCGTCTGAAATGGCCGAATGATGTCTACGCCGATGGGCGAAAGCTATGCGGAATCCTCGTTGAGGTGCCGCCAGTGTCGCCAGCCAAACTCGTGATCGGGATTGGAATCAACGTCGGCAACAGTGCCCGAAATGCGCCACCCGATGTGCAAGCGCGGATGACCTCTTTGGTGGATCTCACCACCAGCCCGCCCACCCGTCGAGAAGTGCTGGAGCTTGTGCTGAATCGACTGGAAGCAGACTTGGCATCTCTCGCGACTGACCCCCTGTCGCTCGCCCGTCGTTGGCGTCAACGCTGCCTGCTCGCTGGCCGAACTGTTACTCTGAATGATGGAATTCGCCAGCTCTCCGGAGCCTGCCAGGGGATCGACGACGACGGGGCACTCCGGATTTACACGGAGTTTGGTCCGCAGAGGTGCTTTGGAGGGACTGTCGAAGCGTTCGAATGACTTGACATTTTGTCATCCAAGTGTCCATTCAGTGTTAAAATGGTGAAGCAGTAAGGGATTTCTGGCTCCCGACTCAGCTCCCAGCATGAAATTTGCGTGATGTCAAGAGATTCTCTCAAGTTGACCGATTGACGGTGGATCAACCCTGCGTAGAATCGCAAGAGTGTTTTGGGCAAATTGTGGCTCTCCGCCGAACGTCAAGGAAACCGTTGCGGAGATTTCGCCAGAGTTGTGTCCCCACCGACCCATGAAGGGGGTGTCGCATGTTGGTTCTTTCTCGCCGTCCGAATGAAAGCATTGTGATCAACGACAAGATCGTGATCACCGTCATTGAAATCCGTGGAGACAAGGTTCGCCTCGGCATCGAAGCCCCGCGCGATGTGCCCGTCCACCGCAGCGAGGTCTACGCGGCCATCCAAAACGCCTCCGAATCGGACAGCGTGCCTGGTACGGTCGTCCCAAGTGACTCCCTGCCGAATTGACGACACTCCCGCCCACCCAGCCCGCGTTTCGAGTCTCAGGACTTCGAGGCGCGGGCTTTTTTTTGTCGCAGAAGTCGTAAGACTTCTGGCTGTTGGTCGTGCTCTCTCGGCAGATTTCGAACGAATTCTGCCACCCTTCCGGAGTGGTCATGAGCGATACGCTCTACATCGTCGACACCCTGTCACTCGTGTTCCAGGTTTACCACGCCATCCGCCAGCCGATGACCGGCTCGCGCGGACAGCCGACCAATGCGCTGTTCGGCTTCACCGGCGACATCGAGTACCTGCTGAATGAGAAAAATCCGACGCACCTGATCTGCGCCATGGACTCCCGGGGAGCAGGCGAACGAAACAAAATCTATCCACAGTACAAAGCCCACCGAGAAGCTCCTCCCGAAGACCTCCAGTTGCAGATCCCACTCGTCCTCGACCTGATCCGGGCCTACAACATTCCGGTCATCTTCGTCGAGGGCTGGGAGGCCGATGACGTGATCGCCACGCTCGCCACGCGGGCAGCCAACGCGGGGATGGACGTGCGACTCGTCACCGCCGACAAGGACGCCCGCCAGCTGCTCAATGACAAGATCAAGATCTTCAGCATCCGCAAGAAGCAAATCTATGATATTGCTGACCTCCACACCGATTGGGGGATTCGCCCGGATCAAGTCGTCGACTTCCAGGCGCTGATGGGAGACAGCGTCGACGGAGTGCCCGGGGTGCCACAGGTCGGCCCCGTAATGGCGAAAACCTTGCTGCAAGAGTACGACACTCTCGAAAACGTGCTCGCCAATGCCGACAAGGTGAAGAAGAAAAACGTCTCCAAGAACCTGCAGGAGTTCGCCCACCTCGCTCATACGAGTCGCGAATTGGTCCGGCTCAATCGGAACCTACCGATCGAACTTGATTGGGAGACTGCCCGCGTCCAAACGCCGAATTGGTCAAAGCTCGTTGAGCTGAACACCGACTACGGGTTCAAACGATATACAGCTGCCGCTCAGGCCCAGCTTGCCGGAACAAAGCCAGCAGAGGCCCCCATCGAAGTGGCCCGCCACTGGTCCACTCTCCACAGCCCCGAGCAGTTCCAAGAGTTCCTCACCGAACTGAAGCAGCAGCCGAAGTTTTGCCTCGACCTCGAGACCACCAGTCTGAACTCACTCGATTGCGAGATCGTCGGCTGGGCCTTCAGCTGGCAGGCAGGTCAGGGGTATTACGTTCCGGTCGATGGTCCGCCCGGCGCAAAGACTCTCGATGGAAAAATGGTGCTCGCTGCGATCAAGCCGCTACTAGAGGATCCCGCCCGTACGGTCCTCAACCAGAACATTAAGTACGACATGCTGGTCCTGAAGTCCCACGGAGTCGAGATCGCCTCAGTCGGGGTCGACCCGATGGTCGGCGATTACCTGCTCGACGCGGGAGCTCGCAGTCATGGGATGGACGAACTCACCGAACGCTACTTGCACCGCAAAAAGATTCCGACCAGCGACCTCATCGGCAAGGGGACGAAGCAGCTTAAAATGTTCGAGGTCGATGTCGACAAGGTCGCCGAATACGCCAGCGAGGATGCCGATGTCGCGTGGCAACTCGCCGAACTCATCGAGACCCAGCTGAAAGAACAGTCGCTGTGGGATCTCTATTGGAACCTTGAACGCCCGTTGATCTCGATACTCGCCGAGATGGAAGCCCACGGGATCCGCATCAACAGTGAGGAACTCAAAAGGCAGAGCGTCCTGGTCGAAGCCCGCATGGTCAGTCTGACCTCCGAATGCCACGCGCTCGCCGGTCATGAATTTAATCTCAACTCCCCCAAACAACTCGGCGTCATTCTGTTTGAGGAATTAAAACTCCCCATCATCAAACGGACGAAGACGGGCCCGAGTACCGACGAAGAGGTCCTCGAAGAACTCTCGTCCAAGCACCCGCTCCCCGCCAAGCTCATGGAGCACCGCATGCTCGCAAAGCTCAAGGGGACGTATCTCGACGCCCTGCCACTGATGGTCAACCGCCGCACGGGTAAGGTCCATACCTCGTTCAGCCAAGTCACAGCTGCGACGGGTCGACTGTCATCGACCGACCCGAACTTGCAGAACATTCCGGTGCGTACGGAAGAGGGTCGGCTGGTCCGGCGAGCCTTCATCCCCAGCGAGCCAGGGTGGAAGCTGGTCTGTCTGGATTACTCGCAGATCGAGCTGCGGATCTTGGCCCACTTCTGCCAGGACCCGGCGCTGATGGAATCGTTCCGTAAAGGCGAAGACATTCACCGCCGCGTGGCGAGCGAGGTCTATGGCGTCGCCCCGGAAGAGGTGAACAGCGACCAGCGCCGTGTGGCCAAGGCCGTCAACTTCGGCGTGATCTATGGCCAGACTTCGTACGGACTGGCTGCCGCTCTAGGGATCGAACGCTCGGTCGCCGAGACCTTTATCGAGGACTACTTCAAGCGCTACGCCGAGGTCGAGAAGTTCATGAACCAGACCCTCGAAGAAGTCGCACGGACCAAGTACGCGACTACGATACTAGGCCGCCGCCGAGAGATCGACGGCATTCGCCCCAAGCGTTTCCGCACGCTCAACATGCCGGAGCGGACTGCCGTCAACACCGTGATTCAAGGCTCAGCTGCCGACTTGGTGAAACAAGCCATGATCAACGTCAGCGGCAAAATGGAAGCCGCGAAGCACCCCGGCCGCATGCTGCTGCAAATCCATGACGAACTGGTCTTCGAAGCCCCGGAAGCCGATGTTGCCAGCTTGGTCGAGCTCGTCAAATACGAGATGGAACATGCACTCCCGCTCAACGTGCCGGTCGTCGTCGACGTGAAGGTGGGGGACAACTGGCTCGATGCGAAGTGAGGTCGTTCGGACTCAAGTCTGACTCAGACTCACGCAGGGTGATCAGGACAAACACTGCATCGTGGCCACAGAGCATTCAGGCACAGAGTGATCGGCAGGAATTATATTAATGACACAATCATAAGGAGTGCCTGATATCACAGAAATCATTTTTCACACATTCCGTGAAATCAGGTTATTTGCATTGACTCGCGTAGCTCTACTGACGATACTTTAGAAGTTGCAGATTTCAAGGACGCTTCATGAAGGTGAGATATGCCAAGGACAACTTGCAGCGGCTGTTCACAGACATTGGATTCACTGATGGTTTTGGGCACGAAGTGATTCGTGCTTATCGCAAGCGAGTTCAGATGATCGAAAGCGCAGAGGATGAGCGAGACTTTTACAGTCTCAAATCCTTACATTTCGAGAAGCTGAGTGGTGCGAGGTCGCACCAGCACTCCATGAGACTCAACAATCAATGGAGACTGATCGTTGAGATTGAGGCTGGGACACCGAAGAACACCATCGTGGTGACTTCGATCGAAGACTACCACTGAGAGAAAGGGGGATAGCATGTCCAACATCATTGCAGCTGAAGTGTTCCCCCCCGGCGAGTTCATTCAAGAAGAGCTTGACGCTCGGGGTTGGACTCAGTCCGACTTTGCCACGATCATCGGGCGTCCGATTCAGGCTGTGAATGAGTTCATCTCTGGGAAAAGATCGATCACCGCTGATACTGCTCGGGAGATTGGAGAAGCGTTCGGAACCAGTGCCCAACTGTGGATGAACCTGGAAACCGCATGGCGACTTTCCCAGGCCAGCGCTCCCGATGGTGCGATTGCCAAACGTGCAAAGCTCTACGGAGCAGCACCGATCAAAGAATTGATTCGGCGGCAGTGGATAGAGAGCAACGACAGTGATGATGTCTTGGAGCGGAACGTCCTTAGATTGATGGGGATACCAGTCATCGGGCATACCCCTTCTTTTTGTGCGGCAGCTCGCATGTCTTCGAACTATTCTACGTGGTCTCCATCACAGGTCGCGTGGTTGAGACAGGCACAAAAAATGGCGCAACGCGTCGATGCGAGCAAATTCAAGAAGAGTGAGTTCCAAAACGCAGTCCATGATGTTCGAGATCTTGCAACGAATGAAGCGGATGTTGCACGAATTCCTAGATTCCTCTCTGATCTTGGCGTACGTCTGGTTATTGTTGAGCATCTCAAGGGAACGAAAATGGATGGTGCGGCGTTTTGGCTCGACGACAAGAGTCCAGTAGTCGCTTTGTCGATGCGATTTGATCGCATCGATTACTTATGGCACACACTCGGGCATGAACTCGGCCACATTCTGTCCGGGGATGGGACCGCCTACTACGATGAGGAAGCGGAGTTATTGACCAAAGATCAGCGGCCACAGGAAGAGATTGCCGCTGATCAGTTTGCGGCAGAGCTGCTCATTCCCCAAGAGGAGATGAACGACTTCATCGCGAGAGTTCGTCCACTCTACTCCGAGAAAAAGATAGTGGGATTTGCGAACAGAATCGGAGTCCATCCAGGTGTGGTCGTCGGTCAGCTACACTTCCGCGAAGAGATCAAGTACAGCCACAGTAGAGCGATGTTAGTCAAGGTGCGACACTTGCTCGTGGAAACGGCAATGTCAGATGGTTGGGGCCATTCCGCAGCATTGGGTTCAATGGAGTAACCATGTCAGTCGCAATATCTCAACGAACACTGTCCAGCCAAATGTTGGGCATCGTGGAAGAATTCATCGCAGCAGGAGGCTCGGTTCCGGTCAATCCGCGAGCCGTGGCCAAATATGCCATTGACTCCGGAAAATGGGACCGCAAACGAGCCACGGCCATCACGCTCTGCGCCCAAGATATCGCTCGAGCGCTTCGTGAGGATTACTTCATTGACGATAGAGGACGGATGGTAAGAGCAAGGCACTCCATCCGCGAGGTCAAGGAGGTGGCGGGTAAGAAAGTGCAGCAGACATTTTGGGATCATCATCGAACGATGTCGCATGCGTTTGCAGAACGCTCATTTCAACAAAGGCGTCAGCAGATTGTTGGTGACTGCAAGCAACTCAAGTTGGATGTCGATAGCTACAACTGAAGTGGACCCCGTTTATTGGACCACGGGGCGGCATTGCTTAGATGGTCGACAAGGTCAGTTTCAGAGAGCGGTTTGGAAGGCTTCCCAGGGGGTCAG
>JAYWHX010000110.1:0-43712 GCA_043777375.1 Planctomycetota bacterium | reverse complement strand
GAAAGACTCTTTCATACGAACGCTGATTCCCAAATATTTCTCGGGGTCACCAACCATGTTTTCAAAGAGCGTTCCAGCCGCCGGTTGCGACTGGGAGGTACATTCTATCCGCGACTTTTTTTGACGCAAGCCTCCGGAGCATGTTTTCCCCGATGAAGTTATTCGGGGCACAACTGCTTTCCTGGAAACTGGTTGGGTTCGCGTTGAATGTCTCTCCGTTCATTGGGTTCCAGATTTCAGTCCATTGATTCTGAATGAGGCTACAGCTTTGGGCGTTCACGAGGCTTCACTGGGTTCGCCACCTGCTGTTTTTGCATTTCTTCCTCTTCCGCCAGGAGCAACCGAGCCACCTCCTCGTCGTCGAGTCCGCGCGCATCCATCCCGGGAGGGACTGGGCGGGAACTCTCTTGCCAAGTCCACCCCATGTCGAGTCGCAATTCGCGTTCCGCCAGCAGTGCCCATGGTGTACCGCTGTGCTCGTCCACAACCCGCTGTAAATACTTCTTGGCTTTCTCGGAGACCTTTTTCACATCAATGGAGTCGACTTGATTGGTTGGAACCAGTCGCCATTCGTTATTCATTGGCTGGCTGAAGCTCTTCGGCGAGGTACGCATGGCGGCCAGCATGTTGTTGTAGCCGAAGTATCGTGCCCGGAGAGCCAGGAGCCGCCCCATGGCGAGGTCGAATGCGGCTCGCCAGCGAGGTTCGCGGATTTTGTCCCGATCTTTCTCAGCGGACTCCAGTCCAGACAACAGCCGCTTGAGGTCATAGTCGACCTGGGCGACCGGCTTCTGCGCCTCAACGATTTCCGTTCTCAGAATGTTGTCGTTGTAAGCGGCAAAGACCATGGTGGGGACTGGCAGGTTGCGAATCCCGTTCTTGTCGCTGTAGGTCAGGTCCGCTGTGCTGACGAGTGCCGCTTTTGCCGCATTTTTGCGAATATCCTCTTCCGCCTGCCGCATCGGGCGGTAGTCGGGCGAATAGTTTCGCATGATTTCCTTGTCGAACGTATGGCCGCGGCTTTCGGCTGAGATTAAGTACATTCCCCCGGTTTCCGCGCTGAGGCGTGTGAGTCCGTAAGGGCCGTAACTGGCTGACATCAGGTTCAGTCGCCAGTCATTCCCCTCACCCCAGCTCGGGAGCTGGAGCCCTTCGGGGAAGGCGGTTTCCGGACCTTGGTCAACTTCGATGTAGTCTTCGAAGCCGTCTTCGTAGACCCATTTCACGAACCCTTTTTGCTGTCCAAAAACTGCAGCATCGCCCAGGGTGAACACGCGAGTCTTGGCTCTTTTGCAGGAAGCAATCACGCTTTCCAGGTGCTGCTCGGCATCGTCTCCCCGTTCGTCGGTGACCACAAAGACGAGTTTATTCCAAGTTCCGTCGTTCTTCCGGAACGTGCGCCACTTCTCCACAGCTGTGCCGACAGCTTGAAAGACGACTTCTTTGCCCGAGGTGTCGTCCGGGATTTTCTCGACAATTCCCAGCAGTGGCTCGATGTCCTGAACTGGCTCCGGAGTCAGGATGTTGACCTTTTCCCCGTAAGAGACGACAGCTGTGTACAGTCCGTCCGTGGCTTTTTCTTGATCGAGCTGCTTGTAGACAGTAGAGAATCGCTTGGCGATTTCGCTTCGGCGTTCTTTCATCGATCCAGAGGCATCGAAGACCCAGATCACAAGAGTCTGGCGTTCCTTGACGGATTGGCGAATTTCGAAGGTCAGGCGGTCCATGATGCCCGCTGCGCCGCCCGAGACTTTGTCACTGACCCCCTTCACGTCGGAAATTGTCTCAGTGAAGTCGGTGTTCTCGGGCAGAGTGATTTCGCTGCTGGCCAGCTGTGGGATATCAGGATTGACGGCTTCTTCGACGGTTTGTTGAAGAGGCTGGCCGACTTGGCCAGGGGCCGCTGAGGCTGCCGCAACCGAGGGAGCCAGTCCGAGCGAATCCCCTTCGGTCCCGACGGAATCATTGGCGACCGCATCGACGAACATCATCTCCGGGTCGACGACCTCGTCGAACATGTCGACAATTTCTGCGTTTGGCTTGTCTGTGGAGACAGTCAATGCCACAAAATGAAAGGAGAGCAGCATGACCGCATTGATGAGGAGGCTAATCCCCCAAGCGGGAAAATCGCGACGAAAATCGACCATTTGACAATTCCCAAGGGGAACCGGATTACAACAAGAGACTGAGTATCAGAGGGCAACCTCGTGGATTAATCGGTCTCTCCAGTCAAGTCTACCCTTGCTTTTCTATCCCGACAATGGAAATTGTGTGAATTCAAGGATCGTTGACACATTCCGAAAACTCGTCTTCCCGTTCGACATATGGCCGACGAGAGTGGGATGTTCAGGAAGTCTCAACTTGATACGATCCTAAGTGTCGAACGTATGCTGCGGAATCGAGTCGAGAGTCAGAGCGTTTTTCGGTCGAGGGGAGTCGTCGATGTCTGGCACTGGGGTCACTGGATGTTGGAAGCGGTTGTTCGGGATTATGCTGTTCGCAGGTCTTCTGAATTCCGTCTTTTTTTTGAACTGTGCTCAATCTCAGGAGCCCGCTGCGGTGCCTGCAGCCGCGCCGGCTGCTGCTCCCGCAGTTCCAGCTGAAGAGGCCGGAGAAGGGGCTCCCCAGCAGTCCGCCCTCGCTTGGTTGGTTGAAACATCGGGTTGGATTGGCTTTGTCCTCCTGCTGATGTCGTTTTATTTTATTGCTCAAACCGTGCGTCTGTTTCAGGATTTGCGAACAGAAGTCGTTTCTCCGCAGGGACTGGTTCAAGAGATGAATGAGCTGCTGGCCAATCGCGACTACGCGGGGATTATGAAAGTCGCCAAGGAGAGCCAGTGTGATTTGGGGCAGCTCGTGGCAACAGGCATTGGTGCCCTCTCGAGTGGTCTCGCGGAGGCTCGCGAGTCCGTCGACCGCATGGGCGAAGCGATTACTGTCGAGATGGAAAAGAAAATCAGTATGCTGGCGGTGATTGGATCGCTGGGGCCTCTGATTGGACTGCTGGGAACCCTTAAGGGAATGATCGCCAGCTTCGGCTCGATTGCTCAGGGAGAGCAAATGAAAGCCAGCGAGGTGGCCTTCGGAATTTCAGAAGCTCTGGTCATTACGTTCGAGGGGGTGGCATTATCCGTCCCGGCGATTTTCCTGTTCGCCATCTTCAAGAACCGTGTGGCCTCTCTCAGTGTTCAGGCCATCACCCTGGCTGACGATTTTGTGATGCGGGTACACGGTTCGGCTCGGCCTCGCCCCGCTGGAGCCACAGCAGCCCCATCCGCTCCAGCAAGCCCTGCTTGATCCTGTCACGCGAGGAGTCCCGGCATGTCCGCACAAACCAGCGAGGGAGTCGAACCCAATCTGACTCCGATTCTCGACATGGTTTTTCAGTTGATCACGTTCTTCATGCTAGTCATCAACTTCAAAGGTGCGGCAGTCGATCAGACACTGAAACTCCCCGTGCTCGGGTCGGCACGCCCGCTGGATTACGCGGGGACACAAGAGCCTCTGACGCTCAACATCAATGCTCAGGGACTGGTTCAATCCTATGGGCACCCAGTGGCTGTCGAGACGTTTATTCCTCATGAAGCCAAGATGCTGAAGTTGCAAATGAAGGCTCTGGGTAAGCCGATCGAAGAAGGGGAGTTGCCGACTCCGGTGATCATTCGAGCGGATAAAAAAGTGGACTTCGCCACAGTGTTGAGAATTATGCGGCTGTGCCAGGGCCACGGCTACCGAAAAGTCGCACTCAGTGCCATGACGCGGGAGGCCGGAAGCCCATGAGCCGTCGCCGTCGTCACAAAAAGAGTTCCGGTGAGGTCCAGATCAATTTGGCCGCCATGCTAGATATGGCGTTTCAGTTGCTGGCGTTCTTCATTTTGACCTTTCGTCCCACGCCCATTGAGGGGCACTTTCAGCTGCACATGCCGCCGCCCGAAGCCAAGACCAACGTGGTCTCCACGGCACCGGCCACTGATGAGGGGGCGACTCCCAGTTCGTTTGTGGAGTCGCTGGATATCTATGTCTCAGGAGACAGTCGAGGTCAGGTGACTTCAATCCGCGTCAACCTGGATGTGGTCGTCACGGGGGCGCTCGATGCCACCCAAACTCAACAATTCAATCGGTACTTGCGATCGATCTTCAACATTGAAGCGGTTCCCTACGATCGAATCCAGCTGCATGTCGATCCCCGCCTGCACTACGAAGAATTGATGAAGGTCGTCGACATCTGCACTCGGCAAGTCTTGCCCGATGGATCGCAGATGACACAAGTGGGCTTTACCGAGTTGGCCCCTGCCGGAACGGAATGAGCCCGAGTTCAGGAGTTGAACATGCGCCGACGAATTGCGAGACCGTTTGGTTCATCAATTTCTCTGACGCGCGGGATTTCGTTGCTCATCGGTTTAGCTGTCGTCGGCCTGCTCTATGACACTTTCCGCAAGCCTGTCATGTGGAATTGGCTGGCTGCCGATGAGGACCGTCCTGTCCCAGGTGCGGATGACGGTGCAAGTGGCCCGGCCGCAGAGGCCCCACGCACTATTGTTCCCGGCCCGAACGACCTCGATCCTGCCGCCGTGGCAGAGTTTCAGACGCGCGTCGAATTGATCACGGATCGGGCGGAACTCCGGACTCGGGAGATGGTCCCCTACTGGCAATTGATGGCGTGGAGTCGGTCTCAATCACTGCCCGAGTTCGAGAAGCGAGCACAGCCGGAACCGGCGCTGACTCAGCTATGGGAATTGCCCCAGGACTACCGTGGGAAGCCCATTCGGTTGCGAATGCATGTCCGCCGGGTCCTGCAATACAAGGCCCCCGAAAATCCGCTGGGCCTGAAAGAGTGCTTTGAGGCATGGGGGTGGACCGACGAATCGAAATCTCACCCCTACGTGGTCGTTTTTTCTGAGAAACCTGCGGGCTTGCCAGTCGGTCCAGCTGTCGAAGCGGATGTCGTCTTTGTCGGTTACTTTCTCAAGAACATGGCCTATACCGCCTTTGACAAGTCACGGGCCGCTCCACTCTTGATTGGACAGGTTCGGATTGCAAAACCGCCGCAAGCTGCTGCTCCGCTGATGGTCAGCCCGCGAGACAAATGGGGCTTGGCACTGGGGGGGCTCGCCGTGGCAGTCGTCATCTTGGCGGTGATTGTGAAGGGCCGAAAACGGCGGAGCACGATCACGCAGCCCAATTCGATAACACCTCTTCCTGACGCCAGTTGGAATCCCATGCAGGAAATCCCACCCTCAGAGCCATTTGAATTCTCAGCTGCGATTGCTGGGATGTCTGGCCAACCACAGGCAGGACCGCAATCACAACTTGGCAGCAAGTGAACTGGACAGATTGTCAGCACTTCTGCTGGGCGCGGTTGGGAATCTCAGTGCGATCGCGATGAGCCGCAGATTCCGTGGATTGATCCGTGATCTTTCGAGTCACGAGATCAGAAATCGTACCACATGCCACCACCCACCAAGTGGTCATGTCCCCCGGGAAACGAGTACTGCAGCGCTGGCCCCGAGTAATATTGCAGACCGATTCTCAAGAGACGCTGGGATTCCGTCCCCCGCCATTGCCAGCCCGCTTGAGCGTTGACGCTGGTGTCGTAATCAAAGTCCTCTCGGGTGTGACCGTTGATGGCGGCAAACGGGGCCCCACGCAATCCGAACACGAGCGGGCTGTATTGCAGGCCGTACTGGAACTCCAGCGGCTTCGCTCCGTCTTCATACCCCATGGCATAGGCGACCTCCCCGTAGGTCTGCCAGTCGTCGGAAATGTCGTACGTCACGCCGAGGACGGTGGAATCACGCACGTAGTTGAATCGCTGCCCCAGTGGATTGGCGATGACGAACTCATCCCCCAGGTGTGAGCTCAGGTGGTAATACCCGGCCTTGATGTGCCACTGGTCAAAAGCCCAGGTCGACTGAAATCCGGCACGATAGTCGGTCGCTTCCAGCATCGTCGACTCTGTGCCCGGCAACACGCGAGACAGCGCAGCTCCTTCGAAATCCAACTGCCAGCCTTGCGGGCGATACGCCCCAGGGGTTCCGTAGCGGAGGAGGCCCAGGCGAGCGCCCAGTGTGTTTTCCCACACCGTGCGTCCGGTCTGATCCTTGGACCAGAATGATCCCATGCGGGATTCTTTTTCCCCGGCGAGATACGAACGATACATCAATCCGGCTGGCATGATCTGCCAAGTGCTTTCCGCATAGGCGTCTTGATTGAATCCTGGGTCGAAATAATCACGCTGCGGTTCCAGTGGAAGCGGGTCTTCCTCGATCGGCCCCTCATCGAGCGAGTTCAACAAATCCTCAGGAGGCTCGTCTGCGAAGCTCTCTTCGGTTGGTTCAAACAGCGGTTCGGCCAGTTCTTGAGCCAAATCTTCGTTTTCGTCTCGGGGCGGCGGCGGAACAAAGTCTGGCTCTTTCTCCGTAAAGGAGATCCGCGACCAAATCGAAGACTCTGGTCGCGACTTGATCCGATTCGGCTTCGCCCAGAGCGAGACCTGCCCGAGAAGCATGAAAAATACCCCCATCCACACCGCAATCGGGCGGCAGGTCTTCCGTTTCGGGGGTTGCGGATGTTGGTGTTGCATAAGATTCGGGCGAGCAGCTGTTGGGGAAAATCCCAGTTCCAAAGGGGATTCTCACGTCACTGATGCTTCCAGAATCGACGGATATGCTCACAGAATTCGTGGCAACGGTTGCTCCCGAGGCAGGAGTCTCAAGGATCGCATGCGGGGTATCGAATACCGCAGTCGGGCAAGGCCGGTAGAGTTTGCGGGCTGGGCGAAACTCGCTGGCAGTGATTGACCGCACTGATCATTCCACCGCAGCCCTATGCCACTCAGTGCGAAGATCGACACTGAAATTGCTTCGCCTCCGCTTTGACGACAGCAAAACTCTCGGGAATATCGCAATAGAAAGACAAGAGCCGCCCGGACGACTTTGGTCCGGGCGGCTCTTCATTCTCAAAGGTCTGCTTTTCAGGCGAACGCAGTTACTCGGCGAACGCGGCGTCAAACGCCCGGCCCGAGGGACGGAAGTCGATGTTCTTGCAGAACTGGGCGGCTTCGGCGGCACCGGCTTCACGGTCCATGCCAGAGTCTTCCCACTCGACCGACAGAGGCATGTCAAAGCCATACCCAGCTGCGTTCAGGGCGCGGATGATCTCTTCGAAGCGGACCGCTCCGCGACCGACCGACCGGAAATCCCAGCCGCGACGAGCGTCGCCGAACGACAGATGGCTCGACAGGATGCCGCTACGACCATTGAGGGTCGTTGAGGCGTCCTTCATGTGGACGTGGTAGATGCGGTCGGGGAACTCGCGGATGAAGTCGACGGGGTTCACGCCTTGCCAAATCAAGTGCGACGGGTCGAAGTTGAAGCCGAACTCCGGACGATGATTGATCGCCGCCAACGCGCGGTGCGTCGAGTAGATGTCGAACGCGATTTCGGTCGGGTGAACTTCGAGCGCGAACCGCACGCCGCACTCCTGGAACACGTCCAAGATTGGGTTCCAGCGGTCAGCGAATTGCTGAAAGCCCGCTTCGATCATTGACTTGGGCGTCGGAGGGAAGTCGTAGATCAGGTGCCAAATGCTGCTGCCGGTGAACCCGTTCACGACGCTGACGCCGAGCTTCTTGGCGGCTCGCGCGGTGTTCTTCATCTCTTCCGTCGCGCGGTGATTGACTCCTTCTGGAGATCCGTCGCCCCAGATGGCGGGTGAGAGAATCGACTTATGCCGAATATCGATGTTGTCGCAGACCGCCTGGCCTACCAGATGGTTCGAGATCGCGAACAGCTTCAGGTCGTACTTATCGAGCAGGTCGCGTTTGCGGCTGCAATAGGTGTCGTCGGAGAGGGCCTTGTCGACTTCGAAGTGGTCGCCCCAGCAAGCGAGTTCGAGGCCGTCGTAGCCAAACTCCTTGGCCTTGCGGCAGAGATCTTCCAACTTGAGATCGGCCCATTGACCTGTAAACAGCGTGACTGGACGACCCATGCTGGAGATCCTTTCGGAATGATGATGAGGTTAGAAAATGAAGCCATAGCCCCACGACCGCGTGGGCCTGAATTCACTGCTCCGTCATCTTCCCGAATCCCAGAGAACTTTCAATCGAAGCGAGGGGGGCACGTTTGGCGAGTCTCTAAATCTTGGGGCGTCGAGTTTGCTCTGCCAAGTTCTGTCCAGCCCGCCGCGCCAGCAAGGGCCGCGTGCCGGAAACCGTGGTGGACTCACTGGCGTTGAGTCTGAGAATCGATGTAGGGACTTGTGCTCTGGTTGGCGACTCTTCTCAGAGAAAAAGAGTACAATGGAGACTGCTGGTCCGGTGCGACGGACAGATTCGGGGGACTAGCACGCGACCCTTGCTGGCGCGGCGGGCTAGGCTTTTGTGATGTCACCGACGCCCCGAGGGATCTCCAGGTTCTGCTTTATCTGTCAGCAAAAATCAACGCCTACATCACCATCACGATCCCATCCAGGGCATGAATTCGGTGGTAGATCGCAATAATGTGATGAGCGGAGTCGACCTCGGGCTCCACCGTCACGCTGATGTGCCTTCCCCCAGCTGTGGTGCGAGTCGAAAACGAGGGCTCGGCATCTTCGCTGAGTTCAGTCTTCACAGCTGAGAGAACCCGGCCGACAAAGCACTCGGTCGAGATACCAATGGCCTTGAAGGCGAAGACGCAGGGGAACTGGTGTGTGGATTCCAGGAGTTCGATGGAAGGTAACTGACCGGCCATGAGGGCCCCCTTATTGAACGGAGAGATTCCGAGGAAGAACGGACATCGATAGAGATGTGCATGTCAAACTCTGTTCCCCTCGACTTGTTCCTCTCATTATAGTCATCCGCTGGCGAAACAGTGATCAATTCGCCCGAGATGTTTGGCTCTCTGCATCTCACTCGACTTTCCCTCTGGGGAACCGCGAACAACAGATGGCCGCTCGCTCTCCGGAAGGGATTTCGACATGCAGGTCGCGTACTTCGAAGATTCAAAAGCCGACCAGTTCCGCCCACTGTGTTGGTTGCGGCCGGTCTTTGAGCTGGTGTGTGGACACTCGGGAATCCGAGAGCGGGTGAACCGCTTCCTGGACCCCAGTCAATGGGGCGCGTTCGTACGTCCCTGGCTCGTCGAGGCCTACCAAGAGGAGCACCCGACCGCAAAGCTCAATCAGCGGGAGTGGCTCCACAACGAACCGACATTGCTGCTCAATGGACGTTGGTTACCCCAACTGTTCCCGCTCAGGGAGTTGGTCCCCGGGGACGCAGTCTGGGTGGGCGGGACGCTGGTCGCCCTGCTGCTGGCTCCTGCTGATGCGGCCCAGCTGGATTTGTCCGATGTCGCTGGCAGTGCCGAGAAGCTCGCCCGCTCGCGCCGCGAAGTCCCAGCGAGCGGCCATCTGGTCCAGTACCCCTGGGATCTCGTGCATCTGAACGGATCGCAACTGACGCAAGACTTTCGCACTCGTCCGCATGGTCCCTCGAAGGTCACACTGGGATCGCAAGTCGCTGTCCTCGGCAGCGATGAGGAGGTCTACATCGACCCCTCGGCCCAGATTGATCCCTTCGTCGTGATCGACGCACGCAGTGGCCCGGTCTGGATCGAAGCCGGGGTCAAAGTCCAGCCGTTCACACGAATTGAGGGTCCCTGTTTCATCGGGCAAAACACCCAGCTGTTCCGGGCGAATGTGAAAGCTGGCACGACCGTTGGGCCGGTCTGCCGTGTCGGCGGCGAGATCGAAGAGAGCATCTTCCACGGCTACTCAAACAAGTATCACGACGGGTTCCTCGGCCACAGCTACATCGCCCCGTGGGTCAATTTGGGGGCACAGACCACAAATAGCGATCTGAAAAATGACTACTCCGCCGTCTCGGTCCCGCTGTGGGGAGAATCGATCCGCAGCGGCTCGACCAAGGTCGGCTGCTTCATTGCGGATCATTCGAAGACCGCACTCTGCAGCTTGTTCAACACTGGCTCGTCCGTGGGAGTGATGAGCATGATTTTGCCGGGCGGGCGACTTTTGCCCAAACACATCCCGTCGTTCAGCCGTATCTGGCATGGGGCGATTGAGGAGATTCCCGAGGGACTCGACCCGAGTTTGGTCTCGGCCCGGACGGCCATGGGGCGACGCGAGTGCCAGTTCACCCCCGCTGCGGAGCGATTGCTGCGGACGGTGTACGAACTCACCGCGGGTGAGCGTCAGCAGGCGATTGCGCGTGGCAAGAAGGGGTGAGGGACAGTGATTTCGTGCTCAGTGTGGGTGTCCAGCATTCGAGGTCTGTCGGAGCTTCTCCTTTTCTGACGGCCAGACTAATCTCTGACAAATGACTTCTGACTGTTCCGGAGACGCGGGGATGAAATCCAGCGGGCAGCTGCGACGGAATCGATTCTTCTGGGTATTCGCGACCTGCTGGGCATGGCTCGTGTTGGGCACAGTCTGTCTGGCCCAGCCCCGACCTCGTCCGCCGATTGAATTCGAAGTCGATCAGTCGGCATGGGCCATGCGTGGGGGCGCTCCCGTCCCGCTGCGTTTGAAAATCACTTGCTCGTCATCCGGCGTGATGGAGGGCGAGCTTGAGGTGCAGGTGAGCGATGGAACGGGGAGTACGATTGCGGTGATTCGGGTGCCGGATCTGGTCTATTCGCCGGGGCGGCAAGAGGTCGAGTACCTGCTCCCGATCCAGTCGCATCGACTTCAGAACAGCCTGGTTATCACCTGCTTGTTTCGTGAGAAGAATGGTCCCACCTATCCAAGCACGGGGCAGCTGTTTCTGCCCTCTCGCCGATCGTTTGTGGTGCCCATCGTGCGCGGGCCCTCGGGGGCGGACTCGGCGGGTGACTTCGCGTGGCTCATGCTGGAGAATCGGTGTCCGAAGCACTCTTCGAACGCCGGCTTCTCACCGCTACTGACGTTCACGCCGAGAATTCGCGGAGCTGATCTGCCGCGAGATCCGCTCAAACATCTGCCACATGACATTGTGGTGGTCGAGGCGGCGGGCTTCACGGAACTGGTCGGGCCGCAGGTTCAAGCCCTCGACCTGTGGGTGAAGGGCGGCGGCAGTCTGTTCTTGCAGATCGGCCATCAAAACCTGTCGACCGAACAGCAGGCGTTCCTGGATCGATTGATTGCCAGGAACCCGAATGTGCTGCAAGACGTGGTCGAGGAAACGACGCTCATCCCGACGATCGTGGGAACTGCGGGTGTCCCACTGGAATATGGCTTCGGGCAAGTGTGGCTGACGACGGCGCGTTCATGGCCACAAGCCATCGAGGCGGATCGCATCGCAGCTGTGGGACATCTCTGGCGGCTGAGGCCCGAGCATCTGGCAGCTCTCTCGCAAACTGGGGAACTCTCGCTGGAACCGGCGAAACTCGAACAGCGGTCGCAGTGGAATCAGTATCAGTACTCGGGAATGTCCCCCGGCGCACCGATGCAATCTGGAATTCAGTCTGTTGAGGAATTCGAGCAGGACCAGACCCTCACCCGCTGGCAACAGTTACTGATTGAGGCGCGTAGCACCCGTCCCGGAGAGCTGATCGAAGCGCTGATGCCCCGCGATGTGCAGGCAGTTCCGGTCTGGCTGCTCTCGTCGATCATCCTGGCCTACATCGCCGCGATTGGATTTGGGGACTACATCATCCTCGGCAAGTTGAAACGTCGCCGCTGGACTTGGATCACTTTTCCGGCCATGACTTTGGCGGTGTCTCTGCTGTGTATTGGGACAGCCAAGGGGTACCTGGGCACCTCGCAAGAGTTAAGCGCTGTCGAGTTCCGCGATGTCGCAGACGATGGATCGATCTGCCGCGTCCAGCGTTTCGAACTGCTGTTCCGCTCCAGCTCGGGCACCTCGCTGACTCAGCTCGACAATGTCGCCTACACCCCTGTCGCGAGGCAGAACGTCGGCCATCTGAACTCCGGAAACGGGATGGCGGATATCGAAACGCAGGTCGTCGTGATCGACGGCATCCCCACCGCGCAGGCGAGCGTCATCCAGCAGATCGAACAGTGGAAACCTCAGCTGAACCGGACGGTGTCATTCCCGAGAGACATGAAGGCACCCCTCACGCTGCCCACGCCCGGGCCGGGAATGAAGATGTCCTCGGAGGAGTTTCAGGCTCAGCTGGATGGTCAGATCCGTGCGGCATTGCCGAACACGATTAATCATATGTTCTTCGCATCGCAAGGCATTGTGTCGGGATCGAATACTCTGAACAACATGATCAACAACCCCGAGGGTGCGAGGATCTATCAGCTGATGCTGAGTTGCCAGCCTCCGAGAATCTCTCAAAACCAGAGCAGCATGGGGCTGTTCACTCTGTTCAATCAGATCAGCCCCAGTGCCGATTCCGGACTGTCCGACATGGTGGTCGCGACGCCTGGCCATGAAGTGTTGTGTGTCGCAGTGCGGGAGGCGAACAATGAACTGGTGATCTACCGCTGGAGATTTCCGGGCCCGTAGTTTGACCGTCAGGCGAAGTGGATTCCGCGCGACACCCTTGATAGAGACCCCCGAATGTCTAATACGCCCGACTCTCCTTTCACACCCGAGATCACGCTGCCACCGGTGGCCTCCGTCAAAGACTTACGAGTCAAGTACGGCAAGTTCGAGGCGGTTCGCGGCATCTCGTTCGAGATTCCCAAGGGCGAAGTCTTCGGGTTCATCGGCCCCAACGGTGCGGGCAAGTCTTCGACCATTCGGGTTTTGGCCACGCTCCAAAAACAGTTCGAAGGTACTGTCCGCGTCAACGGCATTAGCGTTCGCAAAGACCCCGACAGCGTCCGGGAAATGATTGGCTACGTGCCCGATTTCTTCGGAGTCTACGAAGACCTGAGCGCCCGAGAGTACCTGCACTTCTTTGCAGCTGCGTATCGCATTCCTCGTGGTCGTCGTGCGGGTTTGGTGGACGAAGTGCTGCAGCTGACGGATCTGACGCACAAGATCGATTTCCCGGTGGATGCTCTGTCACGCGGGATGAAACAGCGGCTGTCGCTGGCGCGCGTGCTGCTGCATGATCCCGATTTGTTACTGCTCGATGAGCCCGCGTCGGGGCTTGATCCGCGAGCGCGGATCGAGCTGCGGGAGTTGCTGAAGGCCCTGCAACAGATGGGCAAAACAATCTTGATCTCCAGCCATATTCTGCACGAGCTAGCTCAGTTCTGTACCCGGATCGGAATCATGGAGGCCGGACAGCTCGTGGCCGAAGGGGATCTGCAAGCGATCTACCGCCGCTTGGCTTTGCAGCGGGTGGTCCATGTGCAACTGGTCACCACACCCGCCGGGCTCGTCGAGCGGCTGCGGCTTGATCTGAACGTCGCGTCTGTGGACGAGCAGACCGACCGACTGGCGATCCAGGTCCGCGAAAGCGAAACGGCCATCGAAGATCTGCACGACGCCATCGTGCAACTGGGTGGTCGCATCCGCATGTTCCAGCCGGAAGCGATGGACATGGAGACGGCGTTTATGAAGCTGACGGAAGGGGTGACCGCGTGAGCCAGTTTTCAGTCGTCAGTGATCAGTGTGCAGTCAGCTGTTGGAGCGCGATACCAGCGGCGTGGGGATGGCTGGCGAACCCTGCTCTTCGAAGTCAGGGCTAAACGGGATTTCTCGGTCGTTCAAAATCAATCTTCAGCGCTTTGCGATCCTCTCATGCGTACCACTCTCTTGCAACGACTGAGTCTCCCACTCCTGGCCAAGGATCTGGTGGAGACGGCCAATCGCCGGCGGACCTATGTCCTGCGGGTTGTGTACGCTTTGCTGCTCTACGCAGCTGCGCTGTTGATCTATGTCGAGTCCACGAACGCTCTTCGTAAGACGACGTTTGAACTGCTCGGGACAGGCGATGAGCTGCTGAATATCACCATTGCGTTGCAGTGTGTCGGGATCTGCCTGTTCATGCCTGCGCTCTCTGTCGGGGCGATCACCAATGAGAAAGAGAAGAACACGCTGACGTTACTCTTCCTGACGCGGCTGGGCCCGTGGACGATCTTGTTTGAGAAGTACCTGGCCCGCGTCGTCAACATGCTCAGCTATCTGCTGATCTCGTTGCCACTGCTGGGACTCGCCTATTGCATGGGCGGCGTGACCCAGCTGGAGATGTGGTCGGGCATCTGGATGCTATGCGTGTTCGCCGCTCAGGTGGGGGCGATCTCGATCGCCTGTTCGGCGTTTTTTCACTCGACAGCTGCGGCGTTCATCTGGACGTACCTGGTGGGTGCTGGGTTGTATTTGATCCCGGTGATGCTGCTGCAGATCTCCGGATACGACCCGATACAAGCGCTGCAACAACTCGGGGCTCCGATGGGGTATTTCATCAATCAATTCGCTCAACCGGTGCATCTTGCGATCACTCGCACACTCGTGCCGGTCTTCGAGATGATCGGGATGAGTTCCGCTGATCTGATTGGATGGCAGACATTCAATCCGTTTGAGGCACAGCCCTCTGATCTCGCCGCGATTTTCTTTCCGCTCAATCTTCAGCTGTCGTCCTTTTGGAGAATGGGTGGCAGCCCCGCGTTCTGGCATATTTTGGTCCGGACGATTCCCATCGGATTCACGATACTGGTCAGCCTGGGACTCGCCCGGTGGTGGCTGGTCTCGCGAGCAGTGGCGAACCACAAGAATCGGATCATGTCGTTCTTGCGGAGGATGGATGGGATCTTTCATCGTTTGAATCAGAATCGCTGGACCCAGGGAGTTGTGCTGGTCCATGACACCGAAACACTGCCCGATGAGAAACCGATCGCGTGGCGCGAGACCAAGAAGCGCGCTTTCGGCACGGTGCGTTATCTGGTGCGCATGTTGATGCTGATCGAGTTTCCCACGCTCGCTTTTTGCCTGACGTTTTTCATCGTGTCTTCGAATGACCGGGCTTTCTATTCAAACCGCAGTCCGACCATGGTCATCGTGTCGGTTATTGTGTGGATTCTCTCACTGCTCTTTCTGGTGTCCAAGGCGGCGACCGTGCTGCCCAGTGAGCGGTTGCGGGAGACCTTTGACGTGTTGTTGTCGACGCCGATCTCGACGCGGGAGATCGTGTTTCAAAAATTTGCGGGGGTGAAACGGCTGATCTGGATGCTGTCGATCCCGCTGGTCACGCTGGCTCTGACGCATGCCCTGTGGATTGAAACTGGTGGCACGCAATGGTGGTCGAACAACGGACTGGGCTGGTACTTGTGTGGCAGCCTCGGAGCGATTCTGGTCTACCTGCGAATGGTCGCGTGGCTGTCGATGCTAGTGGGATTAGCCGTGAAGTCTCAGACCAAAGCAATCTTCATCACACTCGCGGTGCTGGTGGCCTGGTGTATTTTTCCGATCGTCTGTCTGGCCATCTGGGACGAGATACTGAACATGCCATTGGAGCAAGATTCATTCTTGGCCCATCTCGCGTTTGCTCAGTCTCCGATGATGTTGATCGGGGTTGTGGAGACTGCCGAGTTCCGGAATGGCGTCGCGACGATCGTGATCTGCTCGTTGATCGAGTACACCGCCATCACGATCGTCCTGCGTGAGATTTGTCTCGGCACAGCTTCTGCCATGCTGGGCCGCCCCGAGACCCCAGAACTGTTTACGGGAACGCCAGGGCCGCGACCCGCTCGTAAGATGCGGCCCAACCCGTCGCAGAATTCATGAGAATTCTGGCGTGCTGATCTGGCAGCTGAGGAGCCAGAGGACGGCAGAATTCTCACGAATTCCGCGACGCTTGCTCGCGAGCCAGCGCCCGGCGAAACTCACCTCACCATGATCTACCGTTCACTCGTTCGTCCGCTGCTGTTTCGCCTTGATGCGGAAACTGCCCATCATCTCTCGTTCGCAATTCTGGGCACCGCTTGCCGCGTCCCCGGGATGCAGTCGCTGATGCAGCTCGCGTGTGGTGGACAACCGCCGGGATTGGAGCGGACCGTCTTTGGTCTGAAGTTTCCAAACCCCGTCGGGCTAGCTGCGGGGCTCGATAAGGATGCGACGATCAACGAGGGCTGGGAGTCCTTCGGCTTTGGCTTCGTGGAGATCGGCACCGTCACGCCGCGTCCGCAACCCGGTAACGATCGCCCGAGGCTGTTCCGGTTGCCCCCGGATCGGGCGATCATCAACCGCATGGGCTTCAACAGCTCCGGCGTCGATGTGGTGGTCGAGCGACTAAAGCGTGTCCCGTCGCAGCGGCGAATCATCCTCGGAGCGAATATCGGCAAGAACAAAGTCACGCCGAATGAAGAGGCTGAGAGCGATTATCTGACCTGCCTGACCAAACTCTTTCCGCATGTCGATTACTTCGTCGTGAACGTCAGCTCGCCGAACACCCCGAACTTGAGGGAGCTGCAGGATCGTGAGCCGCTGACCCGGCTGCTGACTAAGCTGCAAGATTACAACCAGAGCCAGCCCGCTCCGAAGCCACTGCTGCTGAAAATCGCTCCCGATCTGGCCGACCCTCAACTCGACGACATCATCGCGATCGCGGGCGAGACCCAGCTGGCGGGGGTTGTGGCCACGAACACGACGATCTCCCGCGCGGGGCTGACCACTCCGGACGAGCGAGTGAAGGCGATCGGCATGGGCGGCCTGAGCGGAGCCCCGCTGACGAAACGCTCGACCGAGGTCGTGCGTTACCTGCATGCGAAAAGCGAAGGCCGCCTGCCCATCATCGCCGTCGGCGGGATCATGACGCCCGAGGACGCTGTTGAGAAATTGAACGCCGGGGCGAGCTTGATCCAGCTTTATACTGGTTTTGTGTACGAGGGGCCTGCACTGGTGAAAGGGATCAAACGGCGGGTGGCCGAAGCACGACTTTAGGCATTGTCAGACAACACGTGTTGCCTTTCGCTCCGCGAAAGAGTGCTCTTTCGCGGAGCGAAAGGCGACAATGACAGAGACTTCTTGTTGAACGACTCATTAGGCGATCAAGTCGAACAATCACGCCACATGAAGCGCAATACCCCGGCGAGCGTCCGGAGTGAGCCGGATGGTACTGACGCCGCCCCGCTCGCCTGCCCGTCAGATCAACCACTGATTGATTCCTCCGGAACAGCCCGCCCTTCCCACCAGATCCAGACCACGAGCGCTGCCAACAGTGGCAAGCAACCCGCTAGGGCGAGTCCTGCGTCAAATGGTCCAATCCACGGCGTTCTGCCAGCAGCTTCCAGCTTAAGATTGTAGTCGATTAACCGACCGTTGTATTTCTGCACCGGCGATGACGCCAGCCAGCCAATTGTACTGAGCAATCCGGTCACTTTGCCTTGATGAGTCCGTGAGAGATCCTGGCTCCATGTGTAGTAGCAGGGAAATAGTCCGAGTAGCCCCGCCGCGATCAGCAACAAGACCCCCAGAAGTAGCGGTCCCATCGGCAGAAAGGGAATGAACAGTGAAGTCGCACAGCATAGGGCACACCCCGTGAACACAATACACCGCGCCCGACTGACGGTCTGCCCCTTCCCATGCAGCCACACTGTCGCCACGCCTGCTAAAACACACCCGACATCTGTCGCCCCATAGTAGACTGCCATGAATGTTAACATCTCATCTTTGGAATAGCCTCGTCCTTCCTCAAGGAATGCTGGGAGCCAAGCTCGAAACAGCTGCCAGGCGGTGTTGATTGCAATCACAACACCCATCATGACGAAAAACTTGCGAAGAAACGTCTTGTCTTGCCACCAGTTCGATGACTCCACGGGATTGTCTTCCAGGATTTCCGGTGCGAGATCCACGCGATGCGAGATGAGAAACCAAGCTGCAATCCAAACGATCCCCAGTGCTCCGATCACGAGGAATGGCATTCGCCACCATCCGATCTGCTCAGTAAGCATCATCTTCATCATTAATGGGGTGAAGATTGCTCCGATCGAAGTCCCACTTTGTAAAATGCTGTTTCCAAAGGACCGTTCGGACGGTGCCAGCAAACGTTGGGTCGTTCGCAATGCGCAAGGCCAGTGTGCCGCTTCAAAGAACCCGAGAAGAACTCGGCAAAACAAGAGTTCCTCATAGTTTCGGGAATACGCGGTCGCCCCACCCGCCAGAGACCAAAGCACAATCATGACAGGATAGAGCAGGCGGACGTTGACGCGGTCCGCCATGAATCCGAACACAATTGAACCTGTGGCAAATGCGAGTCCGAATCCAAACTCAATATTGCCATAATGCTCATTGCTCAGTTGGAATTCTGTTTGAATGTCCTTCTTGACGACAGACAGTGTCTGACGGTCCATGTAGTTGAGCGTGCTGGCGAGCAGCAGAACGACGCACACTCCCCATGTGGCGGTCGACCAACGGGCACCTTCCTGCTGGGCGGGAATAGGCGGCATGGGGCAGTTCCTTAGAGGTGGATCAAGAACCGCTTTGTTATCGGCGATCGTTGATGGAAAGGGAAGCGATGGGAATGCAGCCTGCCGTCGTGTGCGTGTCTGCCCAACGACAGCGAAGCCCGTCTTTCTCCCTCTTCACTGGGCAACGACACCAGAGACAGACAGGCGGTCGGCTGGATACAGCAGGTATTCCGCAGATCGGGATTCCACTGCGATTCGGCGGATGGGTACGATATGGATGCTCTCAACATCCGATGGGGATCGCATCATGTCTCGCTGGGTCGGCTTTTCTCTGTCTGTTGTGCTGTTTCTTATGAGTAGCGGCGGCGTCAGTGCAGAGGACGCTCCTCCGGCCAAATCGGATCAACCCTCCCGGTTCCGACTCTCGTCTCCGTTCGCATCGCCGCAGTCGATCAGTCCCAAGTCTTCTCCGAAAGCAGACTCCCAGGATAACCATGCAGGGGGCGAAACACCCGAGCCAAAACCTCCGAGCCGGGTTCCGTCCCTCGACGAGATGATTCTGTTTCAACCGAGTCGCAAAGGGGAATGGAAACCCACCGACCTGAAGTACACCGATGTCGAGTTCGAATCGGGCGATGGGACCGCACTCCACAGCTGGTATTGCCCCGCCGACGCCCCGCGAGCTGTGGTTTTGTACTGCCACGGAAATGGGGGCAACATCGCGATGTATGCGGGCTATCTGGAGTTCCTGCGGACGAAGCACCAGCTGTCGGTGTTGGCGTTCGACTATCGCGGGTATGGCCAGAGTCGTGGGACACCGACCGTGGAAGGTGTGCTGGCCGATGGTCGGGCCGCTCGCGCGAAGCTCGCCGAGTTGGCGAGGGTTCCCTCATCCGAGATCGTCGTCTGGGGACGCTCGATGGGGGGAGCAGTCGCGGTTCAATTGGCCTCGGAAGAACGACCTCGTGGGCTGATCCTGGAATGCACGTTTGATTCGTTTAAGTCAGTCGCGAAGCACCATGCCCCGCGCTGGGCATTTCTCGTCCCGGATGACCGGCTGGCCTCCGTGCAGCGGATCTCACTCGTCACGTGCCCGGTGTATCAAGTTCATGGGACAGCGGATCGTGTCGTGCCGTTTGAGTCGGGGAAATCGCTCCACGATGCGGCGAACGAGCCGAAGTTTTTTCTGACGCTGCGGGAGGCCGATCACAACGACGCGAGTCCGCTCAAAATGTATGATCAGATCGACCGCTTTCTGGATCAGAAATGCCCGCAGGTCATCGCCCCCTGAGGATGTGGCCAGAGTGAGACGCTTCAGCGACGGCGTGGCGTGAGCCCAATTGTGCTTACCTGACCAACCCGACGCGTGAGCGAGGGAGAGCGAAAGTAAGTCCCATTGGGCGTTCGCCCCTGGTTCTGCGGCAACTCACTGAAGCACCATCCGGCTCATGCCGGACGCTCGCCGGGATCTCTCTGGATTTGGGGCAGCCCGCAGCGAATTGGGATCGTCCCACTGATTGGGGGAGGCTTATAATCAAAGTGCCTCGTTCGCCTCGAATCGACTGCGGAAGGAATCCGACTCATGGCTCCGAAAAAAGCCAAGACAGCAGCGACCACACTGCCCCCAGCTGGCCACACCATCGGCAGCTATTTGATTCTGCGGCTACAGGATTACGGGGTCCGCGATGTGTTCGGAATTCCTGGCGACTTTGTTCTCACGTTTTACGATCAATTACAGAAGAGCCCGCTGCGGGTCATCGGCGCGACGCGCGAGGACAACGCAGGTTACGCGGCGGATGGGTACGCCCGCGTGAACGGCATGGGGGCCGTGTGCGTGACGTACTGCGTCGGGGGGCTCAGTCTCTGCAACTCGATCGCGGGTGCATATGCGGAGAAGTCGCCCGTGGTGGTCATCAGCGGGGCCCCGGGTGTTGAGGAACGTCGCAATGACCCGCTGCTGCATCACAAGGTCCGCGACTTCAACACGCAGCGGGAAGTGTTCGAGAAAATTACCGTCGCCAATGCTCTGCTCGATGATCCCATGACTGCGTTTCGCGAGATCGATCGCTGCCTGGAAGCAGCTGCGCGGTACAAACGACCCGTGTATCTGGAGCTGCCGCGCGACCGAGTTGATGCACGCCCGCTCTATCCGCATGTGACAACTGTTTCGACTCAAGCGAGCGACAAGGCGGCTTTGGAGGCAGCACTCGTCGAGGCGTTCGAAAGGCTGCAAGCGGCGCAGAAGCCAGCCCTGATCGCGGGGATTGAAGTTCACCGCTTCGGTTTGCAGAAGCTGGTGATTGAGCTGGCCGAGAAGTTCAACATCCCCATGTGCGCGACGCTGCTGGGCAAGTCGGTGGTCAGTGAAAAACACCCACTTTACCTCGGTCTGTACGAAGGGGCGATGGGTCGACAGGCAGTCACTGAGTACGTTGAGTCGTCGGACTGCGTCGTGTTGCTCGGGGCGTTCATGACCGATATCAATCTCGGCATCTTTACCGCTCATCTCGAACCGGGGCGCTGCATCTCGGCCACGAGTGAAAAACTGCGGATCGGGCACCATCACTTTCATGATGTCTTGTTCGCGGATTTCTTGCAGGGACTGACGCAGCTGTCGTTGAAGCCGAAGAAGAAAACTCCACTGCCCAGACGCGAGACTCCCACGGTCGCCAAACGCCCGGCGAGTGAGCTGGTCACGATTGCGTCGCTGTTCGAGCACATCAACCAAATCCTGGGGGATGGGATGGTCGTCGTCGCTGATGTCGGCGATTCACTCTTCGCGGCGAGTGACCTGACGATTCATAAGCAGACGGAGTTTCTGAGTCCGGCTTATTACACGTCGATGGGGTTTGCGATCCCCGCCTGCGTGGGGGTGCAAGCGGCCAACCGAAATCTGCGACCGATTGTGCTGGTGGGAGACGGCGCGTTCCAGATGACGTGCCTGGAGCTGTCGACAGCGTCCAAGCACGGGTTCAACCCGCTGGTGATTGTGTTGAATAACAAGGGGTACACGACCGAGCGGTTCCTGCTCGAAGGGCCGTTCAACGACATTCCGAACTGGGAATACCACCGGCTCCCCGATCTCTTGGGGGCGGGCTGGGGTTTCGAGGTTCACACAGTGGGCGAACTCCACCAGAGCGTGAAGGCAGCACTGGCCAAGACCGATGGGTTCAGTTTGCTGAACGTCCATCTGAAACCGGACGACATCAGCCCGGCGTTACGCCGACTGGCGGAACGAATGTCCAAGCAGGTTTGAAAAAAACTCTCCAAGAACTCGTCGAGTCGTAACCTGTTTCGAGGACAGAGACAGTCGTGGTTTTCGACCGATCTCGTGGCTGCGCCGCAGATTACGCAGCCCTCTCAGACTTCTGGAAATAGATTCCGAGACTGGTCTGGCAGAAGGTTTGCTCATACAATAATTCCGTAAGGTCCAGTTGCTCGACCTTCGCGGAGAATTGGGGTTAGACGTGAGCAAATGGGAAGGCGATCCGGACGTATGTTCCGGGCTCGTCGGCGTTTCACGATCCAGTTGGAGAGAACAGATGAAGAAGTTGTTTGCTGTGGTGGCGATGATGGCTGCCTGCGTTGTTGCCCAGGCTGCTGAGAAGAGTTTGGCAGTGGGCGAAGGTGTGGCACCGTTCTACGTCACCGACGTGACCGGTCCATCCGCCGGTGAGAAGCTGTGCTACCGTTGCCGCTATGGCAGCAAGCCAGTCGTCAGCGTGTTCGCACGCAAGATGACTCCGGAAGTGGCTGCCCTGACCAAGGGAATCGACGGTGTGGTTGGTGAGAATCAGTCGAAGAAGATGGCGGCCTTCGTCGTCCTCATGACTGACAAGCCCGAAGAGTCCGAAGCCGGTCTTAAGACCGTCGCCAAGGATCAGGGAATCAAGCACACCCCGTTGACCACTTTCGACGGTGTTGCTGGACCAGAAGAGTACATGCTCGGTCAAGACTCCGAAGTCACCGTCATGATGTGGGTCGGCGGCAAGGTCGCTGTCAACAAGAGCTTCAAGGCTGGTGAACTGACTGCCGAAGCTGTTGCAGCTTCGGTCAAAGACACCGCCAAGATCCTGAACTAGTTCGCCCAGAATGGCAGGCGTGTGAACCACCCGCCTGCCTTCTCGACGTACAAAAAAGCCCGAGGGAGAACTCCCTCGGGCTTTTGTCATTGGGTTGATGGGTTCGGCTCAATCACTGAGCAAGTAGTCGGGTAAAAAGTCTCCCCGCCACCCCGCTTGCCGGGGTGGTTCCCTCGCTTGTGCGCTACCGAAGCGCACAAGCGAGGGAACCACGGGGACGAGCCCCAGAGGCGGGAAGTGAATTCTGCCCGCTTGCCTAAACTCCTTCCTACTCCACCGACCAACCCTTCGCCGGTTGCGGGTGGATCACTGGCTGTTGCCGGGATTGCAGCTGGGCGATCTCTTGTTCGACGGCAGCAACTTCGGCTTTGGTTGTCAGGACCGCAAACGTCAGACGCATGGTGTAGGTCTGCCCCGGTTCCAGCGAGATCACGCGGCCCATTTTGCGTTCGAACGATTTGTGGTTCGGGAAGTTCGTGCCGGGTTCTAATCCGACGACATACCCATCCCGCTCCGACTGTGTGCATTTCCAGACGGTAAAGCACGGCAGTTGGCGTGTGGAGAACCGCAGACTCAGGCCGAGATCTCCTGCGGCATTCCGCAGCAGTGTAACCGTCTCGCCCGCCGCATCCGCCAGCAAGCGGTGGTAGAACACTTGCTCCGCATAACCGGGAGTTGGTTCGATACAGTCTGCCGGTGTCGCGATCCCGGCAGCAGCCTGGGCATCGCGTGGAGCGATCTCCGCACTCGGGCAGAGGATCTTCGATCCGGCACCGAGGAACGGCTCGCCAATGTTGTTGTGGTACAGCATCTCGAACTCGGTCGGGACACCGCCGAGGTTTGTCACTTCGTCGGTCACTTCGAAGCTGTTGGAACCGACGACCGTTCGCACGGTCGACTCCAATCGCAGCTGGGGTCCGAACATCGTGCATTCATCGACGATGCCGGTCAGGCGCAGCGTGCTGGTGTCCTCTTCGACATCGATCTCGCGATCATGCGAGGGAAGATTGGCAATCCGGCCATGCAGCGTCAGGTCGGACTCAACCGGGCTCTTGGCCCCCGAGTCCGTTCCCGGCGGCCCATTGAACGCCATGCCGCAGCGGACCAGCAACTCGTTGAATCCGTCGAGCCAGCCCAGGCCGTTGCGTGATTTGAGATCCACAAAACGTGGATGAGTCAGCCGCCGCACTGGCGATTCCCAGCCGATCGGAATGCCCTTGTACTCAGCCTTCCAAATTCCCATCCCGCGTGTGGGCGAGGCCCAGACAGTCAGTGGGCCGTTCTTGAGTTCGAAGACCTCGACGCCCGCTGAGGTGCCTTCTTCCAAGACAGTCCAACGGATGCCCCAATCATGCCCGCCTGGCAACTTGACCTCGGCGGGACCGGCCAACAACTGCCACGCCGGGCCATCATCGTCGTGGTCATGATCGTGATCGTGCCCGCAATTTTCATCGTGGTCGTGATCGTGAGAATGATCGTGATCATGGCTGTGGTCATGATCGTGGTCGTGGCGTTGAGCCATTTGATGCCTGCCGATTGAGCGAAAGGAAACCCGGAGCTTGAGCCGCAGTCTAAGGTCAGGGTTTCCGCCAATCCAGCGGACATGACGCCGGGAGATCAATGCTCATCAAAATCGCTCCCTGCGATGGCACGTCCAATTCATAATCTGTGAAAATCTGCGGAATCTGTGGAAAAATCGCCTCTTCAACGCCCGATCACATTCGACCTGGATTGGGAGGAGCAGATGATCGGGCCATGTTTGAATAGCACATTCGAAAGTGTGCGAAGCGCACCTCGCACGCCCAATCTCGACCTTTCCCGTTTTCTTGATTGCCCCCAATCGCCGGACTTCCGACAATAGAGATTCTGTCCGCCTCGAATCACCGATCGTTTCGTCCGGACGCCCGCCAGGAGCCTGCCATCGCTACCGCCGCCGATTTTGCCTACCAAACCAGCATTGCGCCCGACTGTGACAGCACGTACGGCGTGGACGAGACACTCACCAATTGCCCAGTCAGCCATGAACTTCTCGATATCGAATACGAGTGGGACAAGCTCCCTGTCCCCTCGAGCCTCCGAGAATTCGAAGCGGCCTGGAGCAACCGGCTGAACCCGCTCGACTACAGCGGTGTATGGCGATTCCGCAAGCTGTTGCCGTTCGCTCCGGACTCGCAGATCGTCACGATCGGCGAGGGGCAAACGTACTTGCAGAAAACCGACTTCGTCGCCAAGTACGTCGGGATGAACCCTGGAACATGCTTCCTGCAGTACGAGGGGATGAACCCCAGCGGCAGCTTCAAAGACAACGGTATGGCAGCTGCCAGTACACATGCCCGGATGGTCGGAGCCAAGGTGGCCGCCTGCGCCTCGACTGGAAACACGAGTGCGTCGCTGGCGATCTACGGCGGCGTGACGGGGCTGTTCAAGGTCATTGTCTTCGTCGGCAGCGGCAAGATTGCTTATGGCAAACTGTCTCAGGCTCTTGATTACGGAGCTGTGACGCTGCAGATTCAAGGGGACTTCGATGACGCGCTGGAGAAGGTGCGTCTGGTCTCGAAAGAAGCGGGGATTTACCTGTGCAACAGCGTGAACCCGTTTCGCCTCGAAGGGCAGAAAACAATCATGTACCGGGTGCTGGAAGGACTCGGCTGGGAGGTGCCTGACTGGATCGTTGTGCCGGGCGGGAACCTCGGGAACTCGAGCGCGTTCGGGAAGGCGTTCATCGAACTCAAGCAACTCGGCCTGATTGACCGCATCCCACGACTGGCCGTCATTAACGCAGCGGGGGCCAACACGCTGCATGATCTCTACCAGCACCACAACCTGCGGTGGAATGGCGGGCGACCGGATCAAGTGCTGATCGATCGCTTCTATACCGACATGGATCAGCAGAACCGCCGGGCGAATACCTTGGCGAGCGCGATCGAGATCAACCGACCCGTGAACTTGAAGAAGTGTCTGCGAGCACTCGATGCCTGCAACGGAGTAGTTCGCGAGGTCAGCGATGCCGAGATCCTGGATGCGAAGGCGATGGTCGGAGCTGGCGGTTTCGGCTGCGAACCCGCCAGCGGGGCCAGCGTGGCCGGAGCGAAATTGCTGCGTCAGCAGGGGATCATTGCTCCGAGCGACCGCGTCGTCTGCATACTGACGGGTCACCAACTCAAAGACCCGACCGCGACAGTCGGCTACCACACCCGCGAAACCGACGAGGCGAAAAAACTCGCCAAATCCGGAGTGTCGAACCCGCTGTTTCAAAACGCTCCGATTCCCGTCGAGAACGATCTCGAGAAAATCTTGGCTGTGATCCGGGGGCTGTAGCAGAGGTTCGTAAGAACTCTGCCGAGCATCGCCAACGGTGAGAAGGCACTTCCCCGCCACTGGGGCTTGTCCCCGTGCGTTCCCGCGTATGTGCCCAACAGCTCGCACAATCGCGGGAACCACCCCGACGAGCGGGGTGGCGAAGTGGCGGTCCTGCTAACCATAACGGATGTGCGGGCAACGACAATTGAGCCCGGCGAACGTTGCCATTTGACCACAGGCAAATTGCGACCTAGGTTTGACATGGAGTTGTCCGTCCACTGGGTGACGGCCCTCTGTGTCGCCGATGAGCGTCGACACGTCTCGCAGTCGAAGGGCACTGGCATGTCGTCAAACTACGGAAAAATGTCTCCCTCGGAACTGATCGCCCAGATGCGTGGGACTTTGATAGGCGATCCGATGCCAGCTGCAACCGGATCAGAGGACGAGGCACAAGCCACCGCCGAAGAAGCCCCTTTGACGGCAGCTGTGGAGTCGGGGCTCGCGAGAATTAAGAACCTTGTCTTTCCGGCAGCGAAGCCCATGCCTCCGTCGCGGCAGCCCGAACCGCCGCCGAAAGCCGCTTCCGTAGAAGCCGCTCAATCGCCCGCTCCGGCTGTCGAAGCCACACCCCCAGCGAAATTAGAACCACTTCCGGACGACATCAAGGCGAGCGATGAGATCCGCGGCACTCGCCATCTGGAGGAGCTGTTCGAGCGAGTCGAGAGCCTGCTCGGCGGCAGTCGCGACGTGCAGCAGGGGTACACCCCGCCGGTCCCTTCAACCATAGAGGAGACGGGCCTCAGCGAAGAAGAGATCGAGCGTCTGGTCCTCAAGTTCCTGCTGCAAAAGGGATCAGCGACTGGCCGAGATATCTGTGCCCAGATCAAGCTACCGTTCCAGATCATCGAACCGCTGATGAAGCAGTGGAAGAAAGATCAACTCGTCGCCTACAAGGGCGCAGCTGAGATGGGCGACTACAACTTCGCCATCGTTGATTATGGTCGCGAGCGCGCCCGCCGCTACACGGAAGAGTGCGGCTACAACGGTGCAGCTCCCGTCGTTCTGAATGACTACCTCAAAGCGATGAAGGCCCAGACGATCGCGAATCAGTCGGTGACTGAAGACGACCTGACACGGGCGTTCTCGGACCTGTTAATCTCCGAAGCCATGTTCGAGCGTCTCGGCCCGGCGATTAACTCGGGCCGCGGGATGTTCCTGTTCGGTGAACCGGGTAACGGCAAGACCAGTATCGCCGAGCGCATCACCAAGTGTTTCGGCTCCACGATCTGGATTCCCCGCACACTCGGCATTGATGGCGAGATCGTGCGGCTGTTCGATCCCGGTGTGCATGAGGAGATCCCGCACGACACTTCCGATGGACTGTTCGACCTGTCAGGGGTCGATCCCCGCTGGGTACAGATTGTGCGCCCCACCGTGGTCGCCGGGGGTGAACTCACGATGTCCGAACTTGAGATCACGCAGAACCCGTTCACCAAAATCTGCGAAGCTCCGCTCCAGCTGAAAGCCAACTGCGGGACGTTCTGCATCGACGACTTCGGTCGCCAGACGATGCCCGTGTCGGTGCTGCTGAACCGCTGGATTGTCCCCCTCGAAAAGCGGTACGACTACCTGAACTTGCCGAGCGGAAAAAAGATCCAGGTGCCGTTCGATCAGCTGATTATCTTCTCGACGAATCTGGAGCCGAAGAACCTCGTCGACGGCGCGTTCTTGCGTCGCATTCCGTACAAGATCATGGTGCCTGACCCGTCGCGGGAACACTTCCGTAAGCTGTTCGAGATCATGGCCCCGAAGGTCGGTCTGATCCTCGATCTGGACGCGGTCGACTACCTGATCGAGAAGCACTACGTCGCCGTGAATCGCCCCTTCCGCAACTGCCAGCCGCGCGACCTGCTGCAGCAGTGCCGGAACTACATGGTCTATACCAAAGGCTCGAAGCACGTCACCAAAGCCTCGTTCGACTTCGCCGTCTCGAACTACTTCTCCGTGATGTAGGCCGAGAGCTGGAAGCGTCATCGCGATGGGACTGACTTGACCAACCCGACGCGTCAGCGAGGGAATCCCAGGAAAACGCTGATTCCCCCCCCTCGCTCACGCTTCGGGCTGCTAAAATCAGCGCCCGGAGTCTGCTGCAACGAGTTGCGTGCTCCGCTGTGTCGTCATTTTTCGCGAAAAGAAAAGTCCTATTTCGGTGAAAAGGCGACACTCGACGAACGACCTACTTACGAATCGTGTTGACGATACCAAATAAAACAGGCTTGACTTAAGTTGTGTGTGTGTGTGTAGGTTGCTACAAGACATCAGGGAGATCGGATGTCTTGGTCACTTCACGGAGGAAGAAGCGAAATTCAAGATATCGAGGATGTGGGCAATGTCGAGATTTCTCAGAAGATCATTCTTGCAGGTTGTGGCGGCGGTGGTTGTATTGACTGGGGTGAGTGCCTCTGACTTATTTGCAGGCACGACGCATGATGTCTACGGTTACACTTTCGGCACCACACCAGATGTCATGGTGGGATTGCTGTATAAGTTTCAGTTTTCTTACTCCCCATCTGGTATTCCAATGGTTGGTTGGTATCCGCAACCCCTTGAAGGTCCAATTGGAGAGTTTGTAATGCCGGTAGTCGCGTCTGTCCCCCTAGTTGGGATGCCTGGTTCTCAATACACATACAAAAGAACATTGCTCAATCTGACACCGGGTTCTGATTATAAAGCACCGATCTATATTCGGTCGGGTGTTGGGCCGGGTTACACTTACACTTCGGTCGCTGGTTTCGGTGTTCAATGGACTCAGCAATAAGTCACTCTCTCCATGATCCGGTCTGGATTCACCATCACTGAAGTTCTCGTATCACTCACCGTGGTGGGTCTGTTGATGTCGTTGCTTGTCCCAGCCGTGCAGAATGCTCGCGCTTCTGCACGGCTTACGGAGTGCCGGAACAATTTAAAGCAGGTTGGAGTCGCGATACACGTTGTTCACGACGCCAAGCAGCGATTGAGTTGTCACCACGAGTTGCTATACCACTATGGGATGGGAGTCCCCGGCTATGATCGTTTTGTCACCTCGGCGATTTATGATATGGGTCCAGTGTTTCAGTGCCCCTCGGACCCCAATGCCATGACGGATGGTACGTACTTTTCGTACTTGGCCTCTAGTGGGGCTGAATTCGGTGCTGGAAATGGATATCTCTCCGCGGGGGATGGTAATGCGGAATTTTCACGGCAAGCTTCAGAGTTTACGGATGGACTCTCTCAAACCGTTGCTTTCTCTGAGCGTGCGATTCTTAATACCGCCGACCAACTCAACCCCCGAGACGACCCCAAGAAATACGCCGCGTGGCTTTCCGGCCCCGTCTGGAACTTCGGAGAAGAACAGCAGTTCGTTGAGATTTGCAAAAGTTCTGGAACCTCTGGGGTTCCACTCTTCCGTCCACGGGCGTATGGGAACACACATTTGTTGACACCTAACACACGCGGATGCTGGAATAATGCCCCGGTGAATGACCAGAGACTACAAGCCTACATTCCGGCAAGCAGTTACCATCCAGGTGGTGTCAACGCACTGTTTGTCGATGGCCATGTTTCGTTTGTGTCAGATTCGATTGACTCCAAGGTCTGGCAAGCGATCGGGACAATCAGCGGGCACGAAGTCATCGAAATCCCTTTCTAATTCCAATTGCTCGAATGGAATCATCATGCTCAGTCGAAGATCCGTACTTGCAACATTTGGAATCTTTGCGTGGCAGGGATGCCAAAAAAATCCCCAATTAGCTCCTGCAGCAGCCTTTCTGAAAGACATTCGGTTGATGGACCGTGATGGGAAGCCGCTTCCTGACGCATGGATTGTTTCTCAATCAATCCCCATCGATCCGACTATCCAATTTGAAACCATTGAGCCCCCGTCAATTCTTGCCGGTCGCAAAGTGATACCCGCTGATGAATGGATCATTAACGCGTATCTGCGTGACGAGTCAGGGAAGTATGTTCCATGTATCGGCGAGTTTCAGAACAAAAAAACGTTTGCGGAAGAAATGATTGGAGACCAGATGGGCCAGCTCATTTGGGAGTCTCCGGATGCACCTCAAACTCTCGAAAAAGACGTGGTCTGGCAATGGTGCCATTTTCGATCTCCTGAAGCTGGCCGCTACACTCTCGTCGTAATGCTCTTTCCAACTCCGATTCGGATCGCGATGGATCCGAATATCGACTTCGGGGAAGGGATCGAGATCGCACGGAATGCTTTGACAGTCGAACCCGGACCGGTGCCTAGTCCATTGACATTAAGTGGGGGCATGGCAAGCAATCGGGCGATGCATCGTCGGATGCGTCCAAAATCCAAATGACGAACAATGTTGGAGTGGCCCAGTAGGCGACTACGAGAAATCAGGTTTCTCAGCAACAAGAAGCCACGCCTGATGATTTCCCATCTCATGAACACTACCCGAGCAGCTTCCCCATCCCCTTCGACAGCACGTCATCAATCGCCGGGTCGCTCCAGGCGACGCTGACTTCGTAGCCGCCTTGGGGGTAGGCTTCTTGCGTGGGGATGTACCACGGGCCGCCATCGCCGTAAGCGGCACAGGCGACGAAGCGGTCGGGAGATTGCTGCTGGGCGCGGAGTTGGTACTCGATAAAGCACTCGGCGGGCAGGTTCAAGATCGAGACCCCGTTCAGATGCAGACCGCTCAGCACGATTGGCGGGCCATTCGCGGCACATCGCTGGAGCCAGGCTAACGTGTAGGCCGAGCGGTTCCGGGTCACGACCGATTGTTTCGGATCAGCGATCAACCCTCGCAGCTGTTCCGCATCGAAGAGCGCGGATGGCTGGGGCAGGATTTCGCAGGTCGACCAAGCCACGCTCTCGATCGGTTGCGGCTTCAACGAGGCAAGCGAGGCCGTCATTCCGGCATGTATCCGGTCTCGCAAGATTGGCCGCATTGCGGGCGACCCATCGTTGTACTTCCCCGCCCCGATGTTCCCTCCACAGCCGTTGAAATACAGATGCGTACAGCCGGGTTCGGCGGCTTGCTGAGCTTGGCGAGCCAGCCCGCAGAAGTCGGGTGTGACCTTCCCCTGCCCATAATTGCTCATCGGATGGCAGGCGTAATAGTGGCACGCAGCGATCCGTTCATCTCCGCTGTAGAACGCGACCGTTCGCAGATCGGGATCGATCAATCCTTCTGGTTCAGCACGCAACACCGGATCAGTGCAGCTGCTGCCGCGCATCTTGTCGACCTTGCCATCGGGGCCCAAGATGCGGCGATTGGAGGCGACCTCTTTAACGGTCCCACGACCAGTGGCAATGTGTGTCAGCGGACGGGCCTGGTCAAGGCAGCTGCGGACGGCGTCGGCTCCGGATTTGAGGAGTCGGTGGAAAAACTCGACATCGACGATGGCGGGCAGTTCCGGATATTGAGCGACGATCTTCTGCGCATCGAGGCAGGCAAACGGCGCATCGTGCGGATGGACGCACTGCACCGCGACTCGATCAGGCGTGGTTCCGGCGGCCTCGGCGAGAGTTTTACGGAACTCGACATGGGCCGAGTTGAGCAACCCAGTCCAGTCGACCGCACACAGCACGATCGGCGGCCCCGCACCGAGGATCACGAGGCCGATCACCTCCAGAGGCTGTTCGATTTCCAAGGCGGGCTTGATCCAGCCTCCACACAACGAGTGCCCCAGCGGCGGGGTGGCATCAAACCGAAAAGTCGCCAGCTTCAGATCGCGAAGCGGCTCCTGCGCCCACGCCGATTTTCCGAGAACAGCGCCCGCCAGTAACCCAGCTGCGGAGTGTGTCAAAAACTGTCGACGTGGGATGTTCATGATCGAGATTGCTTCGTGAAAGGGGCTATCGCGTTAATCGCTCACATTACCCAGGCTCGTAGGACGTGTGATGAAAGACTCACTGATTGCCAGAGGATTCTTCGTCCTTCAACAGCTGCGCTCCGATCACAGTCGTCAAGATGATGAGACGCGGAACGGAGGCATTTCCACGCTTCACCTCCTCATGGTGTTCGGCAACGATTTCTGGATGCTCCAGTTCCCGTTTCAGCAGAAGAGAATAGAATTCATCATATCGTCTTTGCTCTGCATGACGGTCTCCCTCTCCCCTAGCCAGTTGAGCCTCTTTATCTGGTGTCAGACAAAACATCTTGGGATAATTAGACCGCAGTTCTTGAACTAACGTCTGGGCTTGTGCCCGATACTCGTTTGCCGGGATTGGCACGCTTGTTTTGGCAGCTGCCTTTGAAAACCTCAGTTCCATCTCCCGAGCCATCAAGTCCAGCTCCCGGATGAGGGTCGGACTGAGAATCATTCCGTCGGGGAAAGGACCGCCATATAGTGTCGGATCAGGCGCCTCTGAGGAATTCGATTCCACAGGCGATGAGACGACCGACGGTGCCGACACTTGACTCGAAACGACAGGAGTTGTGGCCGTCGGCGCACCCGTGTTTCCGGTAACATCTTGACTTCCACGATGAAGTATGAAGAACGCTCCAAGACCCAGTACGACAGCGGCACCGATCCCTATTCCAAGCAGCATTGGCAGATTGCTGCCTCTCCGTTTCTGCGTCTTCTGCTTTGATCGCTGACGAGGCTTGGGCGCAATCTCATCGTCATAATCCCCATCCACCGAGCTCAAGAATTCCTCGTCAGCGGCAGGAACGACGACCGTTTCTTGGCAACCTGGACAACGAACCATGAGCCCCGCAGCTTCGCTCTTCACCTTGAACTTCCGTCCGCACTCGCAATCCACAGAAATCGGCACGATGGTCTTTCCCTGTTGGTCTGATCGATTAGGATGATTTAACCGAGTAATACGCGACCGGTTGTCCCATAGCAACCTCACATGATCGAGAATTGGCTCGCATTCATCATGTGCGAGCAGAAACACCTCTGACATGAGAGGCGGCTTTCCCTGAAATCTCTTGTTGAGTCTCGCCCAGAAACCAGACTCTCCAAAATCGCGAAGGTCACGGACTCGCCGCCGGAGCGATGACTCCCCATAATTCAAATCACTGCCGCTAGACGACCGACTCCCCGTCGCGTCCGCTCTGTTCTCGAAAGCATTTCGCCCGATGAATCCCTCTGTTGAAATCGATGGAGTTCGACTCCACCTCTCGCGCCCGGATACTTCCAGCGGTGACTGGATTGGCCAGCGCGAAGTGCTGAAGCAGCTGTTGGCGTGCTGGCTGGTCGTGGACGAGCGGGACTTGCCACTGGCTCCGCGGTTGATCGGCACGCCGGGGATTGGCAAGACGACGCTCGCGATTGCAGCTGCGCATGCGCGGAAGCAGGAGCTGTATATTTACCAGTGTACAGCGGACACACGGCCCGAGGATTTGCTGGTGACGCCGGTGCTGGCCGAGAGTGGCAAGATTCAGTACCAGGCGAGCCCGCTGGTCACAGCGATGCTGCGGGGCGGAGTGTGTGTTCTCGATGAGGGGAACCGCATGAACGAGAAGTCGTGGGCGAGTCTGGCTCCGCTGCTCGATCATCGCCGGTATGTCGAGTCGATCGTGGCGGGGATCTCGATTCACGCCCATGCCAACTTCCGCTGTGCCGTGACGATGAACGAAGACGATTCGACGTATGAGATTCCGGATTACATTCTTAGCCGGTTGCAGCCGACACTGACGCTGGGACATCCGGCCCGGCAGGACGAACTAGCGATTCTGAAGTATCACATCCCGTTTGCGGATGACGAGATGCTCGATTTGACGGTCGATTTCCTGCAGAATTCGCACGAGTTGAAGCTCGACTTCTCGACGCGAGATGGGATCAACGTGCTGCGGTATGCGCTGAAGCGGATTGCGTCGGAGCCGACTCATCCCCTGGCCAAGGATGCGGCGTGGCGAGAATCGCTGAAGGCGTGCTTGGGCGAGGACGCCTTTGACCTGCACTCGATGGCCGAGCGCAAGAGTCAGGCGCTGGGCGGCAACGCAGTCCCGATGGGTCTCGGCGATTTCTTCTTCGACCCGAACAACCCGCTGCATCCCGACTTCGATGATGATGACGATGACATCGAGGACGAAGATGACATCAGCGATGAGGACGATGTTTGAGTCGGTCGTCGAACGGAATCAAGTCCGCGCTACGTTTCGGGAGTCGCCTCGATGGTGGCCTCGATCTCATCGAGGTCGAGCATTAGGCATGGCAGCAACACGAGATTGCCCAGTAGACCGCTGAGCATCGCGAAGCTGACGAGCAATCCGAAGTAGACCAGCGGCAGGAAGTTCGACAACGACAGGACCGAGAACCCCAGAACGAGCGCGGCATTCGAGAGAACCAAGGCACGACCAATGTGCGTTGACGATTCTCGTAATGCCTGGCGATGGGGCTTTCCCGCTTTGATGGCATACTGATAGCCCGCCAGATAGTGAATGCTCGAGTCGATGGTCAGGCCCAGCGACACGCTCGCGATCATGGCGGTTCCGATATTGATCGGCAGCCCGAGCCATCCCATACCGCCAATCAACCACAGCGTGGGCAGCACGTTCGGGAACATCGCGATCACCGCCCAGGACAGGCGTCGAAAAGGAATCCAGACGCATACGACAATCAGGACCACCGAGAGTCCAAAGCTGACGAGTTGATCCCGCAGCAGGCTTTGAATCAAGTTGGCCAGCAACACGTACAGCCCCGTCACCTCGGCATCAGGGAAGGTCTGGCGAGACATCTCCTCGACCCGGCGGATCAACTCCAGCTTCACTTCGGCGGGCTGCCGCTCACGAGCGCGCAAGATGATCCGCATGCGGCCTGCTGCCGCGTCATACAGTGATGGCTCGAATTCCGGCTGCATTTGCTGCATCAGAGTCCGGCGATCTTCCAACGTCGGGGCGCGCAACTTGGGGATGAAGTCGAGTCCATCCGGAAAGTCGACGACCTTGGTCAGCCCGCCGCCCTCTTGGAGGCTTGCATCGATCTCCAGTCCTCGCAACTGCTTGGCGAGGCTGCGCACGCGATCCAGGTACTCCTCGTCCAAAGTTTGTGGAGCCGAGAAGTTGACTTCCCACGTGCCAACTCCGCCGAAGCGGGACTCGAAATAGTCGAGCGCCTCAATGATCGGGCTTTCCTTGCGGAAGTTCTGGCTGAAGTCCGTCTCGATCCGAATGTCCTTCAGTCCGATCATGGCAAATGCCGTCAGGGCCACCAGCAGCAGAACCGTGGTCCAGCGGCGTGTGGTCACGGCATCGAAGAGGCGTTCCAGACCGCGTGTCAATTTCGCTTCGCTCGGTCCTTCCCTGGGGTCAGCGTCTCGCTGTCCCCACAGGATCCCCGCAGGCAGGAAGACCAGGCAGGCCACAGCGACCAGCATCGTCGCTAACAGCATCATCAGACCGAAGCTGCGGACGGGAGTGATTGTGCTCGTCAGCAGTGAGCCGAAACCAATTGCGGTGGTGGCGATGGTCCAGAAGACGGGGACTGCCAGCTTGCGAAACACATCGCGAAACGCATCGACGCGCGAATGGTGCAGGCGAGCCTCGCGGAACTCGACGGCGATATGCATCACGGTGGCCACGCCGATGATGGTCGTCAGCGAAGTCAACATTGAGCTGACCATGCTCAGGCGTAGCCCTGTCGTGGCCAGCAGCCCTTTCGTCCACAACAACGCCGGATGGACAACCAGTAGGGGCAAGATCATCCAGCGTACACTGCGGAACATCATCGCAATGACCAACATCAGCAACACCGTCGAGGTGATGCCGAGCAACCAGCTATCTTGTTCAACGTACAAGAACATGTCCTGCACTTGGACCGGTTCACCCGCCACATAAGTTCGCGGCTGATGCTGGGTCGCCAGTTCCCGCAGCTGGTGAACGGTTTCTCGTCGCGAGACGGGGGACTTGTCGGCGGGCATCAATCGGAGGATGATTGCCAGTGTCTTTTCGTGGGTAAATGGATCTTCTCCGACCAGAATGCCACGCGCTTGATCGAGCAGGGCGTCATTGATCGAGGGCAGTCGCAGAAAGAACTGTGGCACTTCTGGAGGGCGGAACATCTTCCTCAAGTGCTGCGTACTGGCCGACATCACGCCGGGCACGCTCGCCAGCTCTTCTGCAAACGCAGCTGTCTCATTCAGCACAGCATTCGACGTGAGATTCACCGGGCCAGTTTCCCCAGCTGCCAGCAGTGGTGAGTAAGCGACGAGTACAAACTCATCACCGCCAAAGTGGCTTTTGCTGGCTTGATACTGGAGCAGCAGCGGATCAGTGGGCGAGAAGAAAGACTCGATCGATTCGTCGAGTGTTAGGGTCTGGGCGGGTCGATAACTCACCACGGTCGCAATCACCGCCACCGCCAGCCAGAGCATGCGATGCCGGACGAGATGCTCGGACAGCCACGTCACACATCGGTCCGCCCATGAGTGATCGGTGTTCAAGGGGTCTCCGCGGCAACAATTGATCCGGGCCAGTCTGACGCTTCTCCGAAGCGGTATTGCAGAGAATAGTCGGACAACCACTGACCGACCAGCAAGCGACCGATTTTCGGCGGACAGTGGTGAAGCCAGGGATTGCGAGGAAAAGAAGCGAATCTGTCTGGTCAGACTTGTTGTGGCGAAAGCTCTGTTTCGCTACACATTGGTGTCGCTTGTCACGCTTCAGTTGCCCGAGTTTGCCGTTATGACCATGCCATCCCAGTGCCCGCGTTGCCAGGCTCCGTTGCCGGAATCGATCGAGCAGATTGGGATCAACTCCGCCTGTCGCATCTGTGGTCAAATCCTACGGACTGAAGGTTCGCCGCTGCCTATCGAGCGTCTGGAGAGCCCCGCTCCGATTCCTGAACCTGTCGAAGAGCCGATTGCGGATGAGCCGCTACGGCTTCCTCCGCTGGATGTGCTTCTGGAACAGAGCTGGCGAATCTTTCGTCGGCGAATGGGGCTGTGCGTGGGCGCGTTTTCCGTCTGGTTCGGCTTGAATATGCTACTGATTCTTCCGGTGCTGGCCGCTGAGCATCTGTTGCGGACACAGCAGATGGCTGTCCAGACCCAGGTCCAGCTGGCGTTTGGAATCGCGATCTTCCGACTGAGTCAGGTCGTCATCTTCTCGTGGCTGAAGGTCGGGTATTGCCAGTTGCTGTTAAAAGTGGTGCGTGGTCAATCCGCCCGGATTCGCGATCTGTTTGGCGGGGGGGCATTTTTCTGGCGGGCGTTGTGGTGCTCGCTCATCATGGAGGCATTCTTCCTCGTGATGGCTCAGTGCATCCTGTATGGATCATCGATATTCATCCTCCCGGCAGTCGTTGTGGCCTTGATGTTCTGGCCGTTCATGTATGTTCTGGTTGATCGAGATCAGCCGGGGATTGTGGCCTTGTGGCAGTCGCTGCTGGTCACCCATGGCCACAAGGCGGCACTGTTCTCGCTCTTTGCGATCTGCTTTATCTTGGAAACTCTGGGGATGCTGGCACTTGGTCTTGGGGCGTTTATCGCCTTTCCGGTGACTTTTCTCGTGACCGCCATGGCCTATGACAGCCTCTCCGGAATCCGTGTTCGGACGAGATCAAAAACGCAGGCGAACGACGACCGCTGACCGGTCGTGGTGCTCAATTGGACAGCGCCACTTTTGCGAATCCGAATCGACATCGACGAGAGCGGCACGGCGTCAGCCTGCCGAGTCCCCACGAGCGAACCGGCGCGGGCTTTGGCTCAACGCCTCGGCAGGCTGACGCCGTGCAGCTGTCGCAGAAAGATGCCCCCTGTTTCTCCCTTCAGGAGGCCACAAGTGGAACTGTCCAGTGGGAGCATGTTGAGAATTCGTCCTCAGTCGGCACAGACAGGAATGTCTGTGCCACCGTCCAGTGGGGCAGACATTCCTGTCTGCCTTTTTTGCCAACCAATTCTGAAAGTGCTCAGGCGTGCCCCCGCAGCCCTGTCTGGGTTATATTCAAACAATCGCGACTCGCGATTCGGTCACGCTCGCTCACGGTTCATTCACCACCTCATTTATCGAGAATCCCCATGCAACGTCGCTCCTTTCTCACAGCGTCCGCAGCCGGTGTCGCGGCCCTGACCACGGGCCAGTTCGCAGCTGCGTTTGCGGATAAGCCGCAACGAGTGGGCCTGATCGGGTGCGGTTGGTATGGGAAGATCGATCTGCTGCGGCTCGTGCAGGTCGCTCCGGTCGAGGTGGTCTCGCTGTGCGATGTCGACTCGACCATGCTGAAGGAGGCGGGTGATCTGGTCGCCAGTCGGCAGGTCTCGAAGAAAATCCCGCGACTGTATGGCGACTACCGCGAGATGCTCAAGGAGAAGGACCTCGACATCTGCCTGATCGCCACTCCCGATCATTGGCATGCATTGCCCATGATCGCCGCGTGCGAAGCCGGAGCTGACATCTACGTTCAGAAGCCGATCAGCCTCGATATCGCCGAGGGCCAGGCCATGGTCGAGACAGCTCGCAAGCACAACCGCGTCGTACAAGTCGGGACGCAACGCCGCAGTACGCCGCACTTGATCAGCGCTCGCGACAAGGTCATCAAGGAGGGGAAACTCGGCAAGATCGGAGTGGTCGAGATCTACTGCTACTACCACATGCGGGCCCGCGAGGACATGACCGCCGCACCTGACATGGCTCCACCTGAAAACCTCAATTACGAGATGTGGACTGGACCGGCTCCGATGATGCCGTTCAATAAGCTGATTCATCCAAGGCGCTGGCGGGCCTTCAATGAGTACGGCAACGGGATCGTCGGCGACATGTGCATTCACATGCTCGACATGGTCCGCTGGATGCTCGACCTCGGCTGGCCGATCAACGTCTCATCGAGTGGTGGCATCTATGTGGACACCGCCAGCCGCGCGAACATCACCGATACGCAGACTGCGACGTTCGACTTCGGCGACCTGCAAGTGATCTGGCAACACCGTGCCTACGGCGATGCCCCTGACCCCCAGTACCCGTGGGGCGCGACCTTCTACGGCGACAAGGGAACCCTCAAGGCCAGTGTCAACAGCTGGGACTTCACCCCCCGCAACGGCCAGGGTAAGCCGCTCCATGAAGATGTCGTGATGGAACTCGACAAATACCCCGAAGACAACACCGAGAAAGACCTCGAAAAACACGTCGCTCCTGCCGTACGCGGCCACATGATTGACTTGCTGCACAACATCCAGACACGCGGAAAATGCGTCGCCGACATCGAGCAGGGCCACATCTCGACCACCAGCTGCATCCTCGCCAATATGTCGCAGAAGCTAGGCCGATCGCTGAAGTGGGACGCCGCAGCTGGAAAGATCGTGGGCGATGAGGAGGCGAACGCCTTGGCCAAGCGGCCGTATCGTGCCCCGTGGATTCACCCGGCGGGGTGAGTGAGATCGAGGGCCGCTTGCCAGAAACAGGGATTGGAGAGTCACTTGCCAAACGTGCCCGAAGTGACACAGCCGGATTCTCGCACTCGCTGGCAAACGGCTTCGCGTGTTTTGTTTTGGATGACGGCCGTGTCGGCTCTTCTGGCTGCTGGTCTGTCATGCATCGCGAGTCCAGATCTCTTGGCGGCGTTGACTCTAATTCCCGCTTGGCTGTGGCTGCTGCCGGGATTGATGTCCGTTGTTTGGGCCATGAGGTGGAAGCTACGCCGGACTGCTCTCTTACTCGGTGGACTCTGGACACTTTTTGCCTTTGGTTGGGTCGAGGAGTTCACTTCGGTGTCGCGATCCATCGCGAGGGCGATCACGGTTTCTGCTCCCACGGACCGACGCGTGCGAGTTGTTTCACTGAACTGCGCCAACACGGCGAGATGTGTCGAGGATCTCGTACGAGTCCAACCCGACATCGTGCTACTGCAGGAATCGCCGGGAATCGATGGCCTCCAGCGGATGACCCAGCAGCTGTTTGGCGATGCAGGTCATTTCCTGTCGGGCGGAGATACGGCGATCTTGGCACGAGGGACGATCGAAGGGCGATTCGTCGACCTCGCCGGTCATTTCGTGGTCGGAACAATCACTTTGCCAGGTGAGGAGCCGATCCAGTGTGTGAGCCTGCGACTGACTCCCCCAGTCGCTCGGCTCGACTTTTGGACGACCGGTTTTTGGCTAGAGCATCGAGAGATGCGAAACCTTCACCGACGCGAGTTGCAAGAAGTGGTCCAGGAGATTCGCCGAACGGATGCGACTTCCCAATGGGTGGTCGGTGGCGATTTCAATACCACGCCGCATGATCGAGCCTTGTCCGAACTTCGCCCGATGATGGCAGATTCGTTCTCACAAAGCGGAACAGGTCTCGGTGGGACAGGCACGAATGACTGGCCCCTGTTTCGCGTGGATCAGGTGTGGGTCAATTCGCACTGCGAAACTGAGCGAGTGTGTGCCGTGAAGTCGATTCATTCGGACCATCGTCTCGTCGTCTGCGATCTTCAGGGCGAGGACGCAGTGGATTCGCGGGCAGGGGACCGGTGAAGCCCTGGCGTGAATACCCATTCAACAAAGCCAAGAGTTTTCTGCTGAGGCCAGTGCATCCAAATTGATGTTGATTCGCGGAGCAAACAACTTATCGAGCAATCTGCTTCAATTTCTTGACGCTTTCGCTCGGTCGGACCGGAAGCAAGTCTCCGAAGCCAGTTAAACCGCACAGATCGGCGTTATTCGGGAGTCTGGCACGCCAGATGCATTTCATTGCCTTAACCACACGGGGCCCCTCTTCCCCCCAGCAATGTGCTCCCCGTGCGATTGGCTTCCGGATGTTGTTGGCAGCGCGAGCAGGCTCATGGGTGATTTCATCCAGTGCTGGCGTTACCTATGTTTTCAGAGTCCGTGAGTTTTTGCGCAGGGGAGTGAAGAGATGTTGAAGACACTTTGGAATGACGAAGCCGGTTTCATTATTTCGGCAGAACTGGTCCTCGTGGCCACGCTGCTGGTGATCGGTCTGATCGTCGGTCTGAGCGAAGTCCAGCACGCCGTTGTCAGCGAGCTGAACGATGTTGGCGACGCCATCGGCGAATTGAACCAAGCTTACAGCTTCAGCGGGTTCAACAAGTGTGACAATGGTGGAGCAATCCATGCCGTGACCTACGGTTCGGATTTTGAAGACACCTCGGATGACTGTGACAACAACCAGTGCGATATCGCTTGCGATGCACCGGGCAACGAAACCGCCAAGTACTAGTCTCGTCGGGTCCGCCCTGAACCGGTGGGCTGGATGTGGCTTGTTGTGAGTGCCTAATTCGAACTCGACAGACGCCTGTCTGTCGAGTTCGTTTTGCTTGGATGACTTCGTGGAAGCGTTTCTGTTGGTAAGCAACTCGAATCTGGTTTGTTTCAACTTCTTGACATCTTCAAACTTCGGATGATGCGGGGACGCTCTCCGAGACCCTGCGTATTTCCTTGTCTCTTACGTTTCGAGTGCTATGGCACGCGGGATGCCTAGATCTTACGCAGCCACACGAGGCTCCTGCCTCTTCCCAGCAATGTTCCCTCGTGCGAATGGCCTCCGGATGTGAATTGGTACGCACTCAGTGTGACCAAAATGTTTCCAGAATCCGAGAGTTTTTGCCGAGGAGAGAACTGATGATGAAGATGTTGTGGAATGACGAAGCCGGTTTCATTATTTCGGCGGAGCTGGTCTTGGTGGCCACGCTGCTGGTGATCGGTCTGATCGTCGGTCTGAGCGAAGTCCAACACGCTGTGGTCAGCGAGCTGAATGACGTGGCTGATGCCGTCGGCGAATTGAACCAAAGCTACAGCTTCAGCGGGTTCAACAAGTGCGACTTCAACGGAGCCATCCACGCCGTGACTTACGGTTCGGACTTCGAAGATCAGCGCGATGACTGCGACAACAACCAGTGCGACATCGCTTGCGATGCCCCGACAAACGAGACCAACAAGAGTTTCTAGTTGGTCATCGACCTCCAGGTCGTTGTGATGTCAGTCATAACAAAAGCCCAGAGGATATCACCTCTGGGCTTTTTTCATTGCATGCCGCTCAATCCCACGTCACGTCGAGTTCGACCATCAACTCGACCTTCTGCCCCGCCCGCAAGAGTTCGACTCGCACTTCATCACCCGGCAGTTGCTCGCGAACCAGATCCTTCAGCTGAGTCATATCGGTTACTCGCTGGGCGTCGAAGGTCACAAGAATGTCGTCGACCTGAATCCCGGCCCAGGCAGCTGGTTCGTCCGGATAAACCTTCGAGACTTTTAATCCGGCGACATCCGTCTTGCCCGAGAGCCCGAGCAGCGCGCCGTGTTTCGTGCTCACGCTTCGAGCGGTATCGCGATCCGTGGACCAATCAATGTCTTCCGACCGACTCAGTGCGTCCCACTCTTCCTGATAGACGCGTGTCGGCACGTGAAAATTGAATTCCAGCGGCTGCCCGATCCTGCTGTTGTTCCCGATCACCTCGCCCCGCATGTTGAACAGGGGACCACCGGAATCACCGCCGACCAGTTCGCAGTCGGTTTGAATCAATCGATTCGTCAACAGGACCACACGACCCAATCGAACCGGGGCTGTGCGGCCCGCCTGGTATCCACCGGGGTGACCCATGGAGATGCACCAATCACCCAGTTTGACTGGCGGCGATTCCGCCTGCTGAGGCACCAGAGGGCAGAATGGCCAGTCTGCTCGATCTCCGTCGATCTGGATCAGCCCTGAATCGAGGTTGCTGTTCCGTCCGAGCGTACGCCCAAATACCCGCCGACCATCCGTCAGAGTGATCTCCACTTCTCGTCCCGGTCGCCCCGAGACATGCCCAGCTGTCATGACGAGGCCACTCGCTGAAACAATCACGCCGCTGCCATGAGCGTCGCGAATTCGCAAGGCCACTGTGGCCGCATTGAGCCGGGGCAGGAGTTGCTGAAGATGCGACTCAAAGGCTTTCAGATCGTTGACCGACTCAGGAACCGATTTCGAAAACACGTCGGGCAGCGAATCGCTTCCGGGCTTCAAGGTGACGACGGGTTCATCCGCCCACGCCGCAAAGGCCCCCAACCCGAAGGCCAGAACCCACAGACAACTCAGGCGAATCAGAACTGGCACGGCCAACTCCTCGCAACAGCTGCGGCACTCAATCTCGTCCCGTTCGATCGAATCGGACGAGCCCTCCGAACCGGTCAATCCGGCAAGTCGGAATAGGGAGATGTCTCTCTGTACGATAGGCAGGAATCGACGTAACGCAAGCGGTTCTTCGCCGAACTTTGGCCCGCGTGTCCGACTCTTGGGAGACGAGCAGGATTCGCTATGCTTTCCCGCTAGTTCGCGTGAATCTGGCCCACGCTCGTCGGCGAGATTCGCCGAACCCTCACTTGGACTCTCCGACAAAGCGCCCCGAGCCTGTCATGAAGTACGCCCTGATTATTCCCGACGGCTGTGCCGACGAGCCACAACCCTCGCTCGGAAATCGCACCCCGCTGCAAGCCGCCCGAGTCCCCGAAATGGACCGCGTGGCCCAGCTGGGTGTCAGCGGGCTCTCGCTCAACGTCCCTGATTCCCTGCCCAGCGGCAGCGATGTCGGCACGATGAGCCTGTTCGGCTATAGCCCCCTCGAATTCCATACCGGGCGGGCTCCCATCGAAGCAGCTGCGCAAGGCATCGAACTCGGCCCCGAGGATTGGGCGGTCCGCTGCAACTTCGTGACCGTCGCCGATGAACGGATGCAGAGCTTCACAGCGGGCCAGATCCCCAATGATCTGGGGGCCGAGCTGATCAAAGACTTGCAGCATGCCTACTGCGGTGATGAGCACATCAAGTTCTACACCGGAATCAGCTACCGGAATCTGGTGCTCTATCGGGCTCGCGATCGAAAAGCCCCGTTCAACACCGATACCTACACCGTCCCGCCGCACGATATCACCGATCAGCTGATCGCGGATCATCTACCGCTGGGCAGCGGAGCGTGTGACCTGCGAGCGATCATGGAGAAGAGCCGCGCCCTGTTTGCTGCAAATGTTGCGAACCAGGCTCGGGCTGCTCGCGGAGAATTGGCTGCCACGCAGTGCTGGCTCTGGGGTCAGGGAAAAGCCCCGGCCTTGCGCAATTTCAAAGAACGTTACGGAGTGCAAGGAGCTGTCATCACAGCTGTCGATTTGCTGCGAGGACTCGGAAGGTTATTGGGCTGGGATGTGATCGAAGTGCC
>JAYWHX010000109.1:0-11758 GCA_043777375.1 Planctomycetota bacterium | reverse complement strand
TGCTGGTCGAGCCACTGCGGGCGGGGGTCGATGTCAGCTACTACGTGAAACTGTCTGAGCAGATCGCAGACGGTCGCGGATGTACCGAGACGGTCGTTCTGGAATCGGAGCCGAGCGGTTTGCCGGTGATGTCACGGTTTCTGTTCGATCGAGCGGGAACGTGCGTTGCGGGACCGGCTGGGGTGGTTCCCTCTGCCTGTCTGCTGGCGAGCTTGCGTCCGCTTTCGCAGCGACCACGCCCGTATGCGGCGGACGGGATCTCGTATTTGCCGCATCTCGCGCGAGGAAAACTGCTGGTCGTGGGCGGCGGGCATGTCGGGCAGAAGGTCGCCGACATGGCAGCTGATGTCGACTTCGACGTGACAGTCGTTGATGACCGGGCCGAGTACGTGACTGAGGAACACTTCCCACAGGCGCTCCGAAGAATCACCGGCGCGATTGATGCGGTCCTGCCCACCCTGGAAGTCGATGAAGAGACGTTCTGTATCATCGTGACCCGGGGACACAACCACGACGAGGAAGCGCTGTTGCACCTCGTCCGCCGACCTGCGCGATATCTCGGTATGATCGGCAGCCGTCGCAAGATCAAGCTGATCTTTGATGACTTGCGGCGCGAGGGGATCGAAGAGGCGGCACTTGCCCGCGTGCATGCCCCGCTGGGGCTGGAGATCGGCTCGCAAACGGTGCCGGAGATTGCGATTAGCATCGTTGCCGAATTGATCGCCTGCCGGAATTTGGAGGACAGACCCTCAACGACGTGATGTGCGTTACGAGGCGAGTGAATTACTCGTGCCTCATTGCCGCTCGTCCGCGAAGTGTCGAGCTGACCAGGTAGGTGCCTGGAATGAAGCTGACTTTGCTGAACGGAACCGAGACCGTCACGTCGCACAGATCTCGTTTGTGAGCACTCACAAGGGCGTCTGATGTCTCGGCGTTACCCGCTGCTTCCGTGATCGCGATGGTGACTGTGATGTCAGCGGACTGACACTTCACGACACCACTAATAAAATTCTTGGCGTCAGTGGTCACGTCGGTATTCGTGCTGCCGGTAATGGTCGCTGAACGTGCCGCTTCGCGAGCAGCATCGTTCAAGAGCTGGCTGACCATAAAGGCCCTTCCAAACTCGATGATTCCCAACACGAGCATACAGAAGATCGGCATGACGAGTGCCATTTCCACGAGGGCTGCACCAGACCTGTGGAGAGCCGTTGATCGCCTTGATCGGAGAAATTGAGATCGCATCTGAGCACCAGGTAAGAGCTGAATCGAGGGGATGATGAACGCGAATTGGAGAAAAAAAGCGGATCAACTGAGGTGACTTCCCTTTCACCATTTCATGTGCAACGCGATGCATGGAAGTGACACTGATGCGTCGACACCTAGTGGACAATCGCTGCGGGAGTAAAGACGGTCCCCATGCCGATGGTGGTTGTCCCCGGAATTCCAGAAGGGTCAACGAATGTCGCAGGCTGTACGACGACCTTCTTCTGATTTCCGGTCAACTGCACGTGCAGAATCCGGATCCCCACAAACTTGACGATCGTGTAGTTGGCGTTGTTTCCGGGTCCCGCAACGGTCGTGAAGATTGGAATCATGCGAGGTTTCCCTTTGATCGCCAGCAATTCGTCCTTGATCCCCGCACTGAGACCTGTATCTCCATTCAAAATGATCGAACCACTACTCCAGTTGAACTGACCTCCAAAATAGGACATGTCAGAGTCATTTATCCCATTGAGAATCTGGCGACTCAGATCGGCCGTGCTGTTGTTACTGCTCCCGATGTCGACTGTCCCTCGGTTTCCGGCAGTCGTAGTGGACGAGGACAACGGATACAGATCAACCTCTTTCACCCCGTCTCCACCACTTGTGACAGCCCCGCTCGACGTGTTGTAGGAGTAGGCATCGGTTCCTGCTCCGCCTTCGAGGGCCGTCCAGGTCGGAAGATCGAGCGTGATCGGCAAGATGTTGAGATTCACGCCTGTAATCTTCTTCATGCCCACGCTGGGAAGCATGGCCGCCCTTCCCGAGATTTTCACCCCGGCATTCTTGTGATGGATGACCGGCGCGAAGAAGAGGTCCAGCTGCTGGTCGCCCGCCGTTGTGCCGACCTGGTCCCGATGCAAGGTGACTTCGGCCACGTTATACGGCCCCACATCCCAGGTCGTGTCCCACTTTGCAGTCGTGGCATTCCAGGTGTACTTGCCAAGACGGACATCACGCGATGCGTTGCAGTAGACGGAATTCAACCCACCGGCCTCATTGGCAGCCGACACAGCAACCGCCGCATCCTTCGATTTCGTGGCAATTTGCTGGAAGGTCAGATTCGATGCGAAACCGTCTGGCATTTCCTGCACGGCGGCTAGGGCGGCGGCATCCGCTGTCGTCGAGAGTTCTGCACGCGTTAATGTGATATACCCGACATCGACGACGAACGCAGCAAACCCAAACACCATGGAAAGCACCAGGGCGGACAAGACGAGGACATTTCCCTGACGGGGCTGACGACGAGGAGTTCGAAGAGTAAATCGCTTCATGACTCTGATCCTTCCGAACGTGACATCGGAAAAGTGTTTGAGCGGTTCAATGAATCCAGGCCTATGGAGACATTCATTTGGGCCAACTGCCTACCATTGCTCGACAATCGTTTCTGTGGTGTCGGTGTGATCCAGTCCTGCCTCAGTGAAGTAGCGAATTTCCTTTCGCTTGTAGATCTTCACTCGATTCGACCCAAAGGTGACTCGCGAATTCTTGATCGAATCCGCCGGATCAAAATCGTTCAGGTTGCCAAGATTCGACTCGACTGAGTGTCGCAGGGATCGTGTTCCACCAAACTCTCCCCAGCTGTCCGACCTGCCCTCGATCACTTCCATGAGCAATTGGTAGCCGTAAACGATTTCAAAGGCTGTCGTAAACGTAATGACCTCATTCGCGATGTATAGCTCTGCCGGGGCGTGTTGACGGCGGTATCCGACGAGCGAATTGGCATACCAGCATTGCAGCTGCATTCCGCCTTCCGAGTAGTCCGGCTGTGTCCCGTGGTTGAGCTCAAATATGGAGTGAATGCCGGTCTTTGGGTTGGTGGGACCGAAGACAGTCACGATCTGTGGAGCATCAATCTCCGGGTCTGGATCTCCGACGAGGATGTACCAGTCTTCCTCGATCCGCTTGATCTCTGGAGGGCTGGGCTCCTGAGCCCGGAGGGCTGTGCCAGCAGCAAAGGTAGCTGACAGCCCGACGGACGAAATCAAGAACGATCGGCGTTGCATAGCAGGCTTCCTCTCTCAGGAACGGTAGAGACACTTCAACCCTAAGTCTCTGTTTGAATCTCGCCCCGACTTTTCGTCAGAAGTTGAGATTTTCTGTTAAGAACTTGAGTTTTTTTAGCGGGAGGCGGAATTCATTGACAAGCAGAAATCGAGTTTTGGCCCCATAAACGGTGTATTCGATACAACCGGAACCACAGGCATCCGTGACTCTTATCTCGGAACCGCTCTTGACCTGCAGAGCGGTTTCCGGGTAATCCACCCGCAGAATCTGCCGAACGAGACTCCCCACTGACGAGGAGGATGCGGCAGCACGGATGCTTCAATGCGAACTGCGAAATGGATTTCGTTGTGCTTCGCCAGCTTGATCTGGCTCGGGACTTCGTCCTGCGCGGACGATTCATGGGCTGCGAACAAAGCCACGGGCATCTTTGTGATTCGATCCGAGTATGCACTCGACGACAAAGACAGTCTCACGCTGATCGCGCAGATCACCCAGCTGCAAAACGATGTCCAAAAGTTGTTGAATCTTCAGCCGCAAGAACGCACGGTGGAGATCAGCATGTTCAAAAGTCGCACCACCTACCGGGCGCATCTCTCCCAGCGCGTGCCCGAGGGGATGAACCGTCCGGCGTTGTTTGTGCAAGGCACCGACATGGGGCGAGTTTATGTTTACCGCCAATGGGGTTTCGATGTCGATTTGCGGCACGAGTGTACCCACGCGGTGTTACACAATGCCCTGCCCTATGTACCGATGTGGCTGGACGAAGGTCTGGCGGAATACTTTGAGGTCGTGGCCTCTCAGCGGAGTTCAGGCAACAAACATCTGTCGAGTCTCAAACGTTCGATCCTCTTGGGCTGGCGTCCCAATCTGGCCAAATTAGAGGCTGCTGAAGACTTGGCCGACATGGGGAAAGACGAATACCGCGAGGGGTGGGCGTGGGCCCACTTCATGCTGCATGGCCCTCCGGAAGTGCGGCAGGTGCTGAGCGATTTCCTCTTCGACATTCAGTCTGGCGAGGCAGCCAGACTGTTGAGTGAACGATTGGCGGAGACTGTGCCCAACGCCGAAATCCGGCTGGTCGAGCACATTCGGAACTGGCGCTAACGCGCGGCGCGAGTTCAAGGGATTTTTCTTGGGAGTGAGTTCGATGGCAAACTGGAAACAGATTCAACATGCACTGGCACTGGCCGCGGGAATCTCGCTGCTGGTCCCGTCAATGGCCTGGACCGAAGACGGAAAGCCCACTGTGGAGGCGGCTCAGAAGGCAGCCAAGGTGATCGTGCCGGATGTCGTCCTCGGAAGCGATGGGACATTCAAGGGCACTCTGATCGACGGTGCCCGTAAGCCACTCGCCAAGACGAAAGTCATCCTCAAGAAAGATGGCAAACTCGTCACCACCGTCGAGACCAATGAGAAGGGCGTGTACACCCTGCCCGCTCTGAAGCCGGGAGCCTACCAGATCGAAATCAAAGAACAGACAATCTCCGTCCGAGTCTGGAAGCCGGCAGCTGCACCGCCTCAATCATTGAAGCAACTGGACATGGCCTATGTTCCGGACGCTGATGTGGTCCGAGGTCAGTTCGGCTATCTCGACCCTGTAAATACGTCGCTGCTGCTGCTGGGGGTGGCGGGAGTGGTACTGGGAGCAGTGGCTGTGTCGGAGATCAATAGCCTTCAAGACGATGTCAAGAAGCTGCAAAGCCCGTGATTTTGGCAGGGATCGCAAGTGTCAGTGGAGTCGATCATGGGCGAAATCGGTCGAGTGAGGATCGTCGTGCTGGGTGTGGCTTGCGGGCTGCTCGCTGCGGCGGGATCGGCGTCCGCACAGACTGTCCCGTCGTCGACTCCGCCGTCAAACGCTGCGGCCCAAGTTCACCCACTCATCCCAGCGATCGCGATGGCTAAGACCGCGCTCGCCAAGGTCGACACCCTCGCCGATTACGAGGGAACGCTGACTAAACGCGAGCTGATCGGCAACAACGTCTCGACGCAGATGATGCAGATTCGCGTCCGGGAAAAGCCGTTCGCGGTGTACCTGAAATATTTCGCTCCCAACGAGGGACGCGAGGTGATCTTCGACAGCGAGCAAGATCAGACGAACTTGCTGGTGCATGAAGGTGCAGGCTTGAAGTCACTGGTTGGCACCTTAGCAATGCCGATCAATGACCCGCGTGTGATGGCCGAATCACGGCATCCGGTGTCCGACCTCGGGCTGAAGCGATTGGTCCAGCTGGTGATTGAACAGTGGGAGATCGAGTCCAAGTTTGGCGAGGTGGATGTCAAGTATTATCCGAACGCGAAGATGGGCCGGATCGACTGCGAGGCGCTGGAAGTCACACATCCTCGCCCTCGCCGCCAGTTCCGATACCACCAGTGCCGTCTGTTCATCGAGAAGAACACAGGCCTGCCACTGCGAGTCCAAAACTACGGGTATCCTCAACAGGCAGGTACTGCCCCTCCTCTCGTCGAGGATTACGCCTATACGGGTCTGAAGACCAACCTGGGCTTAAAGCCGCTGGATTTCTCGCGAACGAACCCGGCGTACCGATTTCAATAGCGGTCAGTTCGGGAGGGCGAAGCACCTGCTGAGCCGCGATCCGGGAGCGACGTAGGCACGCACGGCTCGGCAGGAGCCTCGCACTCCCGAGCTGTATCAACTCATTTTCAAGTCGTGAAGGACAGGAGATTTCCATCTGTCTCGTCGGCTGACCCTGAATTCTCAAAGCCGACCCTCCCGAGTGGTCCAGGCTCCCGTGTATGATCCGGGATCTACGTTCCGGAGTCTGTGCTGATGAAACTGACGAAGCTGGCGGTTGATCGCCCGATTGCCACACTGATGGCGTGCCTGGTCGTGGTCATTCTGGGAATCGTCTCGGTCTCGCTCCTGAGCGTAGACTTGCTGCCCAGTGTCGAATTCCCCACGGCCACGGTGACAACGCTCTACCCCGGTGCGGGACCGGAAGAGATTGAGACGCTGATCACGCGGCCGCTGGAGCAGTCGCTCACAGCTGTTCCCGGTTTTGAACGAGTGACCAGTCGCAGCCTCGAAGGCAGCAGTAACATCCGGCTGGAATTTGCGTGGGGCACGAACCTGGATTCCGCGGTGTCGGATATGCGGCAGGCGATTGACCGCGTGATGCGAGAACTGCCCGACGATGTCGACCCACCCACCATCCGCCGGTTCGACGCGAACGATTCTCCCATCATCTTTCTGGGTGTTACGAGCAAGCTCCCATCGGTCGAACTCACACGCGCTGTCGAGCGATCGGTCGTGCCTCGTCTCGAACGGCTCCTCGGCGCTGCCCGTGTGGGATTGCGTGGCGATGTCCGGCGAGAGATCCATATTGATGTCAATCGTGACAAGGTCGAGTCACTCCAGCTGAGTCTGAATGAAGTGGTGACTGCTCTCTCCCGAGGAAATATCAATCGCCCGGCAGGCGACTTTCAAGAGGGACACGTTCACCGCCTGATCCGCAGCCAGAGCGAGTTCGCTTCGCTCGACGAAATTCGAGATCAAGTCATCCGCCAGTCCGGTGACGCAGTGGTCCGCGTCCGCGACATCGCAACCGTCGACGACAGCCATGAACGAATCACCCAGCTGACGCGGATTAACCGCCAGCCCGGCATGATGGTCTATGTGTTCAAACAGTCGGGAGCCAACGTCATCGATGTCAGTGATCGCGTGCGCGCTGCAATGAACGAAATCAACGGCGAAATGACCGATCTCCAGCTCGAAGTCCGGATGGACTCTGCCGAGTTCATCCGCCAGTCGATTCGAAACATTCGCCAATCGGCGATTGAAGGCATGATTCTGACCATGCTGGTGCTGCTGCTGTTTCTGGGCAGTCTGCGCAGCACGCTGATCATTGGCATCACGATGCCGCTGTCCGTGTTCTGCACGTTCATCCTGATCTACTTTCAGGGTTACTCGCTGAACATGGTGTCGTTTGGCGGCCTCGCTCTGGGAGTGGGGATGCTGGTCGACAACTCAATCGTCGTGCTGGAGAGCATCTTCTGCTGGCGAGATCAGGGGCTGTCCCCGCGTGATGCCGCCATACGTGGAACCGACGAAGTGGCGATGGCCATCGTGGCCAGCACGCTGACCTCGATCATCGTGTTTGTTCCGCTATTCTTCCTCCAGGGAGTGACCTCAGTCCTGCTGCATCAGCTGGCCTTTGTGGTGACGGCATCGCAGATCTCGTCCCTGTTTGTAGGGCTAACGCTGACGCCGATGCTGGCCGCTTACCTGCTGGAACCGCATGGCAAGGTGGCGCAGGCGGTGTCCTTCTGGTCGAAGCTCAGTCAGGGATTTGGAAATTTCATTCAGTGGCTACTGACCCCGGCACGCTGGTTCGTATCGGGAATCGAACGGTTCTATGAGATCGTCTTGCAATGGGCCTTGCGCTGGCCGAGTCTAACGCTCGCGATCGTGTTATTCGTTGCGTGTTGCACGCTGGGCTTGGTGCCGCGCATCGGCACGGACTTTCTGCCCAAGACTGACGATGGCCGAATCGGGGCCTACGGAGAAATGCCTCCGGGGATTCAGCTCAGCGAACTGCAACGACAGTCGATTGTGTTGGAGCAAAAACTCTTTGAGAGTGCATCGCCTGTAATCGCGGGCGTTAGCGGCTTCATCGGAGACCGGGCGGAAGAGGCTGACAACTGGCACGAAACTCGTTTCATGACCCAGCTGGTTCCCCGCGACCAGCGCCCCGGTGTGACCGTTGAAGACATTCGGAAGAGGCTCAGTGAAGACCTGACTAACATCGCGGGTATGCGTGTCAAAGTGCGAGTGTCCGGCGCGATTCCGTTCTTTCGAGCGTTCGGCACAGAGGGGGATGGCCTGACCGTCCTGGTGCGTGGGCATGACCCGGATGTCGCAGAGAGTCTGGCACGGGTCGTGAAGGCCAAAATGCAGGGGATTCCCGGACTCGTGAATGTCGAACTGGTGCAGAAGGATAAACGTCCCGAGCTCGTCACACGGATTGATCGCGCCCGCGCCAGCAACTTGGGGCTCAACGTGACGGATGTCTTCCAGACGTTAGAGACCGCCGTGCGCGGCACACGGGCAACCGTCTTTCGAGAAGATGGCGACGAGTTCCCTGTGATCGTTCGGCTGCGCCCCGAGGACCGCTTGCGTGAGGCCGACCTGGGCGGGATTGGCATCGCATCCGCAGCTGGCAAGCTCGTGCCGTTGTCGAACGTTGTTCGATTCGAGCCATCCGATGCCTCCCTGACGATCGAACGCATCGATCGCCAGCGGGCGGTGCTGGTCGGCGGGGCGGTCGAAGGTCGCGATCTCGGGGCGATCGTCAGCGATCTGGAAGTGGCACTCCAAGACATTCCAGTGCCCGCTAACTACCAGATCGAAATCAAGGGAGACGCCGAGGAACAAGCGAAGAGTTTTCGGTCTCTCACCCTCGGCGTCCTGCTCTCCATCGCACTCATCTACATCGCGATGGCAGCTCAATACGAATCACTGCTCGACCCGCTGGTGATCCTCGGCAGCCTGCCATTGGGGGCCGTCGGCGTGATTCTGGTACTTGTGTATTGGAACACCACCCTCAATGTGCAGTCATTTATCGGCATCATTATTCTGGCGGGAGTGGTCGTCAACAATGCGATCGTGCTCGTCGACTATTTCCGTCAATTACAGCACGAGCATCCCGAGACTCCGGTGATTGAGCTGCTGCATCGTTCGGCGACCCGGCGGTTGCGCCCCGTGTTAATGACCATGCTGACAACCGTGCTGGGGATGGTGCCCATGGCTCTGGGAACCGGCGAAGGCGGAGAGCTGCAAGCGCCACTCGGCCGCGTCGTGATTGGCGGGATGACCACCGGGACTATCATTACGTTGATCGTGATTCCGCTGATCTTCCGGTTTCTAATTCCCGAGCGAGCCGGAGTGGCACCTGCAACTCCCGTCACCACTCAGCCGGTGATTGCGACGTGATGCGTAGCAGGTCGAAATCACTTCCCCGCCACTGGGACTTGTCCCCGTGGTTCCATCGCTTGTGCGCTACGTTAGCGCACAAGCGATGGAACCACCCCGACGAGCGGGGTGGCGAAGTCAAGGGACTTGCCGCTCACTTTAGCTCGCGCACATAGATGTTTGCGAAGTCAACTGGTCCAATGGGGGCAAGATGCAGCATTGGCCCTTGATTCACATCCAGGCCGGATGCGACTGCTTGGCCATCGAGCGTCAGGGTGAGCTTCTGCTGTTTGATTGTGCCTTCCAGGCGATGCCACTGGCCGGGGTTCAACTGCTCCGCAGTCAGCACAACGCTCGCGATCTCCAGACTTTTGAACTCCTGGCCGGGGCGGATGTCGAGGAGGAATCCGCGATTGCTGAGGCTCTCCGAACTGGTCAAAACAGCATCGACGGGTGTGGTCGCCTTCCCGTCATAGCCCAACACCCAGTCATTCGCCTGCCAGTGTGACTGACCATTCGCTGTGGTCGTCCACCCCGACAAGTCGAGTCCCGTGTAGACACTGCGATAACCGCGATTCGCGATGGCCACATGCTCCTCGGCCACCGGCGAATCGGGCAGCTCGCGAATCTTCATGTTGCGGTAGTGAACAACGCCCCCTTCGGACTCGATACAGATGTACCCCTGGCGAGGGCTGGCATCGGAACCCTGTGTGACGACCTTTCCGTTGACAGCCAAGCTGATGTTCCCGTCGTGACATTCGATGCGATAGTGATTCCATTCCGGCGAGGGCTTCGAACGTTCTTCTGAAGGAAACGCCCGGCTTCCCCCGCGCCCATTCACCGGTGTCAGCGTCGCTCCGTGAATTGGAAAGATGTCGCCGTGTGTCGTGTGCCCGGGGCTTTGCCCATACGCATTCTCCAGCACCTGCACTTCGACGCTCCGATGAAACGGCACGCCCTTCGCAGTGATATCATCGGCCCAAACAAAAATCCCCGCGTTCCCGCCGGGCACCATGTGCCGCCATTCGACTTCCAAAATGAAGTTCTGGTACATCTTCTCGGTGCGAATCTCTCCGATAGGTTTGCCAGTGCAAACCAGCATCTCGTCCTGCACGCTCCACGTTTGGGTTGGCGTGTTGACCAGCACCCAGCCGCTCAGATCCTTCCCATTGAACAGCGGGCGAAACCCCTCATCTTCCGCGAAGATCGCCGTGTTCACCGACACACAGGCTAGCAGCAAATACGACAGCACGAACCACGCAGATCGAAACATGACGAGAGATCCCAGCAGGAGGTGGACGGACTGATCACCGATCAGCGGAAGCCACAGGCAGGTTAACCGGGCAGCGCTGAGTTTTCAAAACCGAGTGGATTCTCGTGTCGAGTTGCGTGCGTCAGTCAGTCGGCTGGTTCAGAAATGACCACGGAGGCACGGAGAAATCAATCTGCTCTACAGCTGTCGCCTAAAGTCAGATCGCGGTTAATTTCTCGAAATGTTTGCGGTTGTCAGGAGTATTGTGAATGACACTTTATGAAGGCGATTCCATGTCCCAAACAACCCGATCCGGCCTAGTCGTTATCGCGGGTGGCAGCGGCTTCCTCGGCATTTCACTCGCAACACATCTGTCGAACCTGGGGGCCAAGGTTGTGATCCTCTCTCGGACTCCGCCAAAACTTCGCGGGCCGTGGAGGCATGTCAGCTGGGATGGTCGAACTTTGGGCGAGTGGAGCCGGGAACTCGAGGGAGCCAGCGGTCTCGTGAATCTCGCAGGGCGCAGCGTGGACTGTATCAAGACGCCCGATCACTGTGATGAAATACTGCGATCACGCATCGAAGCCACGCGTGTTCTTGGGCTGGCCGTTCGATCAGTCCCAACACCGCCACCAGTGTGGGTCCAAATGAGCACCGCACACATCTACGGCGATCCACCTGATGTTCTCTGCACAGAAGACTCTGCGTTTGGGTACGGGTTGGCTCCCACTGTGGGACGGGCTTGGGAAGAGGAGTTTCGAGCGAGCGTCTTGCCCTCGCAACGATCCGTGACCCTTCGCACGAGCTTTGTGATCGGCCGTGATCGTGGAGCCAGCAATGGGGCACTGGCTCGGCTGGTTCCACTCACTCGCTGGGGACTGGGAGGTAGAGTCGGGGCCGGTCGCCAGGGGATGAGCTGGATCCACGAAGCCGATATGAACCGGCTGATCGAGCGAGCGCTGTTTGATTCGGCGATGCAGGGTGCGTACATCGCATCATCACCCAGCCCGGTGTCTCAAGTGGATTTCATGCGAGAGCTGCGCCGCGCGGTCGGGATGCCGATTGGTCTGCCGACGTTTTCATGGATGGTTCGAATCGGGGCGAAGTGGCTGTTGAAAACAGATCCCGAGTTGGCCCTGTATGGACGGTACGTGGTCTCCCAGCGACTGGCTGAGGAGCGGTTTGAGTTTCAGTTTCCTGAATTGAGAGCTGCTCTGAGAGCGTGTTTGAAAAGCTACTTCCCCCAGTCCTGGGCCAGCTCGTCGGGCTTTAGGTGGCGGAGCATGCGGTGGATCATGCACACGCGG
>JAYWHX010000108.1:0-43885 GCA_043777375.1 Planctomycetota bacterium | reverse complement strand
CTGACCACCGCCCTCGAAGCCCAAAACCAACACACACCAAGCCCCTCACTGCTGCCCGCCAAGTGACCCGTCACACGGTCGGGGTGTGAATGGTTACGATTTTGACACTAAAGCAGCAGCATGATTGGCGGCTGGCGATACAAGCGTTGTTACACCAACGGATTCACGAACAATCCGGAGCAAAGTACTACACTCCGTTTTTCATCCGTTCCCCAGATGCTCATCGAGATTTCTGGCTGATTCACTTGTCCGGCCACGCAAGAGCAAGAGACGTGATGGTCGGGTTGCATTGGACCGAGAACACGAGTTTCGCGCACTATGGCCGATCTGGTCTTCAAATGCTTGGCTACGACCCCAAGGAGGACATCCGACTGACACGACAAGTCGCACTTCCGGGATTCTATTTCGATGACACTGCCAGAGCATCAACACATGAGTCGCTTATGAATGAGCTTCCCGAACGGATTCACCAGTACCAGAGCATAGGCGGCATTCCATTCTCTAACCTCTTTGCCTCGCTCACAAACGAGTCACCTGCCACAAGTGACATTTTTCGCGCAGTGATCTCTGACCTTGCAAAAGAAGGAGTTGTTGAGATCGTTGACAAGTCTTCAAATACGCTCAGGGAAAGAAGTCCAAAGAACACAGACATCATCAGGCCATCAAAGCAACGACGGCTTTTCCTTCCTGGCAATCAAGGCAAAAACAAGTGAGGGCAAACGGCAGGGGTGGCACGGACGCTACTTGGGGCGTCTGGGTGACGTAGGAACAAGAAGGATTGAAAGGCAAGCACCTCTCCACACCCTGTTGTTGTTCCATAACTCAGAAGCTCAAAGCAGCGTCTGAGCTACCCCGTCGGATGAACCAGATTCACACAGTCTTGAGCACTGATCGCAACTCACTCAAAAACACTTCGACATCGTCTGAAGTGTTATACCCATGAATGGCCAATCGCAGGCGACCGGCGTTGGACATGATGTGGATATTTTTCTCTCGCAGAGCTTTCGCGATCTCGTCGGCCTTCGCATGGCGGAAGGCGATGATGCCCGCGACCTGCGCGACGTCCTGCGGGGTCAGTAATTCGACCGGCAGCTTCGCGATCTCGGCGAGGGCGTGATGCACCAGTGGGCGGACGGCGTTGTCGATGGCCTCGACCCCGACGGACTTGATGTATCGCAACCCCGCACGGATCGCGTAGATCGCCGGGAAGTTCGGCATGCCGACTGCGAAGCTGGCTGCCCCAGGCTTACTAACCGCTTGTTCAAAGCGATTCGCTCCGAAGGCATCCTGTAGGTTGTACCAGCCGCCCGCCGGGACAGTCCATTCCTTCGCCCTCGCACTCGGAACCCCAACCAGCCCCCCGCCGTGGCTGGCGAGTATCCACTTGTGCGTGCTGCTGACGATCAGATCCACGCCCGCCAGCTCCAGTGGAATTCGACCCAATGCCTGTGTCACATCGACCGACAGCAACGCCTCGGAACCGCGACGCACACAGCGGACCACATCCGGGATCGACAGCCGGAACCCGTTGAAGAAGCTGACCAGCGAGACGGCCACCAGCCGCGTCTTCGCGCTCAGCAGCTGGGCCAAGTCTTCGACATGCAGGACCCCCGCGCGGGCTTTCCAGACGCGCACGGTCGCCGGGCAAGTCGGTTGCAACCACGGCGTGGCCCCCGCCGGGAAGTCGAGGTCGTTGATGATAACCTCGTCCCCCGCCTGGAGTCGCAAGGCCATCGCGGCGAGGTTATACGCCTCAGACGAACAGGAGCAGATTCCAATCTCCTCCGCCGTGAGGCCATAGAAATCGCCAACCAGTGCCTGCGTCTCCTCCAGTGCGGCAAAGTGCGGCCCCCGCCCGTCCATCCCCAGCTGCTTGTCGCGGAAGTACTCATCGAGCGCCTCGCGGACCAACAGCGGCGGAATCCCCTCGGCGGCACTGTTGAGGTAGACCATCCGTTCGAGGGTCGGGAACTGCTGGCGGCGGGATTCGGTGGTGAGCATGAGTTGAAGCCGAAAAGGGTAATGAGCGAGCCTTTATTGTCGTCCGGAGCATGCGGCGGGACAACTGACTGAATAGGCAAAAAGGCAATGTGAGTGACTTGCTGGATTTGCAAATTGAATATGAAAGAAAGTGATTGACTTCTTGGGTACGAGGATTAAACTGAACATAGATTCCGGGTGGTGAATCTTGTCTCCCGGGTGGTGAATCTTGTCTCCCGGGAGAAATTCAAAATGAGGCGAATTTGCAGTGCTCTTATTGCTTGCCAACTGTTTTTTTTGAGCGATATCAGTGCAGGGCATGTACATGACCTGCACCCGTCAACTGTACATGACGGTATTTATCAGCGGGTAAGCATGGAGACTGGGGAGACTTCTCTAACATTCCCGATGCCTAATCCACAAGTGAGCTGGGATATGGCTTACGACGAGACAGTAATTAACGCATCAAATCTGGTTGTTACTAGCAAGTTTGCCCAAACCCGTTCTTTCATCTCTACGGCGGCGGTCACGAAGTCCATCTCGGGAAGTGGCGAATTAAAGTGGACATCGAACTTGCTCATCACAGGGGCGGAAGCCAAGTTGGGATTCACTGGGTCATTGTCCGGTACCGATACGACCACGAGAAGTGAAACCATGAGCGTTGACTTGACATTATCATTGCCAGCTTGTTCCAAAATCAGAGTTTGGAAGAAGGTTCAAGTCAAGAGTTTGAATGCGAGTTTTGACGCTTGGGACCATAAGATCACCTGCCAGAGTTCCAGTAATTCCGACAAGTTCTACACCTATTGTAATCGAGAAGTGCTCTACCTGTCGGGGCGATCCTTTGAGCTTGGCCAGACGACTATCGATCCCGTGGAGTCGCTGCCTTCAAGTTTTTGTATGACCATTGTTCCACCCACTGTTCCACCCACTGTTCCACCGATGACGATTCCTCCATTGTGATGCGTTTTCCGTTTGCCAGAGAGTCTCGGTCTTGCCGGCGTAAGCCAAAAACAACTAACCGGTTCGTCATCTTTCCCTCCTCAACAGAGCATTACATTTGTTGAGCGACATGAACCTGATGTTTTCAGTCCACAAACCTGAGCATCTTCCGGATGAGCAGTACCGATCTGTGAGAATTGGAGATCACTGATGGTCCATTGCTCGTGTTCGCAATTGTTGTCCGACGTGGTAGTCGCCGATCTTACGGCGAGTTTCGACAGCCCGTGGTGTTGCCAAGCCTGATCCCACACTTGTTGCATTTGTCCATGTTCATCACAACAGAGAGGTGTCACATGAGAATTCCGCCGTTTGTCTTCTGTATGATTGTGGCGGTCTTCGGTCCGACATGCCTCGCTGACGAGGGGGCTGATCAAGGAGCGACTGACGATGTTTCAATCGTGATGAACGCGATCTCGAACGCTGTCGATTCACTCGAAACTTCGATTGCCGAACTGACTCAGCGTGAGCGTCGTGTGGTGACACAGTCGAGTTTAGGGTTGATGGATAAGCAAACTGCTGCCATCGAGCTCTACGCTCTATCAACTGCATACTTCAACTCCAGCGATTTTGTGGAAGCCGAAAGGCTGGCCATGGCAGGAACCGACTTGGTGCCGAACTCCTACATTGCTGCCAAATGTTGGACTCGAGTGGGCCATGTGGCCATGACTCGTCGCGAGAGTTTCAAGCTCTCAGTCAAAGCATTCCAAAACGCAGACAATATCCTCGTGGCACTGCTTGCCGACAAACCCAACGACGAATTATTTAAGTCTCGAGCTTTAGTGTTGGATCGCATGGGGTTCGTTTGCGATTGTACTCAACAGCCAGAGCAATCGTGTAAATTCTATCGGGAACTAGTCGATACACCTGATGTTGCACGCTGCGCAGGGACGGAAAGACTCCTTGTCGCAAACCAGGTTCTCGCTAGCAATTATGCGCAGGTGGGAGATGTCACGACATCTCTCAAGTTCTATGATGAGTTAGCGAGGCTCTCCGATTCCAATAAGATTCCACCGGAGAAAGCACTTCCGCTATTGATTTCAAGGATTAAGACTCGCTGGACTGACGTAGACGCACCGCAACGAATACAGGCGTTCGAGGATCTTTGGGCGTCAGACAAGTATGGTCGGTCAGTAGAAATCTTGGCTGTGGGTGATGAATTGCTTTCGCATTACTATTTCACTCGCCCAATCAACAAGCCGAGGTTTGAAGCAGTGTCGGAGTTGTTTTTTTCCAGAGTGAATGGATTTCAGCAACTATACACACCGAATGACATCAACACCCGAGTCAACAACTTTGATTCTGTGCTCGGTACCGCTCTGGTGATGAGTGCCGACTACGCGGGGTCAAAAGCCGATAAGAAGGCACATGACCGCTTCGTGGACATGTTCAACAAAACTTTCGAAAGCACTGATCCGACGTTTTCGATTCCTGTTGATCGCCCCCAAGTGAGATTGTCCAGCATCTCCTTGATCTACCAGTCCAACATGACGAAACACTGGGCGGCTTACCAGCAACGGCTCAAAGATCTCAAGGACCTGTAGAATGTGTTGAGTGAACAGTGATCTGAAAGATAGACGCAAAACACCTTTCTCAATGGACTTTGTTCAATGCGGAACCTCTGAATTCGCCTTCAATGTGGTTGAGTCTTTGAGACTTCCGCAAAGCTGTTCCAACAAACAACTTTAGAAAAGCCGACCCGCAAATACACTTATTGACACTTTTTCAGAACCGCTCGTATACTCCGCCGTCATGCGGGCTACCCCGGCAAGTTCCTTGTCGGCGTGGTGCTGCGTGTCCCACCTCTGCGGTCATCTCCGTTGCTGTGTGCCCTCGGTCTCGAGGGTGACAAACGCCAATCCATTCTGCCGGTTCTGCCTACCGGAACTCCATTTGTGAACTTCTCCGCGATTCGAACCTCGACGCTCTGGGCGCTGCTGGCGCTGGCGCTGGGGGTCTGCGCGGTGATTGGGGTTCAAGCACAGTCGCCGCCCGGTGCTGGACACAGCTCACCATCGCTTTCGAGAGTGGAGCGTGCCCTGCTGCTCCCGGCGATCGAGGAGGAGACGACACCCTCCATCACACCGCCCGTCGCCGACGAATCCGTCCCGCCTGCGCAGACGAGTGATCCGATCTCGATCAGCTGTCAGTACGCCTGGCGGTGGGAAGAGTCGGGTCAGGTGATCCTGTACACGCGAGGCAAATGCCGTGTGACCCAGGGACCCACTGTTCTGGAAGCGGAAGAGATGGTCTTCTGGGGCGGGGCTGTGGAGTCGACCGAAGAGGAGCGGCTGACGATCTACATGGAAGGGGACGCCCGACTCAGTGAGCCGGATCGCACGGTGCAGAAGCCAACCCTGCTGGTGGAACTGAATACCAAGTCCAAGATCAGCTGTGCCAAGATTCCGGAAGACCGGTCGATGGCCGACTCAGCGACATACCAGCGGGGCGACGAGCGCCGTCGGTCCAGTCGCAGCGAGCTGCAACAGACGCAGTTCGCCGAAGTCGCTCCTGATCGCCCGACGCTGTGGGATGGAAACGGCGTCCTGGTCGGGCAGACGATGGCGACCACAATGACGCCGCGCCGGGTGACCATTGCACCTCGGGATCTGGGGTCAGACTTTAAGGTTCATAGTGATGTCGATCGCAAAAAGGAGCCACCCGAGTCGATGACCACGATTCAGGGCGGCGTAAGGATCATCGTCGAAAACGTTCCCGTGATGCTGAATGGACAGCTGGTCCTGACGCGGATTGAACTGTCGGCCGATCGGGCCGTGATCTGGACCTCAGCGGAGGGTCTGGGCAACCCTGGCGGCGGGTTTGAAATGAACGAGAACACGCCGTTGCAGGTCTATCTGGAAGGCGACATCGTCGTCAAGCAGGGGAACACGGAAGCGCAGGCGAGTCATGCATTCTACGACATCCGGGACCGCCGCGGGTTGTTGATGAACAGCGAACTGCGGACCTACGTTCCCGAGTTGGATTCCATTTTGCGAGTGCGGGCAGACACGATTCGCCAGATGTCTGCCACCAGCTTTCAGGCGCAGAACGCTTGGGTGACAACCAGCCAGATGGGCCGTCCGGGATATCGGTTGCAATCCGATTTCATCACGATCGACGACCGCCCCAGCCTGTGGGGCAATCGTGTTGACCCCGAGACCGGCCAGCCGCAGACCTCGCAGTACATTACCAGTACGAACAACACACTGTTCGTGGAAGAGGTTCCGGTATTCTATCTGCCTCGGCTCAGTGGGTCGGTGGAGGAAGTTCCGTCACCGCTTAAATCGATTTCTGCCGGAGCCAACAGTACCTTCGGGGCGGAACTCAACACTGTTTGGAGCGTCGACAAGCTGTTCGGGTTTGATCTGCCACAAGGGGTGGAATGGGATCTGCTGGTCGATGGTTACACCAAACGCGGTCCAGCGGTCGGCACACGCGGGAACTACGATCTCTATGGTCAGTTTCTGGGGCAGCCGGCTCACCTGACTGGCGAGGGATTGCTGTACTACGTTCATGATACCGGGCTGGATCGATTGGGGTTTGGTCGCAACGAGCTTCCGTTCCCGGACCCGAACCGTGGCCGTGCCTTGCTCCGCAATCGAGCAGAACTCCCCCTTGGAGTGACACTGACCAATGAGCTGTCGTACATTTTCAACAACGATCGCAATTTCCTGGAGCAGTATTACGAACCAGAGTGGGACCGTGGCAAGGATCAGGAAAACCTGATCAACCTGGCAGTGCAGAATGACAACGTCACCGGCAGTGTGCTGTTCCAGACACGACTCAATGACGTTTTTGACCAGACCGAATGGCTGCCCCGACTCGACCTGACGGTGCTCGGTCAACCACTGCTCAACGATACCGTTTCCTGGAGCAGTCACAGCTGGGTGGGATACGGTCATATTCGTCCATCGCAAGCCCCGACTGACCCGAATGACACATTCAGCCCTCTGCCGTACTTCCCCGATGTCCAGGGTCTCGTCACGGGAACGCGACATGAACTAAGCGTGCCATTCGAGCTGGGGCCCCTGAAGATCGCGCCGTATGCGTTGGGCGAAGCGGCCTATTGGCAGCAAGACATGGCCGCTCAAGATCGGTCACGGCTTTATGGCAGTGCGGGGGTCCGGGCGAGTGTCGAGTTCTGGCGTGCGATGCCGGAGATCCGCAGCTCGATTCTGGGCCTCAACGGACTCGCTCACAAGGTGGTCGTTGACGCGGACTATTCGTACTCTCGGTCGACAGAGTCACTCTCGGACATTCCACAATACAACGCCTTCGACGAAGACGCCCAGGAGCGATTTCGCGAGCGGTTTCTCGATCTCGAATTTGGAGGCGCTCTCCCCTCGCAATTCGATCCCCGATCGTATGCGGTTCGGACCGGAGCCGGTCGGAGCGTGACAGCTGGGTATCAAGAGCTGGTCGACAATCAGCAGGTCCTGCGACTGGGGTTGCGGCAACGCTGGCAGACCAAAGATGGTCCGGTCGAGCGACAACGGATTATTGACTGGATGACACTCGACCTCGAAGCGAGCGTGTTTCCGAACGCTGATCGCGATAACTTTGGCGAGACTCTCGGACTGCTCACCGGACGATATCTGTGGCAGGTCGGCGAGCGAACACAGTTCATTGCCAACGCAGTTGTCGATCCTTTTCAGAACGGCCAGCAGATTTGGAACGCGGGAGTGCTGACCCAGCGTGGTCCGCGCGGCAGTCTGTATGTCGGTGTTCGTAACGTGAAAGCCGGGCCGATCGATAGCCAACTGTTGACCGGAAGTTTCAGTTACCGGATGAGCGAGAAGTGGGTCTCGACGGTTGGGGCTTCGTACGATCTGGCCGAGGGACGCGATCGGGGACAATCGTTGACGATTACGCGTATCGGCGAATACATGTTGTTCCACCTGGGCACGGGATACAACCGCAGCCGTAACAGCTATAGCCTCAACTTTATGATTGAGCCACGACTCGGCAACAAGTCGACTTCCACGCAGATGAGCTCCCTCATCGGCAGCGGGCCGTACTGAGGAGAGGCCAGCGGGTCGAAGCTCTCTCCGCCACTGGCGGCTTGTCCCCGTGGTTCTCGCGCTTGTGCGCTACAAGTAGCGCACAAGCGCGGGAACCACCCCGGCGAGCGGGGTGGCGGGAACACGACTTTCCCTAACTCGCCTAAGCCGGTTTAACTTCGGCTGGGGCGAATGCCAGCAGAGGGTTGTCGCCGAATTTCTGCTGACATTTCGGACACTTGGCTTTCGCCATGCCCTTGCCATCCTTGCCGCCGAGATTGTCTTTCGCACGTCCTGCTTCGCTCAGGATCAGGCTGCAGGAACCGCACTTGTAACCGACCGTCGCCAGCTTGAAGCTGGGATCGACCTTGTAGTAGTCCAGATTCCGCAGGGCTTGAATCGGAGTATTCATCGCGCTGCACATGTACTGGTCAAAGACATCTTCGAGTGGTGCACCGCAGCTGGCCCCGAAGTTCTCGATCCCAAATCGGGACTGGAGTGTCTTGGCAAAGGCCCGGAATTCCGACAGGCTGAAGGACAGGTACTGAGGAAGTGCCTTGGGGTCATCCGAGAAGGGCATCTGGATCGCAATACGCCCGGTGCCGAACACCGCGATCCCGGCGAAGAGCGACTCTGCTCGATTGGTCACGGGCTGCACAATTCGCAGCTGGCGCACTTGATCGATTGAGAAGACCTGCTTGTCGGCCACCGCTAAATCGGTGATCGGCTTGCCATTCTTGAGGTGCAGCAAGAGCGCCTCGCGCGCTTCGGCTTTCTTCTTGTCAGCTCCACTTCCTCCAAACAGTCCGCCCGCTTTCTTGGCGATGTTGACGATCAACATTTGATCTGCGGAGAACGCCACATCGTACTCGGCAAAATCCTTCAGCAGGCTGTCTGCGATCAGCTTGAGCTTGTCAGGGCTAACCGTGTGCAAATGCAGGTCTTTCATCCAGCCCGAGAACGCTCCCGCAGCTTCTGGAGATCCTGCGGGAGCAGCAGCTTCTGCGGCCTTCTTGCTCACCGAATAATCCGGTGGATCTACAGGAACGATGAATGGTGTCCGGCAACGAGGGCAGCGGCCTTGCATCCCTCGGTGGGACTCTTTGACCTCAAATCGACAGCCGTACGGACAGTAGATGACGAAGCCACCCGCTGCGGTTCGGACACCGCCTGCCATCGTATTGGGGCGGCGTTTCTTCTTGCGTTGTTCGGACTCCGACACGTCCTGTGTCACCATATCGAACAAGGCGTCATCTTCGGTCTTGGGGCGTTCCGATTTGGCAGGAGTTGCACCCAGTGGCGTCAGGGACGGGAGAGGTGATGATGCCTCCGACATGCCGAACCCACCCAGGGGCATCAGGGGAGACGGTGCCAGCGTCGGGATATCCGAAGTGTCTTTTGGAGGCTCGATCCGCACTGAGCCGCTCGAAGAATCCGGACGGATTGGTGGAATGGTAAACGCCATCGACTGCGTCATCGGAACCGACAGTTCGAAGTCATCGTCATCATCGCCGACCAGTGGCAACGCTCCCATGTCCTTCTCACTCATCTCCAGATAAGTGAGTGGCTTGGGATTCATCTGCATCTGCTGGTACTTGACGGCCATGTCTTTACGCATGAAGCCGCCGCAGTTCCAGCATCGGACGGAGTTGGGGCGGACCATTTCACCGCAGTCGGGACATGGCTTTTCGCCAGCGTCATTTGCCTCATTCGCCATGGCAGGATGCCTTTTCGGATTCAACTGGAGTGCGGTGACACGGAACAGGCAATGCATGAAACATCGATAAGACACCGCCAGCTGTCAAAGTTACCCGCTGGCCCCGTCGCTGCTCCAGTCCCATCTGAAAAAAAATGCAGAATCACAGGGGGACGGAGTCTCTCAATCGGCCTCTTGAACATCGGGCGAAGTCCACAGGATCAGGCGAGTCTCGGTCTCACCCTCCACAGTCCGGCTGACCTTGAGTAGCAGCGGGCCGGGCGAAGCAGCGATGAGCTGTTCCAATTCTGCGGGATCGTGAACGGCGCGTCGTCCAGCTTCCTCAATGATGTCGTAGAGGTGCAACGTATCCGGATCATCGCTACGACCCCGGCAACGAGTAACCAGGACACCTCGGACTCCGGAACGGATACCGACTTGGAGGGACAGAGAATCGTCCAGCGTCACCACGGTCAGCCCGCTTGGTGTGGCTCGTCGCTCCGAGAAGGAATTGATTTTGAAGGGACCAGAATTCTCGTCCCGCTGACTGGTCGTAGTGGCCTTCCGTTCGGAGAGTCGGACATCCACGGTGACCCGCGACCCGCTCCGCAGCACCACCATGCGAACCGTCTTGTTCACCGGGGTGAGACTCACGAGATGTATCAAGTGGCTCTGGTCTTCGATCTCCTGTCCATCGAAGGTCATCACGACATCGTCCACTTGCAAGCCCGCTGACTCGGCAGGTGTGTCGCCATAAACCTGCAGGACTCGTGCTCCCTGAACCCGCGTCAGGCGCAGACGCTTCGCAGCCGAGTCATCGAAGTCTTCGTCGAGTCGTACTCCCAGAAACGCCCGCTGGACTCGCCCATGCTCAAGCAGCTGCTCAACAACTTGTTTGCAGAGGTTGCTGGGGATACTGAAACCGATGCCTTCGTTCCCGCCGCCTTGTGACGCAATGGCGGTGTTAATGCCAATCACGCGTCCCTGAAGATCAACGAGCGGTCCGCCGCTGTTTCCCGGATTGATGGCGGCGTCAGTCTGGAGGAAGTCCTGATTGATAACATCTTCCCCCTTCTCGCCCAAGATGAGCGAGCGTCGCCCCTTCGCGCTGATGATTCCAAGTGTCGTCGATTGGCTGAGGCCGAACGGGCTGCCCATCGCGAGGACCATGTGTCCGATATCCAGGTTGTCGCTATCTCCCCATGCGGATGAGCTGAGTGTGGTCTCGGCGAGAATTAACACGGCAACGTCGGTGGGAGGGTCTTCAATGACCTCGGTGGGATTTGTAATCTGCCCGCTCTGAAGCTTGATTTGAATTCGCTTGGGGGTGGAGCCCTGAATCACATGTCGGTTGGTGACGACGAAGAGTTTGGAGGAACGAGCACTCCGCATGATGACGCCAGAGCCTGTCTCTTCGACGGTTCCGCCGCTGCGACCTTCCCGCTTGCTTTCAATGTGGACCACGGAGCCCTGTACGTGGGCGGAGATACGAGCCAGCTGCTCTCCCGCCTCATCCAGAACACCGCGTGGCAACACATCCCGCACACGTCCCGCCGAGGGAGTTTGAGCTCGTACGGGCGGAGTGGATATTCCTGGAATCACCAGTGCAGCCACGACCAGGCCGAGCGCTAGGGCGGTGCCAACGAAGAGCGGCTTGCGGTGTTCCATTGTGTACTTCCTGACGTGATCTGTTCATCCCGGACAACAGGTGACGGGTCGAACAGAGGACTGAGTCATCGATCCACCGGGATGCTCAGATTTTCCATGGTGTGAGCGACATCATGGGCACGTACTTCATCGCGCCATGCTGTGGTCCAATTGGTACGAGCTTCCTTCTTACGCCCTCCTCGCTCTTCGCTGCGCTGGCATCCAATGCAGGTTGTCGAGTGAGGAAGAGCTTGCAACCGAGCAATCGGAATCGGTTCAAGGCACTCTTCGCAGGTGCCATACCGTCCCTGTTGCAAGGCGAAAATCGCAGCCTCTGTCTGCTCCAATTCTCGGCTTTCCAATGTCGCCAACTGGGAACTGAGCTCCCGCTCGACGTCATCGTTCGCCATATCCGCAGAATCGCCCGCACCGACTCCCGAATCCCCCGCATGGGAGATGTCCAGGGCCAACTGGCGTTGCAACTCATCACGCTGTGAGATGAGTTGTCGATAGAGTCGCAGAAGAGCATCTTGACGTGGCATGGCAGCACCTTCACCGGTATTCGCTTCGATCTCCCGGACAGGGAGGTGAGACAGAGTGATTCCATAGAAACCACACTGTCTGATTCCAATCTAAGTCTCTCTGTGATGAGAGAGTCAAATTGGAGATCGACTCGGACGGAATTCTACGCAGAGGATGCCTTTGCAAAGGAACGCAACGGCTGGTCTGCTCGAATCACGGCCTGTCGTGACGAATCTGAGGGTCGAAGCGAACGTTTCGTGAGCAAGGAACGTGCGGACACAGTCCTGGCGCATGCCGACACTTGGGAGCGCTCTTCCCAGTCCTGATCGGCTGAGTCGAGGTGACCTCACGCATGGGACGCTGTTCTCACTGGCATTTCCAGAAGGAGCGAGATGATCCGTCCGAGTGCTTGTGTTATTCGTCAGGAGGTCCGTGTTCGGCACCACCCGCGCCGCAAGCGTCGTCAGAGCATTCGTCACAGTCGGGCATGTCGGACTCTCGATGGAAATGATCTTTGTCAATTTGAGCACATTGAATACAACTCGCTATGACAGCCTCGTTTGTGGCGTGCCGACTTTTTTGGTCGAGGGACGTGGCGAGGCGGGACCATTTGATTGATGGAGCGAAGGCCAATGTCTCACCGATTCCGAACCGGCCTGTTTGGTCTGGCCATCCTCGGGCTTGCCTGGAGCACTGTCGGTCTCGAATCCCTCGTCGCCGAGGAACCCGCACTGTACGAGCTGCGATTAAAGTTCACTCCGGGGCAGGAACTCCATTACGTCTCCCAGAACGATGAAGAATTGCTGGTCCAGTTTGCCCAAGCTCAGGACACTGTCAGGCATACGTCCATGTTCATGCGGCGAATTCGAGTGCTGGGAGTGAATCCTGACGGATCAGCTGATGTCCAGTTGCTGCTTGATCGAGCGTACATGACGTCTCAAAACTCCGAAGTCAGTTCCCTCTACGACAGTCAGGATCCAGACCATGTTCCCACGGAGTTTTCGTCGGTGAAGCTGTCAATTGGTAAGCCCCTCCCGGCTCGTCTGACCACACGAGGGAAATTCCTGCCGGCAGCTGACCAGCCACCCTCGTTTGAGCAACAGATTGATCTGCTGCTCCAACTTCCGGAACAACCCATCTCGGTGGGCGGGACCTGGAAAGACAGCTACGAAGTCGCCGTCGAAGCAGAATACGAAGGCAAGTTGTTTCGCCAAGTGAAGATGCTGCGACGCTACGAGTTGAAGTCTGTCGACCAGGGAATCGCCACAATCGCAGTCACGACAACGCCCATCACACCGATCAACGATGCTTATCAGGAATCTCAGCTTTTGCGTCGCAAGCCGATTGGGATCTTGAAATTCGATCTTGAGCGAGGCTGTTTGGTTGACCGCCAAGTACGGGTGGATGACCGAGTTGTCGGGAATCAGGGGCCAGGTAGCGCCCTGACCGTCAAAATCGTGAAGGTGGATCGGATGATCAGTGCGGATCAGATTTCCCGAATTGACATGACGAAACCGCTTGTCCCGGTGAGAGTTGCGGCTGCTCCAACGACGACCACCAAGTAGTTTCCCCGAAGTTGTGCGATCTTGGCGACAGCCCAGCCACGTCAGCCTCTTCTTGCAAGCGGGCAGTGGCTAGAATAGAGTCGGGCTCCGCTTCGAAGTGTCGAAGCGCACCGATCACTCTCCGCTCCGCCTGAGTGGCGGGAGTTTGTTCGATTTGGAACGGAAAAGACCATGCGGCGTCGAGTTGTTGTCACCGGAATGGGTTGCATTACCCCCATCGGCAAGTCGGTCGACACGATGTGGAATGCTCTGAAGCAGGGTGCCAGCGGGATCGATCTCATCACCCACTTTGACGCCTCAAACTTCCCCACGAAGTTCGCAGCTGAAGTGAAGGGCTTTGAACTCGCCGATTACGTCAAAGACACCCAGCGATTCCAGCACACCGGACGCAATATTCGCTACGCGATTGGCGCAGCTGTGCAAGCGGTCGAACAATCCGGAATCGGCGAACTCGCTGATCCAACGCGATTCGGAGTCTACCTCGGCGCGGGCGAGGGGCAGCAGGACTTCTACCTGTTCATGCGGATGATCGCTCTCGCCCAGCGCGGCGGCGAATTCGACATGGAGCAATTCACCAAGTACGGATTGCAATACCTCAACGCCAACGAAGAGATGGAGCAGGAGCCGAACATGCCTGCGGGGCATCTCGCCAGCCTGTTCAACGCTCAGGGGCCGAATCTCAACTGCTTGACGGCGTGTGCGGCCAGCAGCCAAGCCATCGGAGAAGCCTCGGAGATCATCCGCCAGGGTGAAGCCGATGTGATGCTCTCGGGTGGAGCCCATAGCATGATCCATCCGTTCGGAGTCACTGGGTTTAACCTGCTCACCGCTCTATCGACGAACAACGCTCATCCGCAGCAGGCGTCCCGCCCCTTTGATCGGGACCGTGATGGTTTCGTTCTCGGGGAAGGAGCGGCCATGCTCGTCCTGGAAGAACTCGAACACGCCAAGAAGCGGGGAGCCCACATCTACGGCGAGATCGCCGGTTATGGCTCGACCGCCGATGCCTACCGCATCACCGACATACATCCCGAAGGTCGCGGAGCCACTGCCTGCATCCGCTTAGCCATGAAGGATGCCGGTATTAACTTCGACCAGATCGACTACGTGAACGCCCACGGCACCAGCACAGCTGTGAATGACAAGGTCGAAACGCGGGCCATTAAGCAGGCCCTCGAGTCGGCTGCGTACAAGACCCCGGTCTCCAGCACCAAGAGCATGATGGGACATCTCATCGCAGCTGCAGGCAGTGCAGAGGCGATTGTCTGCCTGATGGCGATGCGGGATGGCCTGCTGCCGCCGACAATCAACTACGAGAACCCCGATCCCGATTGCGATCTCGACTACGTGCCGAACAAGATCCGTGAAGGGAAAGTCGAGACAACGTTGTCCAACAGCTTCGGCTTCGGTGGCCAAAATGTGTCTCTGATTTTCTCGACCTTTCGCGGGTGAACCGACGAGGCAAACATCAGCCCGACGCGCCAGCGAGGGGCTTCTGGCCGCTCCCCTCGCTGGCGCGTCGGGCTGGCATGAGTGAAGTGATTTGAGTGATTTACCCCCCGAACCGCGTCGGCATCCCACCGTTCCTTATGGCACGCTGATGAGTCGGGCCTTCCGGCTCCAGTGCCCTCGCTGTGGTCAGGCTCCGATGTTCGATGGGTTGTTCTCGACACGCGAGCGGTGTGCTCATTGCCACCTCAGATTCCAGCGCGAGCCCGGCTATTTTCTCGGCTCGATCTATATCAATTACGCGCTCACCGCCTTCGCGATCACGGTCAGCTACGTGGTGCTGCACTTTGGCTTCCGCTGGTCCAACAATCAGCTGGCCATCCCCTTGGGGGCATTTTGCTGTGCGTTTCCCGCACTCGCCTTTCGCCACACGCGGGCCATCTGGCTGGCGATGGACTGCCACTGGGATGAGTCGCTGATGGAGATTGAAGAGGAGTCCTAGCCACCCGTCACGACGCTGGATATCGAGCCATAATCGTGGTCCCGCCACGGACCGCGTCGCCGATCTTCGCGACGATCTCCAGGCCAGGTTCATCCGGCAGGACGAGTTCTGTCCGCGAGCCAAACTTAATCATTCCAAACAAGCTACCAGACAACAGCTCTTCATCGGGCCGGACCCAGCAGACGATGCGGCGGGCGATGGCTCCGGCGATCTGACGAACGATCATGGGGCGGAACGGGGCTTGAGTTCCCTGGATGCTCAGCTCCAGTTTCTCGTTGACCTTTGCCGATTCAGGCTTCAGGGCGTTGAGGTACTGGCCCTTGAAGTAGGCAATCTTCACGATGCGGCTGGCAATCGGTGTGCGGTTCGTATGGACGTTGAAGATCGACAGGAAGATCCCGATTTTCACTGCGGGGCCGCCGATGTATTCATCGTGTTCAATGCGATCGATCGCGACAAGTTTTCCATCGGCTGGCGAGACCACGAGGTGATCTCCCTCGGGAATTCGGCGGGGGGGATTGCGAAAGAACCAGACGATCAGAATGCCGATCACTGTCAGCGTCGTGACCAAGAGCCAACCCGGGACCGTGACCCATTTCGAGTACGGGAACCGCAGCAGCGCCCACGCGGTAATTGCCGCCCAGCCAAAGCTGAGAAACGAGTAGATCAGTAACTCCGCCAAGCCCGGCCGAGCAAACGGGATCTTGTCCCGCCAAGCAAACGGATCATCTTTGGGTGCCCATGAATAGCCGCCGAGGTTGCGGTAATACTTCACATCGCGCGAGTCGAGGACTTCGTGTGGAGCGCTGTTTTCGGTCCCGCGCCGCACGCGGGCCTGCGCCTCGACATACCCTTTGCGGAACGTCTTCAAGTACCAGCGCCGCAGTCGGCCCCAGGCCAGTTCGACTTCCATCACATCTCCGCCTCCCGGCTGAATCGAGGTGATCTGGGAGTCGAGTGGCTCGGCGGGTTTGATCGGGTAAGGCATGAAGAGGGTTTTGGGGTTGAAGGTGATTGGTGAATCGACTGAGAAGTGCAATCGACGAATTCGAAATCAATCCATCATCTCACCGCATGTGCGGCCTTCACCATTGTTTCAGCGTATTCGCCAGTCTGGCGGAGCACGTCCGCGACATTCGCTCCCGGGTGGGCCAGTGCTTCCAAGTGCCGAACGATCGCCGACCCGACGATGGCTCCATCGGCGAGCCCCTTGATTGGGCCGAGTTGCTCGGGGCGGCTCAGTCCAAACCCGACCGCCAACGGAAGCTTCGTCTCCTGCTTGAGCCAGGTCAGCTGCTCCACAAGCGGAGCGGCCAGTGAATCTCGCACGCCGGTCGTGCCCGAAACCGCGATGCAATACAGGAAGCCCGAGCTGTGCTTGACGATCTGGCGGACGCGTTCCGGTGGAGTCGTCGGGGCCACGAGTTGAACCAGATTGAGGCCAGCTTGGGTCACAAGCGAGTACATCTCAGCTGCCTCGTCCCCCGGCAAGTCGGGGATGATGAAGCCAGCGAACCCCGCTGCTTTGGCTTGTTGCAGGAAATTCTCGATCCCCATGCGAAACACGATCGCGTACGACACCATCGCGACGAGTGGCGGCAAATGGGCTGTTTCGAGCTGAGAGATACCCGCAAAGATTTGCGGGACGGTCAGCTTCTTGTTGAGCGCCCGCGTGTACGAGGACTGAATCACAGGTCCATCAGCAATGGGATCGCTGTAGGGGAATCCGACCTCGATGAGATCGACCCCACGTGACGCGAGTTCATGAATGAGTGCCCCTGTCGTGGCCATGTCGGGATCTCCTGCAGTCACGAATGGCATAAACGCCATTTTTCCAGCAGAACGCAGGGCGGCAAATGTCTGATCGATACGGGTAGGCACGGGCACAGCCAACGGGAGTGATCGAATGCGCGGCCACCTCGGCTGAGCGCGGAGTGCGCTCACTGTAGCAGCATTCGCGTGTACTTCCACGCCGCCTGCGGGCGGTGCAAGATGTCTCGCACGCATGAGGACGGCTCTTCGATGCCGAATCTGATAGGATTCCATCATCGAATGGCTGTGTGTTGGCAGTTCTCAGGACTTGGGAGTGGTGGTTGTGAAGTCGGAACGTCCTCGTCGTCCCTCGGGTTCCCGTCCTCCGAATTCGAATCGGAAGGGCCCCTCCGCTGCGCGAGGGTCGGGTGCGTCCGAGTCCGGGTCGCCACTGTTTCGGGGCGGTGAGGAAGAGCAGAAAATCTGTGGCTTTCATGCCTGCCAGGGGCTCTTTGAGCGGCGTCCGGATGACATCATTCGTGTTTATCTGACCGACGATCGCACCCGTCACGTCAGCGACATGTTGAAGTGGTGTGCCGCCAATCGGCGAGCCTACAACGTGGTCGCAGCTGAGAATATCGAGCGGCTGTCCGGGTCGAGCCATCACGAAGGAATCATGATTCTGGCCCGCAAGCCGCAGGGGCTGGATGACGCAGCACTGCTGCGAGGAGTGCGGAATAAATCACTGTCCGGACCGTTTCTGTATCTGGATGGACTTCAGAATCCCCACAATCTGGGAGCCCTGCTGCGGACAGCTGCACACTTCGGAGTCTCGGCCATTCTGGGCGCGGCGGGCGATCTGCCGGAAGTCTCGTCGGCGACCTCCCGCGTTGCCGAAGGGGGAGCTGAGCATGTGGCGGTGATCGGCCTCTTCCAACCCGAGGAAACGCTGGCGGCACTTCAGGAATGCGGATTTGTTGTGCTGGCGACATCGAGTCATCAAGGTCGTCCGATCTACAAGGAAACGTTGACCGCTCGCACCGTGTTCGTCCTTGGCGGGGAACAGAATGGAGTCTCGGGCGACCTGCTGAATGCTGCGGACCGTTGCCTGCTGATTCCCGGAACAGATCGAGTCGAGAGCTTGAATGTCTCCGTCGCGGGTGCTGTACTGCTGAGTGAGTTGTACCGGCAAGTAGCATTTGCCACTCCGGTCAAGGCGAACCATACGCACCGCCGCCGACCCTCCCAGGGCAAGGCCAAGCCTAACACACCGCCGCCGTCGAAACCCGATTGAAGGAACCACACGAGTCCACATCATGGCTGGGGCCTTTCGCAAACGCAGCTCGTTCCGCTTTCCGATCACGCTCAGCGCGAGCTTGATGACGCTCAACGTGACGTTAATGATCTGCTGGATCGTACTGCTCGCTCGCGGCTCCAGCTGGACGGCGCTCACGATCGGAGTGGTCCTATTCACGCTCATCCTCATCGGGATGTCACTGTGGCTGGTCCTCACTCTCAAAGAAATCGCGCTCAATAATCGGCAATCCAACTTTGTCGACAGCGTGACCCACGAACTAAAATCCCCCATCGCCGCGCTCCAGCTGTCGCTCGAAACGGTGCGGATGCGTCAGCTGACCACAGAGCAACGAGACCAATTCTACGGCACGATGGAGCGCGAGCTGCGCCGTTTGGACCAGCTCATCAACCAGTTGCTCGAGGTGGGCCGTCTCGACGCGATTGGCGAGAACGAGGTCGAGGAAGACATCGAATTGGAGCCGCTCCTACGGGAATGTGCGGCAGAGGCGTGTACACACCACAAGTCCCGGCTCTCGGAAGTGTTCGCTTTGAGAGTGCCGCCGATCCGGATTCGAGCCCGGCGGATTGTGCTGCGGATGATCTTCTCGAATTTGCTGGACAACGCCGTGAAGTACGGAGGCGAACCGCCGCGCGTGGAAGTGAGTGCCCTGCTGAGTACCGGCGGACGGGCGCATGTTCGCGTCTCCAGTAATGGAGTGGGCGTGCCCTACGAGGATCGCAAGAAAGTCTTTCAGATCTTCTATCGCGGGGGCAGCGAACTGCAACGACGAACCAAAGGGACCGGGCTGGGGCTGTTTATCGTGTCGACCCTCGTGAAGCAGCTGAAGGGGCGAATTAGTGTCGACAATCGCGATGATGGCCAGCCGGGATGTACATTCACCGTAGACCTGCCGGGGGTGGTGATCCCGACGGGTGACGCGACTTTGTTTCTCACGGTCCCCACTCTTTCACCGAACCCGAAAGCGTATCCGACGTCTGAGCCTCCCCAAACTGCGGGTCCAACATGAGCGACCGTAAGCACATTCTGATTGTTGAAGACGAAGAATCGATCGCCGAAGGATTGCGGTTCAACTTCGAGCAGGAGGGGTACGATCCGACCGTCGTCGGGGATGGGCGTTCGGCGATTTCGCACTTTGAAGACGATCGCGAAGGGGCCGATCTGGTCGTGCTCGACCTGATGCTGCCGGGGATGAGCGGCTACGAGATTTGCCGGGCTATTCGCGAGAAGGATCCCCGGGTGCCAATTTTGGTACTCAGCGCCAGAACCCTCAGCGAAGATCGCTCGCATGCCTTCGATTGTGGGGCCGACCAGTACATGACTAAACCGTTCGCCCTCCCCGAACTGCTCAGCCGGGTCAAGAACCTCCTGGAGCGGAACGTCCGACTCGGCGTGGGAGTGGCAGCTGAGCGCCCCGCGCTGGAGACCTTCAAGTTCCATGATGTGGAAGTCGACTTCCGGTCGTTCGAACTGCGGCGCGGAGATCAGGTCCATCGCCTGACCACGATGGAGCTCCAGCTGTTGAAATTCTTCATCGAACATGAGGGGGAAGTCCTGTCGCGCGTGAGAATCTTAAAGAACGTCTGGGACCAGAATGCCGAGGTCACGACGCGAACGATCGACAACTTTGTACTGCGATTGAGAAAGTACATTGAGAATGACCCCGCAGAACCCCGACATTTGGTCTCCGTTCGCGGGACCGGATACCGATTTTTGGCAGAAACGGATGATGTAACTCTCTTCACAGAAGAGGAATAGGACTGATGACACTTCCATGACAATGCGTGACACGAGTTTGACAAAAGTTTGAATCCTTACAGACAGAGAGCTGCCGAAACTTCTGCTAGAGTCCCGCCGCTTGAGCCAGCCGAACGTCGGTTGGTTTAGTCGCAGCGGCCTCCCGTTTTGGAGTTTCACCATGTCCAGCATTCCAGTTCCCACATCCCCCCAAGCTGCGGATCGCGGCGAGTGGCGTAAGTCCAAGGCCGAGGAACGTAACCTTCTGCTGTCGACCTTTGGCTCCGAGAATCTACACTGGGGCAACGTCGACTGGGTTGTCGTGTTCTGGATGCTGGGAATGCATGCCGGGGCACTAGCCGCCCCGTTCTTTTTCAATTGGCAGTCACTCGGCGTCGCGGTTCTGCTCCACTGGATGACCTGTAGCATCGGCGTCACCATGACGCTGCACCGCTACCTGAGCCACCGGTCGCTGAAGCTGCGAACCCCGGCCAAGTTCTTCGGTCTGCTGTGCGCCACGGTCGCTGGCGAGGGAACTCCGCTGAATTGGTCAGCGGTCCACCGGATTCACCATCAGAAGTCTGACCAGCCCGGTGATCCTCACTCACCGAATGAAGGCGACTGGTGGTCGCACATTCTGTGGACGTTTACCGGACGCGATTCGCGGCTGAAGCCCATGATGTACAAGCATTTTGTACCCGACTTGGTTCAGGACAAGATGATGTGGTTCTTCGAGAAGGCGTTCATGCCGATTCTGATCGGCACCGGAATCCTGCTGTACCTGATTGGCGGACTGCCAATGCTGTTGTGGGGCATGTGTGTTCGGATGGTCTTCGCTTACCACAGCACATGGTTCGTGAACTCGGCCACACACATGTGGGGCTACCGCACCTACGAGACCACCGATCGTTCACGAAACCTGTGGTGGGTGGCGATCCTCGCTTACGGCGAAGGCTGGCACAACAACCACCACGCCTACCCACGGTTGGCCCGTGCTGGTCACAAGTGGTGGGAAGTCGACCCGACCTGGATGCTGATCAAGTTCCTGCGTCTGATTGGCCAGGCCTACGATGTCGATGACCGCCTGCCCGAAAACCTGCCCGCCAGCAAAGCCAACGGAGACATTCTCCAGCAGCTGCGAGGGAAGAACGAACCAGTGCCTCCCGTCGAAGCCGCGTAATCGCGGATCAGACTGAAATATCACAGCCCCTCGGAGCATCTGCTGCGAGGGGCTGTTTTCATTTCAATGCGGGGCGATTGCTGATTTCGAGCTGTTCGAGTTCTGGGATCGCCTCCGTCGAGACTTTGATTCCATAAAATCGCTGACCTTGTCATCTCCGGATCACTTCTCCTGTTGCAACCGCTGGCGAGCTTTAATGGTATCCCTGAGACGTTGCAGCTGATCAACTCTCAGCTCGGGCGAGTTCCGTTGAATCAGGTGATCGATGATCTCGAGTCCCTCGTCGAGTCGTTGAGTGTTAAAGCATAGCATCGCCTTGCGAAGTTGATCGGGTAGCGACTCCGGATCAAGTGCGAGAATGGTCTCGACGTACCGCAATGCCCGCTCAGCATCCTCGGATTCCTGGGTTAACCCCAGCAGATTTCGCAGCATTCGAACGATAATCTGCCTGGAAGTCTGAGCGATCAAATCCGACTCGTCCCATGGTCGCCCCGATTCACGAACCAGCAACTCCGCCTCGGCGATGGTCAGTGTCTTTCCTCGATCGAACGGGTCGATCAGCGTTGGCTCTCCCGCTATCGGGACATGGCGGACGATGAAGTGCCCCGGCAGGCCGACTCCTTCGATCTTTAAACCGACTCGCCTCGCGAGTGTCATGTAAACCACCGACAGCGTAATCGGGAGCCCCTCCCGGTCATCGATCGCTTCGTTGAGGTAGCTGTTGGATGGGTTGTAATAGTTCATCCGGCTGCCGTGAAAACCCTGTTCATCGAATACAAAACGGTTGAATGCCAGCAGCCGTTCAGATTCCGTGGCCGTTTCGGAAATCGTCTTCCGGAAGTCCTCTGCAAGATCGTCCAGAGTCTGAAGCGAGTCGGCGACCTGCACCTCCGGATTGTCGATGGCGGCAATCAACAGCGCGGCGTGGGCGAGGTCGATCTGCTCTTCTGGCAACCCCAACACCTCGACGAGCTGCTTGCGATGGCGAGCGGCGTGGACCTCTCGGGAGAGCTGCCGCAGTCTAGTGGCCGATTGATCCAGCTGGACGGCTTGAGCTTCGAGGGCATCATGCAGCGTCTCAGGCTTCTCCATGAGTGGCGTGATCTGGCTCAGGGTTGGAGGACGTTTCGGAGAGAGCACTGCGATCTGGGCTGCGGCCTCTGCAACGAGTTCGTCCGAAGGCGTTTGTGGCACCAGCGTCGCCCCCACTTCGAACTTGCGGTACTCGGCAGTCGTGTGGCGAAACTTCGCGAGTCCCGCTTGGCCCATGCGGTAGCGAGCGTCGAATGACTCATGCACGAGAGCGTCATTGCAGAAGCACTGAATGCGGTCAGCCAGCACGCGGATCTTCAAGTGGTTCCACTCTCCCTCATGGTATTCGGGGCAAGCCTCTTCCCACAGCACATTCCATTCATAGACTGTCGGCCCATCGAACCGTGTGAGTCGCAGCTGGCCACTACTCGGATAAAAACCGTAATGCGTTTCGTCTTGTGAACAGAACACCAGACCGGCCGCTCCATCGGATTCATCCATCTTGACGGAGACGCCCACTTCAAACGGCAGTTCGGGAATCGCAGCTGTGGACAGGCAGAGGCTGCGTCCCCCGAATCCGCTGCCCGGACCGCTGACACGGATTCGTCCGGCCCGTTGAGTCCATCGAACATCTCCCGGCACGATCCAGCGACGCGCGTTGACCGCCCCGATTGTCAACCACTTCGACATGGCAATCGGATTCGGCTGGGCCAGTAGCGGCTTCAGCGAATTACTCATCACAGCATAGCCGAGGTTATCGGTGACCAGTGACTTCATCGTCAACATGCCGTGGACCTTGCCCGACAAATCCACCAGCGGGCCACCGCTGTTGCCCTGCTCGATAGGGATCGCCAGCTGGATCATCGAGATCCCTTCCACGTCCTTCCGCAGACCGGAAACCACTCCGGCGACAACGCTGTATTCCAGCCCCTGTGGGTTGCCGATCGCCACGACTGGTTGGCCTTGCACCAGTGTGTCCGAGTCGCCCAGTTCCAGAGGAGTCAGTCCCGAGGCAGCAATCTTCAAAAGGGCCACATCTTGCGACTTCTCGTTCGCGAAGATCGATTCCACTGGGTATGTCTGGCCGTCGAAGGTGCGGATTGTGATCGGCCGCGCCTCTCCGATGACGTGCAAGTTTGTGGCGATCAACCCGTCCTCGCGGAGGATGAACCCACTCCCGATTCCCAGTGTTTTCCCGTCCCGATCACTGATCGAGACCACGACCACTGACTTCTTGATTCGCTCCGCCAAAGCGGCCACGTTCTCCGGAGCCATCGGCAATGAGGCGATGGCAGTGTTCTGTGGCGGCGTGGCCGGGGCAACGGGGTCATCTGCGAGCGTCACGGCCCCAAACAAACAGAGGCAGCATCCCGGCACCCAGAAGTTTCGAAGCATGGTACAGCTCGTCCGCTCAGAGAATCAGCGATCAATGCGAGTCGAGATGATAGTCTTGATGAGCAGCGATCGTCGCGAAATTCGGCAAATATTCTGCCGTCAGTCGGAAGAGTTCATCGTCATTGAGAACTCTCGATGACTGAAGAATTCTGCGAGAGATCTGCGCCGCGAGTTCCGTCCGGTCAGACTCTGGCGTATGCTCTGTGGTGCGACTTGACCCACTCCGGCCCGAGAAGATCCCGAGACGATATGCGTGTTCTGCTGATCCTCTGTGGTCTTTTCTTGCTGGAGCCGATGGCCGTGGCGGAGGACCAGATCGCGCCCACGTTTCGCCAGGACGTGATGGCCGTCCTGTCGCATTCCGGCTGCAATATGGGGACCTGTCATGGGAATGCCAAGGGCAAGGGCGGACTGAAGCTCTCGCTGCGTGGGGACGACCCACAGGCGGATTTCGCGGCTCTCACCCGTGACCATTCCGGACGACGAGTGAATGTGGCCGACCCCGCTGCCAGCCTGATCCTGCTCAAGCCGACGATGCAGCTGGCACATCAGGGCGGGCAACGTTTCGCGATCGATTCGCTGGAGTACTCCATCCTTCGGCAGTGGATTTCGGGCGGGTTGCTGGATGATCCAGCGGGTGGTGTCACGGTTACCGGGCTGAGGGTCACGCCCCGCGAAGTGTTGCTGTCAGGGGATGACCACACGGTCACTCTGAAAGCCATCGCTCAACTCTCCAACGGGGCACAGCGCGACATCACTGCTCTGGCGTCGTTCGATCTCTCTCATCCGATTGCCCAGGTCTCGAACGCAGGCGTGGTGGACTGCGAACAGTTTGGGGAGACGACGATCACCGTGCGGTATCTGCACCTGCGAGTTCCGGTGCGAGTGGCTCGCATTCCAGAACGTCCGGGGTTTGTGTTCGCTGCTCCACCCGAGCGCGAGTCGCTGGATCGGTTCATCTTTGCCAAGCTGGAGTTGTTGCGAATTCAACCAGCTCCCATGTGTGATGACACGACGTTTTTGCGACGGGCCTCGCTCGATCTGACTGGGCTGCTGCCCACCGCCGAAGAGGCCCGCAGTTTTGTGGCTTCGACCGACCCGAACAAGCGGGCCGCGCTCGTCGATGATCTGTTGGAGCGGCCCGATTTTGCCGAGTTTTGGGCGATGAAATGGTCTGACGTTCTCCGTAATGAGGAGAAGACACTCGACCGCAAGGGGGTCGAGAACTTCGCCCACTGGCTGCGGACACGGATCGCCGCTGACACTCCCTGGAACGAGATGGCAGCTGCAATCGTCAGCGCCAAAGGCAGCACCTACAGCAACCCACCCGCGAATTACTACCGGGCCTTGCGCGACCCCATCACGCGGGCAGAGGCCACCGCTCAAGTGTTCCTTGGAGTGCGATTGCAATGCGCGAAATGCCACAACCACCCGTTTGACCGCTGGACGCAGAATGATTTCTACGCCTGGGCGAATTTGTTTGCACGGGTCGATTACAAGATTGTCGACAATGATCGACGGGACGACAACGACAAGCACGAGTTCATTGGCGAACAGATCGTCTTCAGTGCCAAGAAAGGCGAGGTCGATGACCCTCGCACCAATAAGCCGCGTGAGCCGCAATTCCTTCTCGCCAATCAGCCGATCCCCTCGAAGGCCGACCGTCTCGAAGCATTGGGCGGATGGATTGCCGACCCGGCCAATCCATTCTTTGCGAAGGCGCAAGTCAACCGTGTCTGGTTCCATCTGTTCGGTCGGGGGATCGTCGATCCGCTCGATGACTTTCGCGAGTCGAACCCGCCGTCCCATCCCGAGCTGCTCGACGCACTGGCCCGTGATTTCGCCGCTCAGGGATTCCATCTTAAGCCACTGATCCGGTCGATCATGAACTCGGCCACGTATCAGCTGGCCAGTGAGACCAACGAAACCAGCGTCATGGATGAAGCAAATTTCTCGCATGCCATCCCCCGCCGACTCGGCGCGGAACAGCTGCTCGATGCCTTCGGCCAATCCCTGGGCACGACTTCGAAGTATGCGGGGTTTCCCGATGGGACGCGGGCGCTTTCGATTCCGGGAGTCCGCGCAGTGCGCTCTCGCGATGAAGCGGCGTCGGCCTCTGATAAGTTCCTGACCCTGTTTGGCAAGCCGCAGCGGCTGCAATCCTGCGACTGCGAACGCACCGATTCCTCGACGCTGGTGCAGGCATTTCAGCTGATCTCGGGCGAGTCGATGCAACGCCTGCTGATCGCTCCGAACAATCGGATCGCGAAGTTCATCGAACAGAACACTGGTCCGAGCGAGATCGTCCACGAAGCCTACTGGTCCACACTGAGCCGAGCCCCGAGTCCCTCGGAAGAAGCAGCCGCAATCATCCTGCTCGGCGAATCGAGCACCGATCTAGCGACACGCCGCGCCGGGCTCGAAGACTTGTTCTGGAGCCTGCTGACCAGCCATGAGTTCGTACTCCGTCGGTAGGGAGAGACATCTGGTAGTTCTCACTCTCAAGCTCCGCTTGGAGCTCAGTTCGCCAGACGACTCCTCAAAACGAATCCAGCTGACACCCGAAGCATGCCGAAGCTGCGGCCCTCCGCCGAGTCAGCCGCATGACCGGCCTGTGCAGCCTGGACGACAGCGACCAAGGTAACCACTCCTAGAAAACCCCTGAATCCCACATGGCCGAGTTCGGCTCCAACACCCCGACGCAAAACGAGAAGCTGCAAATCGCCGCGTGGTTCAGATCAGCCAGCCTCCGCACTACAATCGCTGGCACTCTCACACGCTCGATCCAGGAGTCCCCCGATGCACCTCGTTCTCCGGCAGGTTTTCGTCATGTCACTACTGGCCACGTTAGCTTCGGCAGCTCCTCCCGTCTCGAAGACGATTGACCATGTTGACGAGTACCACGGGACCAAGGTGCCCGATCCGTACCGCTGGTTGGAGGATGATGTCCGCACCTCGAAAGAGGTCGCCGACTGGGTCACCGAGCAAAACAAGGTGACGTTTGGATTCCTCGAATCGATCCCCCAGCGAGCGGCGATTCAGAAGCGACTGACCGAGCTGTGGAACTTCGAGCGAGTCTCGCCGCCGTCGCAGTCGGGTGGTCGGTACTTCTTCTCGAAGAATGACGGACTGCAAAACCAGGCGGTGATGTATGTGCAGGATTCTCTCACAGCCACGCCGCGTGTCCTCATCGATCCCAACAGTTGGTCCAAGGACGGGACCGTCGCGCTCGGCACGGTGAAGATCAGCCCCGATGGGAGGTACGCAGCGTTTGGGCGGCAAGAGGCGGGGTCCGACTGGAGCAAGTTCCGCGTCATGGAGGTCGCGACATCTACCGAGCTGAGCGAGGAACTTCAGTGGATCAAGTTCAGCAGCCCCGAGTGGACGCCGGATGGCAAGGGGTTCTTCTATTCCCGCTTCCCCGCCCCGGAAGAGGGCCAGGCGTTTCAGAACCTGAACCTGAATCAGCAGGTCTACTACCATCGCATCGGCTCCACACAAGCCGATGATGTGTTGGTCTATCATCGCCCCGACCATCCCGACTGGGGGATTCACAGTACTGTGTCGGAGGATGGGCGGTATCTGATCTTGACGATGATGGTCGGGACCGATGATCGCTACCGCATCTACTACAAGGATCTGTCGGAGCCGTTTGGGCTGCCCCTGGCCCTCGTCGACCACTTCGATCACGAGTATTCGTTCCTCGGCAACGATGGACCGCTGTTCTACTTCCGCACCTCGTTCAACGCGCCGAAGAAGCGGATCATTGCCATCGACATTCGGAATCCCAAGCCGGAGCACTACCGAGAGATACTCGCCGAACAACCGGAGGTCATGGAGAACGTTTCACTCATCGCCAATCAGTTCCTGGTTGAGACTCTGAAGGACGCTAAGACCGAGGTGAACCTGTACGGGCTCGATGGCCGCAAGATTCGGCACCTCGACCTCCCCGGCATCGGCACCGCCAGCGGGTTCTCGGGCAAGCGGACCGATACCGAAACGTTCTATGCCTTCAGCAGCTTCAACACCCCAGCCAGCATCTTTAAGTACGACCTACTGACCGGCGAGAGCAAACTCTGGAAAGCCCCGACCACGCTGGTCAAGCCGGACGACTACACGGTCGAGCAGGTCTACTACACCAGCAAAGACGGCACGCGCGTGCCGATGTTCCTGGCCTATAAAAAGGGCATCAAACGCGACGGCTCGAACCCGACGCTGCTGTACGGGTATGGCGGGTTCAACATCTCGCTGACACCGACATTCTCGGTGTCCCGGCTGCAATGGATGGAGATGGGCGGGATCTTCGCGCTCGCTAACCTGCGCGGCGGAGGCGAATACGGAGAGGACTGGCACAAGGCCGGGACCAAGCTCAACAAGCAAAACGTCTTCGACGATTTCATCTCAGCTGCGGAGTACCTCATCACCGAGAAGTACACCCGCAGTGACAAGCTGGCGATCCAAGGCGGCAGCAACGGCGGACTGCTGGTCGGCGCCTGCCTGACCCAGCGGCCCGATCTGTTCGGAGCGTGCCTCCCCGCCGTGGGTGTGATGGACATGCTGCGGTTCCAGAAGTTCACCGCCGGTCGCTACTGGGTCGACGACTTCGGTTCGTCCGACAATGCTGACGAGTTCCCCGCTCTGCTGAAGTACAGCCCGTACCACAATTGCAAACCCGGCGTGAAGTACCCGCCGACCATGATCACCACCGCCGACACCGACGACCGCGTCGTCCCCGGCCACAGCTTCAAATTCGCAGCGGCCCTGCAAGCCGCCCAAGCCGGTGACAAGCCCATCCTGATCCGCATCGAAACCCGCGCCGGCCACGGGGCCGGAAAGCCGACTGCGAAGATCATCGAAGAGACCGCCGACCAATGGGCGTTTCTGGTGAAGACGCTAGGGTTTGAGCCGGTGGTGCCGTAGCACGAATTCCTTCGAGCTGGAAGCGTCAGCGCCCGGGCGAACGATGCGAGGAGACTCCGGCTCTGGGGGCGCACCACGTCGAGCTGGCACGGCGGACTGACGTCCGGCGCTCGCTGTCGAGCTGCCGTCAGCCGCTCTCTCATGAGTAATTACTCCCCCTCCCCGACCCACTCCTCATTCAGTACGGCGTGCTTCATCGATTTCCCACCATCAACGAAGTAGCTGTAGACGACGTGGATCATCCCGTCCTTGGTTTGGATGACGGCGGGGTAGTGGTAGGAGCCGGTCGGCTGGTGTTCCAGGTGGCGGGTCTGGGTGTGCGGGGACTTTCCGCTCTCGTCAGTCCAGCTGCGACCTTCGTCGGTCGAGATCGAGACGGCGAGGGAGTTGCGGCCGTCCACCTGGTCGTTGTAGACCAGCACCCAATGACCATTGGTGAGCCGAACGGCGTCGACTCCTGCTCCGGGGTTGGGGATGGGTAAGGCACCGACAGGACCCCAGGTCGTCCCGTCGTCTTTCGATTCGCAGACGCGAATCTTGTTGAGCGGACCGTTCTCGCGCATGTAGGCGACCAGTGTCCCATCATCCCGGCGCAGGACTGTCGGCTGGATATTGCCGAACCCCATGAGCAATCCACTGGCCGTCCAGCTCTCGCCCTGGTCATCGCTGATCGCCATCAGAGAGAACGAGTAAGTATCCGAATAGAGCGGCAACAAAATCCGTCCGCTGGGCAGTACCGTCGGCTTGCAGCGGACCTGCCAGCCAAGACGCTGATAGAGCTTGTCGGCCAGCCGCTCACGAAACAGCTTGAGCTTGGCTTGTTCCTCAGCTGTCGGTTCACGGCCCATGCGTTGGATGAATTCATCGAGCCCTGTTTGCCCAGCTTCGTTGAAGTCTTCCGGCTTCAACCAGATCGCGGCCCGCTTGGACCAGATGGGCTGGCCGTTCTCGTCGAAGCGATCGGCGACGAGATAATGCGGCACGCAAGACTCCCACGAATTGGCGAGTACCAAGGGCCAGAAGAGCCACAACCGCTGCTGCGAGTCGACATGCAGAGCTGTGTTCCCGTCCGGAAAGCCCGGCGTATCAACTAGCAGGAACGCTTCACTCCAGCTGGCCTGCCCGGCCTTTTGAAGTGAGCCGAAGATCGCCACATCGTCGGCCTTCCTCTCACCCGACCCTCGATACCATGACACCAGCAGATCGCCGGTCGGCAGCTCCGCAATGCCCGGTGCATGGTTGTGCTGAGCATGAAGCGGGAAGACCAGCTCCGATCGGTAGGCGGGCTCAGCTGCGATCGCGAGAGCTGCCCCAATCTGCGAAACAGCACCAGCGACACACACCAATCGAAACGCGAGCGAGAGATTCATCATGCATCCACTCCTCAGTTTGAATGAGTCATCGCGCATTCGAACAGACGGCCTGCGGATTCGCAACTCCCGTGGTGTTGTGGTTGATCCTGCGATTCTAGATCCTCATAATTCACTTCCGGTGTTTAGACTCTGCGGAACACCGAGACATTGCTGCGTGAACTGGGTGACGAGACCTCGCAGACTCTTCGCCTGAGATGAGTGCATCGCGTTCAGGAGAATCACATGGCAACCCCCAGACGATTGCCTGTTGCCGCTCAAAGTCACGGTCTGGTCGACGAGTACCTGGCCAAGTTGCCCGAAGACCAGCGGGCTGCGCTCGAGAAGCTGCGCAAGACAATACGCTCGACGGCTCCGAAGGCCGAAGAGTGCATCAGCTATGGAATTCCAGCTTTTCGGCTCAACGGGATGCTGGTTGGGTTTGGGGCGACCGCTAAGCACTGCGCCTTCTATTTGATGAGCTCGTCGACGGTCGAGACTTTCCAGAAAGAGCTGGAAGGTTATGACACGAGCAAGGGGACCATCCGCTTCTCGCCGAATCAGCCACTGCCTGCGACGTTAGTTCGCCAGCTGGTGAAAGCCCGCATGGCAGAGAACGCGGGTTAGTCGGGTGTAGGTCGGAAGCCTTAGTCCGACTGACGCTTCTTCCGTCCGACTCGGCTCCATTGATCCAGGATCGAACCGCCAAAATTCGCCCAGGTGAATTCAGGCAGCGGGAGTCGATTCCCGGTCAGAATCGCGCGCATGCAGCCCCCGATAAATAGCCACGGAGCTTTCAGCCGATTCATCACAGGGACAGTCGTGCCCGTGCCCGTCGGTCGGACAACCAAGACAGTGACATCGTCGTCAGTCAGGTTCTCGGGGGATAGCTTCGCGATGCGTGCGAGCAGTTCTGGGATCAGCTCGCTGGGCCGACCGGCATCGATGGAATGAATCAGGCTCAACAGCCCTTCGGGCCCCAACATGTCGCCAGCCGCGTTTCGCGATTCGATCAACGAGTCAGTATAGAAGATCAGCAGATCGCCGGGATGTGCGTCGATCCGAATCTCACCGTAGTCCATCTCTTCCAGCATTCCTAACGGGAAGTCCGAGAGATCCGGGGAGTCCTCGTTGCCACTCGTCTTGAGAATCGCCCAGTGGCCCGTTCGCCCACTGTAAATGAGTGGTGGCGGATGCCCTGCGTTCGTGACCGCAATTCGCCCATCCGGAGAAAAGAACGACGCCGCCACGGCTGTGGCGAATCCTCCGGAGTGCCGCACTTCCCCGAACTCGCGGTTCATCTCGGCCAGGAACTGTCGCTGCTCGACATGATTCACATGCCGCCGCATCAGCGAGCGCAGTCGCTCCCCAGTCTCGGCGACTGATGCCCCGTGCCCACTGATGTCCGCGATCAGCAACCGTGTGATTCGCCCCGTCGCGCAGCTGGAGATGTAATACACATCACCACCACCCGCCGCTTGCTGGTAGGGCAGACTGTAGATCCAGGTCTCCAGCCCCAGCATCGAGAAGCTGCGCTCTGTAGCCTGGTTGCCTCCCCAAACTTCCATGCAGGCCATGACGGGGGGAGAGGAATCTGGTTCAGTCGACATCGGGAGAGACCTGAGCCAACGAGTGTGGGTATCGAATGAACCTGAGTCTATCAAAAATGGCGAGCGGAGTGGCCTGCGGGCAGCTGATCCGGCCAAAAGCAGGTGCATTCGCCTGATCGTGGTTTTGGGCCGCTCACAAATCGTCACCCCGCCACCTGGCACGTCGGGGGGGAGCCTCGCTGGTGCGCTACCGGAGCGCATCAGCGCGGGAACCACGGGAACAAGCCCCAGTGGCGAAGAAGAGCTCTCTGCCCAATTCCCCGTTACTTCACGCCGCCTTCTGCTGATGCAGGCGTGGTGGCACTCGCCTGCTGAATCGCGGGCTCGGGTTTTGGCTTGGGAGTGGCCGCTTCGAAGATCATCTGCTGGCGATAGGCCGAGATCGGTCCCTTGGAATTCGGTTGGTCTTTCGAGGCCAGCGGAACATCAAACGGGTTCCCGGCAAGCTGCACGCCCTTGTGAATGTCGCCCTTTTGAAATGGACCTGCTCCCAGGAACCAATAGTCATGGGCGGACGATTTTCCAATTGCGATTCCGGACTGCCAAGCGCGCTCGCGGCTCTCACGGTGATAGGCAAACGCAGCTACCTTCACTGCGGCCATGTGGTCCTTACGCTTCGCAAAAGCCAGCTCGGGAATACTGGGCAGTAGCGGCACACTCGTCGAAGCGGCGACAGCTGTCGAGGCTGCTGACCCGATCCCGGAGCCCGAGGGGACTCCGTAGACCAGCTCGTGGCTGTCGCCCCCGAGCACGCCGAGTCGCGCTTCGATGATGAAGTCGCTTTGATCGCGGGTCTCCATCAGTTCCAGCCCAGCTGCCATCATTTGTTGACGGAGCGAGCTGACGACGTACTCTGGGTTGACGAATCCGATCCCGATCGGGGCCTTGGGGTTCTGGATGTATGAGGTATCGAGGTAGACCTTTTGCCCGGTGAGCGGCGTGAAATCGATCTGCGAGATCGAGCGATCCACCGCATCCGAGGCCACCATCTGATCGGTGGCCGTCGCTTGCAACGTGGTCCCACAACCGGTGAGGAACAGCGGACCCGCCAGCGCGATCCCGACGCCGCACAGACCAAGCCAGTTGGCTCGGCGTGATCGTGTCGTGGTCATGGCGTTGGCGGGGGGCCAATTCATCAGTGGAAAGTCCTCTGTGAGACGGGTGAGCAGCGTGCCGCTCATCAATTTGTGGTGTAACACAGGCAGCCGACCCCGCAAACCCGTTCCCCAAACTCGCACAGCCTTGACCGGCAACACTCGCCAGTCGAGGATAACTCGCAGGGCGAACGGATCACTCAAAACTGTTCTAAGTCGTGACCAGAACGAGGCCCAGTGCCTGCATTCGTTCCCAGAGCCTCCCGAGACCGCCCGCCCCCCACCGGCAACTTCTGCGGGATAACGGAGCGAGAATCAGTCCCCTCGCATTCCTTGATGCAAGTTTCCCAAACAACGTTCTCCCGAGAGATGCACATGAATCCAGTACTCGTCACCGTGGGCACCTACTGGGATCCCGTCGAAGCCCGCCTCGCGCGGATTCATCTCGAGGCGGCGGGGATTGGGTCTATTCTACAGAACGAGCACTCCGTCACGATGAACTGGCTGGAGTTCGCGAACGCTTCCAAAGGAGTCCAATTACAGGTCGACCCCGCCGATGCGGATGCCGCTTTGGAGGTGTTGGAGCGTAAGTCACCCGAGTCGAATGAGATCGGAGATGAGTGGGAAGCTGGCACATTTGAGGAATTGCCTGGCGAGGAACCCATCACAGAGGAGCCATCGAAACTAACGGCAGTCACCGATTGTTCAGGTGGGGAAGAAGCGAATCAACCGCTCAATGAGCGCGAACTCCGAGTCATTCGAGCTTACAGGACTGCGATACTGGGGCTTGGTTTTGCACCACTACAGTTTTACGCCATGTACCTGATCGGACTGGTTGCGATTTCTGATGAGCCCATTCGCCCCGCTCTGCACTGGTCTCTTGGGGTGGCCATAATGATTAACGTCTTCGTACTTTCCCTCCTCTTTATGGTCGCGTCGTATTTCAACTTGTGGTAAACAGCACGTCTCTCGGATTTGCTCGTACGGAGTATCGATACAGCGATGCGGATGGCTCGATCTGAGAGGCCAGCAGCTGGACGAGGAGTGAAATGGGTGGCTCCCCCCTGACAGCTCTGAAGAAGGGGGGGCGAACGTTCATCCGCTGACCAAGCAGCCATTCACTTCGCACTGGCTCCCCGGTTGTGTCTGCGACCGCAGCAAGTCCAGGATGAAGCAGAAACGCCTCAAGTTGGGTCTCGACAGGAGTGTGTGGAGATCTTCGCGATCCCTCTTTCCACCAGACCCAGGGCGTGAGACCGAATTCAGCCAAGCGCGACCGTTTCCGAGAGATCGCTCGAATTCACAAGCCGGTCAACCAGCTCTTCGAATGATTCCGCCTGGCTCGCCAATCGAGTTATGCAGCTTCCTTCGCGGGAGTTGCGGGGCGGATCGACTTGTTCCCTTTGGCGGTGCGGGCTTTCATGTTGAACAGACCGAAGATCTCGCCCGCGCTGAGGCTCAGTGAGGCGTTCGTGTTGTCGCCTTCGCCGAGAACTCGGTGGAACATGTCTCGTTTCTCGTTGAGGACTTTATCGATTCGCTCTTCGATGGTGTCCTTGCAGATGAACTTGCTGACGATCACCTGACTCTTGCAGCCGATGCGGTGAGCGCGGTTGATCGCCTGGTCCTCGACGGCGGGGTTCCACCAGCGGTCGTAGAGGAACACGTACCCCGCGAATTGTAGATTGAGTCCGACCGCTCCAGTGCCGTAGCTCATCAAGATGATGTGCGAGTCGGGGTCGTTCTTGAACTTGGTGAGGATCGGCTCGCGTTTAGGCGTCGGGATGCCGCCGTGGTAGACGAGGCACCCATAGGGCCGCATCCGCTCTTCGAGCCAGTCGATCGTCTTGGTCCATTGGCTGAAGAGAATCGCCTTGCCGCCGGAAGCTGCGATTTCTTCCATGTCGGCTTGCAGGCGTTCGAGCTTCGAGGATTCCTGGGTCAGCGGGTCATAGTTCGAGATTTGTTTCAGGCGCAGAACCAGCTCGAATACGTTCTGGATGGAGAGTTCATCACCCAGATCATTGAGCTTCATGATGCCTTCCTTCTCGGCAGCGTCATAGGCCACGCGCTGGGCGGGCGAGAGCTCAATGATCTCCTCGCGATCCAGGCGCGGCGGCATGTCCTTCATCACCAGATCTTTGGTCCGCCGGAGAATGAATTCCTTGCTCAGAGCTGACAGCTGGCGAATATCGGGATTGGCACCGGGCGGGATGACTCCCATGAATTCGAAGAGCGACGACATCTCCTCGGGACGATTCTCGATGGGAGTCCCCGTCATGCACACGCTGCGGCGGCGTGGGATGCTGCGAATCATCTTCGCGGTCAGCGAGTCACGGTTTTTGGTACGCTGCGCTTCATCCAGGACGACCAGATCGAATTGGGGAAGCGGACAAGTGGCCTCCGGCTGGGAGAGATTGTCCGGTGCCGTCGGTTCGCCATCAATGTATGTCCGGCATTCGACATCGGTGTTGCGACCCAGACCATCTCGGATGTTGTGGCCGTTTTTAATCGCCTCGGTAATCATCGCCTGATAGTCGCGGACGACCACCTCGTAATTGGCCAGTAGCACGTGGGCACCGGGCATACGCCACGTCAGGTTACGGCGGAATCCATCCCCCTCGACGGTCGTGACCGGGATCTCTTCGGCCCACGTTTTGAACTCGCGCTGCCAGTTGGGAATCAATGGCTTCGGACAGACCAGCAGGACGCGCCGCACTTGCCCCGCACGCAGTAAGAGCCGCAACGCGGTAATCATCTGCATCGTTTTGCCGAGGCCCATCTCGTCGGCCAGCAGAGCAGCCTTCTGCGAGAAGAGCCAGCCGATCCCCTCGTATTGATACTGGAATGGCTCGAACGGCATGATCAGTTCTTGCCCCTTCAGCCAGTTTTCGAGTGGCGGCTGAAGCAGAAAGAAGAGCCGGTCTTGAACGGAGAGAGCATCCAGGGGCGGGCGAATCTTGGTCCGCTTGGCAGCCTCGCCCCCGGCGGTCTCTTCATGGGGAGGCTTCTCGGGTGCGATCCGCTTGAGGGCCGAGGTGTCTTCCTCGACGGTGCCTTCGGGCGGCTTCACGGGGATCAGCTCGATCCCAGCCGGAAACGTCAGTCCAAACGTCCGAACTTTTCCCCACGCAGGTCGCCAGCTCGGGACAAAGCCGACGGAGTTGAGAAGTGCCTTCGCCTCTGCCGAAATCGAGGGGACGCGCTTGAGAGCGCTGTTCATCCCCGTGATATGGATGCCGGGTGCGGCGAGCGAAAGCGCAGCTGAGTTGGTAAGTATCTCCGAAGAGGAAGATTCACCACGGAGGCACGGAGGCACGGAGGGGACCAAACCTGTGAGCGGCATGGCGCTAGCCGCCGGTTCTTGTTGAGCCATCAAGTCAGTGAGGCCGACAGTGAGCGTCGTGTCGTCGTCAGACTCAGAATGGCCCGCAGGCAGTCGGGCTCCACTGTCTGAACTCCGTGCCTCCGTGCCTCCGTGGTGAATCCCAATTCTCGAATTCAGTTCAGATTCCCGGAAGCCACTCATGCTGCTGCTCCTGCTCGCAGCGTCTCCTGCAGCGCCTCGCGGACTCGTTCGACGGGCTCGATCAAGTCGGCATCACCGGGGAACGATTTCGCGATCTCTGTGACCACTTCTAGATCGCTCATGAAATCCGCATGCAGCTGGAGCTGATGCGCTCCGGCGCGAATCGTGCCCTCCACGGGGGGCGACGACTTCGGCAGGATCAGTGCCACTGGCAGTGAGATGACCGACCGCAGGGCCAGCATCTCGGGCTGGTCGCAGACGATCAATTGCGGCTTGACCTGCAATCGCTCAAACAGCGTCTTACCGATTAACTCGGCACAGACAAAAGACGTCAACGTCGGTCCGTAGAGGATCTCTTGCGTCCGGTTCGGCTTGACCGGCGTCGTACATTGAAACTCCAGCGGTCGCCCGAGTTGGTTGGTCACCAGCAGTCCACCGACAAAACCGGTGCCTGCCAGATTCACCACCCCCAGGAATCCCAGCTGCGCTTTGGGAGCCGCCTGTGCCATGAAAGTCCCATCCGTAGGTCCGCATCGCGTGTGCGACGATCGATGCGAGTTGCATGCGTGTCGACCTCTCCCCGGCCAGCCCTGACCCGCGGGAGATCACCGGGAGCATCGGCCATGCGGGCCACTGGACTTGAAGCGACCAGCTGACTTCGGTTCGTAGGGAGGAAACCGTTGAATTATCACAACTCTAGACAAGAATTGCGGTTACGAACGCCAGCGGGCACGTGCCGTGCCAGCTCTCAGAAAAGCCCGGCGAATTGCAACGGCTGTCTCGATCTCACTTGAAATGGCGAACAGGAAAGTCGGGGTGAGTTTGCCGGTCACGGTGTGGCGGCCTGCCGCAACACCATTGCCTCCTCGCCCCGAGTTACGTACGCTCGTACGAGACATCTCTGTTTTCGAATCCATGGACTGCGGACTGGGGGCAGCATGTTCTGTCAAAGCTGTGGGATTGAGGCACCGACCAAAAAGACGGCCTTCTACCAGAATATCGGCGCTCTGGTGATGCGGTTCTCGCAGAGCGTGGAGGGGAACCTTTGTAAGAATTGCATTCACAAGAGCTTTTGGAAGATGACGACCACCACTCTCTTCCTGGGTTGGTGGGGGACGATTTCGCTGCTCGTGACGCCCTTCTTTCTGCTGAACAACATTGGTCGCTACCTGATGGCGTTACCGATGCCCCCGGTTCCACCCGATGCGTCCGTGCCCAGCTTGACTGACAGAGATCGAGAGAAGATTCACCCACACCTGGAACGGCTCATCGCTGAATTGGACGAGGAGGGTGCCGACTTCCAAACGATTGCGGAAGACTACGCCGACCGGATCGGCGTCACTCCCGGACAAATCGCACTCTCCCTCCGCGAGTTATCGAACGATGCCGAGACGTAGTACTCGTCAACGCTCAGACTTGGGGTTGAGCCAAGCCCGCCCGGGAGGGCGAACCCCAGCATGGAGTGTTGAAGGTGGAGCAGGCTCATAATAGGGCGGGCAAATGTGCCGGTCCCACTAACGCAGCCCGGCGACCTTTGACATCAGATTGTCGACCGCATTCAACAGTCGCTGCTGGATCGCGATGGGCAATGTCGACAAGTCTTCCAACAGATCGGGGCTCAGGGCTTGGTTGCACTTTTCCAATGTCGACACAACGCGCTTGGCGATCTGCTCGACCGGGGGAGCGGTACTGACTCGGTCGGAGTCCTCACCGGGAGCCGGTCCGCGGGCTCCCTTCCCAAACGGGGCGTAATCGTCCTTCGTCTCACGAGCCACCGAGGACGCTGTCGCCGACCGCTCGCGTTCGTCCATCACTGCACCGCTGCTCGCTCGCCGTTGAGCCGCCTCGTATCCCATCTCAGCGGGATCGCGGACGACACCGGTCTCGATGGTCAGGAAATCTCCGGTCGGATCGAACGGAACCTCCTGCTCATCCGCTGATAGCGACAAATCCTCGCCATGCTGGGCCCGCCGCCACGCCCGCATCTCAGCCACCGTCGACTGCATTTCCTCAGCCCAGCTGAAACACGCAGCTGCGTCGTCCCAGTTCAGGCCCGCGTAAAAGTGTGACCACTTCAGCTGCGTATACTGCGAGTGAACATCGCCAAACGTTTCCCACACCCGCCGCCGCTGGTAAATCTGGTCCGCGCTCAGGCCAATCATCTCGCCAAAGGCCGCGTCCGTGCGACCCTTCGCGTAACGCTTCGTCCACAGGGCAGCACACTCTCCCAGCGTCCAATTACAGCTGGACAACGCCAGCTGGGCACGGGAGATGAGTTGATCTTCGGATTCAAATGTCTTGTCGACCATGGGCGTGTGTACATCAGAAGGGGGGTAATTCGGTCATGTGATCGAGCGATGCATCTCACCGCCACTGGGCTCGCCCCAGTGGTTCCCGCGCTTGTGCCCTACGACTCGTCGTCGAGTTTTCACGTCGAGCAGAAACGAGTGCCCCCCCTGACAAGCAGGGTGACGTTTCCGAGAGACATCCATTCGCGGCAACCAACAGACTCAAATTCCCCGGTGGAAAATCATCGCACGGCCATCCTGACATCAAACATCCCTGCCAGCGTGCAATCAACACCCAGTCATCCGCCGGGCCAGACGGGTCATGGTATCCGTGTCGAGTTCGCGATTCCACCGGCAGGTGACCGGTTCTGAATTCCCAGCCCATGCCCCGGCAGGCCAACCGCTGCAAGTGGCACAGCTCGCACGGTTTGCCAGGCGGAGAGCGGTTATCTTGAGGCAAACGCAAAGAGCCTCATTGGAGGGAGCGGTATCCGTGAGTGGAAGAGCCGGGATCGCCCTCTGGGGAGCGGAATGCGATTGAAAGATATTTCCTGATTTGCACAGACGTGTTAAAAGCTTCGCTCCCACTTAGCAGGAGCGGGTCATCCCCATGCGGCTTGCAGACACCGATTGACGAGATTCCAGCTCCAGTCGGATTCACTTTGACTGGCGGGCCAGCCATGACTGAACACAGCAGCACCTCATTCCATCGCCTATCGAGCCCTCAAAAAGTCCTTGTCCTGGGGACGAGGACTTTTGCGGAGGAAGTGGCTGACCTCGTCCGCGAGACACCGGGTTTGGAACTCGCAGGATTCATTGAAAACATGGATCCCGATCGCTGTCGAGAACCACTCGATAGCCTCCCGATTCACTGGGTGGATGATTGCCCGACATTGGCGGTCGAGCATCGGGCTCTCTGCGGGATTGGTTCCACTCAGCGCGAGCGATTCGTTCATGATGTGACTAATCGAGGCCTGTCCTTTGTCACGTTGCAGCATCCACTATCGCGAGTGTCTCGTACAACCATGCTCGGTGCAGGTTGCGTCATCAGCGCGGGAGTGATCATCGCGGCCAAGAGCTCCTTGGGAGAGCACGTGATCGTCAATCGCGGTGCCTTGATCGGCCATCACACGACCATTGGCTCCCTGACCACAATCGGCCCCGGAGCCAACATCGCTGGAAATTGTCGCATCGGCCAACGGGTTTATGTCGGCATGTCAGCTGTCGTGATGAATGGCCTGATCATCGGCGACGGAAGCGTGATTGCAGCGGGTGCCGTCGTCACGAAGGATGTTGCACCGCATACAGAAGTGATGGGCGTCCCGGCACGTGTCGTGCAAGAGAATATTGAAAACCGCTGAGAACGTCTCAGGCGAAGGAATCGAACATGCAGCCTCTGATTATCAATGCCGCCTTGACCGGTATGGTGCCGATGAAACGCGACACTCCGCATGTGCCGATCTCGCCGCAGGAGATCATTGCCGATGCCAAACGCTGTCGCGATGCCGGGGCCACAATCGTGCATCTGCACGCGCGTGAAGCTGATGGAACGCCCACCTATCGCAAGGAAGTCTACGCCGAGATCTTTGCTGGCGTACGTGAAGAATGCCCCGAGCTGTTGATCTCGGGGTCATGCAGCGGACGCACCTTTGGCGAATTCTGGCAACGGAGTGAAGTGCTGTCGCTCGACCCAGATTTCGGATCGTTGACGCTGGGCTCATTCAACTTCCCGACCCAACCGTCGATCAATTCCCCCGCGATGATTCAGCAGTTGGCGACCGCGATGGCGAGCCGAGGGATCGTCCCAGAGTGGGAACTGTTTGATCTCGGAATGGCGGAATACGCTCACGTGTTGATCGCCAAAGGGGTCCTGCGTCCCCCCTTCTATGCGAACATTCTACTCGGGTCGTTGGGATCACTCAGCGCGACTCCGGACAACCTGTGTACGATGATCCGCGCTCTTCCAGCCGGAACCATCTGGGCAGCCACAGGGGTCGGTCGCTATCAGTTCTTCATCAACTCACTGGCCGTGACGATGGGTGGGCATGTGCGAGTGGGACTGGAAGACGCGTTGTACTTTGACTGGACTTCCAAGCAGCTGGCCACGAATGCGGGTTTGATTGATCGCATCGTTCGATTGGCACAGGCGGCGGGGCGTGAAATTGCGACTGCCGAGCAGACCCTCGCGATGATCGGAATGCCCTCGCCGCCAGCGATTCTACGCTATGTGGCGTGAGCCACATCGGCTGATTGAATTCCTTCTTCATCTGACACCGCAATGCCCGAAGTCAGCGTCATCATTCCGGCCTACAACAGCGCCCGCTTCCTGGCAGAATCAATCCAGAGCGTGTTGCAACAGACATTCGTGGATCTCGAACTGTTCGTCATCGACGATGGCTCCACAGATGACACCAGGCAGGTCGTGGCAGCGTTCGAGAGTGATCCACGCGTCCGCTACGTTCATCAACAGAATCGAGGGGCTGCGACGGCACGCAACCGAGGGATTACGCACAGCTCTGGAAAGTACGTCGCATTCCTCGATGCGGACGACTTGTGGTCCCCCGAGAAACTTCAAAAGCAGGTCGCCGTCTTGCAGGAGAATTCCGAAATCGCAGCTGTGCATACCGCGTCCTATCTCGTGCAGCTTGATGGCCAGAATCGAGAAGTCTCGCGGTGCATCCAGCGGCGTCCGACGTTCCTGGAGCCGACGCTCTACGAGGAATTGCTGTACCGCATGGTCATCATTGGTTCCGCTTCTTCGGTCATGGTCCGACGCGAGGTGCTCAATCAAGTCGGCCCGTTTGATGAGCAAACGCGGATCAGCGATCGTGACATGTGGCAGCGAATCGCCGAGCACTACGGCTTTCACAGCATCGACGAACCACTTGTCAGTATTCGCAAGCATCAGACGAACATGACCAGCAACCGAGTGATGATCGCGGAAAACCAACTTCGGTACTTCCATAAGCTATCCGGGGAGATTCCGTCCCAGTTTCGATTTCACCTCCCCCGAGTTGCCATTTCTCGCTTTTCTCGATTGTCGCTCGGCCTCATGCGGCGCGGCCACTGGCAAGTGGCATTCGCAGCTGGCTGGTTATCACTGAGCAACGCCTGCCGCCATCCCAGCGCCTTGCTGCACGTGACATCCCGATACTTCCGGAACCTCTGGTCGCGTTGAGGGGAACGGCTCGAAAAGTCCGCAAGCTCTCTTCAACGCCCTTCGATCAAAACCCCTTCCAATCCAGAATCACCTTCCCCGACTGTCCCGAGCGCATGGCGGCGAAGCCTTGTTCGAACTCGCTGGCGTGGAAGCGGTGGGTGATGACGGGGCTGATGTTCAGGCCGCCTTGCAGCATGACGGACATCTTGTACCAGGTCTCGTACATCTCGCGGCCGTAGATGCCCTTAATGGTCAGCATGTTGAACACGACGGTGTTCCAGTCGATCGACATTTCTTTCTCGGGAATACCGAGCATCGCGATCTTTCCGCCGTGGGCCATGCTGGCAATCATGTCTCGGAAGGCACTCGGGTTGCCGCTCATTTCCAGGCCGACATCGAAACCCTCCTTCATGCCGAGTTCCTTCTGCACATCGCTCAGCTTCTCGGTCCGCACATCAACGACGCGGTCAGCTCCCATCTTTTTGGCGAGTTCCAGCCGCCAGGGGTTCACATCGGTGACCACGACATAGCGTGCCCCAGCGTACTGCGCGATCGCGGTCGCCATGCAGCCGATCGGCCCGGCCCCCGTGATGAGTACATCCTCGCCGAGCATGTCGAACGAGAGAGCTGTGTGAACAGCGTTGCCGAACGGGTCGAAGATGGAGGCGATGTCGCGGTCGATCGACGCGTCGTGATGCCAGACGTTGGTCTGCGGGATTGAGACGTACTCGGCGAAAGCTCCCTGCCGGTTCACTCCCACGCCGACAGTATGCGCACACAAGTGCCGCCGTCCGGCGAGGCAGTTGCGGCAGTGTCCGCAGACGACATGCCCTTCGCCGCTGACGACCTCACCGGGGAAGAAGTCCTTGACCTGCGGCCCAACCTCCACAATCTCGCCGACGAACTCATGACCAACGACCATCGGGACAGGGATCGTCTTCTGGGCCCACGAGTCCCAGTTGTAGATATGGACATCGGTCCCACAGATCCCGGTACGGTCGACCTTGATCAGGCAATCGGTCGGCCCGACCTCTGGCATCGGCACGTCTTCGAGCCACAGACCGACCTGTGAGTGCTTCTTGACGAGGGCTTTCATGGCGAGTTCTCGATTTTCGTGGCGAAGGACCGGCACGTTTGCCCGACCTGATGCGGATCATCAGACGGACGGGCAAATGTGCCCGCCCTGCGTTACGCATCCTATTTACTGGATACGCGAGACGGTATACTAGAACCCAATCGTCCACAATGCAAGACATCTATTCCGAGATCACGGACAATGGCCCGCACCCCCAATAAGCCCGACGAAATCCCCAACACCTTGCCCGATCGCCTCAAACAGCTGCGAGCAGAACGCGGCTGGTCGCTGGAACAACTGGCCCAGCTGTGCGATGTCAGCCGGTCGATGCTGAGCCAGATCGAGCGGGGTCAAGCCAACCCAACACTGGGTGTCGCTCTGCGAATCGCAGCTGCGTTCGGAATGACCATTGGCGAACTGGTGGGCGAGGCAACGCAGCGAACCTCGGCGATTCATGTGATCCGGCACGATGACCCGGCTCATCATTTTCGGTCGGACGAGAACGTCAGCATCCGCACCCTCTCGCCGCTGAAGCTGGAGAAGGATGTCGAGTTCTACGAGGTCTCCCTAAATCCCGGCGGCGAGCTAAAGAGCGCCCCGCACTTCGCTGGCACACGCGAATTCCTCACCGTGCAGCAAGGCAGGATTAGCGTCGATTCCGCAGCTGACCGCGTCGAACTCAGCCGCGGTGATTCGGCCAGCTACCCGGCGGATGTCTCGCACCGCATCGCCAATCTAGGCAAGTCGGAGGCGTTGATGTTTTTGGTGGTGATCTATAAGTAGCTGTTGAGTGTCTCGATTGGCATCCGTCTCTCGTGCGAGTGCCTAGTCAACGTGAAATACGGGGGCCTGCTTCCCTGGGGAGGGCAAGGCTCCTGCCGAGCCGCTTTTGCGACCAGACGTGGCCTTTGGCTCGCGGCTCGGCAGGAACTTCGCCCTCGTGCTGTGAACAGGATTGTTCGTTCAACCTCTTCATCGGCAGGCTTCCCGGTCGAGTGTTGGCTGCCGAACCGCCTGATTTTGTCCCGTCAGGGACTCCCGATAATAGCCCACCGTTTCAACGGTGGGTGAGCGATTCCGACCAACGAA
>JAYWHX010000107.1:0-11781 GCA_043777375.1 Planctomycetota bacterium | reverse complement strand
AGTCTTTTCAGGACATCAAGGATGTAGTTAGGGTCGAGGGCGGCTTTGAAGCGTTTGTTTTTGGCACCGATTTTGGACGTGGTGTCGCGTCTGAGGATCGAGATCACCAGGCGGCGGATGGCGGACAGGTTGCTCACTCCGTTCCGGTCGAGCAGGCGGTGGTGGTCTTCGCGGAAGGTGACATCCATGCTCCAGTGCAGGGTGTTTTCGATGGCCCAGTGCGAGCGAATCGCCTTCGCCAAGAGCGCGGCATCGGGAGGCAAGCTGCTGAGGTAGAGTCGGGTTTCAAAGGCTTCGACGCCCTGCCGTTCGGTCCGCGTCAGGACCACTGCCAGCGTTCTTAAATCCTTCCAGATTAAACGGTGCGGGGAGTCTTTCGGGATCTCGATCACGCGGACATCGCGCTGCTCGACACCGCCGCGAGCCGTCTCGGATGTGACATGCAGATCGGTGACGAGACCCGCGAAATCACTGTCGATCCCCTCGTTCAGAAGGGTGGTCATGTCCGCTGCGAGAGTGCGTTGATTGTCTTTCAGCCCGATGACAAAGTCGGCCTTCTTCTCGCGAATCTTCTCGACAATCGCCTTCTGCATCCCCATCGCATCGAGTGTGACGATGGCTCCTTTGATCGATAAGACATCGAGTAATTCCGGGATGGCCGTGATCTCATTCGACTTCTCCTCGACCGCCACCTGCCCCAGCGATAACCCCGCCTCCGTGGCCCACGCACTCACCAGATGTAAGGCCCGCACTCCCTTTGTCGGACTCGCCGAACCCCGCGCCGTTTTGCCATCAATCGCCACCGTGCGACCGGCGAGCGCCGTTTGCAACGCAGCTGTCCAATTCACGAGTGAGGCCGAGAACTCCTTCGGATCGAGCAACCCCAACACGCGAGCCAACGTGTCGTGCGAAGGAATCCCCGCCGGCAGCTCAAAGAACTGCTCCAGCCACTCCCGCCGGAACTTCGCAAAGGTCGCCACCGCGACAAAATCATCCGCCCCACTCAACACCGCCAGGATCGTGATCCCCACCACATCCACCAGCAAATGATCGCTCCGACCATGCACGCGCGGATCGGAAATCTGCCCCAACGACTCACACAACGACTTCAACACCGAACCATCCATGGCGACGCAACTTCCCGGCCAAGACACTCACCACGCAATCCTTCACGCGGACCACCCTCAGTTACCTGACAACCCCAATCCCGGACAGTGCAGGCCGCCGTTTTTGATGCGTACCACCTGGTTGTGATAGGAGTCGTCGTCGATGGCCCAGAACGAGAAATCGATGTGCATGTCGATCTCATAACTCGTCGCAGTGCTGGAGCTGCTCGATCCGCTGCCGATTCCCGAAGCGCTCCCACTGCCAGAAGCCGATCCGCTTCCACTCCCCGATCCCGATCCCGATCCGCTGCCCGAGGGGGGCTCACAGACCGCCGTGAATTTGTCGAGCCCAAAGGCCCCCGAATGGGGAATATAGCGATATCGCCCATCCGGCTGCAGCACGATGTCCCCCAAGTCATCCCCAGTAAATGAGACTGCCGTACCGATCCCGACTTGAAAATCGTAATAATTATCGACAGCCGTATAGTACGTCAAATCCGCCGTCAGCAACACGCGAGGCTCGCACGCCAGACCCGCCACCCCAGCTCCCCGGAAGCCGCTCACGCCGCCACCCCTCCTCCGCCCCCCCCCATCTTCACAAGTCGATCAATCACATTTCGTTTGAGCGTGCTAAAGAGTGTGTTCATGGTAGCCCCAGATGCAATAGCATGTGTGAGTGATTTCAAGACGACCGAAGGGTCTGCAAAGGATCATTTCCTTGTCGCTCGCAAAATGTCAAGTGAACAACCATGGAATTCATGACACGGGAGATTTCTGACCAGCCTGTTGAATTTCTGGCGGGGTGTCCCCGGCATCGAAAAAACATCCGCTCATCGCAATCGCACCCTCAAGGCGATTTGGCATTCGCGCGAGACTTCAGCGAGTCCTTCAACTCCTGATTCTCGATCCACAACAACCATGCCAGCTTGCTCGCGTAGATGAAAGCGACGACCAGTAGCCCAGCAGAATCCATGCGAGATCCAACCGGATATTCATTCCGGCGACGAGATGCTCGTAGAACATCCACAGGGGAAGCTGCAGCAACGGGGCCGGGTGCCATGCTCACATCGCGAAGCAGGGTGAGCATGCAAACGTCTCGGGGCGTCCATCTCCCGACAAAACCGATTCGCTGGATCTACTGAGGAAGCATGGCGACGCAAAGCCGTCGCCATGGCACCCGTTCTACCGCCAGTCGACACCTCGACCGAATCCACCTCGACAAGTCGCACATGATCTGCGAGAACAGGTTGCGAGGCAACACACTGCCCGCGAGACCTCCGAAGGAGTGACGATGTCGACCAAATCCTGGACACGCCGGTCATGGCTGGCGATCACGGCGGGAGCGCTGTTCGCACGCTCGTCAGCTGCGGAAGAAGCGGTCGCGGCCCCGGCGGAGACCGATGAGATTCCGCGTCCGGTGGCTGTCCCGCCGGTTCCGCCCGAGGAACTGACCGAGTCAATTCGACGGGGGATTGATTTCCTGCTGCTCGAGCAGCGGCCCAACGGGTCCTGGGGTTCGGCCACGCTGACGAAAGACCTCAATATCTATGCCCTGATCCCCGGATCGCACGATGCGTTCAAGGCGGCCGTTACCTCAATGTGCATCGCCGCTCTATTCGAAACCGGGATCGAGCGGGCCGATGTGAAGCAATCGATCGAGCGGGCGGAGAAGTGGCTGTTCGAACATTTGCCATCGGTTCGTCGAGCGAACGGCGATGCCATCTACAACATCTGGACGCACTGCTATTCGATCCAGGCTCTCGTCCGGTTGCTGAAACTCAAGACGGATGATGTGGCCCGGAAGGAGAAGATTGCGGTCCTCATCGAGCAGCAGTTCGACCTGCTCGGCCGTTATGAATCGGTCGATGGCGGCTGGGGCTATTACGACATGAAGTACGAGACAAAGCAGCCATCGAGCGACTCGATCAGCTTCGTCAACGCAGCTGTGCTGGTCGCCTTTCATGAAGCCAAACAAGCGGGGTTCCAACCGCCCGTCAAGCTCGTGCAACGGGCCATCGACGCCACCCAGAGGCAACGCCTGCCCGATCATAGCTATCTGTATGGCGAGTATCTGAAGTGGAAACCTCGACGCGGCATCAACCGCCCCGGAGGAAGCCTGGGCCGGTCGCAGGCGTGCAATGTCGCTCTGCGGCTCTGGGGCGACACCTCGATCACGGATGAGGTTTTGACTGACTGGCTCGACCGGCTGTTCACGCGCAACGGCTGGCTCGACATCGGTCGCAAACGCCCGGTTCCGCACGAGGCGTGGTTCCAGGTCGCGGGGTACTTCTATTACTTCGGCCACTACTACGCCGCGTGGTGCATTGATGAGCTGCCAGAGGAGAAACGCCCGTTCTATCAGGCTCACCTGACGCGAACGCTCTTGGTGCGGCAGGAGAAGGACGGCTCGTGGTGGGATTTTCCGTTTTACGACTACCACCAGCCGTACGGGACCTCGTTCGCGTTGCTAACGCTGGCCAAGATTCGAGCCTAGAGCCTTCGTCAGCTCCATTCCCCCGTGGTGATAGCCTGCTTGATCGGGAGAGCGAATCTCCTGCTGAGCCGCGGTCCAGTGATGACGTTATCTCGCGCGGGCGGTTCGGCAGGAGCCTCGCTCCAGTGCTGTGAACACGATCGCGGTGAATCCGTTGGCCGTGGGGCACGTTTTCTACGTGCCCGTCGCCCGACGAAGGACGGGCGAGACTCATTCACTCTGGCGTGAATTCAGGCGGAAGAGATGGCCGCAACAGCTCCATCAAGCAGTCCTTCGCTCTTTCGGCTGTCGCCCTGCTTGAGGACGGGCACGTAGGAAACGTGCCCCACGAAGAGCGCATGTTGTTCACAGCTCTGGCTCCGCCCTCCCGGAGGTGCCAGTCCCCACACCAGACTAAGCCTGTCCACAGCGACTCACGCTCGCGCGGTCTCGTCCGCTACGATACGCTTGGCGGTTATGAATTCGGGTCCTTTGCGGTTCTGTCGACTGAACCGACCTGATCGGCCTGCCCCCTTGAGATTTCCTTGATGTCTGTGGCCCCTGTCGACAAATCCGGTCAGCGCATCCGCCAGATGTTTGGCGCGATTGCGGGCTGGTACGACTTTCTCAATCACTTTCTGTCACTCGGTATCGACATCTGGTGGCGCAAGAAAACCGTTCAGTTGGTGCCTCCAAGCGGATCCGACCCAATCCTCGATGTCTGCACCGGAACCGGAGATCTGGCGATCGCGTACTGGCATGCAGCGGGCCGTAAAGTTCCGGTTGTCGGAACCGATTTCACCCACGAGATGCTGGTCCGCGCCCGAGATAAGGGACGCAAAGCCCGCACCGACATCTCCACAGCCGCTCTCAGCTTCGTCGAAGCCGACACGATGCAACTGCCCCTACCTGCCGATACGTTTCAGTTAGTCTCGGTGGCTTTCGGAATTCGCAACGTCACCGACTACAAAGCGGGCGTTCGTGAGATGGTCCGCGTCTGCAAACCGGGCGGACGGGTGGCGATCCTGGAGTTCTCTCGCCCGACGAATAGCATCCTAGGCAAACTGTACCTGTTTTATTTTCGACAAGTGTTGCCCAAGCTGGGCCAGTGGTTTTCGAGGAGCGAACAGTCGGCCTACAACTACCTGCCCGCATCAGTGTTGCAGTTCCCCAGCGGCGAAGATTTCGCCCGTGACCTGGCCGACTGCGGCCTCTCGGAGGTCACCTGCCGCCCATTCACGTTCGGCATCTGCACACTGTACCGAGGCGTGAAGCCGTAGGTCCTCCGATGTGGGGCACGTTTCCTACGTGCCCGTCTTGTGACCTTTCTCAATCACCCGCCGCTGCACCGTCATTCGCTCCAACCGCTCGATCACAGGTTCCGGCATGTACTGTGACCCCCTGACTGACGGGACGCCTCGCTCGTCAACAAGCTCGATCGCCGGATCGGCCAAATCCTCCACGTAGTACCGCGCACTCGGAAAAATATCCGCTGGATAAGTGAAGTTATCCAGCATCGCCAGCGAGACGCACTGGGACACCCCGATCGCACTCTCGAGCATTCCGCCGACCCAGCACGGGATCGCAGCTGCCCGACACAGGTCGTGGATTTTGACGGCGTTCGTCAGGCCCCCGACACGCCCCGGCTTGATGTTCACAAACTGACAGCTCCCCAGCTCAATGGCCTTCTCGACATGACGAACGCTGGCGATGCTCTCGTCCAAGCAGACCGGCGTGCGGATCGCCCGCTGTAACGCGGCGTGATCAACCAAATCATCATGGTTGAGCGGCTGCTCAATCATGGCGAGGTTGAGTTCATCGATCAGCTGGAACATGTCGAGGTCGCGAATCGTGTAGCCGCTGTTGCAGTCGATATGGAACACTGCTTCAGGAAACTTCTGCCGCACCCGCAGTAGCATCGGCAGATCCCAGCCTGGTCGGTACTTCAGCTTGATGCGTGGGAAGCCCCGCTCGACGGCCCCTGCAATCTTGCCGAGCAACTCATCCACGGTATCCAGCACTCCAAAGTCATCCCCCACCGCGACCACATCTCGCGTGGCTCCCAGCAATTCGTGCAGCGGTCGGTTCTCGATCTTGGAGTGCAAGTTCCACCATGCGCAGTCCAGCACCGCCTTCGCGAACGGGTTCCCTTTGAAGATCGCCAATTGCCGTTGCAACTGCTCTCCCGACGCGATGTCGCGACCAATGATCTGCGGAGCCATCCAGCGAGCTGTGGTTTCAAACACTCCACCCGCGTGTTCCGGGCTGTAACAGGGAGCAGCGAGCGGACAGCTTTCGCCCCACGCCTCGACCGACCCGCTGGTCATCCGGCACAGCACCGACTCGACGACCGAGTCCTCGCCATAGGCTGTCCGCCACGGCGAGATCAGCGGCATGGCCACATGGAATAGTTCGATCCGGTCAATACGCATGAGGGGTCTTTCATGGGAGGTCCGATAGTTGATTGTGCGGGGAGTGAGCCGATTCCTCAAGCGGACACGCGGCAGGCTCGGAAACCAACCGCTCCCCCGTCGTGTGGGCTTTAGCCCACACCGACTCCTCTGACGCCCCCTCGGTCCGTTGGAGATCACGCCTCTGTCCGGTAAGCTCAACTCGCACCACGAAGTAGCTGCTAAACCTCTTGGAGAATTCACAATGGCTCGCTGGATTCCTGCACTCTGCTTGATCGTTTCACTCATCTGCCAATCGACGTTCGCGGGCGAGGTCACTCTCGAACAATCCCCGAACTCCGTCTGCATCCGGATTGATGGAGAGATCTTCACCGTACTCCACCACTCGCACGACTGGAAAAAGCCGTTCTTCAGTCCCGTCACAGCTGCGGGCGGAATCGAGCAGCTGGCGCAGGATGTTCTCGAACCGAGCGGCGAGCTAGGCCTAGCGGGCAGTCGCGTCATCGTCTGCCGCGAGGACGCCGAGATGCGTGTCTTCGGGGTATCGACGGGGACTCTGAAACTGGACGAGGTGCTCGATGTCCGCACCGTGCAGCGTCCGTGGCTGTGGGTGCCGGAGAAGAATGGCTGGGTCCATGAGCGCGATGTGGCCCCGCTGGGGAGTACGGTCACGCGCGTGATCCAGACGGCCCCGACCGAAGGGCTCAACAAGGATCATCCCCTGTACTATGACCACCCGCACCACAAGGGGATCTGGTTCTCGTTGGATGAGCTCAACGAATTGAATTACTGGGCGGAAAAGGCCATCATTCGCAATGTGTCGGTGACGATCAACGAGGTGAAAGGCGAGTCTGCCAGCTTGACCCTCGTCAATCATTGGCTCGATGCCGACGAATCTCCACTGCTGAAAGAAACGACACACGTCCGCATCTTCGCCGACCGGACGATGGTGTTTGATTACGATCTGGCCGCTCTCGACAAACCGGTCACCTTCCATGACACCAAAGAGGGTCTGTTCGGCATCCGCCTGCCCAACAGCATGCGCGAAACGCACGGCGGCGGACCCGTGGAAAACGCCAACGGACTGAAGACCACCGCGAACTGCTGGGGCCAGACTAGCCCGTGGGTCGATTACGCCGGACCCGTCGGAAAACGCAAGCTGGCTGTGACGATCTTCGATCATCCGGGAACCTTCAAGAAGTCCCGCTACCACGTCCGCGACTACGGCCTGTTCTCCGTCAACCCGTTTGGGGACAAGGCGTATACGAACGGCGTTGAGCCCGAAGCCCCGCTCACCATCGAGCCGGGCCAGTCGATCAGCCTCCGCTATGGCATCCACATCCGCGACTACGCGGGCGATACGAAGGCCGCTGCGGAGGCGTATCAGCGGTATCTGGCCGTACCGAGGTGAACCATTCTCTGGAGGAGAAAATCGCGCAAGAGTCCTACATCGTCGAATGTTCCTGTGGAGCATCAGTGCCAGTTAAAATAAACTCTGCCCATGACCGCTACGGTTCCCTCTGGTATCAGGAAGAGCCCCCCCGGCGGGGGAGGAACCAAGTGCATCCGAGGCGTGTCCTTTCGGTTCCCAAGGCCACACGGACACAGGAGCCACACTTATGAGCGTCACATTCTTAGTTTCTCCAGAAGTCGCTGCGCCGGTGAGTCGACCGAGTATTGATCATCAGAAGCTGTTGAGGCAGGCGTACCGGCGTCCGATCGAGGCTCTATGGCAACCAACAAATCCACTCGTTGCATGCGACGACGACCATGCGCTGGTGCGGGCTGTCCATGATGCGTTTTACCTTCATCACCCGCTCATACTGTCGCCTGATGCGGTGTGGCTGACGCTGGCTCGCGGCTTTGCATTGCATGTGAATTTGCACGCCGAGGAGCTGCGTCACCAGTTTGTGGCGCATTCTGGAAAGGAAAAGATCGTCGTATCTCGTCCGGACTTCTTTCCCGGCGCGATCAATCCTTGGCCCGAAGCATTTGCAGCATTCTCTGTGCAAGCCGGGAAGCGTGTGGGCAAGCTTCAGAAGTTCATTCGATGCGACTTCTCGACCACCGGTCCGAATGAACTTGCCGTCAGCGACTTGATGGTGATGGACACATTCCAGGCCTACTTTGAATACGAAATGCGGGCTGGCTGTGGAATCCCCTCCGTGACGCTCACGGGTTCAGTCGCGGACTGGAAGTCGATACGAGATCGTGCGCAGCTGTTCAGAGAATACGGACTGGAAGATTGGTCACGAGCACTCGACCCGATTCTTTCGCAGTTTGTGCGAGCTGCAGAAGGCCGCGCTGAGACTGCCTTCTGGAAGTCGTTCTTCCGCTTCAATGGTGGGTCTGGCCCCGCCGTGATGACAGGTTGGATCAATGTTCTGTTTCCTTATCTAAAAGATCGGGGAGACCGTCTGTACCCGAATCCATACCTCAGTGACTGGGAACGCCGTTTGGAGATCGATGACCAGCAACACTGGCGAGAGCGCTGGGGTGATCCACAAGGGGTCGGAATGAAGGCCGTTCCATCTGGAGTGGCCTCTGCCCCCGTGAAAGTGATTTGGGGCGACCGAGAAACCGACATGCGATTCGCAGGGGGATTGATCGGTGTTTCACAGACCGCCGATTCGCTGGAATTGGAGCCCCAATGCGGCTGGCTGGTGCTGTATGAAGAACCAGTCGACCCGATGTCTGGCCAACACGTTCATCTGGAGCAAATGAAACAGAGGCAAAGGGATCGGGACGCGGGAGATCGATAGCCTTTTCTCATTCTCTCGTTCCCTCGGTCCCAAGCTCCGCTTGGGACCGCATCTCCACGAAGCTCTACTTCGCCCGCGTGCCAATGCGCGATCACTTTTGGCCGAGTACGCCGTTTTCTGACTGAGCGAATGACGACCGCACCAGCACAGCGGGGCAACTCCGTCGTCCATGTCGTTCGGCTCGCAACGAAGCGGAGCTTCTGGGGTATTCCGTCCCAAGCAGAGCTTGGGACGGAGGACAACCGGAATCAGCGCACGGCGGGTGGCCTCACAAAACTTCCCAGCGGCCCCCTTTGGTCGGACCAATCCGTCCGAGGATTTCCGCCGCTTTCAGCTCCCCGAGTAACCGCTCGATGGTGCGTTCGGACCGCCTCAGCTTCTTGGCCAGTTCCGGGATCGTGATGTCCGGTTTTTCCTGGATCAGCTGCACGATTTTTCCCGACATTTTGCCCAGTTTTTCTCCCGACATTTCTCCCGACATTTCTCCCGACATTTTCTGTGTTGCGACGGGCTGGGCGGTCCCCGCTGTCCTCCAGATCGTGAGGCGAAAACCATCGTCCATCTCGAACTTCGGCACCTTGAGTCCGGCCTCCCGACAACGGCGGATCATGTCCCCGGTTCCGGTGCCCATCCGCTCGATGTACTGCGTCAGATACATCGGTTCCGCCAGCAATGGGTTATGTGGGACCGAGCCATGCGGCTTTCGCAAATTCGCCAGCGATAATGACGAGGGCAGCCGTCCGGGATTCCAGACCTCCAGTCGGTCGGCGAACAGCATCACCTGCACACTGCCTGTCGCGGTGTAATCGCGATGGGCCACCGCGTTGACGATCCCTTCTGCAATCACCTCGCGCGGGATTTCGTAGGTCACCGGAGCCTGCGCTCCGGTGGCACGCGTCCCCACGTGCAGCGCCAGCTTCGACATCACGAAGTCGACTGCCTGATCGACCAGCGAGAAGACCGTGCCCCGGTAGACCTGATACGACGGGATCGGCTTGGCCACCTCGGTCCCGTGGAAGTGGGCACATTTCACCTCTGACGAGGGCAAAAACTGCTGCGGCAACTTCCCGAAGAGCAGCACAGCCGCATGCGTCGGGTGGCCGTCATCCAACAAATTCAGATGCGTCAGCAACTCCTTCACGGTGGCCGATTCTTTCAACGGAAACCCGCGCGAGGCTCGCGCATCCCGGATGAACGCCTTGACTCCGGCCTCATCCAAATCCTTGAGCTTGGACTTGCGACATGCAGCGCCGTCAAACGGGCCATTCAGGATCAGCTGCTGTTCTTCTAGATACGCCACCAATGAGGCATAGACTGCAGGCAGTAGACTGGCAGCATCGGTGAACCGGCGGCGGATCAGTTCGTTGCCGGCATGACGAATCAACGCTCGCATCTTGGGGGACTTCGATTTGTCGCTGGCCCCCTTCACATAGATCAGTCGCGTCTTCCCCAGATCGCTCGCAGAGCGGAACTCGCGCTCGGTCGGAGAGACTCCCTTTGCGTCTTCACTGCCGTACTCGTCTCCCAGCAGCCCCAGATAGAGGTCGCAGTGCTGCACCTCATCAAGATATGCCTGATCTGCTCGACGATCGGCTGCGGGCAGATCCTCAAACAGAAACGGCTCAAAGAACCGCTGTAGCAGAGGATCATTGCGCAGGTAGTCCCGGAGCGCTGCCCGCTCTGTGGCCAGCTCTTTCTGAACACTGCTGATAAAGATCCGCAGCCGCTTCATCCCAGTCGTCTCCCTCCCTTCAGTACAGCCCACATCATGACGTGATGTCCTGCCGTTGAGGAGTCAGTGTCTCCGGCAACGACAATCAGAAGAGCGACGTTCTATGTATTTCGTTGGACGCGGAGGTTGAAAAGTATGAGGACTCTTGGAAGCAGATGACTGACATACTCAATTCTCGACAGACTCACGTCTGCTGCTCGCTTAAAACCCGTTGACGAGTTTTCGCAACTCGACGAGTTGCCTCACCAGCTTCGGCAGCTCCGCGAGCGGCACTTGATTCGGCCCGTCGCTCAGGGCTTGACTGGGGTCTGGGTGGGTCTCGATGAAGACGGAGTCGGCACCACACGCCACGGCGGCCCGCGCGAGCCACGGGACCATTTCTCGATTGCCGCCAGTGGTGCTGCCGCCGGGACGTTGGACGCTGTGCGTGGCATCGAAGCAGACGGGGGTGCCGAGCGAGTGCATGATGGGGATCGACTGCATGTCGTTCACCAGCCGGCCGTAGCCGAACATCGTCCCCCGCTCGGTCAGGATCACATCGGGGCAGCCGGTCTCTTCGCACTTACGAACGGCATGTTTCATATCCTCCGGGGCCACGAACTGCGGCTTCTTGATGTTGACCACGCACTTGCCCAGGACGGCGGCTTCAGCCACAGCTGTGACGAGATCGGTCTGACGAGCGAGGAACGCGGGGATCTGAAGAATGCGGCAGACTTGAGCCACTGGAGCCGCTTGGTCCGGAGTATGCACATCGGTCGTGACGGGGAAGCCGGTCTTCTCGGAAGCCCGGGCGAGGATCTCCAACCCCCTCTCCAGGCCGGGTCCACGGAAGCTGTCGATGCTGGTGCGGTTGGCCTTGTCGAAGCTGGCTTTGAACACGATTTGGAGGTGATCGCTGGCCGCGAGTTCGGCGAGTTCGCCGCTGACCACGCGGATCAGTTCTTCGTTCTCAATGACGCAGGGGCCAATGATAAATAGCAGCGGCTGACCGGGACCGCACAGGTAACGATCGACACGTACGGGATTGTTGGGCATGAGAGAATCCTTTCGGGAGAGCTGTTAGCGATCCGCTTTCAGCAGTCAGCCAGAGGTGGTCGCTTGGCAGTCTAAGGCCAGCGAGTGGAAATATCCTCCCAGCCACTGGGCTTGTCAGGGCGATCGTCTTTCTCACTGTAGTGTGGGCTGTAGCCCACGCGAACTCAGAGCGTGTTTGAAAAGCTACTTCCCCCAGTCCTGGGCCAGTTCGTCGGGCTTTAGGTGGCGGAGCATGCGGTGGATCATGCACACGCGGATCATG
>JAYWHX010000106.1:0-11832 GCA_043777375.1 Planctomycetota bacterium | reverse complement strand
ACCGCCGCATCACAATCCCCGTCCTTGAGGTCCAATTCCAAGGCGGTGGTCTACTCGGTGGGGCCGTTTTCGGAAAGGTGATTGTCAACACGGCCTAGGGCAATTCGCGGCACCGCCTCAATCTTCAGATTTGAAAAGCCCTTATCCGAACTCACGTTGTCGGTTGAGCACTGATTTGGATCAAGACATGCAGATTGACATTATTGAAGCCCCGATTCGAATTTCCTTGGTCGGATGCGGTGGCGATCTGGATGGTGACGTCGTCGCTGTCGTGGGCAAACGCTTCATGGATAAAATGTGGCGAGAGGTTCAAAATCGAGGTCTCAAGACCAAGGGAATCAATCACTGGGTCTACTTGCCGGGTTCACGGATATTCACCGGAGTTGAATTGGCCGACGGGGTCAGCGAAAGAGGAACGCTTGAGGAATCGGACGTTTGTTTGGATCGATACCTGAAGTATGTTCATACAGGGGCTTACTCAACACTCCCCCAGATTTGGCCACAGCTGTTTGCACTATTGAAACAACGTGGAGAGATTCCGACGAGTCCATGTCTTGAAATTTATGGACATTGGAATGACGATCCAGCGAAATGTGAAACAACGATTCTGATCGCATTAAGTCGAACAGACTGATCCAGAATCGGGGTGGCTGTTCAGACATCGGAACGTCAAACGGAAAGAATTGCGATCGACCTTAATCGGTGCGGACTTGGATCTTCCGGGGCTCAGCCTTCGGGATTCTCGGCAGAAGCAGATCCAGCACGCCGTTCGAGATCTTGGCTGAGATGCGTTCGTGATCGACGTCATCGCTGAGGATGAACGACCGGACGAAGTCGCCGACATGGTATTCCTGGTGGATCAGCGTGGCTCCGGCGGGGGCTTGTTCGGCGACGCGACCCAGCAGGGTCAGCTTGTTGTCCTGGACTTGCAGGTCCAGCGTCTCCGCGGTGACGCCCGGCAGGTCGGCGCGGAGCACGAGTCCATCCGGGGTTTCGAAGATATCGATCGGCGGGGTGCAGACCCAGTGCTGGCGCGGAGCGGGGCCAGTGGGTTGCTCCGGGACACGGGATGGCAGGTCGGTGGGCCGTGTATTCAGTTCTTGACTCATGACCGGTCTCCTGTTGTCACGATCGACATTGGAGTGCTACCGTACCCGTTACTGACCGGGATTTGTCTCGGCACTGTCGATGGGGCTTTCGGCAGATGCAGGAACAACACGCCGTTTTGCAGCTCCGCGTGCAGCTGATCTTCTTGCACCCGCTCCGGGAGAGTGAAGCTGCGTTCCCATTGCCCTTGGGGGCGTTCGCTGCGTCGGAACTGGTGTTCAGCAGTCTCCGGTGACGGAGCCCGGCTCCCACGGATTTTGAGGACGCCGCTGGAGACACTCAGGTCGAGGTCTTCGACTCGTGTCCCGGGCAGTTCCGCGGTCAGCAGGTATTCCCCGTCCAACTCGTAAATGTTGACAGCTGGGAATGGCCGCCCGATGCGCAGCCCCTCAAACGCCATGTTCACGCTGTGCAGAAGATGGTCCATCTCCCGCTCCAGATCGCGGAAGGCGTCGAAGGCACTCCCCCAACGAAAAACAGGCATGGACTGACTCCCCAGCGGAACTGAAATGGATAGTCACTCATTGTGCAAAGTCTGTACCCCTTTGAAATTTTTGCCCTGTCCCGTTGACGTAACATGTTTTTATGGAGTGGGATCGGGAATGCAATGAATGATGTGGCAGGTCTTCTTTCGAGAGGCGTCTGCCAGTTCGACAGCACATTCCGGCAAGCGTCTGGCATGAGCCGGATGAGTATTTAAACGTGATGCGAGAGGAATACCAGGTGGCTGACGCAACCCCGCTCGCCTGGATCAGTTAGATTCGCACGACCACTCGCCCGGCGATTTGGCCCCTCAGAATCTGCTCGACAGCGGGGCCAACTTGATCGAGGGAGATCACAGTTCGGGAGTCGGCGAGCTGCCGGGGCTTCCAGTCGGTGGCGAGACGGTTCCAAAGCTGGGCGCGCAGATCGTCCGGGCACCACGCCGAATCGATCCCGGCGAGAGTGATACCGCGCAGAATAAACGGGTAGACAGTCAGCGGCAGCTCCGCCCCGCCGACCACTCCACATGCGGCGACACACCCGCGATGGCTGACGCTGCGTAGCACGGTCGCCAGCATCGTCCCACCGACAGTGTCGACACCACCGGCCCACTGGGCACTCAGCAGTGGGCGATTTGGGACCGCCAGAAATGCATCGCGATCAACGACCGTCTTCGCTCCCAGTTGCTTCAGCCACTCGGCCCGCTCCGGCTTGCCCGAGACAGCTGTGACTTCGTAGCCCAGTTGCGAAAGCAGCTGGGCAGCCGTGGAGCCGACTCCGCCAGTGGCTCCGGTGACGAGGATGGGGCCTCGATCGGGAGTGATTCCAGCATGGATCAAGGCCTGCACGCATTGGGCTGCTGTGAAGCCCGCCGTGCCGATGGTCATGGCCTCTTCGAGAGTCAGCCCGGCAGGGGGTTTGACGAGCCAGGCAGCGGGCACGCGGACATACTCGGCCCACCCGCCCCAGCGTTCAACGCCCAGTTCATGCCCGGTGGCGATCACTTCTGTCCCGACGGGGAATTCTGGCGATGCACTCTCCGCGACGACACCAGCTGCGTCGATGCCGGGGATATGCGGGAACTGGCGAGTGATGCCGGGATTGCCCGAGGCGGCGAGGGCGTCCTTATAGTTGAGTGAGGACCACTGGACGCGGACCGTCACTTCACCGGGTGGGAGATCAGCTGACTGTCGCTGAGTGAGCGAAGCTGAAATTACGCCGTCGAGCGACTTCTGGACGAGGTAACAGCGGAACTGTTCGGGCAATGGCATATTCGAAACCGGCGAGCGTCCGGCGTGAGTCGGATGGTGGTGCGATGAAGCTGCATCCTACGGCTTGGTCATTGAATTACGCCAGCAGGTTCATGGGCACGTCGGAAAAGTGCCTCTGGAAAACAGCTATCCCACGGGATTCGTCGTCCGGTGAAACAGGCCCTGTGAACGAAACGAGGGGACTTGGGCCTCGTGCTCCAGTCGCTGTGCGATCTCTCCGAGATCCTGGATCGTGGGCGGGGCTTGCCTCGCGGCTAGTTGCAGTACGTCGATCTGCGCACTCATTGGCAGTCGGGCCATCAGCTCACCGACTTGTTGCGAGGGCAGCACGCTGACGATTCTCGCGAGTGCCTCAGCGGGTTCCATCAGCAAGGCGGGCAGCCAGTCCGAGAATCGTGACGTGACGAGGAACTCGAGCGGGTTCGTGTGCAATTGTGAGTCGTGTCGAGACGCTGAGTCCGCTGTTGTAGTCTCGTGGCTCTCGTCCTCTCCACGACGTGCAGCCACAACGGCCCAGCCAATCGCGAAGAACACTAAGCCGACTCCACACAGCGGGTACAACACCGAGGGATCACGCAGAGGGTCGAGCGAACTCGTGGTCGCTACGACCGGGATGCTGGCGATTCGTTCGCCGGGAATCAGGTCGATCACGACCTCGGGGGAGGGGCCGGAATCGGGCAGCGCGTCATCGACGCGCTTTTTGAGTTGGGCGTTCACGTTCCGTTCGACCACATCGAAGGAGGTCTCCTCTGCGGCTAGCATCTCGGATTTTCGGAGATAGAACTCCTCGGGGACGGCCAAATGGACATGCACCAGCTCGGCCATTTCCTGGTTGATGCCGAGTTGAGTCGAGGCGGCCTTGGAGTCTTTCTCGCGTCGACCGGAGGTGAGCGAGTCGGCATTCTGTCCGGAAGAGAGAGCGGGCCGAATGCTGTTCGTGACATAGGGCTCGACTCCCGGCATGGGAGGGGCAACTCCCGGGATTCTCGAAGCGATTGAATCACCCAGCGGATCGGCCCACGGATGCTCGACGGATGTCTGAAACGGCACATCGTCGATGAACACGCCCACTCGAATGCCATCCACATGTTGGAGCAGCTGCTCGATACGCCGGCGATAGATCGCCGAGCGTTCGTCCCGTTGCTGATCTTGCTGTCGACGACTCGACTCATCGGTTGTTGCTTCGTAAGTGATGCGTCGATCGAGGTCCATGACGATGACGTCGTTGGCCGACAAATTCGCCTTACTACCCGCGACTGCTGCGCGGACAGAGCGGATGATTTCAGGAGTGATCTCGGAACCGGGCTTGGGCTTCAAATAGACTGTCGCGCGGGATTTGGCCTCGCGGTTCCAGCCCACGGACTTGTCGTCGTCCCAGACGACATCGGCGTTCGCAATACCCGGCATCTGATTCAACATACGGCAGATCTGGCGAGCGCGAGCGATCTCGCGTGCGGCATCGCGCTCACGCGTTCCGGAGAAATGGCCGAGCTTCGCGTTCGCCGATTCCCACTCATCCGCCCAGTGCAGGTCGGCGGAAGCATCCGTGTGAAGCGCCGCGATTGCAGCTTCCGCCGAGGTCGGGGGAACCTGTAGCTGTCCATTCGAGTATTCGAATTGAGCAACCCCCGCTTGTTGCAAACGCCGCTTGACTTCGCTCGAGTCTTGGCTCAAGGGAGACGGGACCGACAGGACGGTCATTTCCGTCGCTGAATGACTGGTCAGTTGCAAAACCCCCAGCACGACCGCGAGGGCCGCCACAGCCAGTCCGATCCGACCACGCGGTGATCGCCACCACGCTTCGGGTCGATCATGTTCAGAATGAAGGTGTTCGTCCATAGGGGAAGGTGCCAAGTGGCAAGTGTTCAAGTGACAAGTGAGACAGGCTGGAGGCCTATCCCACGCCGCAGTTCCGACTGATGACTGATGACTGATGACTGATGACTGATGACTGATGACTGAAAACTGACGACTGAAAACTGACGACTGAAAACTGACGACTGAAAACTGACGACTGAAAACTGACGACTGAAAACTTCTTCCCTCAACGACACGGGCCGCCGCTCTCGCGACGGCCCGATGTGGCAGCCTAAGCTGCCTTGAGGATCTTGTTTGAACCCGGGCCCCCACGCGGTGGGTAGCCGTATTCGCGGAGCTTGCCGGAGAGAGTGCGGATGCCAATCTCCAAAGCCTTCGCGGTCAGTTCACGGTTGCCGCCGAAGCGATTGAACGTCGCTTCGATCAGCTTGCGTTCCATCTGAGCGAGAGTCATCCCCGGATCACCCGGTTCGCCTTCTTCGCGTTGTTCCATCCACGGTTCGAGATCGGCTGCCGAGATTTCTTCGGAGGACGAGATCGAGCAGCAGCGGCTGATCACATTTTGCAGCTGGCGGACATTGCCGGGCCACGGGTGATTGCGGAGCCGCTGGAGGGTTTCGGAGTTGATTCGCTTCTGTGACTGGCCTTCACGGACCGAGCACTCCAGAAGGAATTGTTCGGCGAGTGGGGCGATATCTTCCGGACGGTCACGCAGCGGGGGAACTACGATCGTGTGCTGCCTGCACAGGCGATGCAGCTCGCGGTGGAACTTGCCTTCGTTGACCAGTTGATTCAGATCAGCGTGCGAGCTGACCACGATCCGCACACGGACGGACACGTCTTCGTGACTGCCATGTGGGCGAAAGGTTCCCGTCGAGAGGACGCGGGCCATCTGCTCCTGAAGTGGCACAGACAACGTCTCGACATCTTCGAGCAGCAGCGTTCCACCTTGACCACCGGCGAGGCGACCCGCTTGGTGTTCGTCTCCGAACAACTCGTGCTCGAGCAGGTTCGAAGCCAGCACGCTACTGCATAGCTTGAGGAAGGGGCTGCGAGTGCCGAAGCGAGCGACGTGAATCGCACGAGCGACGACAGTGGTTCCAACACCGGATTCTCCAGAGACCAGAACCGGACGATCATGCTCGCTGGCTGTGTGAACCAAACGGCGGACTTCGTCCATCGCGGGGCTGACACCGACCAGATCGTCAAACATCCGGCCTTCCAGACGCCGCTTCAGCTGGAGGTTCTCGGACACCAGTCGCGAGCGACCGACAGCGGAGAACAGCAAGCGTCCGAGCTTCTCGGGGGTACAGGGCGGGTCGAGCACATCGCAACCGGCAGGCTGAGCCCACACAGCTCGATCGGCCAGAGCGGGGACCACAATGAACTGTGTCGGTTTACCCGCAATGCGGACCGTCGAGTTCAGATTGCGGATCACCTCATGGGAGGACGGCTCGTCCAGCACACAGGCGGAGAATTCGTCTGTCGACAAACCTTGCCGCAGCTCATCGAGAGTGGCATACATCACGGCGTCATAGCCGTTCTGTCTGACCACCAGCGCGAGTCGCGACCGTGACGGTTCGTGAACTGACCAAACGGCAACACGTCCTGTGAGCCGAATTGTGGCAGGCATCTGCGAGTCCATCATGGCTCGGGAAACCTTCTTCAAGGAGGATCGGAGCGCACGCTGAGCGGGACATCTGCGAGTGCGAGATGCCTGTTCGGGTGCCGAAACGATGTGGGGAGGGGACTGGGGGCAGACGCGGCGGGCGGGCGGTGATTTCGAGAAGGAACTCAATCAGCGATTCGTGGTTGTCATTCGAACTTGGGAGGCCAGTGGAGAACCGGCAAGAAATCCTAAGCTCGAATCAGAGTCGTGAATCACCTCGGGGCAGAGCTTCCTCGGGTCACCGCGTGGGTCGCACGCCGCAACTGACGAATGGGAAGGGAGTTGGTGAGGGGGATTTGGTGGGAGACGTGATGGGCGATTAATAGTTCCACTCTGCGCAGTGGGTCAAGCGGTCTTCATGAGAGTTTCTAGCACTTCTGGACACAATTTACTTTTTTGCCAAAACCGTTGTAGGGCTGACAACAGAGAACGACATCTTAAGGTAAAACACTAGGGTTTCAGCGATTTAAGGGTCATGGTAAGGCTCGATTCGGACTGTTTTTAGGCAATGAGCATCTCCTGTGCCAACATTCGTTAGAGCAAATTCACGATTCAGATTCTGAAGTTGTTGCGGATTGTGACAAGACGAATTCCAGTCGCGAATTCATTCAATCGGGCCGCCAGTATACGATCCACTTGGCGATTGGCCCCTAAGATGTCAGTAGCCCGCCACGTCTGTAAGGCCGAGTGCAGCGAGGTGCCCCACCCCTAAGCGTTCAGAAGGGGGGGCTACCATTTTCATTATGCGAGGGTGCTGCACTTGCCAGAGTGCGGGCTCCATGTGTTCCGGCGAACGCCGCGACTAAACGCTGGTCGATCATCTCCCGTCCCTGGCCTTGGAAAGCATCCAGAGACGCCTGCCCTGGCTGAAGCGGCGGGCTACGGGGCCTTTGGTCAAACTCCGCGGTGGGAGTTCCGACTGAATTCGACTTCCTCCTCGGCAGCTGGCGGCCCACCAAAAGGGGTGCCCCACAGTGGTCAGAATGTCTAGAATCTGTGAACATCTCGTTCAGACCGGAAGCCATCCGGTCGTGCTGTGGCTTTCTCACAGCTGTCTCGCAGGAGTTGCTAACCATGGATCTGGTTCGACTGTTCGTTCTGTGCCTCGCTGGAGTCTGGGTATTTCCAGCATACCTGTCCCCTGTCGCCGCTCGGGCTGCGGATGCAGTGACTGAAGAGCCAGTCGAGACGGAGCCGCCAGTAGCTGCAAATCCGGATGCTCGGTTCAAGCTGCAAATCGGCGACGAAGAGCCGGTCCCGTCGGACCCCAAGACTCCGGAAGATCCTCAGCAGAAGAAACGCCGCTCGGCGATCACCTGGCAATTGGCGGGGCAACTGCATTTGTCCCGTGGTGAAAACGACAAAATCCAGATTCAAAAAGCCGAGGACTGCTTTCGTCAGGCGATTGCCGCAGACCCTTCTTTCATTCGCAGCTACCAGATGCTGGTCAGCTTGCTGGTGAGTGGACCCATCGTCGAAACGAAGATCAACGAAGCTCAGGCCATCGCATTTCAGGCTGCGGAGCATTCACCCGAGGGGTTCACACTCGTCCGGCAGTTGGCAGGGTTACTGGCCCGGCAGCAGGTTGATCGTGGAGTGGGGCTGCTAACGACAGCGCTACAGGTCAAGAGCCTCAATCCCCAGTCGGTGACGTTCTTTCTGATCCAGCGAGATCTGGGAACACTCTATCGGCTGAGCAGCAAGTTCGACGAGGCGACGGCGTGCTACAAGATCGTCTTCGACGCCGTGACTCAAACCGATCCCGCGCTGTTCAACGCGGAGCAGATCAAAGAGGTGATGGGCGAGCCCGCCGAAATGTTCGAAGAGATGGGTGAGGTCTTTCTTTCTGCCAAGCAGCCAAATCTCGCCCTCGATGCGTTCACGCGAGCCGCTGACATCCGTGGCAGCCGATCTGCCACCCACAGCTACAACCTGGCCCAGGTCTTCCGTGAAACTGGAAAGCCGACTGAGGGGCTCGAAGAACTGCAAAAGTACCTGGATGCCCAACTGCAATCTCGGGGACGTGGAGCATATCAGTTGCTGAAAGATCTGTTGGCGGATCTGAAGCGAGAATCCGAACTGACCGATCGCCTTGAGGCCATGCGGGCCAAAGATCCACAAAACTCAACGCTGCGGAATTTCCTGGCGGAGCAATATGTCGAGCAGAAGCGGTTCGCTGAGGCAGAAACCGCGATCCTCAATGGGCAGACCGAGACTCGTGATCCCGTCGGGCTGGTTGGTTTGATTCCGGTGTATCGCGGGCTGAAGAAGTACGAGCCATTGCTCACGCTCCTTATCAATGCCAAGGGTTTACCTGATCCAGAGCAGGAAGAGCGGCTGGCGACACTCGATCCAGAGCTGCGACTGTTGGTTGAGAGATTCGGTCAAGAACGCCAGCAAGTCACGGCCGATACCGAGGCGATGGACGGGCTGGTGAAACTCGGGAAGGAATGGCAGCAGGGTGATGAGCCCAAGATCCAGTTTCCACAAGCCTGGGTTCTGGGAGAGCTTTGCGGAATGGCGTCACGCGTTGATGACGCAGTGGTTTTTTATCGTCAGGCGATTGAACTGCGGAACGAGCCGGAGTTCCAGCTGTATTCCGAGTTAGGTCAGATCCTGCTCGATGCGGATCGATATGAAGAGGCGATCACGATCTTCAAGGAATGTGCGAATCATCCGTCGTCAGGGCTGCAGGAACAGCGGTGGCGATCGCTGTATCTCCTCTCATACGCCAGCGAATTTGGGGGTCACACAGAAGACGCCTTGGCAGCGGCGACAGACGCCCGAACCGCAGCTGATCAAGCGGGGATGGGCGATTTCGCCGGGCCGCTCTTGCATGCGCAAATCGGATGGATTCATTATCACTCCCAAAATCTCGACGAGGCGATCACTGTCTATGAGGAGGTGCTGCGGAAGTACCCCAAGAACATCCAGACTGAAAAAACGCTGGAGAACGCCCGCTTCAGCCTGTCGGCGATCTATGTGCTGAAGGGCGAGATGGAAAAGGGCGAAGGTGTGCTTCAGGACGTCTTAAAGAACGATCCCGAAAATACGCAGGCCAACAACGACTTGGGCTATCTCTGGGCGGACCAGGGGAAGAATCTCGAACAGGCTCTGGCGATGATTCAAAAGGCGATTGCCCAGGAGCCAGACAACGCTGCGTACCTCGACAGCCTCGGCTGGGTGTTGTTCAAGCTTGGGCAGACCGATGAAGCCGTGAAGAAGCTCGAGCAAGCCTGCACGATGAAACGCGGGGATGATCCGACGCTCCATGAGCATCTAGCCGACTGCTACGCCAAGCTGGGGCGTGCGGATGATGCGAAGAAGACTTGGACGAAGGCTCTTGAGTTGATGGATAAGAAGAACTCGAAGGACGCCAAGCTGCGCAAGTCATTGCGAGACAAGTTGGGTTTGCCGCCAGAATAGGCCGTGCGAAATAGACATCGAGCGGGCGGTGAACAGACTCCCGCGCGAGCGTCCAGCATGAGCCGAATGGGCATTGGATCATTGTGCGGAACCAGGGGGCTGACGCCGCCCCGCTCGCCTTCGACCTCTCGCCCGTGGGCGCTCACACAGGTTTGACAGAGTCCATAATCCGGATCGCTCCGTTGCAGAACTTGCAAGAGACATTCGTCCCGATAAAACGCTCGGCTGCCCGTAGTTCCTGCGTGCAATGTGGGCAGGGCGCATAAACCCCCAACCGCTGCACGACTGGCGTACCCACATGCAGATCGAACGGGTGATCACAGAGGCGACACGACACTCGCTTGCCGCGAAACTTACAGCTGATGCGGAGCTCTCGCGTGCATTTGGGACACTTGATGAAGTCTCCGATGACCGGGACGTCGACGACGGCCAGCACCTCGCGGAGCGGGACGAAATCGGGATACTCGATCTCTTTGGGAACGAGATCGTTATTCAGCAGAGCGCGGCAGGTCGCACAGCGAATCAACTTCGCTGGCATTTGATCGCCGCATTCCGGACATGGTCCACCGGGCCATGCTGCCATGGTCGCTCACTCCTCAAGCACACACTTAAACATCACACGATCCCTCAGGCTACGGGGTCGCCTTCGCCTTCAGGCAGGACAATGTGTGGAACCCCCGCAGGTACAGTCGACCGTTCGCCACGGCTGGCGTCGAGTACGAATCATCACCGATTGGGCTGAACCCATGAAACTTGAACGTGTCGCTGGCGTCAACGACCCCGACCATTCCATCTTCAGAAATGCAGTAAATCTTGCCGTCGATAGCGATTGGTGAACCGGTGTAGTTCTTGCCGATGCGTTCAAACCAGATGTCTTCACCGGTTTCTGCATTCACACAGACCACCATCCCGTCGTCGGTCCACAGGAATAAGCGGCCATTCACGTACAAGGGCGTCGGCACGTAGGGCAAATACTGAGTTCGGGTGTAGGTGATCTTCCCCGCCTTGTTGTCCTCGCCCCACGGGTCTGTTGCCCAGAGGAACTTGCCTCGTCCTCCCTGACCACAGACACCGATGACCAGCTTCCCGGCTTGCATGACCGAGCTGCAAGTACGGAGATCGACGGGGCCGGTGGACCAGATCTGCTGCCCGGTTTTCAAATCGAGAGCGGTATGTCCCGAGATGCCCGCCTCGCAGATCAGGACTGGCGGATGCCCCACCGCTTCATAGACCAGGGGGGTCGAGTAGCTGGCTTCGCGGATCTCGCGAGTGGTCTTCCAGACCTCCTTGCCGGTCTTCCGATCCAACGCGACGACCATGCTTGGTCCCCGCTGGTCGCTGCATAGGATGACCAGTTCTCCGTGAACGATGGGGGACATCCCCTGCCCATGCTGGGTGTCGATGGCTCCTAAATCGTACTCCCACGCCGATTTTCCCGCGTGGGTGTACGCTTGAATGATGTGGTGGTTGTCATCGCCATAGGTGACATAAACTCGCTCGTCGTCCACCGCCGGAGTGGCCGAGGCATAGCTGTTCTTTTTGTGCAGCCCATTGGTGCCCAGCTTGATGGATTGAGCCCAGCGCTGCTTGCCCGTCAACGCGTCAAAGCAGCGGAGTGTCCGCTCACCGTTGGGATCCGAGGTGGCCAGAAACAGAGCGTCTTTCCAAATCACCGGGGACGAGTGGCCGACTCCGGGCAGCTCGATCCTCCACTCGTAGTCCTGCTCAGTCCAGTTTGTCGGCATCCCTTGGAGGTCGCTCACGCCGACTCCGTTCTCACCGCGAAAACGGGGCCAAACATCTTGCGACTGTCCGGGCTGGCACAGTCCGATCAAACAGAGGCACATCAATAGGCTGCGCAGAATCATCGATCTCTCCCGGTAACGGCTCACGACCTTTCGTGCATAGGAGCAGGATGACACTCGTCGGCGCGGGATGCAATCCGGCGCTGTCTCGTTGTCCCGTCGGGTGTAGGAACGGATTTCGGTTGTGTGGAATTCATGTGGTTTTCCAGTAGTGGTCCCACTGGTGGCTGTCGGCCAGGCTGCACAGGCCGGC
>JAYWHX010000105.1:0-44069 GCA_043777375.1 Planctomycetota bacterium | reverse complement strand
TCGAGCGGGTGATCGGCTGGCTGAAGGAATACCGCCGCGTGTTCTCTCGTTTTGAGAAGTCCGCGAAGAACTTCGGAGGCATGATCCGCATCGCCTTTTCCCAGAGATATATGAGGGTGCTGTTCGGGTAGAGGTGGTTTTCAAACAGAGCCTAAAATGAAAACTCGTCGTGGCCAATGCGATATTCTGCCAGCACGAGGTCTGCCAGACGATCCGCGAGCGAGAGGGCCACTACTTCACGTGGGTGAAGGATCGTCAGACTCAATTACTCAAAGATGCCCGCTCAGTCTTCCACGATTCACCCGGCCTCCCCCCCCTGCCCCAACGGCTTCGTGAGCAGCGGCGTTCGTCCGCACAAACTGTTTGCTAGAATCATGGCAACGTCGAGACTCGCTCTCTCACTGTTTATAACGCGAGCGATATTGCTCCGGGCGATCTGTATTCTTCCGACTGGCCCGGACTGCAAGAGTTATTCACCCTGGAACGCGAGGTCCGCCAAGGCGACCAAGTGACCCGCACCACCAGCTACGCCATCACGAGCGTCCCTCCGGGCATCTATTCCCCCGCACAGTGGCTCCAGATCTGGCGCAGCCACTTGGGGCATCGAGAGCAGCTTCTACGTCCGCGATGTCACTCTTCGCGAAGACGCCATCCGCCTCCTCACCGGCCACGTCCCCCGCAATATGGCCACCTACCGCAACGCCGCTCTGGCTCTGCTCCGCGGCCTAGGCCTGACCCACATCGCCCACGCGTTCCGCGAACACGCCCTCGACCTGCCACAACTCACCCAACGACTCGGCATCGACCGTCTCAAACATGTAAAGACGATTTTTTCTCGCGACCCAATGTGAAACAGTGCGTTGCCGTAGGCTGAGCTCGGGGCAGGTTATTGATCCGTTTCACTGGTCAAGTGCGGTCTTGTTGCCAGATGTCTGGCAGTCGGACGACCGTGTCGCGGCTGAAGCACTGTGGTGTACTGGCAACACGTCTCGTGAACACAGCAACAATTTGCAAAGCGTTGCTCAGGAGTGACTTACCTTCATGAAGCAGTCTAGGGGAGGTGAATGATGTGGTCTTTGAGCATCATCGGTGAACTGTCCTAAATGGGACTCTGTTCAACAATTTAACAACCACCAGTAATTCCGTAACACGCTACTCGGAAATGAGATGTGGCACCGAGCGTCTCAATCGCTGAGCGAAACGCGGCTGATGTTCAGCAGGTTTGGCATCCCGTCTGCATTTCATTTCTTCCGAACATGCGACACCCGCTCTCTCAGCCCACCACGGGCAGCCACGTCGCGGTCACTATTCCCTGGAGTCGAACCATGATGATTCTCAATAGCCTTTGGAAGGACGAAGCCGGTTTCGTCGTCTCAGCTGAACTGGTCCTGATCTCGACGATCGTCGTCCTCAGCCTAGTCGTCGGACTGTCGGAAGTTGCCAACGGTGTCAACGAAGAACTCGAAGACGTCGGATCAGCTGTCGGCAGCCTGAATCAGACGATGCGTTACAGCGGCTTCAGCGGCCACAAAGGTTCGATCGCCGGTTCCTACTTCACAGACACTCCTGACTTCTGTGACAGCCAGAATGACATCAACTGCGATGGCCACGTGCGTGCTGAAGGCGAAGTCAACAACTACTAAGTCAATCTTGTCGAGCGAATCGCGACATTCACTCTCAACACTCCCGTCTGGATCAGACGGGAGTGTTTGCATTAACACTGGCAGAGAAATCGACACAAGCCGACACCTGGCGAACGCTCCGGTGCCTGTAACGACTTGGTTTCTGCGGGTTCTTACGAAGGCAGACGCTTCGGACTTCGCAACGGGAACAACCTGCTTATGCCGAACGCTCTACTAGCAATTCATACCGCACGTTCCGCTGTCTCGGCTGATATCCGGCGTCGGTAATGCATCGCTTAATCGTATCGAGAGTCAGGTGGAACACCGTGCCCGCTTGGGCGACGACGTTTTCCTCGATCATCAAGCTGCCCATGTCGTTGGCTCCGAACATGAGAGCCATCTGGCCGATCTTCTCGCCTTGGGTCACCCACGACGATTGAATGTTCGGAATGTTATCCAAGTACAGCCGCGAGACAGCTTGCGTCTTGAGGTATCCGAACGCCCCGACTTCGGGCATGTTCGACATGTCAACGCCCCCCTTGCGGCCCTCCTCGGCGTCCTTCCCGAACCAGGGAGCGACCTTCGGCGACTGGTGCGTCCAGCAAATAAAGGCGGTGAAACCATGGGTCTCATCTTGCAGCTGTCGCAGGCGGTCGAGATGCTCGATCCGCTCTTCGAGAGTCTCGACGTGCCCGAACATCATCGTGCAAGAACTGACTCCGCCCATCTTGTGCCAGACGCGGTTCACATCGAGCCAGCCATCGGTCAGCACCTTTCCACGGGTGATCAGCTTGCGAACACGGTCGACAAGGATCTCGCCTCCCCCACCGGGAAGGCTGCCAAGTCCCGCAGCCTTCAATCGCTCCAGAACTGTATCCAGCGAGAGCTTGGTCATCTTGGAGAAGTGGTAAATTTCTGGAGGGCTGAATCCATGGATGTTGACTAGGGGAAACTTGGCTTTGAGCGCTCGCAGTGTGTCTTCATACCATTCGAGCGGCAGCTTGGGATGCAGACCGCCCTGCATCAGAATCTGGTCACCGCCGAGGGCCACCGTCTCTTCGATCTTCTCGTACAGTGTTTCCAGTGGCAGGACGTATGATTCCACATGATCGAACGGTCGATAGAAGGCGCAGAAGTCACAGACCGCAGCACAAACATTCGAATAATTGATGTTACGGTCGATATTAAAGGTTCGCACCGGGCCTGGATGCAGCCGCCTGGTCACCGCATCGGCAGCAGCCCCGATCGCGGTGAGATCGTGCGACTTGAGCAGTTCGACACCTTCTGACGAAGTCAGCCGCTCTCCGGCAACAGCCTTGTCAAGAATGCGTTCGATCGAGGGAGCTGTGCGGGAGATCATGGCCATTGGTTCCTGAGTGAGCCACTCGGACTGGGGCTCCTTGGGCAGTTTAGACGACGAGAGGCGAGCCACCAAGCAGGCGACAAACTCTCAGACTGGTGACCGTAATTTGGACTGCAAACCAACTGGAAATGTCGAAGCCATCAGGCAATAGGACGGAAATGCAAACGGGAGCCACATGGGCTCCCGTTTGTGCGGATCAGCATGTCACTCGACGATTCGAATCAGACGACGATCGATACGCCGGGAATCGCGATGGGGTACTCGCCATTCTCGCCGGGCTTGACCGGTGGTTCTGCGTCAAAGGCGTACGACTTGGGCATGATGCTGATTTCAGAATTCAGCGCCTGCTCCATCGTCAGCACCTTGCCCGAGTAAGTACACAGACGACCGAGGATCGAGGTCATCGTACTCATCGCACCGTACTCAGCTTCGTTGTAATCCTTGGCATTCGTACGAATTGCCTTGAACAGGTCATCGTGTTCGACCTGGTAGGGGTTTTCCGATTCTGCCTTTGAAGTGATCTTTTCGCCATTGGCCATCACTATCGAGCAGCCGCGAGCGTTTCCACCGGCCAGATGAATGGCCCCCTTGGTGCCGTGGGCATGCTCGTCGACCGCATTCCAGCATCCCTGGATATGGCGACACTGGCTGAACATCTTGCTGCCGTCGGCATAGGTGAATTCGACCGCGTGGTGGTCGTAGATTTCGCCGTACCGCTTGTCGGTACGGACCTGACGTCCGCCCATGCCGTTGGCCGAAACTGGGTAGCCATTCTTCAACCAGTTTCCGATGTCGAGATTATGGATGTGCTGCTCTGTAATGTGGTCGCCGCACAGCCAGTTGTAGTAGTACCAGTTCCACATCTGGTACTCCATTTCGGTCTTCACCTGCTCGCGAGTCTTCTTCGGTTCCCAGACTCCGCCGCCGTTCCAGTACACGCGGCTGGCAATCACATCACCGATTTCTCCATCATGCACCCGCTTGATGAGTTCGATGTAGGACGCTTCGTGCCGCCGCTGAAGTCCGACACCGACCTTCAAATCCTTGAGCTTCGCACGCTTGGCGTTTTCCAGCACCGAGCGCACTCCCGATGGATCGGTTGCGACAGGCTTCTCCATGAACACATGGCGGCCTTTGTCGACGGCATAGCCAAAGTGAATTGGACGAAATCCAGGCGGCGTCGCCAGAATCACCAGATCAATGTCGCTGTCGATGACTTGCTTGTAGGCGTCCATCCCGCTGAACTTGGCGACGTCTTCGACCTTGAACTCGTTCTCCTTGCCCTTGACCGAGTTGGCGACCTGATTCAGGCCGTACTCGATCACATCACTAAACGCATCACCGACCGCGACCAGTTTCACCTTGCCAGCGGTCGCCAGTGCCTGGCCCGCAGCTCCGGTCCCGCGACCGCCGACACCGACCAGACCGACCTTGATGGCATCATCACCGGCGGCATAGACCGAGGCGGACAAGCTGCTCAGCAGCGCAGCCCCGGCTGTCGCAGCTGCGGTGTTCTTCAGAAAAGTACGACGTGACATGGAGTGCATCCTCTCGGACAAGAACGAGTGTTTGAAAAGACGACATACGACCTTGCCCAGTTGTGGTCGGTACGAACGCCTTCGAGATGGGACGAGGCCATGATGGCAAGGTGAATTGATCACAAGCCCAGCCACTTCCCTGTCTGGAAATGATAGCATAAGCAGAGGAGAATCTGTTGCTATCGAGACGAATTTCGATGGCAACTCCTCGGATGCCCTCACTGACCGGCTGAGAAAACGGCTGGGGGTGACTCTAGCCGTCTCGTCAACGACCACTCGCGATTACACCTACGGCAAAAGTAGCGTCTTCAGATTCCCCTGCCCCTCAGCGGTCTGAGCCAGCACCACGGCATGCGTTTCGTTGAGCCGCTCCAACTGAACGACTCCCTGCCAATCGGCAATCGTCTCGAACTTCTGTCCCGCTGTTCCACCGCCGTCAACACGTGACTCAATCCCTGCGGCTTTGTCGAGGTCAGCTGTGCTGATCTTCATGACTCCGCGGGCGCTGTTCGCCAGCAACAGAAAATCCTGGCCGTCCTTCTTGTAGGCAATCATGTCGAGCGGTTGATTCCGATTGCCCAGTTCTGCGACGGTCGTGCCTCGCACGGTGTCTCCACCGGCAATCGCTGACACTGGGAATTTCACCAGTGGAGTGCAGACGAACCCTGCCAGTACGTTCGGCTCGCCATTGATGATGAACGGCACGAACGTCCGAATCGGGGCGTAATTCTCCAGCTGTCCATGGGCTCCGTGATAGAATTCGACACCGGTCGAGGCGATCTTGTCGTTGAACGGAAAATCGAAAGACCGTACCGTCGAGGGCTTGTCCCCACTGCTGATCCCGGAGACCAGCAGCTTGCCCTCAATGAAGGCGAGGTCGGTCACCGAGTTCATACGGTTGTTCCGTGCCCGTCGTCCCTCGCCGACAACTTTGTCTTCGGCGGGATTCGGAATGTCGAGCTTGGCAAAGGCAATCTTGTCGAGTGGCAACGCCGTGATGCCGCCCTTGCCATCCAGAGCGACCAGCCGCGGCCCCGCATCGGTCGTGACGGACACAAACAAATGCCCGCTCAGCGGATTGACAGCAAGGTCCACGATCTCGGCCTTGGCAACCCCTAGCGTCTTCGCAATCGCTCCGGATGCGTTCTCCAGATCCTGCTGAACGGTCATTGGATCACCGTGCTTGTCGCCAGTCTGCACCGCGTAGACCTTCGCGGCTTTCGCATCGCCGACAAATAAGACGCCGTCCGGTCCAAAGGCCAGCACGTTGGCCGATTGCAACTCTAGCTTTCCCTCGGTGAGTCCGTATTGATCTGCACGCACTACACCACTGACTGCCAGCAGCAAAGCTGCTCCCCAGCCGAGATTTCGTCCAGTGAATCGCATGGTTTTCTCTTTCACACTCGGGGTTCAGGTACTCCGCGTCTGTGACACTGTCCGGCGGTGAGGAGGGAAAGTCAACTGTGGGCAAGCAGACTGCCCGCTGCGCCAGCAAGGGTTTCTGGTACGCGGCCTTGGCAGGAGTAGCGGGCTGGGAAGGCGGTCGCTCAATTGCGACCATTCCCGCAGTCGCGTTAAGCTGAGCCAATCGTCCGACACCAATGACATTCCCCGCATCAAGAGTTGTTCACATGCTTCAGATCGGCATCATTGGCGTGGGTTTCATGGGGATGACCCATTTCGAAGCGACCAAGCAGGTCAACGGCGCGCGAGTCGCCGCCATCTCGACCCGTAGCGAGAAGAAACTCGCTGGCGACTGGTCCGACATCCAAGGCAACTTCGGCCCGCGCGGCAGCGACAAGACCGACCTCACCGGGATCGCGAAGTACCGGGATCATCGCGACCTGCTGAATGACACGACCATCGATCTGGTCGATATCTGTCTGCCGACAGATCAGCACGAATCGGTCGTGATGGAGGCTCTCGCAGCTGGCAAGCATGTCCTCGTCGAGAAGCCTATCGCCATCGATCTTGCCTCCGCCGAGCGCATGGTCGCAGCTGCGAAGCAGGCGAACCGCATGTTGCTGGTCGCCCAAGTGCTCCCGTTCTTCCCGGAGTTCCGTTTTGTGCGCGAGACCGTCGCCAGTGGGCAGTACGGGGCGTTACGCGGAGCTGCGTTTCGCCGCGTAATCGCCGAGCCAAACTGGTCAGCCGACATGAGCGATTTCCGCAAGCTCGGCGGCTGGGGGATCGATCTGCATATTCATGACAACCACTACATCGGCCTGCTGTGCGGAATGCCCAAGGCCGTCTTCTCGCGCGGGCTGCTGATGGATGGCCTCGTGAACCATGTCAGCACGCAGTACCTGTTCGACAACCCCGATCTCACCGTCAGTGCGATCAGCGGCGGCATCGCAGCTGCCGGACTGAAGTTCGCCCATAGCTTCGAACTGTTCCTGGAACGAGCCACGATCCAGTACGACGCCGGAACCTACGGCGACAGCTGGGTCGTCAACCGCCCGCTGACGCTGATTACCAGCGATGGGCAGGTCACGACCCCGACTCCCGGCGGCGGCACCGAGTGGTGTGCCGCGTTCACCGATGAGATCCAAACCGCCGTCGATGGCCTCGCGAGCGGCCAGGAGCCGCGTATCCTCAGCGGGCAACTGGCCCTTGATGCTCTGCGCATCTGCTTGGCTGAGGCGGAGAGTATTGCGACTGAGCAGGTGGTTCGGTTATAACGTTCCCTGTCGCCGCGGTCAGGCGAGCGAGGCGGTGGGAAGAGCTGCTTCAGCTTGAATGCACGAGGGAGGACAGCGGAGATGGATAGATGTAAACTTCATCGACGAAGACCCCTCCGAACATCGTTCCACCGAATCGAGTTGGAAAACGTCCTGGGTATCGCTTCTGGATATCCACTGCCGCCTTCGCTAACGGGTCGTCCGCGCCGATCACTTTCACCCGGAAAGGATTGAGGTAGAGGGAAGGCATCTGACTTGTCAGACGCAACACTTCTCCGTATGCCAAATCGAAGTTGGAATCATCGATCTGATCGGACGCTAGATAAAGATACCGATGATCATCGTCGCTGGCCTTCAGCCAAAATGCGACTTTGACCACATTGTAATGATTGAACTCTCGCGCGAGTTCAGCACCTGCGTCGATCTCTTCCATCACCAGTGAACCCTGATCCATGGCAACACCCCGTTCGTTGTGTCTGTTACGGCTGAAACCAGCTTGCGAGCCTGCAGTTCTGTCCAACACCGATAACGAGCCTCCTCGTTCCAGTCCTTGATGATCTGCCAATTACTACCCAGGCCAGAGATAGATTGAACGCCCGTCTCACGCTGAAGCCCCAATCCTGCCAGTTCGACTAACGTCTCAATCTTATGCGTGTAGCAGTCGAGCGCGAATTTCTTATTCGGGAAGTCATCCTGATTAGTCAGCTTGGCAATGCACGCCTTCAGGCCGCACTCGACAGAATAACCAGCCAAGTAGTATGCACCAGACCATCGCCCCACATTGAGGAGTGCCTCGGCATCGCAAGCCCGCTCCTCGGCCAAGATCTGCAACTGTGTTCGATTCACTGGCCAACCTCGCTGACACGAATCCATTGACCTAAGATACCTCGCCGAGAACCTTGCGTCTACAGATGTCCGGTTGCCGCTGCTCAGTGTTATTGAGCGAGAGTTGCAGAATTATGTCTCTCTTGAATTCTCGTGACCAAGCTCCGGCTTGGGACCGAGACTCAACCACTACCCCCCTGTTTCAATTCCTGGGCCCTGCGTTTTTCGCAGGTCGACTCAAGCCTCGCTTGAGTTCAGCGCGTTTCTGCTCGTGATCCTCCCGCAGCTGCTGATACTGGTGAGCCTTCGCAAAATTGACGACACACATCACGATCCCCGCTCCTGTCATGAACACACCGATCCCGGCGATCGGGGCTCCGACATTCGTCGCGAGAATTGTCCAGAATGTTCCGAAGATCGTGATCATGAACGCCCCCACGATCGAAGAGATCTTTCCGGGCACTGAGACATGGCCATGTTTGCCATGGATCATCAAAGAGTGTGATCGCTGTTCCCACTCCTGATCCAACAGGGCGATTTGATTCTGGATACGCAGGACTTCAGTGTTATCCAAAATCCGATCAGATTGTTCTTTCAGCGTCTGCATGACTTGCGTAAAGGCGACACTTTCCGTCCGCTGGACGTTCAGAGACGAGCCGCAATGGCGACAGGTCACAAACTGCACCTCATCGGGCACATCGAGAGTCACACCACAGCAGCCACAGGTCAGTCGTTCGAGTTCCATCAAGATCTCCTTTGAGACTTCTTCATAACGGAGAGGATTCGCAAATGGATCATTTCGAATTACAGAACTTCGGCGACATCAGCGATGTCAATCCGATTCAGCGGCCTAGCGGTCCAGAAACTGCTATGACCGTTTGGGGCAACTTGAAACTACTTCGCTTCAACCCGGTACAGTGCCGTCCGCGTGCGTAGGTACAGTGCCTTCCCAGACACTGCGGGCGAGGCCATGAACCCGTCGGGCAGTGTGTTTTCGGCCAGTAACTTGTACTCGCGGCCCGGGGCGACCACGCTGATCTTCCCCTCCTCGCTGAAGAAATACAGCTTCCCATCGCCGTAGATCGGCGACGCGGAGTAGTTGCCACCCAAGCGGGCCGTCCAGACCACTTCACCGGTCTTCTCGTCGAGGCAGGTCGCAACGCCCTGGTCTTGAACCGCATAGACCAGCCCCTCGACCAGCAGCGGCGAGGGCTTGGACGGCATGGCTTTGTCGACGCTCCAGACGACGTGTGTCTTGGTCACATCCCCCTGCCCGTCGGCCCTCACCGCAAACATCACTCCCTTGCTGAACCCCGCACTGAAGATCAACACCCCGTCGTGATACAGCGGCCGCGCTGGAGTCGAGAACGGGTCGTAGGTCACCCGCCAGATCTCCTCGCCAGTCTTAACGTCGTAGCCAAAAAACCCTTCGAGGCCGGGCTGATCAGCTGCTCTTGACCGTTGACGGTGATCACGATGGGAGTCGCGAACGCCTTCTTGACATCCCCATCGGTCGTGCCGAAATCCCGGGGCCTGTCAGTCTTCCAGACGGTCTGGCCCGTGTGCTTGTCGAGAGCGACAACGAACTGGAAATCAAAACCATCGTAATGCTGGATCAGCAGGTCGCCGTGCAGAATCGGTGACGAACCCGGGCCGCGATAGTGCTCACACAGCAAGTCGCGCCGCTCCCACAGAACCTTCGCTGTGGCCGTCTCGACACACGCGATCCCGTAGCTCCCCCAACTGAGATAGACCCGCCCCTCTTCGATCACCGGAGTTGGTGAGGCATAGCTGTTGAGCTTGTGCATCTCCTGGGACTTCTCGACTGTGAATATCAGAAAATCATGGAGGATATTTCCCGTGTCACGGTCGAGGCAAAGAGCCGACAGAGCCTTGCCATCCTCGGTCGCATTACTCATCCAGATCTGTTGGCCCCAGATGACCGGTGACGACCATGCTCGACCGGGGAGCGGAGTTTTCCAGGCGATGTTCTCAGTCTCGCTCCACGTCGTCGGCAATCCCGTCGAGTCGGTATGCCCATCAGCAGATGGACCTCGAAAACCGGTCCAGTTGTCGCCCGCCGTGACAAGACCGGACATCGCCCCGCTCAGAACTGCTACTGCAAACATCTGGCGAATCTGCATCGAATTCCCGCTCATCAGAGGGCTGGTCAAAGGGACTGATTGGTTCGATTATGAGTGTCCGGTCATCGAGCCGCAACAGATGCAACACGAAGACCGACTGCGAACAGGTCGCATTACCATCTGGAACTGGTTCTTGCGTCCAGATTCAGATCCGCATACGCTGAAGGCTGAGCGGCGACAGGATTGCAGGTGTGGAAATTTTCGCTGGCGAGTGAATAGGGGAACATGTGATTTCAATGAGTCGACTGATCTCCCACACGCTCGGCCTGCTAGTTCTCATCTCGCTGCTGGCCGGTTGCGACGACATGGCCCCGCGGAAGGGCTGGGGCATTGCGGACATCCCCGCCGACATTCCCTTGGAGCGACGGGAACGTCCAGCGGCGGCTGAGCCGGGCCGCGCTCAGCCTGCTCGAATTCAGGATCAGGCAGAGCCAGAAGATGCTGCCGAAGACGATCGGCAAGATTGCAGCCGACCGACGCGGCGTGGAGGGTTCCAACGGGAATCCGGTGATTCACTCCCAAGCCAGACAGAGCGATGGGGCGATGACCGCGAGATGCCCAGTGGCAACATGCCCAGCGAAACCGAGCGTTGGGGGAATAACCGCGAAATGCCCGGCGACAACATGCCCAGCCGCTCATTCCCCGCATTCGAACGAGAGCCTCTGCCGGGTGAGTCCACAGGGAGCGACTCCGGCAACACTTGCGAGTAACACTGTCGGGCCGGAGTTCAACCCACTTGAGCGATCATTAATCGCCGTTCCAGCCGGAGTCGCCTCTGCCCGGCGCTTCATTCCGTCGCCTCAGACTATCGAGGGCGAGGACCTGTTCCATTCCAGAGAGTGACCTGAGACATCCCTTCGGTAGCCTCCAGCGTCGTGTCAACGGGGATGTCCTCAAATTTGGAGATCGTGCCCGAAGGCCACTGAATGCTGACCGATACCGTCGCACTCTCGGAGCCCAACCCAAAGTGGAGTTGCCGCTGATTGCTGACTTGGTATCCGCTTCCAGCGAGCAGCCGCTGCGAGGAAATGGCGTCTCCCTGGCGAATTTCGACCCGGGTTCCAAAGGCATCTCTTGCGGTCGTTCTCGCATGCAGGCGAACACCGAGAGAATGCCCCCCGTCTTCTGTTTGGTTCGTGGCCAACATCACCGGAGCAGCGATCGAAGATTGGATAAAGTCCAGACGCTGATCACAATTCCAATCCACAGTGGCGACTGATCGTCCGAGAACCTGCCGCTCGAACAAAGGCCCCACTTCACTCGGAGGTAACAGTGTGAAATGCCCTGAGCCGGTATTCCGAAAGAACTGAGTGGGCATCTGGTATTGGACCCCGGACACACCAAAGTCAGCCACATGTCCGTTGGCCACGACGAGATCAAGTTCTCCGTTGTTGTCGGCATCCACAAATTGAGTTCCCCATCCGACGTAGGGTATTCCCGGTTCTCTCAGTCCGGTTCCATGAATCGCATCCTCAAAGAATCCATGCGACCTCTGGATATAGAGAGTATTGGCCTCTCCCTCAAAATTGGTGACAAACAGATCTGTCATCTGATCGTGGTTCAAATCGCCCGAGGCGACCCCCATACTGGCTGTGGGATTGCCATCTTTGTTCATCGCAAGTCCGGAAAGCAGCGCTTGGTCCGTGTATTTTCCGTCGACCTCGGTCGGGCGGAGAAAAAAGTTGGGGACTTGATCATTCGAGATAAACAAGCTGGGACGAGTCTCCTTGTCGACAAAAAAAGCCACAATCCCCAGTCCCTTGGGAGTGACTGTAGGAGTGGCATCCGGCACGACAACAAACGTCCCGTCTCCCTGCGAAAGCTGGACCTGATCCTGGGCACCCGCATAGTCACGGACGGAGCAGCGATTGGCACCGCACTCCACACTGAAAATATGGTCCCCCTGAAGATAGTTCACATCATAGAGGTCAGGATTCCCATCTGCGTTGAGGTCCAGAATGAGGCAACTTGTCGTCCAGGCTGCTCCCTGAAGCCCAGACTCTCGAGTGACATCGGAAAACGTGCCATCCCCATTGTTCATCAACAGCTGATTTGTCCCGATGTTTGCGATGTAAAGATCGGGGTACCCGTCGTTATTGAAATCCCCAACCGAGCAACCCTGCCCGTACCCGTCCTCGACCCCCAGACCCGCAAGTTCGGTCAGATCTTGAAATCCCATTTTGGATTGCCGGTACAATCGATCACGGTACTCGATCGATGGCGTCGGCTGCTCTTCGCCTCGATTCCACAATTCTCCCTGAGTCAGGAAGAACTCGGAACGTCCATCGAGGTCGTAGTCGAGAACTCCAATACCGCCGCCGGTGGACTCGAATATCCGAACTCCCCGGGATCGAGAATCCGGGCTTTGAAAATAGGTAAACTCGAGGCCCAGCTCCACAGCTTGATCCTGGAATCGAATCTGCGAGACCGCAGCTGGGGGGGGAGATGCCACTCCTGAAGAAGGACTGCCGATTTTTAATGTGCTGAAATCCGGATAGCTCGACAGATCATGCCTCTGGCTCAAGTCTCGGTCGGGCATAAACCGTGGGGAATCGTCCCGGTCGAGATGTGACAAAGAATCCATCATCGGCCCGGGCCACGCTGTGGGTCCAAACTTGTCGACGGCTAGAGTCAGCCAAGCGTGGGCCTCCTGTTCGCGACCCATTTCAATCAACAATGCTATCAAACTCTTCATCATCAGGTCGTCACGCCCCTGTTGGATCAGAGTCTGTTCGAGCTGGTCGGAGTACTGCTTTAATTTTGATGCGCGTTCGGAAAATGCCATCCCGATTGTCGGCTCCAATGGTGCCATCACCTGCCCCAAATGAAACAGGGCGCGGCGGTGGTGAGGCCGCTGGCGAATGGTCTCCCAAAGACAGCGGGCAGCTACCCGATCCTGATGGAGCTGTCGTGCCCAAAGGCCACGCACAAACCAAACACCCGGATCATTCTGAGCCGATACTGGGAGTTTTTTGTTCCACGCCTGAAGTTCGGCCAGTCCGACATCAAGTGCGAGCTCGCCACTCAAGGCATGAGCAGCTGTGAATTCTGGATTGGTCTCGATGACGAGACCCAGGCGCTTCCTCGCATCGTCGAAATTCTGAGCCGCGACTTCTTCCACCGCGAGTCCAAAGTTGACGAACGGATCACGGGCATTGGCTTGAGCGCACTGCCTCAAAAAAGCAGACGGAGAGGCCGGGCGGTCTGGTTCCGTCAGCAAGACGACTTCTTTGATCTCCATGGGGACTCGTTTCCCCAATTCCAGCAGTTCGGTTTCCGCCTCGAATCGTTGACCGGTATCCGCAAGAATTGTGGCGAGCTTTCTCCGTGCGAAGCGATCTTCCGGATGCTGCTCCAGAAGTTCGCGATAATGCATGGCAGACTTCTCCAGGGCTCCCAGCTTCAGGTGGATCTCGGCGATCGCTCGGATCGCCTTCATCGAAACGGGAGAGCCATCCCGGGGCACAGACTCGTAGTACGGCAATCCCGCACCTGCGTAGCGATAGGTTGTCTCAATTCCCCCGATCATCAACTGCGCCTCGGCCCATTGGGGGTGCTCACGCGGGATCGCTTTGGCGAGAGTTTTAGCGGATTTGAAGTCTCCACTCTGTAGCACCTTTTCAGCCTGCTCCAGGGGGCTGAGCGGAACACGGGAGTGACACCCCAGCCCACAGGTCAGGAGAAATGTCCAGATCACGAGCCGCAGCACCATTGTGGAGCACGTTCGGGAGAGCATTGAGTGGGCCGGATTCATTCGCACACCACGATTCCAGGATGTCTGACTTGGCACGACGGTTAATCAATGATCTCTGGAACAGTCCCTGTCAATCGGGAGCGAGGCAACTGTCGGAAAGAATCTCAGAATGAGGTGCGGCGTGGAATAGACGCCCACGACCATTTCGAGAAGCGAAACTGAACCGCCGAGAGTCTCCAGCAGGGTCTATTCTCACGAACCCGGAGTCCACTTCCCCACTTGATCGGGATGGTTCATCTCCAGCTTCAAGACATTCTTTGAGGAACCCCGGTGGACAGCAGCAGTACCGAGGTCCCGCAAGACTGATCTCGCCTGGCCTGACACGACAGTTGATTTCACTGGGGAAGTCTTTTCACAGGCTGCCAACAGACGTATGCTTTCAGCCATGGGCCGTCGCTCATAATGCATGCCACTTGTCTCAGGTGATGAATTGTCCGCGCCAGAAGTCCATCCTGAATGCAGTGCTGCCCTGGACGTGGTGGGTCCACTCCGAGTGGCCAAGGGACAACGATTCCTGATCATTGTCGCTCTGCTGGTGTTGGTTCCCTGCGGCTTCTGGGCGAAGACCGGTTGGACTCGGTTTCAGACGAGTCGTTTTCACTCTGCCTGTCAGACGGCCCGTGGCCAAAAGGATTGGCGCACAGAACGCGCGGTCGCGGATCGCTGGGTGGCATGGGACCCCGAGACCCCCCTGGGGTGGTGGTGTGCTGCCGAAGCCTGCCAGAATCTGGAAGACTTCGAAGGGATGGCCCAGTATCTCGGGAAAGTCCCACAATCCGATCCGAAGTCGCTTCTGGCATATGTCGAAAAAGCGAACCTGGAGTGGACGACCCTCAACCGACCTCTCGACGCTGTCCGGACAAGCGAGTTGGTCCTGAAGGTGGACCCGGAGATCGTCGAGATTCAGTCTCGACTGATCTCGTTTTATGCGATGAACCTTCAGCGAGTTCCAATGCTAAAGACCATTCGACACGCCATGGAGCATCACGCTCCATCGAGAGAGGCGTTTGTCTACTACATCATGGCAGACATGCTGTACTTTACGAATGGCGCGGACCTGAACAGCCGCTGGCTCGCCTCATCTCCGGATGAACCCCGATTCAAGATTGGCCTCGGCGTTCATACCGCCATGGCCTTGGCGATGAACGTGAACACGACTCGAACCGAACAGTCTGTCGAACTGGACCGGGAAGCAGATCTTCAACTGGACTTCTTTCTAGAAAAGAATCCGGATGATGTCGTGTTGCTCACCTACATGATGCACCGTGCGTACCAAGCTGGGAACACAGAGCGTGTCGGAAAGATGCTGGAGAGTCTGTCCACCGATGTCGTGGATGATCATATGATCTGGGTATACCGCGCTTGGTACCACAGCTCATTCCAGGAACACGCAGCAGCAGAAGAGGCCATTCGAGAGGCCATTCGACTCCACCCCACCAGCCCACTGGCTCATCATGAATACGCGAACCTGCTCCGAAAAGCGGGACGACTGGACGAAGTCGCTGCCCAGCAACAACTGGCGTCCACAGGCCGAGAGCTGAGAACGCGTCTCCTGACCGTCCCGAATGCAGCTGCGGTGGATGCCAAGTCCTTGATCGACATCGCGATTTACATGAGAGATTGTGGCGACCAAATGGCGTATGATTCGTTAAGCGAGCGGCTCCGGAGTTTTGGATATTCCGCAGACGCATCGAGCGGGCCTCCCACACCGTGAATCGCTTCACCGCATCCTCGCTCTGGAAGATCTTCGCCTGCGTGGCTCTGGCCATCGCTGGAGGGACATACTGGGCACATCGCGAGTGGCAACTCTCCGAACTGCCGGGACAGTGCAATGCCGCCGCGAATCTGGAAGCTTGGGAGGAGCTCGAAATCCCTGCCAGGCGGTGGGTCAAGCTGAGCCCCCGAGAAGCCATCGCCTGGTTCTGGCTGGGCCAAGCCCTCCGGGGGCAGTCGCGTTTTGATGAAGCTTTTGAAGCTTACGGGCATGTTCCCCTACGTGGTCCACGCGGTATTGAAGCGGCCACAGCTCGACTGGAAATCCAATTCCATGTGTTACACGAGCCGATCCCGGCCCTGCGAATCGCCGATGAGATTCTGACGTTGGAACCCAAGAATCCCGATGCCCTGCGCCACCAGATCTACTTCCATGCCATGACGATGCAGCGTCCTCAAATGTTGGCGGGGATACGCCGCATCATCGAGTCCGGAGGTGATCTGCCAGAACACTATCTCTATCTACTGAATGCCGAAGACCTGTGGTTCAGCGATGGACCAGAGGTCACCGAAAAATGGCAACTCAAATCTCCCGACTCTCCTCTTTTGCAAGCGAGCCACCTTGTCCAACTGGCAAAGCGGGCGCGGGCGATTTCACGCACCGCACCTGGACCCAACTCAGAAGCGGAATTTCAAAAAATCGTTTCTGAGTTCGAACACAGCGCCTCTTCCCTCGCAGATCCTCCACAAGTCTTGGAGTTTCGCCTGTTCATGGCGACGGACGGCGGACAAGTGGATGAAGTGGCCCAGCAACTCGCTCTTGTTCCGGATGAATCCGTCGACGACCCCGTCTTTTGGAAATATCGAGGTTGGTATGCCACACAAACCAGCAATCTCGAAGACGCGGAACGCTCCTATCAAGAAGCTATTCGACTCAATCCGCTCGGGTGTCAGACACGGCACGAGTATGCACAGCTTCTCCGAACTCTGGGTCGGGCAACCGAAGCGGCTCCACAGCAGGCGTTGGCTGCCCGAGGGACTACTCTTGTCGTGGAAGCGAGGCGGCTGAAACACCTGAGAGATGCTCCTCCGAGATTACTTCAAGGAATTGCACAATACGCAGCTGATTGCGGGGATTGGCAATCCGCCAATGGCATTCATCGCCATCAAAACCCCAACACTCGGTAAGAAATCTGAAATTTTCTTCGACATCTCTCCTCAAATGTCGATTTCATAGGTATAAGTAAGAGCAGACTGGTGGATTTCTCGGCTTCTTCATCCGATCCACACACCTCAACACTCTCAAATGGCATCCTTCATGAATCTGCGTCCTCTTTACGCTTCATTAGCGTTCGTTGGGTTATTCGCAGGTTGCGGCGGCACAGCTGGGCCAGCACTGCACCCAGTTTCAGGAACATTGACCATGGGTGGCAAGCCCATGGCCGGCATTTCTGTGACTTTTAGCCCTGAAGCCGGTCCTTCCTCTGCGGGAACGACAGACTCTGAAGGCAAGTACACTTTGTCAACTGCCACCGGCGAAGCCGGGGCAGTGGCTGGTCAACATAAGGTCGTCCTGTCTGGCAGCGGATCTACAGCGCCGTTTGATCCCGTCAAAATGGCAGCCGAACGTGACGGAGGCATGAAGGGCGGCGGTCGGGGAAATTCCCCCAAGCCAATCGTAGCAAAACCAACCTATCCAGCTGAGTACGGAAGTGCGGCCAAGACTCCTGCGATTCACGAAGTGAAAGCCGGAAGCAATCAGATTGACGTTGTCATTCCCTGATGTCATGGGAATACATTTTGTGTTTGTCCTTCGTTAAGGAGTTCCAATGAAGCGTTCCTTTCCGTCATTTCGACGGGCCTTTACGCTGATTGAGCTGCTGGTGGTGATCGCCATCATTGCCGTCTTGATCGCGTTGTTGCTGCCAGCTGTACAGCAGGCACGTGAGGCTGCACGTCGCAGCCAGTGCAAGAACAATCTGAAGCAGTTGGGGCTGGCCTGCCACAACTACCACGACACGTTTAATCAGTTTCCCATGAACTGGTACAACGGACAGAACAACACCCAAGGTGACCCGAGCAACCCGAACTACAACAATGGGTCTTGGCCGTGGACTGTGATGGCCATGCCCTACATGGACCAGGCTCCGCTGTACAACCAAATTTCAACGTATTTCAGCATTGCGTCCCAACCTCTTCCGAACTGCGGAATGGGTTTCACCACCTCCGTCGGCGGCATTCCTGCTCCACGAGACCTAGCCAAGATTTCGATTCCGGGCTTCCTGTGCCCGTCCAACGAGCAAGGCGGGATTCGGCAAGGCCAGATTATTGAGCCTGATAATGGCGGATGGAATGCCCCATTCAGCTCCTCTGCCGGTGGTCTCGATTACGTCGGGAACATGGGGCACATTTGGGGCGGCTGGAAAGACTGTGCACCAGTCCCCGATTTCCCAGGAGCTGAGTTCGTACGCGGATCTGCAGGAACTCCCTGGATCAGCGAGCGTTGGAACAACGATAATCCTGCCATCAACGGGATCTTCTTTTTTCGGGGTTCAGTCGGGATCAATGCCATTGTCGATGGCACATCAAACACCGCCTTGGTGTTCGAAAACATGCACTGGCGTGGTGGAAACGGAGCTGTGTTCAATCATGGCCATCTGGATCACGCCAACTGGGCCAGTGCACTGGGGGCGATTGACCCGCTACGCAATCCAATCAACAATCGCAACAAGGCTTGGCAAGAGGGTGAAGGTGATATCCGCAACGCCAGTGGAGCGAGCAGCCGCCATGTCGGTGGTGCCCAGTTCTGCCTCGCTGATGGTTCCGTGCGATTCATCAGTGAGAACATTGATCACACGACTCGTTATCGCCTGGCAGTGCGCCGGGATGGGAAAGCCATTGGTGAGTTCTAATCACTCTGTGATCAGTCTGGTCTGAACGAATTCGATCTCCGTCCGGTCTCGTATTGGGCGGAGATCTTTTTTAATGCCCTCAGTCATGTTGACGATACCTCGAAAATCTCTCGGATACTTGCTCGTATTGACATGCGGCCTGAGTGCCTGCCGCCCCGCCACACCACCGCTGCCAGCTGCACCAGCAGCTGAGCCGTCAGCCAAGGTTTCGGAACCAGCGCGGAAATTCAATTTCAAACCCAGCGACAAACGTGAGACGGTCTCTCCGCAAATCAAACAGCCTCCCGTTTTCCCCCACTTCGAAGACACTGCCGCATCTTTGGGGATCACTCATGTCTACGAGAATGGGGCGAGTCCGAAAGCCTTGATGGTCGAATCCACTGGAGGAGGCTGCGGCTGGATCGACATCGACCAAGACGGCCTGCTCGATTTGTATCTGACTCAAGGAGGCGCTCCAGACGCCCCGGTCGAGGAGACCCGACCAGCGGATGCTTGTTTTCGCCAGCGCCCCGACGGGAGGTTTGTCGAACAGGCTTCGTACATGGGGATCGCTGAGCGCAGATACAGCCAGGGCGTCACCGTGGGTGACTACGACAATGATGGGTTCGATGACCTCTTTGTCGCGAATGTCGGAATCAGTCGGCTGTACCACAATCAGGGGGATGGGACGTTTCAGGAGGTCACGGAATCTCTTTCGGGGTTGCGGAGTGCCTGGAGTTCGAGTCCGGCATGGGGTGACATCGATCGAGATGGCGATCTCGACCTGTATGTCTGTAACTACGCCATCTACGATCCTTACCATCCCATTCCTTGTCTCGACAAAACTGGAATCGCCTCAGTCTGCCACCCTCGTAACACAGAGCCTGAACCCGACCAGTTCTTCCTGAATGAAGGCAGCGGTGAGTTCATCGAGTCTTCGAAAAAATACGGGCTGTTTGGTCCCGGTAACCGCGCTCTAGGCGTAGCAATTGCAGACCTCAATGGAGATCGCTGGCCAGACATCTACGTCGCCAATGACACCACCGCAAACTTCTATTTTGTGAATCAGGCTGGAAAGACATTTCAGGAATCGGCAACCTTGCTGGGCGGAGGGTATTGCGCCACGGGAGAAGCTCAAGCCAGCATGGGTGTCGCCTTCGGGGACTATGACCGCAATGGGTTCCCTGACTTGTGCCTGTCGCACTTTACGGGGGAACACAACACGCTCTATCAAAACCTCGGCCCGAATGGCCTGCAAGATGTCAGTGCTCTGACAGGGCTTCGAGAACTCACTCTTCCCAAATTGGGGTTTGGGATATTGATGAGCGATTTCAATGGCGATGGACAGATCGACATGTTCGTCGCCAACGGGCATATCGACCCTCGCTACGCCGACGGAGAGGGTTACGAAATGCGCCCCCAGCTCCTGACCTTCGATGGCACACACTGGCAAGATGGAAGCAATCACTCGGGTGACTACTTCTCCAGAAAGCGAGTCGGACGCGGAGCTGCTACGGCTGATTTTGACCGTGACGGTGATCTCGACCTCTGTGTCGTTCATCAAAACACGAACACAGCGATCCTGCGAAATGATTCGCAGTTGGGGCAGAATCTCTCCGTGCGCATGATCGGACGAACCAGCAACCGGAACGCCATTGGGGCGGTCGTCCGCGTCCGATATGATGGTCAACAACAGAGCCTGGAACTCGCAGGCGGCACCAGTTTTTCGGCGTCTCATGAGCGGGCGGTTCGATTCGGGCTCGGGGCTTGGAACGGCCCATGTCACGTTGAGGTTCAGTGGCCGTCTGGACACAGCGATCATGCCGAACTGACTCACGCCACTCAGCAACTGACGCTTCTCGAAGGGTACGGAATCATTTCAATGCCCGCTCATTCTGCAACCACGAAACCGCTCCTGCCATGACACACCCGGCGAATGACTCATCGAAGATGCTCCGCGGCCGCGTGATCCGGGCACTCTGGGGGCTGGGGGCCATGGCCCTGGTGGTGTTAGTGGTCGTGTTGCTGAAAACGCCCCGCACGAATGACGATGCCGACCTGGAAACAGAAACCGTCACAGTCGACGAAGCCCCGATTCCGCTTCCACCTCCCGTTTCTCAGAAGTATGCGGGAAGCCAGGCCTGCGCGAAATGCCACGCGGAGATCATGCAGCAGTATGCCGGGCATCCCATGGCACAGTCACTTGCCACAGTCCAGGCAGCCTCTCCACTTGAAAAACGCAAACAGACAGAGTTCTCTCCATCGAAAGCGATGACCTACTTTGTGGAACACCAAGCCGACCAAGTCATTCACCACGAGGTTCGCAAGGATGCCGATGGCCAGGTCATTTACGACCAAGGTGTTCCGGTCCAGTATGCCGTGGGGTCTGGGACTCGTGGAAGGACCTACTTGATCAACAATTCAGGGCGACTCACCGCCTCCTTAATCAGCTGGTACACCGACGGCAACCTGTGGGGGTTGTCACCCGGATACCGCCCGGAAGCCAACGAGCGGTTTGAGCGGCGGTGCTCCGATGGCTGCCTTTCGTGTCATGCCGGGCGAATGGCTCCGCATGGCCAGGATTTGAACCGATTTGCTGACTCTCCCTTTATTGAAACTGCGATCGGCTGCGAGAGGTGCCATGGTCCAGCTCAGGACCATATCACTTTTCATGAGAATGGACATCGCCTCCCCAGTGAGACCGACCCGATCGTCAACCCCGTGGATTACACCGATGCACGACGCGACGCTGTCTGTGGACAGTGCCACTTTCAGGGACGGCGGCGTGTCGTGAATTACGGGCGGTCTGAGTTCGACTTCCGTCCCGGGATGCACCTCAGTGAAAACTGGACCGTGTTTGTGAAGACGGATGGCGTGAAGTCGGGAAGTGCTGCAGCTGTCAGCCAAGTCGAGCAGATGCACGCCAGTCAATGTTATCAGCAAGGGAAGAACAAGCTTTCATGCATCGACTGCCATGACCCTCATCGGGTTCCATCCCTCGATGCGAAGGTCAATTTCTATCGGGAAAAATGCTTGAAATGCCATAGCCCCGGTCAGGTTGAGTGTTCAGAAAAGCTGGACGTGCGACATGCTGCGAGCCCTGAGGACTCTTGCATTCAATGCCATATGCCGAGTTTCAAAGCACGGGATGTTCACGCAGCACAAACCGACCATCGTGTCTTGCGCCGACCGGAGGCGCAGAATTCGTCACCAGAAGTTCCAGCAGCCCCCAACGAGGCGAGTCTGACGACCCTCTTTGAGGAACCTGGCTTTCCCCAGGACCCTCTCATGAAAGACAGAGCCCGTGGGATCTATCTCTCCGAGTGGGCTTTTACTGGACAAAACCAAGGTCTGGCCCGCCAATCCATCGACCTGCTCATTCCCTGGGTCAAGCGCGCCAAGAACGACAAAGAAGCACTCTATTCACTGGGACAGGCTTTCAGTGTCGTCAAACAATCCGATTTCGCAGTACGCAGCTGGTTGCTTGTGCTTGAGCAACAACCCACCCACGAAGACGCGCTAGAAGCCCTCGCAATTCATTTTCATCAAGCCAGCGATCTCAAGCAGGCGCGGGTGTATTACGAGAAACTCCTCCAAGTCAATCCGTCGCGGTCAAATTACTCCGGTCGGTTGGCTCACATTTTGGGACAACTCGGGGATTTCGAGGCTGGGAAAGCGGCTGCAAATCATGCACTAACGATCAACCCATCGCTAATTCAGGCACACTCCTGGCTGGCGGAAGTCGCGAGTCGTGAAGGCAATGAAGCCCTTGCTGACAAACACTCCAAGATCGTTGAACAATTCCATTCTACCGATGCTCAGAAATAAACCGTACATTCCCAGCGAACCGTGCGTTGAACCTCGACCGTCCTAGGATCCACCGCTCGGCCATTGGAAAAGCATGGATGTCAAGCAGAGACTTCGCATCGTCACCTACTTTCACTGAGCCATCCCAATTCACTATGCCGCTTGCCGCTGAACAAGTGGCTGCTCGACCTCGAGGGTGGTCTCTGGCATTGCTAGCGTCCGCGCCTTCCTTTGTCGCTTCCCAGGCAGGAGCGCTAACAGTGCCGGGAGTTGCAGCAGTCCCGCCCAGATGGAGGACAACAGGATCGCTGCCATCATCATTCCAAACCGAACCGTGGGTGAGAAACTACTCATCAACAGAGCGACCATGCCGACGCTGGCAATCATGGCCGCTTCACAAATCGGCTTGCCCGTGCGGATCAGTGCCTGAAACGCGGACGTTTGAGATGAGTGCCCCGCATTCCGGGACCGCTGATAGGCGATCAGCATATGGAAGGTCCCGTCGACCACCATTCCCAGAGCGATGCTGGCGGTCATCATGATCCCCACATCAACCGCCACACCTGCCCACCCGATAATTCCAAATACAAGGACAATCGGCGAGATGTTGGGAATCATTCCCCAGAGCGAAAGTTTGAGCGACCGGAGCGACACGACAAACATGACTGTGATCAGCAGAAATGAGGACGAGAGGCTTTCCCAGAATCCTTGGAAAATCGTGAGCTGAGCTTGCTCGATCAGTGGGGCAATCCCTGTCAGCGTCACCTGCGGAATGTCAGCTGTGAGCCGCTTGAGGTTGGCGAACGTTCTCCCCTTCATCGCAGGATCTTCTCGGCCAATCCGGCAGGAGACACGCCAGTAGCGTTCGCCAGCAGACAAGAAGTCGGAGCGATGCTTACTCTCCAGGGCCTTAGTGAAGAATTGGGTCGAACCCATCAGCCCTTCTGGCATTTCGTCCGGAAAGAAGCTGGCAACCGACATCGTGTGTGTCACATTGGAATCCGAAGCCAAACGGGCTTCAATCTCACGGACGCGATAGAGCTTCTCCATGAAAGGGGCATCAGAGGTTTCGAAATCGATGATGGCTTCAATCGAATCGATGCTCGTCAGGCGCTTCTCCAATTCATTCAGATCCCGGACCACTGAACTTCCCTTGGGAAGAAAGTCGAGAGGATCGATGCGACACGAGAGAGACCACAGCCCGACCCCGCAGACCGCGACAACGACTCCCACAAACGCCGTCGTCTTCCAAGGATTGCTCACGACTGCATGTGCCATTCGCATTTGGGACATGAGCGAACGGCTCTCCGCCTTTTGGGCCGCATCAGGCCAGAGCAGCAACAGCGCGGGCGTGAGCCCCAAAGCGCACACCAGGGAGACCACCGCTCCGACAGCTCCCGAGAGTCCAAACCACCACACAGGACCGATGGTGCTTGTCATCAGTGATGCCAGACCAATGAATGTCGAGAGCGCAGACAAGGCAATCGGCTTCCAGGCATTTCGTAAGGAATTGGCCAAGGGGTCTGGCAGGTCCAGTGAATTCTTGTAGTAATTAATCACATGCACAGCGATCGACAGCGTAAACACCATGGTCATAACGGCGAGGGCGCCCATCAGGAAATTCATCTCTCCGCCGCACCAGTAGACGACCGCGTTCGTCGCCTCGATGGCGAAGACGGTGATCAACATCACTCCCGCCGTCAGCTTCCATTCCCCAATACAGTGATACATCAAGGCGGTCGTGAGGATCAGAGTAAAGATAAAGAAGATTCTGTTGTGACTCACATCCCCCAACCGATTCAATTCCGCCACAATGACCGGTCCTCCGGTCAGCAACACATTTTCGCCCCTGAGCTGACAGTAATCGAGAACCTTTTCGACATCCCGAACCGTGGCTGAGCGATCGACCAACCCGCTGGGTGACAACAGCGCGACCAGCCCGAGCATCCGCTTGTCCTTGGCAATCGCGAGTCCTGTCAAACGCTCGGCGATCTTCTCCTCAGAGACGCTCAGGTCTCGCATCGTCTGGCCGAAGCGATTGGGCGACCAGCAGTGGCGAATTCCCGGCAACTGACTCAGGCGTTCCGCGACTGATTCGACCAGCGGGTCGTCAGGGCTGAGATTCGGGAGCCCGACCAGAATGACTTCCTCGGCCCCAAACTCCTGTTTGAACATTTCATAGGTCGAGCGGACTTCCGACTCGATGGGGAGCCAGGTCTCAATGTCGTTGTTCGACGGCATCGATTCCCCTTGCCATGCAAGGAAGGGGAAAGCGATAGCTGCCAGAACGAGCAGCCATCGGCCATGCCGCTGATAGAGTGATGTCAGCATGGGGACCAGTCGTCTCCGTATTGCCCGTTTCGTTGTGTGGAAGGCTGTGGCCCACACGGGGATCGAAGCTGAGGGAACCCAGAGCTTCGTTCGCATCCTCATTATCGTGTGACCGCCCGGCGAGAACTGAAGGGATTCCCGCGTTTCTAGGAACTCGATTGCCCATGGACGCTACCACTGGGTTATTCGATTCCCTACCCCAGCAGACCCAGCAAATATTGCCCGTAGGTACTGTTCTTCATGACCTGAGCCAAGGCTGCCAACTGGGAGTCATTGATATAACCCATGCGCCAGGCGATCTCCTCCGGGCAAGCGATCTTCAGTCCTTGCCTCTGCTCCAGAACGGACACAAACTGCGTGGCATCCACCAGGGATTCGTGTGTTCCCGTATCGAGCCACGCCGAGCCTCTCCCCAGCGTTTCTACATGCAAAGTTCCCTGCTCCAAGTAGAGCCGGTTGACATCCGTAATCTCCAATTCACCTCGCGGTGAAGGTTTGATCTGGTGCGCGAATTCGACCACTTGTTCATCATAGAAGTACAAACCGGTCACAGCCAAATTCGACTTGGGAGCCTTCGGCTTCTCTTCGATACTCAAGGCTTTTCCACTCGCATCCATCTCAACCACACCATATCGCTCAGGATCGCGGACGTGGTACGCATACACAGTGGCCCCCTGAGAGCGAGCACTGATCGACTGCAAACTTTGAGACAACTGGTGTCCGTAGAAAATATTGTCTCCGAGGACCAGCGCTGAAGGACGGTCTTTGACGAACTGGGCGCCAATATGAAACGCTTGCGCGAGCCCTTCTGGTTTGGGCTGGGCCGCGTATTGGAACTCAACTCCCCACCGCTTGCCATCTCCGAACAATCGCTCAAACAACGGCAGATCATGCGGCGTACTGATGATCAGAATCTCGCGAATACCCGCCAGCATCAGTGTTGCGAGCGGATAATAGATCATCGGCTTGTCATAGATCGGCATCAGCTGCTTGCTGACCACGATCGTCGCTGGATAGAGCCGCGTCCCGCTGCCACCGGCCAGGATGATACCACGTCGAGATTCAGCATAAGTCATGATCGTGCGGCCTGGAAGAAGCGACGAGAGGCGGTTTGTGCCGATCGGGAAATGCAGATCCCGCCGAGCTGTCATGATCAGTTAAGAGTTGTGTTCGGCTACCGACCGGCAGGAGAATTGGATTCTCCCACCTTCCGACGAGTCGGGCTCACCCCCACGGCCAACAACACCGCCACAGCGGGCATGATCGGAGCCCGCATCCGCACATCGGTCCAATAGACCAGATGCACGACGAAGAATCCGAGAATCAGGGACAGTGCAGGCCACGCGCTGGCCCATCGCTCTCGGCTTCTCAACCGGCCGAGAGCCACAATCCCCCCCACCCACAGCGCCGCGTAACCCCCGGCCATAACCCACAGCATCGGCAGCGGAACCCCCGCATCGGCAGAACGTCCGGGGAAGATCGACCAGAAAATCTCAGCTCGATGGAGACACGCCCGCACAAATCGCCACGGGTTATCTCGAATGAATCGCTGGGCATGCGTGCTGAGCCACCGATCTCGGGCAACCTCTCCCTGAATGTGGAGGCGATCCATCTCGGCATCGGTCTCCGCTTGCCATTGGCCGAGGCTCTTCCCATCCCAAACTGCGTCATCACCTTCGATCACCTCAGAGTAATAGATGGGGTTGTTCGCCAGCCACAGGGTGTAGCCGCCATGCGTCGTGGTGACGATCGGCTTGCCGAACACCATCCAGTTACGAATCGCCCACGGAGAGACAACTCCCAGAGTGACGACCAGCATCACAATCCCAACGCGCCACCGAGGGAACCATGCGTGCCACCCTTGCTGGCGCGGCGGGATGGGCAGCGGGTCCTTCGAGACCTCGCTGACAAGAATTCCCCGCCCCAGCAGGGACAAACCAAACGCCACCGCGTACGTCGGCCTCGCCAGCAAACACAGCCCCCAGATCACACCCTCGACTATCGCCATTTGATTGGTGCGTTTTTGCGAGCCAGAAAGCCAACACAACAACACAGCTGTCAGGCAACTGCAAAGCGTCTCTGTCATCGGCTGACTGCTGTAAAGCAGCAGCAGTGGGTCAAATGCGACGATCCCGCCCGCGAGGAATTGGGATGCCAGACTGACCGAACGCCCAGCGTCCTCGACGAGCTTCCTGGCCGCCTTCCCTGTCGCCAGCACCATACAAACCGCCAGCAATACGTGCAGCCCGGCGATCCCCACGGGGCTCCCTCCCGTCAGTACCAAGAGCATGGGGTAGAGCGGGGAACGAAACGCTGTCGCTGCCGGGGGAAGACTGCCGGGCGTCGAGTACCCGTGGCCCGCACGAATCCCCTCAGCAATCCCCAGGTACAAATCCCGGTCGATCGTCAGCTGGGACGGTCTCGACACGATGACCCCCAGACGCAGCAACACCGCCAGCCCGAGCAGGCAAAGCCACCAGAATTGTGATGATCGCCAGAAACGAGCAGGCACATCGATCTCGCGAGGGAGTGAGGTGGAGAGGTGAGCAGGACCACAGTGTATCGGGACGAGCCATCCTCGCGACAGAAAACTCATTGACTGAGTTTCCCAAGCGATTTACCAACATTTGATTTGGTTGAAACTCAGCTGCGGAGCGACATGTGTGGCTTTCACTGGCCCGAGCGCCGGTTTCGTCTTGCACCCACAGAGTGAATCAAACAGAACATGACGTTGACCCATTATCATGTCGCGATTACTGTCCTGCTCGTCTATCGAGAACAGTTCGAGAGGGTGGACGTTTGGCGACCGCGACTCCGCCAGCGAAGTCAGCGGAAACAACAGGCCTAGGGGCGAGACACAGCCCACTGGATCGCGATCATGGATGATCCACTGTCCGTTGCGAATCGGTTCCGTTTTGCCGGGACTCGAACAACCTTGATGACCAGCCTGCTGCTGATGCTCACTTCGAGTTGCCGTGTCCCTGATCCGCCAGTCCTGAAGGACAAGAGCCTCGGCATCACCTATGACACCGCACTCGAGGACGACATCCGCAGCGGCAAGGCTCATCAGCTGGTGACAACCGCGCTCGCCCAGTATGTCGACACGCTGGCTGAACCGGTCGCGATTACGGAATGGGCCGACAACACGTGTCGCTGGCAGATCTTCGTGGCCACGAACCGAGGGTGGTTCGCCTCGCCCGGTGACTTGGAGGCAGCCAATACCGTCCTCGATCATGTCGAGTACGGCAGCTGTGATGTGGAGTTGTCGAAGGGCAGACGTGGTGCCGAGCGATCGACGGCACCGGACGCGAAGCAGCGGGCCACGGTCGATTCTACGCCTCTCTCCGAGTTCGAGTTCCTTGCTGGGGTGAGTCAGCAAGTCGAGCGTTCGAGGCAGCAGGACCTGCTCGTTTTTGTCCACGGGTTCAACGTCAGTTTTGACAGTGCGATCACTCGGACTGCTCAGCTGGCCCTCGACATGCCATTCAACGGGGCGATCGTGTCGTACTGTTGGCCCTCACAAGGGGGCGTCCGCAGCTACGATGAGGATGAGCGGATCAACCAGGCATCGGTCGCGCCCTTCAGCGAGTTCCTCCAGACCCTGCGCGCCGAAGTCCCGCCTGAGACCCGTATTCACATCGTGGTCCACAGCATGGGGAACCGGATCGTGATGGAGAGCCTGAGCCAGCTCCCCGCGCCGAAACGTGGCCCGCCGATTTCGAACCTGGTGCTCTGTGCTCCGGATGTCGGTCAGAGCGATTTCATCGACTGGGCACCGGGTGTCGTCGATCAATGCGAACGAGTCACTCTGTATGCGAATGCGAGCGACTCTGCGTTGATCGCCTCGAAAGGGCTACACGCCGAGATGCGCGCTGGCGATGCCGAACAGCCAACCATTGCCGACGGCGTCGAGACGATCGATTGCAGCCGCATCGACCTCAGTTTCATGGGGCACAGCTATTACGGCAGCAATACCGACATGCTGTCGGACCTGTTCATGCTGGTCAAGGAAGATCTCCCCGCCAGCAAACGCCCGCACTTGAAGCAGAGAAAGTCGCCAGACGGACCCTATTGGGAATTCTCCAGCTCAGCCCCAGCGATCCTATGTACGTGGCACTTTGACGAGACTGAGACACGTTGAGTCGCGTTCCAGCTAGGACAAAGTAACATTCCAGAGCGACAGGACAAATTCAAAAAGATGTGGACATACCCAGCAATCTACAGAACAATCAAATGCGATTAGTGAACACTGCGATTCAGTGAAGAGCCCGTTTTCGAAAGGGTGGCCATGTCGGAGTATCTACGGAGATTACGAGCCCTGTCGCCTGATGCAATCCTGCTGGTCTTGTTCACTGCACTCTTCGCGATAGCTCAAGACCTCTACGCAGCTGGTCCACTCAAGACAGTGGCAATCTCGGATGTCCCGCATGTAAAGCAGAAACCGGACTTCTGCGGTGAGGCGTGCGCAGAAATGTGGCTGCGGACGAAGAAGGTCGCTGTCGACCAGGATGATGTTTTCAATCAGTCGGGACTAGATCCGGCATTGGGTCGCGGCTGTTACACGAAGGAACTGTCGACTGCTCTGCGGCGGATTGGATTTCGCACCGGAAACGTCTTCACCACAATTCCAGTGCGAGAGGCCGATGCAGGGCTGGACAAAGCGTTTAATCAGCTGCATGCCGATCTGGAACAGGGAGTGCCATCGATCGTCTGTATGCACTTTGACGATCAACCCGGCACGACAGAACACTTCCGACTCGTCCTGGGTTATGACCAGCAAACCGATGAAGTGCTGTATCACGATCCGGCACTGGACGAGGGGGCTGACCTGCGCATGCCGCGTGAGCACTTCCTCCAGCTGTGGCCACTGAAGTACGCTCCCGACCGCTGGACTCTCGTCCGATTGCGGCTGGATGCGGACAAGTTCCCAGCTGTGAAGCCTGCGGCCACAGACGAGTTCACCTCAGCGGATTATGCGCAGCACATCATGGGGCTGCGTGAGCGATTGCCGCATGCGGGCTTTTCCATCGTCATCCAGAAGCCATTCGTTGTGGTCGGCGACGAGAAGCTGGCGACGGTCAAACAACGCTCCGAGCAGACCGTGAAATGGGCGGTCGACCGACTGAAGAAGGAATACTTCACGAAAGACCCGACGGACATCATCGACATCTGGTTGTTCCGCGATGCCCCGAGCTATGAAGAGTACACGGAGAAGCTGACGAGCGACAAACCGGGGACTCCCTTTGGGTTCTATTCCCCCGCCGACAAAGCACTGTTCATGAATATCTCGACGGGTGGCGGCACACTCGTGCATGAAATCGTGCATCCCTTCATCGCCTCGAATTTCCCCGATTGTCCTTCGTGGTTTAACGAAGGCCTCGCGTCACTTTACGAGCAATCCGCTGAACGAAACGACAAGATCGTCGGGCTCACCAACTGGCGGCTCGCTGGACTCCAGGAGGCAATTCAAGAGAAGTCAGTCCCCTCGTTCGAGACCCTTTGCGGGACCACCACGCACGAGTTTTATGAACAGGACCCGGGAACGAATTACTCTCAGGCTCGCTACCTGTGCTACTACCTGCAGGAACATGGCCTGCTGACAAATTACTACCAGGCCTTTCGCCAGAACGCTGAAACAGACCCGACGGGGTACCAGACACTCAAAGCGGTCTTGAAAGCCGAAGACATGTCGGAGTTCCAGACCCGCTGGGAAGCCGAGGTGTTGAAGTGGAAGTTCAAGTAGCAATCAGTTCGGCTCCCACAGAAGTCAAACCCCACATGCTGGTCGCGCATCATGAGGATGTGGCTCGAAACAACTTGACGATTTGATTTTGAACAGAAGACCACGAAGGAAATGAAGAAACTTCAACCAAAACTTCGTGGCCTTCGCTTGCTTCTGTTCAACTCTAATCGAGAATACCGGAAGTTGTTTTGGACCATGTCCTCAGTCGACGTACAGGAACTCGTTCGAGTTCAACAGGACATGGCAGAAATCAACAAGTGCGCGGTCGGCCTCGGGCGGCTTGGTTTTCGCATCAGTCTCCACAGGCGAGACCGTGACGGCGGGACGCAATCGAGCTTGCTCCAGAAACGCTTGTCCGCGACGCATCTCAGACTCGACGGGGTCGCGGGCGTAGACCATGCGGTAAGCCTGACGCACCAAACTGTCATCACTGCCCGCGATCTCGGACTGCAATCGACTGGCCATGTGGGCAGCCCGCTTGAGGGTCCAGTCCCCGTTAATCATCAACAGCGACTGTGTCGGGCTGGTCGTGACGTTGCGGGTCCCCGTCCCCACGATCCGGTCGGGCTGATCGAACGCTTCAAGGAGTGGCTCACGAGTGTTTCGCTTGGACTTCAGATAGATCGAGCGGCGGTTCACTGACAAGTCTGAACCCGGTCCGCCAGCTTTGGAATCCAGCTCGCCCGAGGCAGTCAGCATGCTGTCGCGGATCTGCTCCGCTGCCAGTCGGCGAATCGGGAAACGCCATAGCAGCCGCGAGGCGGGGTCAGCCCGCATCCCTGATTCCATCATCTGCGGCTCGTGCGGATGATGGCTCGCCTGCCGATACACAGCTGACATCACAATCGTTTTGTGAAGTGATTTGAGACTCCACTGATTGGCAACGAACTCACTCGTCAGCCAGTCGAGCAACTCGGGATGGCTGGGCGGTTCACCGAGTCGGCCAAAGTCACTCGTGCTCGCCACTAACCCGGTTCCAAAGTGCAGCGCCCAAATTCGATTGACGATCACGCGCGTACTGAGAGGGTTCGTCGGCGAGGCGATCCACTTCGCTAGAGCTGTGCGCCGCCCGGTGGTCAGCGGGTTGTCCGAGATCGGTGGAATCACCGCCGGTTCGGGATCTATCACTGTCGGAAATCCTGGGGCCACTTCGCCGAGCTTAGGGCGGTCCGGCACGTGCACCACGGGAGCCAGAGGCCCCACATCGCTCACGGTCAGCGTCGTCGGCAGCGGGACGGGCTTCTGCGAATCGAACGTCGCCAGCTCCTTCTTCAGGCCCTCCCACTCGGCCCGCTCAGGGGAGTCCTTCTTAAATTTCTTGTCGAGTTCGACATCGTATTTCTCAAGGACCTGCAAGTGAACCAGATGAGCGATCTGCTGCTCATAAGGCGTCCGTTCAGAAGCAGACTTGTGGTAGATCTCCTGGAACTGCTCCTGGAAGGGAGTCACTGCGGCCTGCTCCAACTCCTTCAGCCTGGGGGCTTCGAGAACGGCCAACTTCTCGCGAATCGATTTCGTGGCCTCTTCCCACTTCGCGAGTTGCGACTGGTACTCGGCGACTTTTTCGGGCGAAGTCAGGGGACGCTCATCCTGAAACGAGACGTTACACAGGAACGCCTGTAACCGGTAATAGTCCTTCTGCAATAACGGGTCGAACTTGTGATCGTGGCACTTCGCACAGCCAAGTCCCAACCCCAGGAAGGCATCCGATGTCGTCTCGGTCATGTCTTCCAGGATCGTCTTCCACTGGCCAAACGCATCGCGCTGGTTGTACTCGTAAATTCCGTTTCGCAGGTATCCGGTTGCGGTGACGGCCTCCGTATTCGTGGGGTCGATCTCGTCACCGGCGAGCTGTTCCATGACGAAGCGGTCATACCGTTTGTCGGCGTTGAACGACTGGACCACATAGTCGCGGTAGCGCCACGCGCTGGGGCGAAACGTGTCCTGCTTGTACCCATCCGATTCCGCATACCGCACCAGATCGAGCCAGAAACGGGCCATGTTCTCGCCATAAGCCGGGCTGGCGAGCAACTGGTCGACGAGCTTCTCGTACGCCTGATCCGATGGGTCCGAGAGGAAGGCGTCCATCTGCGGCAACGTGGGCGGTAATCCCGTCAGGTCGAGGTACAACCGCCGGGCGACAGCCACGCGGTCGGCCTCCGGGGCGGGTTCGAGCTGGGCCTCGCGAATCTTGGCGAGGATAAATTGATCGACCGCTGTCCGGCTCCACTGGTCCCCCTCAATTGTCGGCGGATCAACTCGCTTCACCGGTTGAAAGGCCCAGTAGGCACGATCTACTGCGGTCAACTCTCGCCCACTCGGATGGGCCGCTGCGACCACCTCGCCCGGAGGCCAAGGAGCCCCCATTTCGACCCACTTGGTCAAGTGCCCGATTTGCTCCTCGGAGAGCTTGCCCTCGGGTGGCATCTCAAACGACCGGTAATTGACGGCATCTAGCAGCAGACTCTCATCGAGATGCCCAACCACTACCGCAGGACCCGACTCACCTCCGAGCAGCAACCCTTCGCGCGAATCAACCCGCAGCTCACCATTCTGCTTCTTATCGTTATGGCACTTGAAACACTTCTCGATCAGCAGCGGACGGACATGAGTCTCGAAATACCTCAACTGCTCCTCATTCCATGCCTCAACAGGCTCCGCTCCTCGGCTATCCTGGACCGAGATCACCAGACTCAAAGTGATGAAACAGGCGACTCGCAGCTGCATGAATGAACTCCGCAGAAGGAACACAGTGATAGAGCAGCGAATCACCTTCGAGGCCGCGACAAGAGAGCGACAGCCCGAATCTATCGAATCAATAGCATATCCGGCGGTACTGCGGGGGCCAACGGAGATTGCGATTATTGAGTGTATGGGACTGTCGCGAGATCCCCGTAGCTGCTTGATTTCGGAGTGAAGGAATTGTCTTTCGACAGCTCGGAGGCAGGCTAAAGCCTGTACTCCAACCCGGAATCTCCTCTGGACCAGGCCATTGACGCGGCAGGCTCGGGGGTGGAATGGACGGATAGATTCGTCTTGGCGAGGGAGATGAAGGGTTACACTTCCTCACGCTCTGCGGTTTTGCTCATGACCCATCTGCAGATGCCCATGCTCTTGACCCCACGACTGGACCACTCCAATGTCCCCATCATGCGAGTATTCCCTGACTCCTTCGGTTTTTTCTGTCGAAGTGTTTTTTGATGGAGGCTGCCCGCTCTGCGTCCGTGAGATTAACATGCTGCGTGGATGGGATCGTCAGCAGCGAATCCAGTTCACCGATATCGACGCAGCTGACTTCTCCGCAGAAGCCTACGGCAAGACCTACGAGGACTTGATGGCACGGATTCAAGGACGCCTGTCTGATGGCACTTGGATCGAGGGTGTCGAAGTCTTCCGCCGACTGTACTCAGCTGTCGGTTTCGGACCAATTGTCTGGATCACACGTCTTCCGGGAATTTCGCACGTGATGACGTTGGGGTACAAGATATTCGCCCGTAATCGGCTGCGGTTGACCGGACGCTGCATGGGCAAGACGTGTGCGATTCCAAGCGAGCGGGCGGCCACGGATTCGCTTGGCGTCTGAACATGATCGCTTCAAACATGCGACGCTGCATTTGAGTTGCAATTTGAAGATTTGTTCCATCACGAGCCATTCAGACTTTTTGCAGCGTGCCCATTTCGTACTGACTGCCAATTGGTCGTTTAAGACTCATGATCAGCAACTCGCTGAAAGACAATCCGTGTCTAAACTGAGTGAGGATGTCGACCACCACACACAGGAATCGATGACATGGGATCAACCGCAATTCTAGGAGCCAGCGGCACAATTGGAGCTGCTGTGGCTCGACAACTGACCGCGAATGGTCATTCGGTCTTTCTGCTGGGGCGTAACCCGGAGAAGCTCCAAGCGCTGGCGATGGAGTTGAATCAACCGTGGCAGGCGTTTGAGCCGCGTGAGTCGGCTTCGCTGGAAGCGGCGCTGCAAACTCTCATCTCGTCGCACGGGCCGATTCATGGTCTGGTCAACTGCATCGGCTCAGTGCTCCTGAAGCCCGCTCACGCCACTTCGGATCAAGAGTTCCGTGATGTCTTCGAAACGAATCTCTTCACGGCCTTTGCGACGGTCAGAGCCGCTGGGAAGCTCATGCGAGAACACGGCGGCCCCGTGGTTCTCTTCGCCTCAGCTGCGGCTGAAATCGGCATCCAAAATCACGAGGCGATTGCCGCTGCCAAAGCCGGTGTGATCGGACTCGCTCGCTCTGCAGCGGCGAGCTACGCCCCATCGAATATCCGGGTGAACGTCGTCAGCCCGGGCCTGGTTCGTACTGAAATGACTCGCCGCATTTGGGACAACCCACTCGCTGCAGCTGCGTCTCAGGACATGCATGCACTCGGGCGATTTGGAGAGCCAGACCAGATCGCCTCGCTGGTCGCCTGGTTAGTCGAGCCGGCCAATAATTGGATCACTGGTCAAGTGATTGGCATGGACGGCGGCCTCGGCCATTTACTGCCCACGAGGCGACCGACTCGTACTGCCAATTGAAGCAAGGAATCAATCCCATGGCTTGAAGATGGATTTCAATGTCAAGATGCATCAGCAGTGCGTCAGATTGCCCCCAAGTCCGCTCCAAAACGTTTCTTGAAAGACGTGATTTCACTCCGCGAGGGAACCGATCACAATCACTACTTTGCATGCGAAGTATTGAGTTTTCCAATGAAACTGATCACCGGAAGCCCCAAAACTTTGCGAATTCCAGTGTTTTTTGAGGTTTTTGACCCTGTGAGGCGATTGACAACTCGAATTTCGAGCGTTTTACTTACCGCACGCACATCGGGATGTGCAAATTCACTCACCGCCAGTCTAAGGAGCTATGATGGCAAAAGCCGCATCTGACAAGCCGAAGCCGATGTCGAAGTCCGAGATCGTCACCTCTCTCGCCGAGTCCACCGGACTCGTCAAGAAGGACGTTGTCGCGATTCTCGACGGAGTCGAAGCTCTCATCAGCAGCAGCTTGGGCAAGAAGGGTCCTGGCGTCTTCGCACTGCCAGGTCTCCTCAAGATCCAGGTCACGCTGAAGAAGGCCACCCCTGCCAAGGATGGAATCAATCCTCGCACCGGAGAGAAGATCACCATCAAGGCCAAGCCGGCCCGAAAGGTCGTCAAGGTTCGCGCACTCAAGAAGCTGAAGGAAATGATCTAGTCCAGCGGGCGATCACTAGCCCGGACAGATTGCTGACCTGCCGATCAAACTCCTCGGAATCGCTCCGGGGAGTTTTTTCGTTGGCTGAGCGTGAATTATCTCACTTCGATCAGTGAGAACTGTCACACACCCGTCCAACAACCCACCGACCCCCGCGTTGAACGGTTCCCGCGACTTCGTTATGTTCTCCGGTTCACCGTCGAACAACGACTTCATACACAGACAAGAGGAACCGCCATGGGGCTTTTCGAAGGCAAAAAAGGCGTCATTTTCGGGATCGCCAACGAGCATTCGATCGCGTGGGCCATCACCCAGCAGCTCGCCAAAGAGGGCGCTGTGATGGGTTTTACGCACATGCCGGACAAGGATCCCGCGCGGACCAAGAACGAAAACAAAGTTCGCAAGCTGGTTGATCCGCTAGGTGCCAAGTTCGTCATTCCCTGCGATGTTCAGAATGACGCGGATCTCGACAAGACCTTTGCTCACATCAAGAGCGAGCTGGGAACGATCGATTTCATGCTCCATGCAATCGCCTTTGCCCCACCCGCTGACCTGACCGGACCGGTCTACAACGTCAGCCGCGAAGGGTTCAAGACCGCGATGGACATCAGTGCCTACAGTCTGGTCGCCATGACCGGGCGGGCCAAGCCGATCATGAATCCGGGCGGCAGCATCCTGACGCTGTCCTATCTGGGCGGCGAGAAGGTCATCCCCGGATACAACCTGATGGGACTGTGCAAGGCCGCGCTGGAGAGCGCGGTCGGTTATCTCGCCAGCGAAACCGGCCCGTCCGGGATTCGCGTGAATGCCCTGTCGGCTGGACCCGTGCGAACGATCAGCGCCAGCGGCGTGGGCGATTTCAAAAAGATGTTGTCTTTGTACGAAACGTTCTCCCCACTTCGTCGCAACATCACGGAGGAGGAAGTCGGCAAGGTCGGCATGTTCCTCCTCAGTGATCTGGCGAGTGCAGTGACTGGCGAGACGTTGCATGTCGACTGCGGCTACCACGTCATGGGTGGACCTCCATTGGATGCGTTTGGTGGTTCGACGGCAGCTGCCCAGTAATCACTGGGGCAGTGATCTGTCGTCATTTCTGTAGCACTCTCATTGTGTGACATGCCTCGAATGGAATGCGGAATTGAGTCCGCCTTCCGAAGGCTCAATAACGGAGAGAACTTCGTTCGATGTCACTCGGTGCGAGCGTGACCACTCTTCTCCAATCAGGACTATCCCATGGCTCCCAAGCTGGTGCGTGTCGGGATCGCTGTGGTCGAGCACGACAAGAAGTATCTCGTCGGTGTTCGTGGCCCCACTGGCCCTCTGGCGGGTTATGACGAATTCCCCGGCGGAAAGTGTATCGCCAACGAGACAGCGGCCGCCTGCGCGGTCCGCGAGTGTATGGAGGAGACGAACCTCGCCATCCGAGTCACCCAACCGCTCTATCACCGGCGATTCGAATACACCCACGCGACGGTGGACCTCAGCTTCTATCTGAGCGAGATCGAATCCCCTGAAGCCGACCTGACCCCCACAGCTCCATTTCGTTGGGTCGACCTGCGCGAACTGTGTGGACTGAGGTTTCCTGATGCCAATCAGGAGGTCGTGTCGCTGCTGTGGGATCGATCGCAAAAGCAGGATGAGGAGCAAGGCTGGGCCTGACTATCAGGGCAATTCCCGAACACGTCAGGCACTCATGAATCCCAAGTGTCGAGTGAGTGCAACCGCGATTACTGCCAAGTTTCGCTGCTCGTGTCGGCATCTCAAATGTATTTTCCAAGGCGAATTGACGGGACACGCTCGCGGCCTAAACTTCAGTATCCGTTGGACTTTGCACGACGCAGCTGTCTCTCTTGCTTGGATTGGCTCCCGGATTCATGGCGCGGACCCCATTGCCTCCCACACTTGTCGGGCTGCTGACGGCAGCAGTGTCTCTCGTCGAGCAATCCCGGGCATCAGCGATGCTGCTTCTGGCTGATTTGCCATACGATCTAAAGGCTGTGAAGGATATCCTCGGTCCGACTCGGTTGATCGTGGCCTCGCACAAAGCGGATGTCCAGCAGGCGTGCCTCGATGACAAAGTCACTCTGGTGCCGCTCATCCATGAGCCGCATACCCGACAAGTGCAGGTGAGCCAGGCACTGCTTGAAGCCATCGCCGACAACCTCGTGTCAACTGGTGATCAAGTCGTTGTTGTCTACACCGCTTTCGACCGCGAACATATCGACACCATCAGCGTCGTGAGTCTGTCCGAGCGGCTGGCCCGGTTGACGACCCGAGACTTGCAGCGACTCGAAACGCAAGTGCCGCTGGAGACACTGCGCCGTGTGGTGGACCTCGCAGTTGAGATCGGACGCGAGGGGCGCGAGGGGCACAAGGTCGGCACGATGTTTGTCGTCGGACAGCACCGCAAGGTGATCGAAATGTCCCACGAGGGAGTCCACGATCCCTTCAGAGGATACAGCGCTAAAGAACGAATGATTACCAATGCCCGCGTCCGCGAGAGCATGAAGGAACTCGCCCAAATCGATGGGGCCTTTGTGATCTCTGCCGAAGGCGTCGTCGTCGCAGCGGGACGGATCTTGGACGCCGCTGCGGAAGACTTGACCCTGTCGAAGGGACTCGGGGCTCGGCACTGGGCTGCAGCTGGGATCTCGAAGGCGACGAAGGCCATCGCCATTGCGGTGTCCGAATCGACGGGCACCGTGCGCATCTTCCAGGACGGAGTCGTCGTCCTACGTATCGAGCCGATGAATCAGGCAATGAAGTGGCACGAAGTCGCCACTGAACCGCCCGACGAATAGATCGAATCGACGTCGCGCGGATCGGAATCAGACATCCCGGCGCCGCCCGGCTCCCATTCCCCTACTCCACCCAATCCGCAATCCACAGCTGGCTCGTCCCGTCAGCTGTGCGGCTCGATGTCCACATCAGCTGCTTGCCATCGGGGCTGAACACGGGCAGGACATCGGCCTTCTCGTGGTCGGTGATCCGCTGCGGCTCCCCGCCAGTCACTTTGTCCTCGGCGAACGTCAGATCCATTTTCCAGAGGTCAAAATTGGCTCCCATCGGCCCCTTGGTGTAGTCGGCTCCCGACCAGATGATGGATTTCTGAGACGGGTGAAAGTACGGGCACCAGTTGACTTGCTCCAGATTATTCGTGAGCTGGAACTCCTGCTTGCCATCCACCGAGACGATGAACAGCTGGAGCATGTGCTCTTTCTGGCGGTCGCTGCGATAGATAATCCATTTGTCATCGGGCGAGAAGAACGGCCCGCCGTCGTAGCCGTCCTTGTTGGTAATCTGGACGACGTTGGTGCCATCGGCATTCATCACGTAGATGTCAGCGTCCCCGTCCCGGCTACTGGTGAAGACGATGCGATTCCCCTCGTGGGAGAAGCTGCCCTCGGCATCGTAGCCCGGAGCGTCAGTCAGCCGCTTCAACCCGGTCCCCTCATGTCCGATCGTGTAGATGTCCATGTGGGGATCAAAATCCCACTGATAGCGGCGACGCCCCCCCTGCGCTTCCAACTCGCGGGCGGCCTTCTCAGTCTGCTCGATCAGCGGGTCCGCGTGCGATGATGCAAACAACAGCTGCTGGCCATCACGACTGAAGTCCGCACAGGTCGTGCGTCCTCGTCCAGTGCTAATCATGCGCGGCTTCCCGTCGGCGGCCAGGGGTTGGACGAAGATCTGATAGAACGGATACCCAATCGGGTACGCTTGAAAAATGATCTCCTTCCCATCGGGAGAGAAATACCCTTCCCCAGCACGAGGGAATTTCGTCGTCACCTGCCGCAAATTGGACAACTGTTTCGCCTCATCGGTAGTGAGCGGAATATCCTCCGCTCCGCAAACGGAGATCAATCGAGTGGTCAGAACGGTGGCGAGCAGAAACAATCGCATGAGGATTCCATTGCCAATGGGGGACGACACCTTTCGAGAGGAAAAGCATCTCGACTGTCATGAGTCTATTCCCGACTCTGCGACTCGACCACTGATCCGCCCAGATCGTTTCCTCGTCTCGCAAAAACTGGTAGCCTCCGACGCACACTTCAAGGAACAGCTGCCCATGTCATCACGTACCGATATTCTCCAACGCATCCGCAGCCACGCCCTGACTAGCGAACCACTGCCGGAACATACTCAGGACGGAGTGCAATACCCTGACCCGATCGCCCAGTTTTGCGGCGTGCTGAAGATGGTCGGCGGGCTGGGCATCCATGTGGCGACACTGGCTGAGGCACAGGCTCGGCTCGACGAGCTGCCTAAGTACCAGTCAGCCAAGAAGCGAGTCTCCGCATGCCCAGGCGTCGGCGAGACCAATTTCCGCACCGACCTCGTTACTGACCCGCACGACTTCGACGATGTCGATTTCGCCGTCCTGCCGGGACAGATGGCCGTTGCGGAAAACGCAGCTGTGTGGGTCACCGATCAGAACGTGCCGCACCGGGTCTTATTCTTTATCACTCAGCATCTCGCTCTGGTCGTCCCCAGCCGGGCACTCGTCCACAATCTGGGGCAGGCATACCCCAAAATCCAGGTGGGAACCGATCCGTTTAACTGCTGGGTCTCCGGACCTTCGAAGACCGCTGACATCGAGCAATCTTTGGTGATCGGTGCCCACGGGCCACGTTCGCTGGTCGTCTTCCTCGTGGATGAGCTGCCTGTGTGACTGCGGTGATGGATCTCCTGCTCTTGCTGGGCGAGAGACCAGATCGCTGTTCCTCTTGCCTGCTTCGGCAGTTATTGCCTACAAACCGCGCGTCTTTGATCGGTCCAAGGAGGGCAAACCATGCGCAGCATCATTTCCACACTCAATTTCCAATCCGGGTTCGCTCTGTGCATCGCACTCTCAGCTGCCGGATGCGGCCAACAGCCCATATCTCAGACTCAGTTCTCAGCAGATGAGAGCAATGTCATGGCGACTGCTGGTGCGGACGAAGCTCCCACCGGGCCACTGTCGACCAACGAGTTCGATAGCGGAGTCACCACGACGGCGGGCGAGCTTCCCTCACTCGCACCGGAGAGCAAAGCGACCGCCCGCCCCGTCACTCCGGCGAACACAGAGGCCGAAGAAGACGCTCTGGAAGCCGCCGAAACAATCGAAGAGGCCCCCGAGCCTGAACCCGGATCGCCCGAGTTCAAACTCCGGCAACTCGCCCAGCTCAAAGCCGCCCCCTTCAATCTCGTTCGCCAGCCCATCAAGGGCAAGCCCGGCGAGTTTGAAGATGTCAAGCTCACCCCGGAACAGGCCTCTCAAGAACAGCTTCGTCGCTGGAACAGCATGGTCGACCTGGCCATGCAGGTCATCTCCGCCACCAAGGATGCCCCCCAGCAGGAACAGCTCTTCAACAACGGCGTCTACTACCTGACGGAAGCGAGGAAGCAACTCGCTCTGCGCGGCGAACCGGACCAAGCCCAGCTGCTCTCCGAAGATGCCGAAGCCCTTTACAAGCGTGACAAGTCGTCATTTGCCGCCGTGGAATCCGCACTGCGAGTCGTCCAGCTGACCCAGGCTCAAGCCGAGAACGCGGGGCGGAAAGATCCTCGCTTCGCCTCCACATTCGGCAAGCAATCACGTCTATTCGCCTCGAAATTCCCGCAAGAGACCAATCGCGCGGCGATGAATCTGATGGCCGCAGGGCGTCTGTGCGAGCAGGTCGGCCTGATCGAGGATGCGAAGAGCTGCTACACCATGATTGAACAGCGTTACCCAGACTCGCCGTTCCAGGAGACCACTGCCGGTGTCCTGCGCCGCCTGAGCCTGCAGGGAGAAAAGCTCACCGAGTTCGCCGGTTCAACGGTCGAAGGAGGCTACATCTCGATTGACCAGTTCGCCGGTCACCAGGTGCTGATCGTGTTCTGGTCCTCGAATTCGCAGACGTTCCTAGCCGACCTGCCCCTGATTCAAGCCGCAGAAAGCAAATACGGCCCTAAGGGCCTGATGGTGATCGGTGTGAACCTCGACAAAGAGCAATCCGCTGTCGACCGCTTCGTCGAGCAGCACTCCTTGGCCTGGCACAACATCTTCTTCTCCGAAGCCAACAGCCGGGGTGTGCGGAATCCGATCGCTCGGCATTACGGCGTGACATCGGTGCCGACTTACTGGCTCGTGAATGCCAGCGGTATCGTGACGGCAGCACCACTCGACCTGAAGCAACTGGATGTCATGCTCAGAAAGACACCGGTAAAGGCTGTCAGCAACACCAAGTAGACCCGAACCGCCCGACGAGAGCGGAGTTGGCCGTGAGGTCCGGGCTGTGCTCCTAAAATCCGATGAATGGTTGGATTCGCAGGAGAGTTGAACACGGCTGGCCAGATTGTCACTTTGGCACAAGCAAGAAATTTCCACACAAAGGCACTAAGGCACAAAGTGAGGCCCCTGAATCATTGCTATCAGAGGCTCGCGAATTCCCTCTTTGTGCCTTTGTGCCTTCGTGCCTTCGTGTGAGATCCCTTTGTTCTCTCTGAGTTTTCGTGGCAGCAGGACACGCTGAGGACAAACTGACGACTCCGATTTTCTAGCAAGCGGACTGCAGCTCAGGACGGTGTCGTACTCAGTCCCTGTCCAATCCGACCCGGGTTGGAGAACTGGCCAGCCGAGGAGAACTGAACAGGCATTCTGTCCTCAGCGAATGTCGCCTGCTACGATAGACCTACTTGTACGCCTCCGTCCAGCTCCTCTTTGGCTGAGTGCTGACAGCGGATCGCTGAAAGCCCCCCTCCCCATGCTTGAACTCCCGATTCTTTCGCTCGACGACACCCTGTCCGGGGCTCCAGCCTCCAGTGCCTCGGGTTGCTCCTCCGATGTGGCTTTGGCCCTCGATGGCAGTGTCGCGCCCCGTCGCCGCTTGCCTCCGTGGCTGAAGCGTCCGATGCCGACATCGGAGATGTCGTTCACCAGCCAGATCATCGAGGATCTGCGGCTGGAAACCGTGTGCGAGAGCGCTAAATGCCCGAACCGCACCGAGTGCTGGTCGCAACGAACCGCCACGTTCATGATCCTCGGCAACGTCTGCACCCGCCCGTGCGGCTTCTGCTCCGTGGCGAAGGGTAAGACGGAAGAGATTGAACTCGACGAGCCCGAACGCGTCGCCGAAGCTGCCAAACGACTTGGCCTCGAACATGTCGTCATCACCTGTGTGACTCGCGACGACCTGCCCGATGGCGGGGCGGAACACTTCTACCGCTGTGTGCTGGCTGTCCGCGAAGCGACCGGCGCAGCTGTCGAAGTCCTGACGAGTGACTTTAAGGGAAACCGGGCTGCGATCTCGCGCGTGGTTCAGGCTCGCCCAGATGTCTTCAACCACAACACGGAAACGGTCCCTCGCTTGTATGAGCGAGTCCGCCGTAACGCGATCTACCAGCGGACACTCGACCTGCTCAAGCAGGTCAAGGACGAGGCCCCCGACATGCCGACCAAGAGCGGCCTGATGCTCGGTCTCGGCGAAACCATGGACGAAGTCCTCGATGTGGCCAGCGATCTGCGCGCCGTCGGCGTCGAAATGCTGACCGTCGGGCAATACTTGCAGCCGACGCCACAAAACCTCCCCGTCGAGCGGTTCGTCCCCCCCGAAGAGTTCGACTGGCTCGGCGAGCAGTGCCGCCGCATGGGCTTCAAACTCGTCTCCAGCGGCCCCTTCGTCCGCTCCAGCTACCACGCCGGCGAGATGGCCGGTGTGCTGGGCCGGAAGTAGTACGTCGTCATTAGAGAACCTCGCTTTCGAGATCGAGTCGTGATCACTCTTCGCCCCTTTCGTCTGGCTGATTCCCTCAGTCTGCTCGAGCTCTTTCGGGACACGATTCAACGAGTCAACTCCATTGACTATTCGCCCGATCAGGTTCGAGCTTGGGCCTCTGATCAGATCTCTTTGGCTGAGTGGACACACCGATTCGCTGGTCGATTCACTGTCCTTGCGGAACTCGATGGGGGCGTCGTTGGATTCACAGATTTGGAAGCCAATGGCCATATCGATCGTTTCTTTGTTTCCGCAGACCATCAGCGATGCGGGATTGGTCGATCGCTACTGTCAGCGCTTTTGAGTGAGGCGAATCGGATCGGTCTTACAAGGTTATCCACAGAGGCGAGCATCACTGCCCTGCCGTTCTTTGAAGCCCACGGATTCCGGGTGCTGGCGGAACAACTTGTTCATTGCCGGGGAGTCGAGCTCATGAACTATCGCATGGAGCGATCAAGCGGTGAAACAACCGGTTTCGTTCACTCCTCGCAGTGACCACATCGAAATGACCTTGAATCATGAACCTGCACCTCGCCCATAAGCACATTCTCATCACCGGAGGAGCCAGTGGCATCGGCTTGGCAGCCGTTCGTGAGTTTCTCCGGGAGAATGCCCGCGTCACGATTCTGGATCGTGGATTGGCACCACAGGGAATGTCCCCAGTGAGCGGCACGGCGCTAGCCGCCGGCTCCTTGGGTGTGACCTCGCTCGCAGGGC
>JAYWHX010000104.1:0-11937 GCA_043777375.1 Planctomycetota bacterium | reverse complement strand
CGACGAGGACTCCGGGCGCTGACGCTTCCGGCTCGCTGTGGCTCAGTCCACTGTCTTGGCGATCTGCGTTTCCAGATCCTTCACCAGTGGGTCGAACTGGGGAATCTTGACCGCGTTGTTGCCCTGCTCATGTTTTCGGAACAGGAAGATGTACGTCACGTTTTGCGGGCGATGCCGGTGGAAGAACAGCTCGTTCTTCTTCTGGATCACCTGCCGCAGTGACTCCTCGTCACCGGTCGTCAGCTCCTTGGCCTTACCGGGGGTCAGCTGAGAGACCAGTTGCGAAGCGGTGCGAGCATAGCCCTCTGGCAACAAGTGTTGCCCGTTGTCGGTGAGTACAGCCAAATCGTCCGCGTCTTTCGGCACAGGCATCGAGAGAGGGACAAACTTCGCACCGATCTTCTGGGCCAGTGTCTGGATGGCGTCGCGGTAAAGAACAAGCTGGGCGTTGTAGGTGTCCGGGCTGGGCAGTGGCGCGGGCAGCTGGACCAGGTCCATCGGGCCCAGCAGAATTACACGGACTCCCTCGGCGCTTCCGGCTTTGCAGTCGTTGATGATCCGTTCGTACTGTTGCAGGAAGGCAGCCATGCGCGGTGGCCCGTCAAAAGCTTCGACCGCTCCATAGCCAAAGATCAGGACGCTGGGCTTCTGCTCTTTGACCAGCTCGATCAGCTGAGCGTACCCCTGTTCAGCGGGTTCAAAGATCCCTCGCGACTCGGCCCACACGGTGTCACCGCTCCAACCGAGATTGCGAAACGTCACGTTCTTCGCGGGAATGTTCCGGGTGAGAGCCAATTCCCAGTGGCCGTAATTCTGCTCCCTCTCGATCACGGTCCCGCCAATGAGAGCGATCTTGTCTCCATCCTTCCAGACGAAGTTCGAACGGGCACTGTCAGACTGGTCCTCTGCCGAGAGAGAAGCAGCTGGGAGCAGCCAGCCCCCCAGCACCGCAAGCACTACAAAACGCCACAGCATGCCGAATGTTCCCGTTGGAGAAACCTCGAATCGATCCAGACACACAGCCTCTCGCATTCCATCAGATTTTGCAAATGGGATGGCTGTCGTCGGCGAGGTCGCTCCGCGACTCGCACTCTGAAGTGAGGAATTGCTAGAAAAAGAGTTCGCCGCTTGTGCCTCGTTAACGCTCTGACGCGGAGTTGAGCCAGGCACACCCGGGAGGGCGAAGCTCCTGCTGAGCCGCGAGTGAGAGGACACGTCGTCTTGCAAGAGCGGCTCGGCAGGAGCCTCGTCCTCACGATGGAGGCAGAACCCCGCATATCACCATGCCGTTCACTTCTTCGGACGAAACGCTACGATGCGGTCCGGGTGAGTTTCCAGGCGCGGTCCCTCAATCAAGTCGACACAGTACGGGATCGCAGGCATCACGGCGTCGAGGCACTCGCGAATGGCTTTGGGCTGGCCGGGCAGATTCACGATCAGCGACCGACCGCGAATGGCAGCTGTCTGGCGAGAGAGGATGGCAGTCGGGACTTTTTCGAGTGAAACTTTTCGCATCAGCTCTCCGAACCCCGGCATCAGTTTGTGAGCGACAGCGGCGGTCGCCTCGGGAGTCACGTCGCGAACTGCCGGTCCGGTGCCGCCAGTCGTAACCACGACGCAACATCCGGCCTCATCACACAGCTCGATCAGCGTCTCCTCAATCAACGTTTGATCATCGGGGATCACGCGGGCGACTGGTTCCCAGGGGGATGTCAGCACCTCGCGGAAGTAGTCGACGATGGCCGGACCGCCCTTGTCTTCGTACTCGCCTCGGCTGGCGCGGTCGGAAACGGTGATGATGCCAATACGGGCGAGGGACATCGTTGACAGCCTGGAGGGGGTTCAATGCTCGTCGCGTTCGTCTGACGCGCCGGGATGGCGGGCTACTCGACAAGGTCACTAACTGTTCATAAACATCCGGCTCACGCCGGACGCTCGCTAAGATTTTTCTACTGCCCGCGTGAAAGAGAGCAATCTACGGAGCGGGCGGTTCCGGAAGTGTCGGTAGCAGCAACGGGGGATTGCCAGGCACAGGCGGCTGAACTAGCGTCGGTTGCGGCACGGCGAGTGCATCGATCTCATCCGGCGTGGGAGCGGGAGCCGAGTTGTCTCGCGCGGGTGTAGCACTCAGGAACGCCGTCAGATGCGGCTTGTCACCCTCCAGTTTCACAGCTGTGTCCAGCAGCGTCCGGAACCGTTCATCACCATCGAGAAACAACATGATCCCCAGCAGGTAAATCCGGTCGGGATCGCGAATGTCATCTTTCGTCCAATCTGCCACGCGCTGTTTCAATTGCAGCTTGGAGATGCCGTTGCGGCCCCCGAACAGGCGGTCGAGCGAATCAGCTCGACCGGGGTAGGTGGGGTCTACATCCGCCATCAATCGCAGTGAGGCCACAGCTCCGCGAAAGTCACCGCGTGCCGCCTTAGCGACAGCGACTCGGACATAGGGATCAGGGCGGTCGGGGGCCGCTTGAATCGACTTGAGAAAGCTCCGTTCCGCCGCAGAGTAGTCGAGCGTCGCGAACAACCGATCCCCGGTGTCCTGCATCCGGACACCTCGCAGCTGGGCTTCGGGGGTCGACGGGGGGAGGAGGCTATGGTGAGTCTGAGAGATCGGTTTGACTTTCTCGACCGGGCGATTGGCCAGACGAGCTTCATCGATCATCCACTGCGGCAAGTCGGGCAGCACTGGTTGGGGATTCAAATAGACGGGAGGAGCCGCATAGATCGGTGCATTCCACATGTTGAAGCCACCGACTGGTCCGTAGTACGAATTTCCGAACAGAGGGGTGGAGTACCCGACACTGAATCCGGGAACACCGTAGGAGATGCTAGAGAAGCCCGAATAGTTAAACCCAAACGGCGATTGATTCGCGAAGGTGTACCCGTATCCGGGATTGTAACCGCCGCCATAGCCGAACCCCGGTGCGGGTTGTGGCCCGTAACAGTGGGCGTGGCCATGACTCCCCTGATAACCCGCTCCGAACGAGGGCATGGGTAAGGAGTGACGCGGGATCGTCCCTGCACCCGGATGCCAGACCGTCTGTGAAAAACCCACGGTGGGCCATCCACTCGAACACAGAATACAAATCAACCAGAATCTCATGATCCTCTTCCCCTGGTTTTCAGACACAGTCGAGCGGCGAGCGTCAGCCGTAACAGCTTGTCACGTGCGCAAGCTCAACTCCCACTGTTCGCTGTCCGATTCTATCCGGCCTGAAAACTGACTCGTATCGCGAATCGCTGGTCGAGTGGGAGATTTCTACAAGTCGTGGCGAGCCCGCAATTCGAACGTCTCGTCGTGACGCTGAGCTAGGCCGCCGAGTTTTTTGCAGCTGAAGTGGATGAATTGCGAGACGCGGACAAGCGGTCCCACAGCCACAGTCCGCCCCCAGCTACTCCGAGAACGAGGCCGAAAACACTGGGTGACAAGCAAGCCCACCAGACAAACCCCAGTCCGGCCATCGCGGCGTTCGGACGGGCCGCCAATCTTTCGGCGACGTCCAAACGGCGGAAGATTCGCACGATCCACATCAGCGCCAGTAGCGACACCGTAGAGGCCACGCCAGCTGTGATCACAATCGCCCAGCGGCGATCTAGTAATTGCGGCCCGACGTGGAGCTTCGCTTCGGAGTCTGGGTCCAGCCAGAGGGATTTTGACTCACCACACAGTGCGAGAATAGTATCCAGTCCGGAATGATGCAGTCTGCCGTTGGCATGCTGAATGGGCGAGGTGATGCTTCCTCCAGATCGGGAAAACTCATTCCATTTCTGAAAGAGAGCGGCGCGACGGACTTGCTCAGCCGTCGTTGTTCCATCGAATCGGTTCAGCTCCTCTCTGCTATCCGCCAAGTCATGGAGTAGAGGTCCGTCGACCGACCACGCAGCTCCCTGGTACTCCTTCGCAGCGAGCAGCATCGCCTCTGATCGTTGCAACCAGAAATCGTGGATTCCTGGATCCCGTCGTCCCCAGTGATCCAGCAGGACTTGATGATGTGGAGGGACGACACCAATCCAATGAGGGAACGCCATGGAGTTTGGAATGTGAATCAAGTTCCATGGATCGGGTGCGGAGAGGTCGGCTGCCGTTTTCCACCAGATGACCAGCTCATGGGACACATCATTCGCCTTGGCCTTTACATGTACGGGAGAGTCCGCGCTTTGCAGTTGACCGTCAATGGCGATCGCTCGAATCGCTGCTCGTGAGGAATCCGGGATCTCAAATGTGAGATCGCGTTCGGCCAGCAGCAGGTACTTGGTGACTCCGAAGCGGACTGCAATCGCAGGGTCGCCCGCTTCGTCCATCCAAATGAGCGACTCAGCCAAAACAGGGCGCACAAGCGGTTCGCTCGCCGAAGTTTCAATCGAGATCTCAGCTGTCGTGCAGGCGAACAGATCCTCACGGGAACTCGTCAGACTCGAGACCCACCCCGGGGGCCAGTCACTCGGAGCACTGGGCAGCAGGGTTGAGTTGGCTCGCGCTGGACGATACCCGGAGCCGCGTGGAAGAGAGACCCAGACCTCGGACCAGTTCACTCCCGACAGCTGGGGGAGTCGAATGGACTGACGATCTGACGCATCCCCCGAAATCGTCGCCGAGATCGTCAACTCCGACGGCTTTGAGGTCTGCAACTGGGGTCGCCAGAGGAACGCCTTGCCGTTCGTTGTCTGACGAACATTATCTCGGCGGTTTGTGAGACGGAAATCCGTCAACCCCGGCTGGTCCCAACTGATCCGGATCGGTGCAGCCAATGGGAGACTTTCTTTGAGTTGCGCGCGGATATTGACCTGCCAGGAGTGATCGCGCTGGGGGACAAGATCAATCCAGGCGAGCGCCGAACGCTGATCGAAAAGCGGGGCAACCTGCATCGTCAGAGGAGCCGATGGAGTCCCCGGAAGATAGTGCAACTCCTCGTCGGACTGACCACTGTTGGGACGCAGGCGTGTCGTGGAGTCGGCCCATTTCAGTGTTGAAATGACTCGCGCGGAGTTTCGGACTGTCACCGAGGATTCGGTGGTCTGACCGGAACGATACTCACACACCGGGGGAGACCATGCTCCACTCCCCTGCTCAATGACGCCTTCGATGCGGATCGATTGTGAGCCTGGCTGTCCGTCGCGAACACTGAGGCGGACCTGATCACCAGTCCTGGTCCAGCGGAAGAGTCGATCAGCTCCATCCTGCTGGACAGAGGCGCGAATGACTTCAATCCGAGGATCGATCAGGAAGAGATGCTCAAACGGGAGACCTTGAGAGGTGTCGATCGTCGCTTCCAGCCGCCAGTCCGATTGAGGGGCCTGCAAAGTGATGAGCTGAGAGAGCTGGGCTTTGGCCTTGGGAACAAGAGCATTCAACGTCCAGACAGGTCCGCTGGAGTCTCGGCAATTCCAAGCGAAATCGGGGAGCTGCCAGACCATGCCGGAAAAGAGCGAGTCGGAAAACGACTGTGGGGGGATGGGTGTTGCCACTGAGCGTGGTGTGGCATCAATGATCGAGAAGCCCGGTTCCGCAACGACACCCACATACGAGTTCATTGTTCGAGGCTCGACTGTGGATTCCTCGGGAAATGGCACGCGTTGTTTGACGCTGAGTGGCCTCCACCGAGGAGGAGTCATCTGGAATCCAGTGGCTGTGACTGGTAAGAACGAGAAAATCTCGATGGGTGAGATCGCCTCTGCTGTCGGCTTGAGCCGGAGGGCGACAAGCGTCTCGCTGGCTCCATATTGAACTTGATAGTGATCCAGTGAAACTCCACTGATTGACTGGACATGGAGACTGGCTGGCAGGGCAATCGTGGCATCGGTGGGCAGGCGAGAATTAGACACGCTGGCCAATACCCCCACCTGCACTCTGGCCCCGAGTGGGCCGCATTCGATCAGCGTTCGAAGTTGCAGGTCGACGAGATTCTCGCGAGGAGACGTGGCGATCAGACCGCTGACCAGATTTAGTCGGTCCACAGGGCCCAGGTCATAAGTTTGGGTTTGATCTGAGGGGGCCAGGAATTCTCCCGTGTTTGTCGTGAGCTGCCAGCGAGGGGAGTTGAGCGCGACAGTGCATTCCGGCACTGACGGGATCAGAGCTGAGAAACCCATTTGATCATTCTCTGCGGCAGTAGGCAGCGGTCGAAATATCAAAGTCACATTTCGCAAGCGAACTTGCGGGGATTGTCCAGTCTGAGCCTGAGGGGGCGGAGGAGGAACGGTCGGAGTTGGCTCGCTGGAATCTTTTTGAAAGGGGAGTACAAATCCTTGGCGATCCGCTGCGGGAATCAGACGAATCGGTTGCCCGTCGACCAGTCCTTCGACACGATCGAGTGAGACTCCTGCCAAGGGGAGGCGTAGTGGAAATCGAGACGAGTCTCCAAAGACCGCGACCTGATAGGTCGCGGTCATTCGTGGCGGACCCGAGGCGTCAGCCTGGACATCATACCGACTCGACTGGAGGAGCCACGGCGGCCCACCGGATTGCTCTTTCCAGTTGTCCCACTGAGGACGGAATGCGGCATCAAAATAGATGACGGTCTCTTTGCCTTCGAGAATCTGAAAGTAGACCAGATCGGGTCGAGGCGATGCTTCCTGCCCCTGTCCTTTCAGACTGAGTGAACTCAGGTGAAATGCCACGAGCAATCCAGCCACGATGGCGGTTCGTCCAGTTGCGGATGGTCGTTGCGGACGTTGATTCGCCAGCCAGTCACGTCCAATCGCAAACCGGCGTGGGACGATGATGGCCAACAGGCAGCCCAAAAATGCGCCCCCTGCGATCGGGGCATAAGGCTCTGCCACGAAGACCGCGACCACCAGACAGAGACCACCCAGGTAAATCCATCCACGGCGAAACCAGAGGTTACGACCCCGGCGCAAGCCGATGCCGGAGGCCAGCGCTCCCAGAAATCCGCACCAGGCCAAACTGTGCGAGACACCAACATTCCAAGTCTTCAGTGAGATCCGTTCAGGAATCTGGGGTGCCACTAACCAGACGTCATTCGAGGATGTGGAATCTCCGGCGCGAGATGTCCCATTCATGAGTGAACGCCAATCGGAGATCGCCCACGGGTGAAATACGGTTTCCTCGGAATTCCGTGCGAGCGGCCCCAGGAGTCGCTCCCAGGGACGGGGCTGCTCGCGCGGACTGACAGCTGCTGTCAGAGGAAGTCGGTACAGCCTGCGATCGGAGTCCAGGATCAGGTGCCAGGCAAACTCCGTGACGAAGCAGTCCAACTGAGGAAACACGACCTCATCGCGAGAAACGATCCATCCTGGAGACGCGGCGGTCCGGTACTCCAGTACAAGCTCGGAGATGGGCCGTGCCGAGGAGTCGAGAATGACCTCGGCCTCCTGGCGAACAAACGAGATCTCGCGATCATCCGCCATGACTCGTGTCAATTCCGCCTCGGCCGGAAGTGCGACTCGAAATTCCCCCGGAGTTGCGGCGCGTGAGAATTGAATCATCGCCCGGTGGGGGTGCGTCCTCCCCACTCTTGACGTTCTGGTTTCCAGTTCGAGATTCGCCCCCAACAACGAGTTCTCATTCAAGAGTTCTGCGCGGCTCGACAAATTCTCCAGATCAACGGCAGTGGAATTCTCCACCCGAAACAGTGGTTTCGTCTGCGAGTCCAACGACGGAATTCGAATTCCGGTAGGGACGGCCTGGGAGTCCAGTGTTCTGGTCCAGCCGACGGCTTGGATGAGTTCGTCACTCGCAGCTGTACCGTCCAGTTCGATCGTGCCAGTGGAGCCCTCATCGAGTTCCCAGGGTGAATTGTCCCAGATGACTCCACGGGCAAAACAGTGATGAGCATCACGGATGCGTGGGATCGGAAGTCGACGAGGCGCTCCGGGTTTCAGGGCTGACGTTTTGAACTCCATCAGCAATGTGCAATCCCGGTCCGGGCGGACTGGCTGTCGCAATTCAATGTTCAGAATGCTGTCTCCACCTGGACCTTCGGTCACCTGCCAGGCAGCTGGGGCGGTCTCTGCCACATCAGCCAGAGCGACAGTAATGAGGTCCCAGCCCGAAGGGATCAGCATCTGGGGAGAGAAGAGTTCTCCCTCACGAGTGGAGAGTCGGACTCGAACTCGGCTGGTCGGAGACTCACCTTGGACATCGGCAATGAAGAGGATCTCGCCATGCAGAACAGCAGCAGGTTCACCGACCTGGAGTGAGAGTCGGCAATCGTTGGAGAGGACTTCGTACGAACGAATTTCCTGCCCACCTTCCTGGGTCTGATTGGTTTGCCGCAGTCCGGTTGCTTCGACGGCTCGCACCTCAAGCGGATGGTCGACCGCGACCCGCAAACTTCCTGATTGCAGAACTGCGTTGAGCGGTCGCAGGCGGGGGACGGAAAACGAGCGATCAGAACGTCGCTGAGACTCACCGAGAATTCGGAGTGTCACTCGCTGACCGGGAGTCAGCGATCGGAGCGGAATGCGAAGCTGATCTTCCTCGCTCCCCAGTTCCCGCTCAAAAGCAAGCGGCAGTTCATTACCCAGCAGGACGTTATAGACTCGCAGCGTTTTGGGGGTGGCGAGTCGGAGGTCGGCGTTGTGATGCCCGTCGATCTTGCAATCCAGGTCGGACCGTAATCGAATGAGGTCATCAGTTGTCGTCAGGCCATACACCGTGTTCTCGCGCACGAGGATTCGGGGAGTCTGGGCGGACGACTGGCGTTCCAATCGAAGTTGTATCGTCTGTTGTCGTCCGAGTTCGAACTTCCATAAGTCTCGATCAGCCGAGTTGTCATTCGACGAGTCGGATCCAATCACTCCCAGGATGCGAGCCTTCCAACCCTCCGGAGCCCGAATCTCAAACCGAGACGAAAGTGCGCATGGCAGCGTGATCTCGAAGACCACGGCGTCCAGCTTTTCGGTCCCACGGTGCGTCCATTGCCCGGTCAGTCGATTCGCCTGCGCCTCGCACCACAAAACCCAGTCGCCGGTGGGTGTCGTCCCGTGAATCGCCTCTTCTGTGTCCCATTTGAGCTGAGAAACGGCCAACGTACTTCGTCCCAACTTGACGAAACCGGGGGCCTGATAAAACCGATGCATCGACCACTCGAACTGTCCGTTTTTCAGCTCGGCCCCATCAAACGTGGCGCGATACACGGCATCCATGACCACCGGGGCTGAAGGCTTCGCCAGCTCTGATCCGGGAATGAGTGTGTTGTGAAACTGCGTCCAATCCACAGTCGTTGCTCGAATCCATTTGCCAGCACTCGGCTGAGAATTCCAGTCCTTCGGGGGTTCAATCCGACGAATCGCGGGAAGAGGATCGGCACCAAAGAGGGCGTTGTCAAACGGGACTGAGCCCATGAGCCCACTGAACAAAAAAAGCACGCAGAACAGTAACGTCCGCCCGGACCGCCACGAGCGAATCATCATGATGGACTTCCCATCTCGGAGTTGCCCGGCTGATAGACCGCAGTGGGAGACATCGGAGTCATGCGTTGGTGGGAGACGGAACTGCCCCGTCCTGCCACGGCCATTTCGCCCGATGCTGGCAACGGTGCCGGGATCGGCATAACGGACGCCGGAAAGGCGGACAGCGTCGGTCGGCGTGACTTGATATCGATCAATGATGCCAGGATCGCGAGTGCGGCTCCCAGGACAGCCGGCTGTAACAACAGCTGGATTGGTTCCAGAAACCAGAGGCTCAACAGACTGACACCAAAGGCAATCAAAAGGAGTGCCAGCATGTTGCGGGTCACTGGCAGACTCCAAAACAGAAACCCCATCGCCAGAGTCAAGCCCGCTCCAAGAAGCAGGATCAGAGACCTCGTCATGGATTGGAATCGTGGCGCGATAATCGGACCGATACTGCTAAATGCGTAAACCTCTCCCGGTTCGGTCAGGGTGGTGAACTGGCGAGACTCTCGTGTGGCCTGTTCGCGCTCTTTGAGATAGAGATCGACGGGCCGACGTGACCAGAGTATCCCTTGCCGACGCCACTGATGCTCAGCTGTCAGGTCTCCTGGACCGATGAAGAGATGCCGCCCGATCGGGAGCTCCAGTTCCCAAATTGAGCGAACGACTGAGACGTCCGTCGGCAGCTGAGGCAAGGGAACAGAGCGGATGTCACGGTGCGAAAACTGGTTTTTTTGGAGCGAACGGTAAAGCAGGGCCAATCGTGACCCCTCACGAGTGGGAGGGAGTCGAAACAGGTACTGGGATGGATTTGTGGCATCCGCGATCACATTTCCGGGCGTGGCATCCAAGTGTTTTCCGTTGTAGATGACTTCTAGCAACTCGCTGTCGGGAGGCAGTATCACTGGCAATCCGCGCACGTCTCCATCCCACTGAAACTCGCAGACTCCTTCGATGCGACCCGCGTTGTCTAGTCGAGTCCGATAGAACGCGAGATCGATGCTAAATCGAGGGGAGCTGATCTGGTCGGCATCCAGAATGACTGGGACCTGTGTCGCTGCAGTGGCCATCCAGACAGTGGCATCGGGCGAGGTGGGCACAGGCTGCCAGCCTTCAGCGGACGGGGGAACACGAAGCGGCTCACCCTCTGGGATTCGGACCCGAATCGACGCGGACTTGGCGTCTAGCGACAGCAAAACGGGGACTGTGGCTGAGCGAGCGGAGTCGGTCGACACCGGGATGGAGTACTCTAACGTCGTCAGGATTTCACCGAGTCGAGGTTCTTGGAGAAGGGCCTCGATCACACCATCTCGAAGCTGAGGGGTGACTGTCTGACCATCAACCATGACCCCGATGGCCGAAACCGCAGCACCAGCGGGGATGAGCGTGGCCAGCGATTTCGGGAGCTGGAAGCGCACTGCCGTGAGTCGTCCGAATCGAACTTGCAGTTTGACTTTCTGCTGGACGCGAATTTTTCCGTCGGCGGCTCGTCGCAGCTCTAATTCCGTGTCGGACTCCACGATTCGAGTCCGTTCGTTCCAATTCAAGTCGACCTGCAGTTGCCCGGGATCCAGAGTGACGATTTTTTGAATCTGACTGATTGAAGCCGGGACGATCCCCTCCATCCGGCGGGGATCAGAAGCCAACTGCGGCAGCGCTCCACCATCCACACCCTGCAGATCAACTTCAAGTTGATCCTCAGCGGCCACGATCAAGTCTGCTGACTGCGAGCGAGCCCCCCGGACTTGAGGAAGGGTCACGCGCGTCGTCTTAATTCCGTTCGGGATGGGTTTCACGAACCGCAAACTGAGATCGAAGGCACCCGACTGAGGAGTTTTCCAACCAATCAGGAGTCGGCCATTCTGACCCAATTGCTCACTGCTCGCAGGAACAATTGCCTCCCCGGTGACGGATGCAGGGACGAGACGCCAGCCTTCCGCATCCGCTGAATCCAAAATCAACTCGATTTGATCCAAAGAACCGGTATCCGTCTGAAAGCGAAAACGAGAATCCAATGTCAGCTGCCCTGCCCCGACGAACAGCAGGTGCCTGGGACGCACAGAAAACTTCGGGATGACACGCTGCACATCCCAGGCGATCCGAAACGGCTGTTTGGTAAATTCAAATGCCTCTGCGGTTTGCGGAGAGGTCGACGGAGCTCGCCTGACAAATTCACCGGGGCGTGGAACCATTTGATAGCCCGGGAAATCTTGTAAGCGAATCCGTCCGACCTGGCTTCTGGCATCCGGAATCACTAAGCCATCAAACTGCATTGTGCCGCCGTTTGCTGCAAATGGTGCCGAGAGCACCCAGCTCAAAACGATCGGTTCACCGCTTGTCTCTCGAAAGCTGACTTTTCTCCAACCAGTACGTCCAAGAATCGCTTCGTGCCCTTTGACCAACACACCTGTCAGTTCGTCGAGATCAAAGCCATCCGGCAGCTTGATCTCGGCCTCTTTCACACCCACATTTTCGGGCAACAAGACCTGCTCCGCGATTGCGACAACGCGTTCCCCTTCTCGTCGCAACGTGAAAGAGGTCGTCGCTTGTAGAATGGACTTTTGAACTTCGGGT
>JAYWHX010000103.1:0-44673 GCA_043777375.1 Planctomycetota bacterium | reverse complement strand
AGAAAGCCCTGGGAGCCACCTGGCGCTTCACCACCGGCGATGCCCGAGTGAAGCTCAAAGGGCTGTATCCGTTGGCTGACAATTAGCGATGGGCAGACTACTCCCTGTAGCGCCGGGTGTCATGGTGACGGCTTTGGGTCGCCAATCTGGCGATACGAGCATGGAGTGAAATCAACGCTCCGGGACGCTCGCATGCTCACCCTGCTTCGCGATGTGAGCATGGCACCCGGCCGCCAGTGCTTCTGTGAGGAACTGATCTTACCCGTGTCAAATCAGCGAAGATAATCCGATGTCTCAGAAGTTCGGCGTCCGGAGTTCGCTATCAATTGGCGCAGAGGAGCGGTCACCGGGGAATGCTCCGCTTCGAAGACTCCGCGTCGCAGCTAAACAGTCGGGGTGGCGGAGATCGCTCACTCACCTGACTCCGGACGTTCGCGGCGGTACGATGCATGCTCACAGTCACTCACTCCCCTTGTGCTGAGGATTTCCATGCTGCGTTTTTCGATGCTGCGTTTCGCCGGGCTGGCGAGCTTGCTGCTCTGGCCTGCTGCTCTGATGGCTGCGGACAATACGGTTTCGGAGTGGGAGGCCAAGGTCGGCTGGACCTCGCTGTTCGATGGGAAGACGACCACCGGCTGGCGGAACTATAAGCAGGACAAGATCAGTGATGGCTGGAAGGTCGTCGATGGAACTTTGACCCGGGCCGACAAGGGTGCGGGCGACATCGTGACCGTCGACCAGTACGACAACTTTGAGCTGATTATCGAGTACAAGATTGCCCCGGAAGGCAACTCCGGAATCATGTTCCGTGTCACCGAAGAGGGCGGTGCTCCCTGGCACAGCGGACCAGAGATCCAGGTCCAGGACAACGTCAAGGGCCACGACCCCCAACTCGCTGGCTGGCTCTACCAGCTCTATCAGCCCGGTCCCGACTACTTCACCAAGAAGATCCCCGACGCCACCCGCCCCGCTGGCGAGTGGAACCAAATGTATATCCGCATCTGCCAGCAGCAGAGCGAAGTCCAGATGAACGGCTTCAGCTACGAGAAGTTCGAGATCGGCAGCCAAGACTGGAACGATCGCGTCGCCAAGAGCAAGTTCGCCGCGATGGAAGGCTTCGGCAAAGCTGCGAAGGGACACATCTGCCTGCAAGATCACGGCGACATGGTCTCGTACCGCAACATCAAGATTCGCCGCCTGCCCGCCGATGGCAAAGCCCCGGAGCCAGTCACTGGCGAACTGTCTGTCACTGCCGAGAAGGCATTCCCCGCTCTCGAATGGGCGAATTGGAAGTCCGAGACTGACGATGGCAAGAACATCCCGTTCCGGCCGATCGTCCTCACCCACGCGGGCGATGGATCGAATCGTGTGTTCGTCGCCAGCCAGCACGGCGTGGTCTACGAGTTCGCGAATGACCAGACCACGAAGACCTCGAAAGTGCTGCTCGATATTCAGGACCGCTGTGCCTACTCCGACAAGCAGAACGAAGAGGGCTTCCTCGGGATGGCTTTCCATCCGAAGTACAAGGACAACGGCAAGCTCTACGTCTACTACACTGCCAAGCGGCAACCGCTGCTGTCGGTCGTCTCCGAGTTCACCATCGCGAAGGACGGAAAAGCCACCGAGCGCGAGATCCTCACCGTCCCCCAGCCGTACTGGAACCACAACGGCGGGACGCTCTGCTTTGACAAGGACGGCATGCTGCTGATCGCTCTGGGTGACGGGGGGGCGGGTAACGACCCACACGGCAACGGCCAGAACCTCGGCGTTTGGCTCGGCAAGATCCTGCGGATTGATATCGATCATCACGACGAGGGGAAAGGCTACGCTGTGCCGAAGAACAACCCGTTCGTCGGCAAAGACGGAGCCCTGCCCGAGATCTACTCGCTCGGTTGGCGGAACCCCTGGCGTCTGGCAGTCGATAGTAAAACCGGTGACATCTGGTGTGCCGATGTCGGCCAGAACCTGTACGAGGAAATTAACATCGTGACCAGCGGCAGCAACCACGGCTGGAGCCGCCGCGAGGGAACGCACCCGTTTGGTACCAGCGGCACCGAGGCCAATGCCGACATGGTCGAACCCGCCTGGGAATACGACCACATGGTCGGCAAGTCGATCACCGGCGGCACCGTCTATCGCGGCTCAGCTGTGCCCGCACTGGCTGGCAAGTATGTCTACGCCGACTACGTCAGCGGCAAGGTCTGGGCCCTGACCTATGACCTCGCTACGAAGACGGCGACGGCCAACGAGTCGATCAGCGGAAACGGTCTGCCGATCCTGTCATTCGGCGAAGACGCGAAGGGCGAGGTCTACTTCCTCGTCGTCGCCGCCGATGGTCATGGGATCTACCGGTTTGCGAAGAAGTAAGCTGAGGCAGGCCCACGTGGGACGGGCACATGGGCCCGTCCCGCATCTCTGGAAAAGCAGAGGCATGCCGCGACTTTCGTGGCCACGAGTCCAACGGACAGGGCCCATGTGCCCATCTCACGGAGCAAACCATGCCACTCCCGCTCCGTCGACAGCTACTGATCGCCCTTCCGCTCGCGCTACTGCTTCTAGCGGCCTGGGCAGTCATCGTAGTCGGAAGCAGAAATGGGCTTCGCTTTCGTCTCGCCGACATCAAGATCGGTATGACGCAAGCCGAGGTCGAGGCGATCCTTGGCCCACCAGCCATCGACCTACCCAGAGCGAACGGACGAGGTCACCTGTCTGCCTGGGTCGATCAGTTCTGGCAGGTCGATGTCATCAGAGGTCCAAATGGACGCGTCGAGATGGTCAGCTGCATGCCGTCAGACAGCACATTCCATCGAACCATCGGTCGACTGTTATAGCTGCTTTCGCGGAGAAGAATGGGGAGGATCGATGAGCCTCGAGAACGATCCATGGAGCAACAACGATGTTACCACTCGCCGGACGGGTCGCAGTTGTTACGGGTGGAGCCAGCGGGATCGGACGGGCGACGGCGATTCGGCTGGCACAGGCGGGAGCGATCGTGACCGCGTGTGATCTGCGGGTGCGACCCGAAAACGCGGCGGTGTTTGGGCCGCTGGGGATCGTGCAGCGGGTCTGTGATGTGCAGGATCTGGCCCAGCTGCAGGCCGCAATGGATGACGCTGCGGCGCGCGGTGGTCGCCTCGACATTCTCGTCAACAATGCCGGGATCACGATGGTGAAGCAGGTTTCGGAGGTCAGCGAAGAAGACTGGGACCGCTGCCTCGATACGAACTTGAAGGCGGCTTTCTTCGGGGTCAAGTTCGCAATTCCGCACATGCGCCGCTGCGGAGGCGGGGCGATTGTGAACATGGCCAGTAACGCGGGGCTGCTGCCTCGGGCGCATGATCCGGTGTATTCGATCAGCAAGCTGGCGCTGGTGGGACTGACGAAGAGTCTGGCGCTCTCACACGCGGCGGACCGCATTCGGGTCAACTGCGTCTGTCCCGGTCCGGTCGCCAATACGGATATTATGGACGATGACCTAGCAGTCCAGCCCGACCCCGTCGCTGCGGCTCGCAAGAGCATCGCCGCCAGCCCGCTCGCGAAGGCATGGGACCGGATGATGACACCGGATGAGATCGCCGAAGCGGTGTTCTATCTGGTCAGTGACGCCGCGCTGATGGTGACGGGAACTTCACTGGCGATTGATGGCGGGAAGTCGCTAGGAGTGCCGCCAGCATGAATGCCCATCCGCAGTCGCCTCCCCCACCAGCCCTTAGCTTGGCGACACCACGGACTTGGGGCCAGCTTCTCAAGCGGTTGGGGTTAGGGTTAGTACTCGCATACATGGGAGTGGTCGGGATGCTGGCCAGGTTCCAACGCACATTGATGTATCACCCTCGCCGGGGGCTAGTTCCCATCGCTGCTGCCGAGGACTTGGCTCCGCATTTGCGCGAGTGCCAGGTCACAGCTCATGACGGCACCCTGCTGCACGGATGGTTGAGCTTGGTCGACGCCCAAAGTGAGGTTGGCCAGTCGCAGCCGCTCTCAACACTCGGGGCGGAGCAGCGATTGCTCGTCGTCATGTTCGCGGGGAATGCCGGGAACCGGTTGTCACGCGTGTCGCAGCTAGCCTTGTTCAATGAGCTGGGCTGCGATGCGCTGCTGGTGGACTACCGTGGGTACGCCGAGAACGCGGGAACTCCCTCGGAGGTCGAGTTCTTAAAGGACGCCCGATCGGTGTGGGATTACGCAATGAATCAGCTCGGTGTCCCTCCCGAACGAATTGTGATTTCGGGCGAATCGCTGGGCGGCGGCGTGGCGACGGCTCTCGCCAGTGAAGTCTGCCATGCGGGGCAAACCCCAGCTGCGCTCGTGCTGCGAGCGACATTCTCGTCGATGGTGGAGACGGCTGCTTACATCTACTCCTGGCTCCCAGTGCAGTCCGTGCTGATCGATCGGTATCCGTCGGCCGAGCGGATGGTCGCGGTCGATTGCCCCCTGCTCTGCTACCACGGTGACGCAGACACCATTGTCCCGTTCTCGCTGGGTCGCAAGCTGTTCGACGCGGCCGCAGCACGATCAAAGACCGGCATCGAGAAGCGACTCTTGACGATTCCCGGGGCGGGACATAACGACATCTACAAAATAGGTCGCCTCGAAATCACGCAGGCGATCCGTGAGCTGTTGGATAAGGTGCAGCGATCACAGCTGTGAAGAGATCCTGAGTACGTATTCATCGCGAGGTCCAGTGTTCGTCCAGCCCGCTGTGCGAGCAAGGGCCGAATGCCGGAAGTCTTTGCTCGGGCAGGATAGTTGCCAGCCGAGCAAAACGATCGTTTTTTGCTTGGGGAGGGGGCATCCTTTTTCGGAGAAAAAGGAGACAAATACGGGCCGCCCGCCCGCTCTGTCGTCACCGATTTCTGGCACACGGCATTTGCTAACGCGGCGTGCGAATGATGCTCAGGACCACCATTCAGTGAATGCCTCGAATGACCGGTGTAATCGGTTCCCAGAGACAAACCCGCACTGCCGTCAAGGCTTACCGGGCAAGAAGAGCTTTTCTGATCGCTTCATTTTCTCAGGATGGCTTCCCCACGGTCCGGGAACCGACTAAGGTATTTAGATGAGTTGATGCATCAGCGTTGACTCACCCGCCAGTCCCACCTCCAGTTTGGCCCGCCCGCATGAGTTCACCACTCCACTGGCTCGGTTGCCGCCCCGTCGAGAAGCTGCTTCTTGGCGTTGTCGCGATCGGGCTGTGTACTGCTGCTGCCTCAGCTCAATCGCCGCAAATCACGGCGATCGTCCCCGGAGCAATTCCGCCAGGACAGGCTTCGACCGTGACGGTTCAAGGAAGCGGACTGGACGGAGTGACCGGCATCTGGACCACGTTTCCGACCCAGCCCGCCCTCGCACCGGGTGAGATGAATGGCAAGGAAGCCGGTCAAGTGGCGTTTGCGCTAACGGTCCCACCCGAAGCACCCGTCGGAATTCATGCTGTCCGCGTCTTCTCTGGACGGGGAGTCAGCAACTTGAAGTTGTTCTGCATTGATGACCTGCCCAACGTCGTCGAAGCGGCAGGCAACGGGGCTCTCAAAACGCCGCAAGAGATCACGACCCCCTGTGCGATTGATGGAGTGATCGACAACCTGACCCGTGACTTCTTTAAATTCAAAGCCGAAAAAGGCCAGCTGATCACGCTCGAAGTGCTCGCCCGCCGGCTGGGTTCACCGCTGGATGCCAGCCTGTACCTGTATTCCGAGAATGGACGCGAGATCTTGTACAACGACGACACCGAGGGGCTCAGCTCTGATCCTCAGATCGCATTCAAGGCCCCTGCCACGGGAAATTACATCGTCGAGGTCCGCGACATCCGCTACGCCGGAAGCGGCAACCACCGCTACCGTCTGCGGATTGGCGATTTCCCCGCAGTACAAATGGCTCTGCCCGTCGGCTACTCGCGCGGCCAAAAGTCCCGCATTGACTTCACGGGCGTCAGTGTCGAAGACGCAGCCCCCGCCTGGCTGGAACCCGCAGCGGATGCCGCGCCGGGTTGGACTCTGGTGAACTCCAAGCGTTCGGGAGGGAAGTCCTCCGCCTTCGCCTACACAGAACTGAGTACCACCGGCGAAGTCGTCGACCATGAGCCGAACGATACGCTGGACCAAGCCCAGGCGTTGACACTCGGGCAGCAGATCAATGGCCGCCTCGATAAACCCAAAGACACCGACAAGTACCGCATCGATGCTAAGGCGGGACAGCGGTTCCTCTTCACCGGCCTGACTCGCTCTTTGAGTGCGCCGACAGACTTGATCCTCCGCATCCTCGATGCGAAGGGAGGACAGCTGGCGATGGCCGATGACGAAGGCAAAGCCGAAGGTCGACTGAACTTTACATTCCCAGCGGACGGCGTGTACTTCCTGGAAGTCGGCGAGCTGAACAAGCGGGGCGGCAGCCAATACGGCTACCGTGTCGAGGTCCGGGAGTATCAGCCCGGGTTCACGCTCGCGGCGAATGCCGACACGCTCAACGTCCCCGCGGGGGGAACCCTCGCTCTCACCGTCACGACGGCGCGTCTTGACTATGCGGGTGTGATTGATCTGCGACTGACCGGACTCCCGGCGGGGCTCACTTCGGTCCCGACTCGTATCGGACCCGGACTCGCCACCACAGTGATGACCGTGACAGCTGCCAAGGATGCACCGACGGGGGCTTTGTCCCATGTGCAACTGGTCGGGAAAGCTAAAATCGGCGACCGCGATTTCCAGGCGACCTGCGATGTCGAGGATGCCCTGCGTTTGCAATGGAGTGCGACGAAACTCGTGCCCCCCACCGTGTCGCGAGCGATGGCTCTCGGTGTGGCTCCCGCAGGTAAGCTGTCACTGCGTACGGAACCCGCCGAGATCGTCTTTGGTAAGGAACTCAAAGCGACCGTCAAGGTGATCGCCGAACGGGGTGAAGGCATCGACGACCCCATCATTCTCACGACTGAACCGGCTGCGAACGCCTTGCCTGCGGGTGTCACGCTCGCACTGAAGCCGATCGAGAAGGGCCAGAACGAGGTCGTCCTCGAATTCACGGCCACCGATCAGGCTGCACTGGGCCCGTTCACAGTCGTCGTCCTCGGGACGCATCCCAAAGCGAACTTCGTCGCGGCCGCCTATGCCCCCGGCATTGGCTACCGACTGGATGTGCCGTTCACCGTGGCCGTGGCGGAGGGCGAGAAGAAACTCGCCAAGGGAGCCCAGCTCCCCGTCAAAGTGACCGTGACCCGCAACCCGTCTTACACGGGCGAAATCAAGCTGACTATTGACAAGGCGACCGCCGGGCTGACGGCTGCCGAGGTTGTGATCCCGGCGGATCAATCGGAGGCGGATCTGGTGCTCAGCACCGCCGCCGATGCCGCCCCCGGCCCCGCAGCTGAACTGCGGGTGAATGCGGTTTCTCCGGCGAATGGCAAGCTGACAGTGTCAGCCCCAATTCCCGGAGTGATCGTCGAGTAGGGTCGGCAATCCTGCCTGCCCGACGAACGAAGAGAGAACGTGGGATGACAGAGAGCTGGCCAGCCAGCAGTCGGGAACCCCGCGTTGAACGTGCCGCATGGGACAGACAGGATTGTCTGTCCGACACATATTCGGAGCGAACCATGAACATCAACTCTTCTCCGTGCCTCCGTGCCTCCGTGGTGAATCGCTGGACGGGCGGGCAAAAGTCCCCGTCCTACGTTCTGGTGGTCCTCCTGGCGATGACGAGTAGTCTCGCAGCCCAGGACTCCACCGTCCCCACCCAGCTCGAACTCACCCCGCCCGCGTTCACGCTGACGGGTCCACGGGCCAAGCAGCAGCTGGCCGTGACGGGAATGTTCCGGGCCGACGACCCACGTGATGTCACCGCCGATGCGGTCATCGAGTCCTCGAACCCCGCCATCGTGCGGATCGAGAACGGAATCGCTTACCCGGTTGCTGATGGAGAAGCAGACGTCACAGTCAAGGTCGCCGACAAAGCCATTACCGCGCACGTCACGGTGAAGCAGTTCGGCACACCTGACCCAGTCAGCTTCAAAACCGAAACCCTGGCAGCTCTGACAAAGTCTGGCTGCAATATGGGGGCCTGCCACGGATCACCGTCCGGCAAGGGCGGCTTCCGACTCTCGCTGCGGGGCTACGACCCCCCGCTCGATATCCTGACTCTCAAGAACGAAGCTTATGGTCGCCGCACAAACCCGATGCAGCCGGACGAGTCGCTCGTTCTAAAGAAGCCACTGATGGAAGTCGCCCACGGCGGTGGCCAGCGAATCCAGAAGAACGACCCCGTCCACGCGACACTGCGCCAGTGGATTGCCGAGGGGCTGCGGCTCGATCCCGCTGATGAGCCCGACCTGCTGTCGATCGAAATCTTCCCGGTCAAGCGCGTCTTCCAACCCGAAGGCAAACGCCAGCAGACCGTTGTCATGGGCACCTTCAGCGACGGAACAGTCCGCGATGTGACCGCCTTGACCGTGTTTAGTTCTTCTTCCGAGAGCGTCGCGAAGGTCAGCGAAAAAGGGCTCGTTGAGAAGCAGGGGCGCGGCGAGACTGCCATCCTCGCGCGTTATCTCGACAAGATGTCGACCTCGTTCCTGACCTTCCTCGATGATGTCCCGAACTTCGCGTGGAACGATTCACCCGAGTACAACTTCATTGATCGCCACGTCAACGACAAACTCCAGCAACTCCGAATTCTGGCGTCCGACCTGTGTACCGACGAAGAGTTCATTCGTCGTGCGACGCTCGACACCTGTGGCCGGTTGCCGACCATCGAAGAGACGCAGGCCTTCCTCAATGATCTGTCCGATGACAAGCGCGGCAAGCTGGTCGACATCCTGATCGAATCGCCCGACCACGCTGCGTTTTGGACCCTCAAATGGGCCGACGTGCTGCGGGCCAATTCCGGCAAGCTGACCGCTCCGGGTGTCGCGAAGTTTGACCGCTGGATCTACGACGGCATCCTCCACGATCAGCCGATGGATCAGTTCGCCCGTGAGTTGTTGACCGCCAACGGCAGCGTCTTCGAGAACCCAGCTGCCAGCTACTGGAAGGCCAGCCGCGAACCGACCGACGCCGTGGAAACGACTGCCCAGCTATTCCTCGGCATCCGCATCCAGTGTGCCAAGTGCCACAACCATCCGTTCGAGCGGTGGACTCAGGACAACTATTACGGGCTAGGTGCAGCATTTGCCCGCGTTGGTCGCAAGCCGGGCCAGAGTGAAAACGACGAAGTGATCTTCGCGGCTCCCGGCGGCGAAGTCACCCAGCCCCGCACTGGCAAGACGATGCAGGTTCACTTGCTCCTCAAGGGAGACGTCAATGTCCCTGCGGAACAAGACCGCCGCGAAGTCTTCGCCGAATGGCTGACCTCAGCTGAGAACCCATTCTTCGCCAAAGCCGTTTCGAACCGCATCTGGGGCCATCTGCTCGGACGCGGAATCGTGGAACCCGTCGATGACTTCCGCGATTCGAATCCCGCTTCGAATGCCAAGTTGCTTAACGAACTGGCTCAGCAATTCGCCGAGCACAACTTCAGCCGTCGCTGGTTGATTAAAACCATCATGGCCAGCCACACCTATCAGCGCAGCTCGCGAACCAACGAGTTCAACAAGACCGACGAAATCTACGCCTCGCACGCGGTCGTTCGCATGCTCGGAGCCGAGCAGCTGCTCGACGCGATCAGCGACGTGACTGCCATGCCGGAGACCTTCGCCGGGGTGCCTGCTGGAACTCGTGCGACTCAGTTGCCGGAACCACCAACGGACAACTACTTCCTGAAAGTATTCGGCCAGCCACAGCGAGAGATGGCGTGCGAGTGCGAGCGGTCGAGCGAGTCGAACCTGTCCCAGGCCCTGCAAATGATCAACGGCCCGACTGTCCACAATAAGCTGCGAGCCGATGGAGGTCGCGTGGCCCAAATGATCGCCGCGACGAAGTCGGACGACGAGATCATCACCACAGTCTATCTGGCCGCCGTGTCCCGCGCTCCCAGCTCCGGCGAGATGCAGACGGCAAAGAATCACATCGCAAGCGTCCCGGCGGATCAGCGGCGTCTGGCCTTGGAAGACATCGGCTGGGCCGTCCTGAACTCGAAGGAGTTCCTGTTCCAGCACTGAGAGCGGATGGATTCATCGCATCGACATATTGACAAGGCACAGGGTGTAATCCCCCTGTGCCTTGTTCATTGATCGCGTATCACAGGCGAGGAATGAGTCGGTTTCACTCGCATTCGTGGCTTTCTATGGCGTCTCGCTCGCCGACTCTTTCTGGTGTTTGCCCCCAATCACCCTTGATTGTGTCGCCCTTGCCGTTGAGAATTCGCTGCATTGGGATTCACGGAACCTGAGGGGCGAACAGCCATGCGAGTGGACGGACAGCGAGAGAGTGAAAACGTCGAAGACCGCCGGGGGCAAGGCGGCGGCAGGTCTCCGATGGCACTGCGCGGCGGAGGAGGAATACTCGGGATCCTTTTGATTGGCCTGATGGTTTACCTGAAGGGTGGGAACCTCGGCGATTTCATCAAAGCAGCGCTGCAGCAACCCCAAGGCCAACAGCAGCAACAACAGCAACCTGCCGACCCCAACGCTCCGCCCGACCCGGAGCAGGAAGCCCTCAAGAAGTTTGTCGGTGTGGTGCTGGCCGACACGGAAGATGTCTGGACCAAGCAGTTCGCCGCGATGGGCGACCGTTACCAAAAGCCCAAGCTCGTGCTATTCAGCGGAGAGGTTTCCTCAGCCTGTGGTCATGCCAGTGCAGCTGTCGGTCCGTTCTATTGTCCCGGCGATTCCAAGGTCTATTTGGACTTGCAGTTCTACGAGGACATGGAGACGAAACTCAACTCCCAAGGCGATTTTGCCAAGGCCTATGTGGTGGCTCACGAAATCGGACACCATGTGCAGAACCTTTTGGGCATCACGGAAAAAGTCGATGCCATGCGCGGCGGCCCCCAGGAGAACCAGTACTCTGTCCGGTTGGAGTTGCAAGCCGACTATTTGGCCGGAGTCTGGGCTCATCACGCCAATAAGATGCGGGACATGATCGAAACCGGTGATATCGAGGAGGCGATCAACTGTGCCAAGCAGATCGGTGACGACACCCTGCAAAGTAAGGGGCAAGGGTATGTTGTGCCGGAGAAGTTCACTCACGGCAGCTCGAAGCAACGGGCCATTTGGTTCAACAAGGGATTCAGGACCGGCAAGATGAGTGGGGCCAACGAACTATTCGAGCTGGACTACGAAGACCTGTAAAGGACTCAACCACATGGCTCATGCCTACACTCCCGGCCTTCAGGTCATGGAACGGACCCTGTTCCGGGCGATGCGCACACTGCCGATTGCGGGAGAGGTCCAGCGGAAGCTCGGTGAGCGGGTCACTTCCCAAGATGTTGTCGCCGAGACTCTGCTGCCCGGAGATGTCTTCCCCGTCAACCTCGCGAATCAGCTGGGCTTGGTCCCAGCTGAGGTCCCGCGTTCGTTGCTGAAATCGATCGGCGACACGGTCATGGTCGGTGAGTTGCTCGCGGTCTCGCCGGGCATGTTCGGGTTCTTCCGAGCGGAGTATCACTCCAAGCACACGGGGACGATTGAGTCAGTCTCGAATATCACAGGACAAATGATTCTGCGTGGACCGCAAATTCCGGTGCGAGTGTTGGCTTATACGAACGGTACGGTCGTCGAAGTTCTGCCGCGTGAGGGGGTCATCGTCGAGTCCGAGGCCGCTCTCATCCAAGGAATCTTCGGCATCGGCGGCGAGGCGTACGGCACAGTCTGCGTCGTGAGTGCTCGTGCTGATCAGGACCTGACGCCGGAGTTACTCAACGACTCCCATCGAGGGAAAATCGTCGTTGCGGGCCGCCGCATTCCGGGAGCTGCGATTCGGCGGGCAGCGGAGCTGGGTGTCTCGGCCATCGTCGCTGGAGGGATTGACGACCAAGATCTGCGCGACATTCTGGGGTATGACCTCGGCGTCGCCATCACGGGGACCGAGCAGATCGGCGTGACCGTCATCATTACCGAGGGATTCGGCGAAATCGCGATGGCCGACCGCACGTTCGCCATCCTAAAAAGCCATCACGGAGCCCCAGCTGCCGTGAACGGGGCCACGCAAATTCGCGCTGGTGTTATCCGCCCCGAGATCGTCATCCCCCTGCCCGACCGCAGCCACACCAACAAAGTCGCCGCCACCGTCGGCGGCGGAGTCCTCGACATCGGGTCGCCCGTGCGCATCATCCGCGACCCGTACTTTGGCGTACTGGGCACCGTGTCCCACCTGCCCCCCGAGCCCCAGCTGCTGGAAACCGGCTCGAAGGCCCGCGTGCTGGAAGTCAATTGCGCTGACGGCAGGCAGCTGTCCGTGCCGCGAGCGAATGTGGAGATCGTCTCGACGTAGGATCAGGATCGGCGGTCACGCCAATACCCGGGCTCCCGACTACAGTGCATCACAGCGATGATGAGAACGTAGTCAAGTTCTATGGAGTAGTGAACCATATAGTGAAAACAGTGGACGAGATGGTGGCGCACATCCTGCTCGAACACTCGCCAGCGTGTCGGAGATTCTGCCAAAAGCTGCAATGACGACTCGACGCTGGCGATAAACCTTTGTCCCAACCCCGTCTGGCAGCCCGCGTAATAATGAGCTGCTGCCTCGAACTCGTCGAGCGCCTCAGGATGAAACTCGTACTTCATGGGGAGACAGCGCGCTTGACGCGAGCAAGAGCCTCATCACTCGGAATCGTTTTCACAACACCGCTTCGCACTTCATTGAGGCGTCTCAATGCCTCAGCTGCCCACAACTGGTGAATTGAGCTGTCTGGAGATGGATTCAAGCTCTCCACGAGTCGATCCACAAGAATCGCCCGATCTTCACTGGGAAGTGATAACGCTTCGACCTCGATTTGTTGGACGTTCATGCTCATATGATGAGATTACCCGTTGCTCCAGCCGAGTTCAATTCCTGTTTTCAACGGATTCTCTGCTGGCCGATACTGAAGCCCCCGTCAACCTGTAACAATCGTACCGACCAACCCGCAAACGCCTCCCACAACACCCTCCGACTGGCTGGAACAGGGCAGGTTTTGGACAACCGCCCCCCTGTGTGCGTATACTTCGGCAAGGACCGTTGTTTTTCGGCCCTGCATTCTTGAGGTGTCGCTATTCATCCGGCACCGGTTTTTGTCTGGCGGGAGATCAAGCATGTCGATTCAGGTCGTGGACGAGGTGGAAATGGAGCCGCAGCAGAGTTTCGACCGTGAGCCAACAGCGGTCAACGATGAGTTCAATTACCGCCCGGTCTCATCTCTAGCGGTCTGCGCCCTGGTCCTGGGGCTGTTGTCTCTGGTCGGGATCTTTCTATGGATCATGCTGCCGGTTGGGCTGCTGGCGATCGTTCTGGGGGCCATTGCGATCGTGTCGATTCGCCGCTGGAAGGGCGAGTACACCGGAACCGGGGTCGCGATCGCGGGGATCTTTTTCGGATTGACCACTCTCGTCGCCGGAACCATCGTCCAGATTAACGCCTTTCAGCACGAAGTCCCCGAGGGCTTTACCCGCATCAGCTTTGTCAAAGATATCTCCGCCAAGAACTTCGTGACCAACCACCGCGGCACCAAATTGCACCCGGATGTCGAGGCACTCGTCGGCCAGAAAGTCTTCTTCAAGGGCTTCGTCTACCCGACCGACCAGCACATGGGGTTGACCTCGTTCCTGCTTTTAAAGGACAGTAAGGAATGCTGTTTTGGCGGCAAACCCCCGCTCCAGGACAAGGTGGGCTGCATCATGCAGGGCGGGCAGACGACGAATTTTTACTCCGGTCGCACATCGGTCGCGGGCACCTTCCGCATCAATCCGAAGTTCGACGGGGGTGAACTCGAGGCGCTCTACATTCTGGAGTGCGAGATCGTGACTCCCTCGAAATCGGACTTCTAACGATGCTCCCGAAGTCGTTCATGGAAGGAACCCGAATGCCCGTCGTCTCTCGCCCGCAGCTCACCCCAGCTCTTCTCACAGCCCTCCTTGTGAGCTTGATCTGTGGCTGCGAGAACCAAGACGCGGACTTTCACACCTTCCAGGAACAAGCTCCGGACCTGAAACAAAACGCCACGAAATTGGTGACCCCCGTCTCGCCAAGCCGAGTCGTTCCGGCATCCGCCGAGACCATCAAGACGCCGCCAGAACTCTCGGCGATTCCCTCGGTGCCGACGCGCCTTCCGGTCCCTGCTGAGTCGAGTTCGAAGTTCGTGGGGCCGGCATCAATCGGCGACGCCCTCACCTCTCCGCCTGTCGCTCCTGTTGAAACTCCCGAGCCAGCGAAGCCCGCCTCACCCGAATTGGCTCTCTCCATCCCGCCCGCTCCTCCAGTCGCCGTTGCACTGAACTCCCTGACTGCCCAGCCCGCGACCACGCTGCTCCCCACCCGCAAAATGCAGCTGCTCATCCCCGAGAAGACCTTCAAAGTCGAAGGCCCCGAGGGAGCCATCCGCGTCAGCTTCGACGATGTCGACCTGTTGAAGGTCCTGAACGTCGATCCTGTCCCGGTCGATATCGAGAAAGATCTGCCGAGCTGGCTCAGCGGCCTGCATGGAAAGACTGTTCGGATTCGCGGCTGGATGTTTCCACCGCCGATCGATAAGGAATTGCCAGCATTCCTGTTCGTCCGCGACAACGAGATCTGCTGCTTCGGACGCAAACCGCTGGTGTATGACAAATTCGGCGTCCGCATGCGACCCGGCGTGACCACCGACTACATCTCGGGTCGCCCCTTCGATGTCGTCGGCCGCATGGTTGTGAAGTCCCGCATCGAAGACGGCGAACTGTTCTGGCTGTATCTGATTGAAGATGCGGTGGTGATCAGTAAGTAGGCGACACCCCGACATTTCATAGCAACCACAATCGATTCGGAGAATGTCATGTGGCGTGCCTGTGGATGGATGGCACTTCTGGTTTGTGCGGCATTTGGTGCTGAACCCTTACCAGTTCCCCCGGCTTCAGTTCCGACTTCCCATGCGTCTGAGAAGACCTTCGAAGTCGAAGGCCCTGAAGAGGCTCTGCGGATTTCGTTTGACGACCTCAAGCTGCGTCAGTTGCTCGGCCACGCAGAGGTGCCGCTTGATGTGGAGGATCGCCTGCCCGCATGGCTCAAGAATCTGAACGGCAAGTCAGTGCGGATCACGGGGTGGATGTTTCCACCACCGACCGACACCAAACTGCCAGCATTTTTATTGGTCAGCGACGGAATGTGGATGAACTTCGGACGATCAATCGATGTCAATGAAAAAATCGGTGTGCGTATGCGTCAGGGAGTGACGACTGACTGCATCCAGGGCCGCCCGTTCGATGTCGTCGGTCAGTTCAAGATCAATTCGCGTGTCACAGTCGGGAAACGAGGATTCCTCTACTTGATTGTTGATGCCGTCCTACCGGGATTTGATGCCTCGACGGAGTAATAGACTGAATGGTGCGAGAGAGACATCACACACTCTCAGCACTTGCGTGGAGTATTCCCCGCTGCCAGATACACTAAAGCTCCCCCCCTGGCCTGTTTGAGATCCCATGCCCCCGAAACCATTGCGACTAGCCGTCCTGATTTCCGGGGGCGGGAGTACGCTCACGAATCTGCTCGACTCGATCGCTGCCGGGCAGTTGGAGGCCTCGGTCGAATTGGTGATCGCCAGTCGCAAGTGTGATGGTGTGGCCAAATCCGCAGCTCGTGGGCATTCGTGCGAAATCGTGTCTCCGAAGCAGTTCCCGAGCATCACGGCGTTCAGCGATGCGATCTTCCTGCGCTGTCGACAGGCCCGAATCGACCTCGTGATCCTCGGCGGTTTTCTCTCCCGCATCGAGGTCCCCGCCGACTTCGAGGGACGGGTCATGAACATCCACCCATCGCTCATTCCCGCCTTCTGTGGACACGGAATGTACGGCCATCATGTCCACGAGGCTGTTATTGCCAGAGGCTGCAAAGTGTCGGGCTGCACAGTCCATCTGGTTGACAACGAGTACGATCACGGTCCGATTCTGGTCCAGAAAACAGTTCCGGTACTGGACGGAGACGATGCTGACTCGCTGGCCAAGCGCGTCTTCGAAGCCGAGTGCGCCGCTTATCCCGAGGCGATTCGCCAGTATTCCGCAACGATCAAGCCGAGCCCTTGATGTCGCCCACGAGCGACAGTGCTGGCAGATCGGGAGGGCGAAGCTCCTGCTGAGCCGCGAGCCAGGAACGACGTTTTCTCTCACGCACGGCTCGGCAGGAGCCTCGCCCTCCCGGCGGAGGCGACCCCTGAATCCAAGGACCGTTACCGTCAGTACAACCGGTCGCGAATTCCGCCCGACTATCGACGGACGTTTTCCAACAGACCATCAGTCCCAAGTATTTCCGTCCTCCCGGTCCAGAGTGAACTAAGGTTGCGAAACGGCAACAGCCCCGCACAAGTTCCCTTCTCGGCCTAACCCCATGTCCTTGACCGAACTCCCTTCGACATCTTCACTTGAATCGCACCGATCCAATTCGCTCACTGCGGAGCGAACGAGCGCAGGATCATCCGTTACGTTCGACATGATCGCCATGGTCCTGTTTACCGTGTCGATTTTCACCAGCGCCACGCTGCTGTTTGTCGTCCAGCCCATGGTCGGCAAGCTGCTGTTGCCGAAGCTGGGTGGGGCTCCGGCGGTCTGGAACACGTGCATGCTGTTCTTCCAGGCCACGCTGTTGGCCGGATATTTCTGTGCCCATCTGATGACCAAGTATCTGCCTCTGCGGTCGCAGGTGTTGTTGTTCGTGGCCGGGCTGGTGCTTGCCCTGACACGACTGCCGCTGTCGGTCGATCCGCGGTCAATCGATGCCCTGCTCCGAGGAGCCGATCCGAACTTCTGGCTGCTGGGAGTGCTGGTCAGTCGGGTCGCTCCGGTCTTCTTCATGCTGTCGATCACGTCGCCGCTGTTACAAAAATGGTTCGCTCGAACCGGCCACCCGCGCGGTGATGATCCGTACTTCCTCTACTCGGCCAGCAACATCGGCAGCATCCTCTCGCTGGTGCTATACCCCTTCCTGTTCGAAGTCTCGTGGGGTGTCAGTGCTCAGGCAACGGGCTGGATGTGGGGCTTCGGAGCCTTCATCAGCTTGGCCACGCTTTGCGGATTCGTGAGTTGTGTGGGAGCAGCCCGCCCCCGGAATAGAGCGTCGGAGACTCTCGCGGCGACCGCGACACCGAGTACCGTGAATGCCCAGCCAGTGACGTGGGCTCGTCGCGGTTACTGGGTGATTCTGTCTCTGATTCCATCGAGCTTGATGCTAGGCGTAACAACATACATCTCGACGGATGTGTCGTCGGTCCCGCTGATCTGGATCATCCCACTGACCATCTATTTGCTGACCTTCGTGCTGGCATTTGGACAGCGGCAGTGGATCACCCCTTACCGGCTGGGACGCATTGCAGCTCTACTGATCCTCGCGATTACATTCACGATGGTTACGGGAGCCAACGATCCGCCCGGTCTCATTATTCCGTTGCATCTGTTGATGTTCGGAGCTGTCGCGCTGTTCTGCCATCAACGATTGGCCGCCGATCGTCCCGACCCGTCCCACCTGACCGAGTTCTATCTGTGGATGTCGATCGGGGGAGTGTTGGGCGGGTTGTGTAATGCGCTGCTGGCTCCGGTTTTGTTCGCGACGATCTTCGAGTACCCGCTGGCGATGCTGGTGGCCCTGCTGGTTCGTGAAACACGCCCCGCCGATGAAGCCGATGCACCGTCATCTTGGAATGTCATGAAGTTTGGCATGGCGATGTTGCTGCTGACCATCGGCTTGGGACAGCTGGTCGATGTCGAGATGCCAGCCGCCTGGCTGGCCCCGATCACGAAGATCCTGCCGCTGTCGGTTGATCAGATCAAGATGCTGCTGCGATTTGGACTGCCCGCAGCTCTCGTACTCTCCCAATTGAATCGCCGGACGTGCTTCACGGTGGGTCTGGGCGCGATGTTGTTCGTCAATGCCTGGGAACGTTCGATCGACGAGAAGACGATCGAACGCGATCGCAACTTCTACGGCACGCTGGCCACCGCCCGCGATACTCTCGCCGGTGGGGAAGTTCTGCGGATGGTTCACGGCAACACGATCCACGGCTGGCAGTGGACAGACGCCGCCCGCCGAGGCATCCCGCTCAGCTACTACGGAAACCATAGCGGTGTCGGACAGTTGATCCAGACTTGGCAGGCCGCCAGTAATCGCCCCCTGCGAATCGGAGCTGTTGGATTGGGTGCGGGTTCGCTCGCTGCGTGGGTGCGGCCCGGCGACACGATCGTGTTCTATGAGATCAATCCCCAGGTCGTTGATCACGCCGAGAGACACTTCAGTTACCTAAGCGACGCCCGCCAGCGGGGAGCCACGGTCGAGGTTCGCACAGGCGATGCACGCTTAGTGCTCGAAGCCGAACAGCGCTCGCAGACTGCCCCGCCCTATGACTTGCTGCTCGTCGATGCTTTCAGCAGCGATTCCATTCCGGTGCATCTGGTCACCGAGGAAGCTTGCAACATCTATCGCTCAATCGTCCAGCCGCAAGGAGTGGTCGCCTTCCATATCACAAACCGCTACCTCAATCTGGAACCCGTACTGGCCACGCTGGCGCGACGCGCAGAATGGTCTGGATTCCGGTACGACTTCCGCGAGCTCACGAACGTGACTGGCATCGACCAGAAGACCGGGGAGACCGTATCCGCCTGGGTCCTACTGACAGCCCAGACTGCGAACCTCGGAACGCTGGCTCAGGATTCCCACCTGCGGCCCCTCGTCGAGCGGCCCAATCAGCGTGTCTGGACCGACGACTACTCGAACCTGCTCAGCGTGTTCGAGTAGTCACGACTGGCATCAATGTCGCCGGACTCTCCCGAGTCCGGTGCCTTCCGTGTTGAGCAAGCCTCAAGTCGTCAACATTCCACCTCGAGGTTGGAGTCCAGCCTTTAGGCTACTCCGAAACAGCCGAAAGGCCGGACTCCAACAATCCGAGAGTTGACGAGGCGACCAAGGCGGCACAATCGCCAGTGGCATTCAAGAGATCTCACTGTCCCCGCGATTCTGCTCCATCACGAATTGCGAATTGAGCAGCCCGCTACAGTTCCACAGCTGGATTGAACCTGACTCGCTGGCAACGTATTCTCGCAGACTGATCGGTTCTCCGTATCTGTTCCGGGAGGGTTGCCATGAATCTAAAACTGATGAGCGTCGCATTATTACTGGGCTTTCTGCTTTCCGCCGAGTGCGTGAACGCTGCCGATCCGGTCTTCCGCGCGGGGGCGTTTGCCCAGGACATCACGCCTGAGAAATGGCCAGTTTCCGTCAACGGGAGCATGTCCGATCACAAGGCCACCCAGTCCAACGACACATTGCACGCTCGCTGCCTGGTCCTCGAAGAGGGAGAGAACCCGCTCGTCTTTGTCGTTGTCGACAGCTGCATGGTTCCGCGTGATGTGTTTGACGAGGCGAAAGCCCTCATCACCGCAGCAATCGGCATCCCTTCCGACCGCATGATGATGTCGGCGACACATACGCATACCGGAGTCACAGTCACCGGCGTGTTCCAAAGTGAGCCGGAAGAGGAATACAAACGCTATCTGGCTCGTCAGATTGCCATCGGTGTCGAACGGGCTTGGAAGCAACGCGAGCCAGCCCAGATCGGGTGGGGAGTGGGCAGTGACCCGCACCAGGTCTTCAACCGCCGCTGGTTCACCAAAGAGGGAGTCATCAACACTGATCCCTTCGGCGGGACCACTGACAAAGTCCGCATGAATCCCGGATTCGACCGAGCAGTCACTCGTGAAACGTCGGGACCGACTGACCCCGATGTCAGCTTGATCTCTGTCCGCTCGGTGAGTGGTCGACCGATTTGTTTGCTGGCCAACTACTCGCTGCACTACGTCGGTGGACTCCCCGCCTTGTCAGCGGATTACTTTGGAGAGTTCGCGAATCAGGTCGCCATCAAGCTGGAAGCGACCCAGCTCGATCCCCCCTTCGTCGGGATCATGTCGAACGGTACCAGCGGAAATATCAACAACGTGAACTACGGGTCGGACGGAGTTCCACCCCGAGGCCCGGGCGAACAGATCCGCGTCGTCGCGGCCAGTGTCGCGGAGGCGGCATTTGCGGCCTACCAGACCATCGAGTACCACGACAGCGTCCCGCTCCGGGCCGCTCAAGCCGAGGTCTCACTCGGCGTTCGCAAGCCGAGTGCTGAACAACTCGCACAGGCCAAACAGTGGCTGGCGGAAGCCGGTCCGGGTCCGTACTCAGCGATGCGCGAGATCTATGCCCGCGAGACCGTCTTGATGGATGGGTATCCCGAGACAGTCGAGGTCATCCTGCAAGCCTTCCGCATCGGCGATCTCGGCGTGGTCAGCTCTCCTTGCGAAACGTTTGTGGAAGTCGGCTTGGCCATCAAAAAAGACAGCCCGCTCAAGCCGACCTTCTGCGTCTCATTGGCCAATGGCTACAACGGCTATCTCCCCACTGCTCAGCACCATGAGTGGGGCGGGTACGAAACGTGGCGAGCGCGATCAAGCTACGTCAGTGCCGATTCCGAAGCCAAGATCCGCGAGACGCTGTTGAAGCTGCTGGGTGATGTGGCCAAGTAGCAGAATTCCTCAGATTTCTGGAGTCCTCCCACGCACCCGACATAAGGAGCATGGTCGTGAATCACACTTCGCTGATCTCGTGGTTTCTGGCAGCTGTCACGCTCTGCTCAACGACCTTCGCCCAGGAGATTACCTGGCACGCATCGGGCACCCAAGGTGTGGTCGCCGCCGGGCATGCCGATTCCGTGGCGGCGGGTGTGAATGTCTTGAACGAAGGGGGCCGCGCCGCTGATGCAGCGGCCACCACGATTCTGGCTCTGGCGGTCACCGACTATGGGTGGTTCTCGATGGGCGGCGAGGTGCCCGTTCTGGTCTATGACGCTGCGACCAAGCAGGTGCAGTCACTCAGTGGAGTCGGTGCTGCGCCGCTTGATCCGACGGCGATCGAGTGGTTCTATCAAAACGGGATCCCCGCGACCGGCAGCATGCAGGCGGCACCTGTCCCCGGAGCCATCGATCTGGTCGTGACACTGCTGAAACTCCACGGAACGATTTCCTTCGAGCGAGCCGTGACTCCCACACTGGCTCTGCTCGACCAGGGCTCGCTGGAATGGCATCCTCATCTGGCCGTGACATTACGAAAACTCGTCGAAGCCGAACGCACAGCGACCGGAACTCGCGAGGAGAAACTCACAGCTGCCCGCGATCGATTTTACAAAGGCGATGTCGCCGATGAGTTAGAAGCCTGGTATATCGCCACCGGAGCGTTTCTTCGGAAACCCGATCTGGAAGCCCACACCACGCTCGTCGAGGTCCCGGTCTCGGCGAACTACCGCGGCTACACGGTCTACAAATGCGGTCCGTGGACCCAAGGGCCGGTGCTCTGTCAGAACCTGCGGCTACTGGAAGGGTTCGACCTCAAATCGATGGGACATCTGTCGGGCGATTACATTCATGTCGTCACCGAGGCCATGAAGCTCGGCTACGCGGACCGCGATGAATACTACGCCGATCCGCGTTTTGCGAAGGTCCCCATGGCCGAGTTGCTCTCCGAACAGTACACCCAGCTGCGTCGACCGCTGATCGACTTGGAAAAAGCTTCGATGGATCGCCGCCCCGGTGATCCATTACAGATGCAGGCTCTGCGCTCCAATGTCATTCCCGGCCCGGAATCGGAAAAGATCCCCAAGCAGGACACCACCACCTGCGTTGTCGCCGATCGCTGGGGCAACGTCGTAGCCGCCACGCCCAGCTGTAATATGCTGACGAACACTCCTGGCCCCTCAGGAGTCAACGCTGGCAACCGCGTTCGCAGCCTGAACACCTCGCCGGGTCACCCCAACTGTGTCGAACCCGGCAAGCGTCCGCGCGTCACATTGACGCCGACAATCGTACTTCGAGATGGCTTGCCAGTTCTCGCGATCAGCGTCGCTGGCGGCGACATCCAGGATCAGACGACGCTGAACGTGCTGCTCAATCACATCGACTTCGGCATGCCCCCGATGGAAGCGGTGACCGCTCCCCGCTTCCTGATGAACCACCACCAGGATTCGTTCAACCCGAACCCAGACCGCAACGCGGCCTTCGTTGGGAGAGGTCAACTACGAGTCAACGCCGAGATTAACGACATGGCGATCAAGACACTCTCCGACCGAGGCCATCTGCTGGGAATTGCTCCGTCGCCGATCGCCCATCCGGTGATGATCTTCATCGACCAAAAGTCCGGCCTCATGCACGCTGCCGGTGATCCAAAAGCCAATCGTCATGCCGCAGCTGCGCAGTGAGTCATTAATTCTAGTCCGCAGCGCCAGCAAGGGCCGCGAGCCAGAACCCGTTTGGAACTGATCTGAACCAACTTCCTGAATTGATGATGAACAGAAGGCAACGAAGGAAACGAAGACACTTCAAACCGAACCTTCGTGTCCTTCGTTAGCTTCTGTTCACCTCCGACAGGGCAAGCAGCGAATTTGTTTTGGCCCATGTCCTTTGCCGCAGCAGCGGGCTTGCTTTCTGGCCACGATTCGACATAACAAGGAACGACCTCGCCCCCGCATGTTGAGCCTCCGCTCAACCCTCAACCCTCAACGATCTTCCCTCATGCCACTCGACCTCCTCCAGCAACTGATCTCCATCCCCAGCCAGAACCCGATGGGACGGGATGTCTCCGGACCGGAGTATCTCGAAGGCGGAATGTCCGACTTCCTGGAAGGATATTTTCGCCAGCTGGGTGTGAAGTACGAGCGGCGGGAGATTGCACCCGGGCGGGCGAATGTCGTCGCCTGCTATGAGAGTCCCGGGGCAAAGCGAACCGTGATGCTCGATGCTCACGAGGATACGGTCCCGGTCGATGGCATGACGATCCCGCCGTATACGCCGACGATCAGCGATGGCAAGATCTACGGTCGTGGGTCATGCGATATCAAGGGTGGAATGGCCGCCATGCTGACCGCGTTCAGCCGTCTCGTGAAAGAGATGCCTGCCGGAGCGGCGAACGTCGTGATGTCGTGTGCTTGCGATGAAGAGCATACGCAAATCGGCATCGCCGCGCTGTGTCAGAGCTGGAAGGTCGGCGACACGAACCTGCTGCGTCGCAAACCCGATGTGGCGATCATCGCTGAGCCGACCAGCCTCGACGCCGTGGTCGCCCATCGCGGAGCCACTCGCTGGCGGATCGTCACCAACGGGCGGGCCTGCCACAGCTCTGAGCCTCGCAACGGGATCAATGCGATCTACCGCATGGCCCGCATCGTGAAGGAGCTCGAGGAATACGCCGAGTTCGTCCGCACGGTGAACCCGCCGCATCGACTGTGCGGGCCATCGACGCTCAGCGTGGGGCGCATCACCGGCGGGCAGAGCGTGAACGTCGTCCCCGACCGCTGCGAGATCGAGATCGACCGCCGCTGCATCCCCGGCGAGAATTCTTCACTCGTCATGCAGCAGCTGGAAGACTGGCTCCGCCCCCGCGTCGATTTCGACTTCGAGATGCAACCACCGTGGATCATCAGCCGGGCTCTCAGCGACGATGCCAACGGACCGCTGGCCGATGAGCTGCTCGAAGTGGTCGCTACAATCGCTGGCCCGCACTCTAAGATCGGCGTGCCCTACGGAACACACGCCTCAACAATCGCCCACTACGGTGTGCCCTCGGTCGTCTTCGGCCCGGGTTCAATCTTGCAGGCTCATACCAAAGACGAGTGGCTCCCGATTGATGAACTCGAACTCGCCACCGAGGTGTATTTCCGGTTCTGCCTGCGGTAGTTCAGTGGTATCTGGAGTTGTGAGATGACCGAGTTCGACCTAAACCAAATCGAGTCTGAACTGGGTATCAAGTTACCACCGGTCTACCGGCAAAAGATGTCTCCATTTCCAATCCCAACATACGCTGGAAGTGGAGACACATCGGGTTTGGAGTTGTGGGACTCTGCGAAGGACTTGATCCAGTTAAACCGTGAACTACGTGTCGAGACTCGATACCAGAAACCTTGGCCGTCTCATTTTTTTGCTCTGGGGAAAGATGATTCCGGTTGTAACCAGGCAATCGACTTGAGAGACGCCACCTGTCGCGTTTTGTGGGTCGATCGTGGTCATGTTGACAGTGTTGATCTTGACTACAAGCTATACCCGACATTTCTCGATTGGGCGGGGGATTACCTGGAATCTGTCCGGGTTGACCTGCTTGAACGCGGCATCGATCAGAACATGACCCCTCAACAGCGACAAGCTCAAGAGGAACTCAACGCACAAGCAGGGTGTCGCAGATTCCTTTTCTGGGTGGGGGGAGCATTTCTGTTGGCTCTATTGATGCGAGGTTGCTCTGCACTCCTCTAGCATCTCAAGGCATTTGGAGACTTGACGCACAGCTACGCGGATAACATCGTTTGAGGAGGTGCTGGTCGGTCTCGGTACTCATGATTTCGTCCCGGTAGGGACGGTTGATAATAGCCCACCGCTTCAGCGGTGGGACAATCGGCCTCAATGCCGATCAGTCCCGATAGGGACGGCAGAATTGGCAAAGCGAAGGGTATCGCCATTCTCCGCAACGTAGAACTCTGTCGCCCCTGACGGGGCTGCGGATCGCATATTGAGTTCTCCCACCGATAAATCAGTGGGCTATTGTCGGGTGTCCCTGGGGGGACAATACGTCCAGAGCGGAGTGTCAGTCGTTGCCGATCCTCAATCCGCCTTCAACAAATCATACTTCCGCATCTTGTTGTAGAGCGTCACGCGGCTGATTCCGAGGTCGCGGGCGGTCTTGGTGCGGCTGAAGCTGTTCTTAAACAGCGTCTGCTCGATGATCTCTCTCTCTGTTAGAGCCACTTGCCGCCCCAGGGTGACATCGCTAGAGGTCAGTCGACTCGGCATCATCACTGACGGATCGTTCGATGGTCCCGCTTCGCAGGCGAGGATGTGTGCGGGCAGATGTTCCGCTGACAACACACCATCGCGGCAGTAGATCACAGCTCTTTGAATCACGTGTTCCAGCTCTCGCACGTTCCCGGGCCACGGGTATTTCAGGATCGCATCGAGCAAGCTGTCTTCGATTCGATGGACCGCAATGTCATGCTTGGCGGTGAACTGGACGATAAACTTCTTGGCCAGCGGAATGATGTCAACCTTCCGCTTGCGAAGCGGCGGAATCTCGAACTTCAGCATGCTCAAGCGATAGTACAAGTCGGGCCGAAACCGCAGCTGCTCGACCAATGGTTGCAGATCAAGGTTACTGGCCACGACTAGACGAGCTTGTGATTGCAGCGTGCGGTTGGAGCCGACAGGTTCGAACTCGCCCGTCTCGATGACCCGCAGCAGCTTCACCTGCTGCTCCAGACCGAGAACATCAATTTCGTCGAGCAGCACTGTCCCGCGACCCGCAGCCACGAACTTGCCTTCCTTGTCGGCATGCGCACTCGTGAACGAACCCTTCATGTGCCCGAACAGATCCCCTTCGATTAGCTCGCGCGGCAGTGCCCCGCAGGCGACGTTCAGGAACGGCTCGCTTCGACGGGGCGACGCCTCGTGAATCAGCTTGGAGAGGAAGGTCTTACCCGACCCGGTTTCGCCGATCAACAAGATCGTGACGTTGTGCGAGGCGGCAATCGCGAGATCCTCCAGCATCTTCTTCAGTGGAGGCGAATTGGTCTCGAACTTCCGCATCATGCCGTCGAGGGCACTCGTCCCGAATATCTCACGAGGACGCGCCGCGACCGCCACCTCTGGCGTCACGGGAGTGGCTTGAGGCATACATCTTAGAACAGCTTGAGCCATCGACTCGGCAGTCACAGGTTCTCGCAAATGCACGATCGGAGTACAGGCCGCGCGCCGCTCCAGTGTCTCCGGGCAATTCGCAGCTGTCAGCATGATGAGCTTGAGATCCAGGAAACGAGCCTGGAACTCTTCGATCCAGCGATCGGCGGTATGGCCACCGTCGTAGGTCTGTCGCAGGTCGAGGATGCACAGCGGTGGCTTGAGCTGGGCGACGGAGCGGCGGGCATCTTCGAGCGTCGCTTCGCAATTGAGATCGAAGCGATCACCGAGAATCTGGCTGACCTGGTGAAAATACTCGGCGTCCGCGCTGGCGGCGATGATTGGAATCGGATTCATGTGTCAGAGTCTCCCCATCCTGAGAGTGGATGTGATCGCGGCTGTTTGCCCGCAGATCTGGCTCGCCCCAGGGGCTGGCGGTTGCCGAGTGGTCTGCGAAGTCCACAACGGTAGGAGACTGTTCAGGAAATTGCGTGCCGTTGTGAACCCGTAACGGGCTTGTCCGTAATGCTTAGCGTTTTGCCTTGCGCATCGATCAATAAACATCACGAGTGGGGTGTGTACTGTGTTTCTGAAATGCCTCATGTTGCCCCAACGCCTCATGCCGTAGGGACGAGAGGGTCACGAGACAGAACGAATTCGGTTCTCGCTTCGAATCGCATTGATATGCGGAGTGAGGATGTCACGCAGAGGCGCAGAGATCGCTGAGGAGTGGAGATTGTCTGACTTTTGCTCTGCGTCCTTTACGCCTCTGCGTGACATCCTGTGGACGATCCACGCATTGATGTCAATCGTCACGAGGAATCCATCAATCGTCACATCCCGTCACCCGCTCTCGTCAGCTGTGTCGAGAGACACCGACGACCTCCCCTGCCACGAGCTTCCCCTCCAGCCCGGTACAATCGCGATATCTGGTCGCAAAAATGCAACAGAAACATGTTGCCTGACTGCATCCTGTGTCGTAGGTTTGGTGACCCCTTAACTCGTTGCTCCCAGCAGAGTCCTCTGATCCGGTCGTGGATGTTCGGATCGTGAGGACTGCGACACCATGTGGCCATTCGGCATCACGTGGTCGTTGACCTTGAAGCCTTGGCGACCTGCCCGGTCCCAGTGGCTGACAGGGGAGCATTGTGCGGCTCATTGAGCTGGTATGTGTTTCTCAAGTCACCCGCTGGCCCGACAGTTCTCCGCATCCGTCAATCGCGGATGACACGTCTGTCACGAAAAGCCAACGAGGCCCCTATGACCTTTCACGGTTCACTGCTGGTTGTTGATGATGATCGCCATATTTGCGAAGCCATGGCGGATTACCTCCGTAGCCTGGGACACCGCACCGAGACCTCGCTGACCTGTCGCGATGCGATCGAGCGAATCAAGGACTACAACTTCGATGCCGTCATTTGCGACGTGAATCTGCCCGATCAAGACGGCTTTCAGCTGTTGGAATGGGCCGTTCAAGCCAAGCCCGAAACATCGATCATCCTGCTGACTGGATACGGCACGATTGAAAGCGCTGTCGAGGCCATCCGCCTCGGAGCCTTTGATTACCTGACCAAACCCGTCATTGATGACGAACTCAACTTCGCGATTCAGCGGGCCCTCGGGCAACGCAAGGTCGTGGAAGAAAACAAGAAGCTCAAGAAGCAACTCGACGAGAAGTTCGGACTGTCGCACATCATTGGCCGCGACTACAAGATGGCCAAGATGTTCGATCTGATCGAGAGCGTCTCAGATACACGAACAACCGTCTTGATCCTCGGTGAGAACGGGACCGGGAAGACCATCACCGCCCGCTCAATTCATCAGTTGAGCAGCCGCCGCGAAAAGCCATTCATCGAAGTCGCCTGTGGTGCCCTGCCCGATTCACTGCTGGAAAGTGAACTGTTCGGACACGTGGCGGGGGCCTTCACCGGGGCCACGCACGACAAGCCCGGCAAGTTCCTCCAAGCCGATGGCGGCACGCTGTTCCTCGACGAAATCGGGACAGCTTCGCCGAGCCTGCAAGTCAAACTGTTGCGAGTGCTGCAAGACCGCGAGTTCGAAGCTGTCGGCGGAACGAAGACGCACAAGGTCGACGTGCGACTGGTGCTGGCGACTAATGACAACCTCGAAGAGCGGGTCCGTCGCGGCGAGTTCCGACAGGACTTGTACTACCGTATCAATGTGATCTCCATCACCCAACCTCCCCTCCGGGAACGCATCGGGGACATCCCGCTGTTGCTGGAACATTACCTGCAAGACTTCAACGACCAGAACGGTAAACGAGTCAAGGGCTTCGATGATGACGCTCTGCAACTGATGCAGCGGTACTCATGGCCAGGCAACGTGCGAGAACTGGTCAACGTGGTCGAGAGAGCTGTGGTCCTCTCGAAGAGTGAATACATCACAGCTGCCGAGTTGCCAGAACCTCTGCGTCGGGATCAAGTCGATATCTCCGGTGCGGTGAACCGGCTGATTGGTGGGAACCTGAAGACCGCCCTCGCGAATCCCGAACGCCAGATCATCATCGAAGCTCTGGAGACGAACGGTTGGAACCGCCAGGAAACCGCCCGTCTCCTCGGGATTAACCGCACCACGCTTTACAAGAAGATGAAGAAATACGACATCGAGTACGAGTCGCACGTCGAAGTCGGGATGCTGTAAAGCGAGCGGCAGACGTGAGTCTGCCGAGAAAACGCGAACCGAACGCAACGCGTAGGACGGGCACATTTGCCCGTCCTATTTTTATTGGCGAGTGAGTCCTAAATCATGGGTGGCGGGGCCGTTTCTACATTTTCGGAAGACTCTTCCAATGTTCTCTGATGACCCGAAGAAGAACTGGCATGATCCAAGTCCCCGGATCGGCGAGCCATACCACAGGGATGAACCACAGCGAACGGCCCGAAACCAAGATCAAAACGGTCAGGAGTGCAGGACCGATCACGGGAATGAGAACCGCCGATGATTGCTGTCCAGTTTGCCAACGAGTGAACAGAGAGACAGCCAGAGTCGTCACGCTTAGAGCCGGGAAGAAGAGTCCGACTCCCATAAGAACATTCAGAGAGAACTCTCGGAGTCGATCCATCTGGCCTGCCAATCATGGGCGTGAGTGTTGCCGGGACTCGGCAACTCTTGGGCTACTCACTCTTCGCCAGCTCCTCATTCGCCCGCAATGTGCTGTGCTTCGCTCCATACGCGAAGTAGAACACCATCCCGAGCGCGAGCCAGACGAACAGCCGAATCCAGGTCCCCATGGGGAGGAACAGCATCATTAGCACGTTCGCCAGCACTCCCAGCGGAGCCACGACCCACACAGCTGGACAGCGGAACGGGCGAGCCACCTCGGGTCGCCTCACCCGCAACAGCAGCACCGAAGCACACACCAAGGCGAACGCCATCAGGGTGCCAATGCTCACCATCTCGCCCAGCAAATCCATCGGCATGAACCCCGCAGCCAGCATGATGAAAACACCGGTCAGAATGGTCGACCGGTGCGGTGTGCGGTACTTCTCGTGCACGACGGAGAAGATGCTCTTGGGCAGCAGTCCATCGCGGGCCATCGCCAGAAATACGCGGGCCTGACTCAGGAATGTGACGAGCAGCACGCTCGTCATTCCCGCCAAGGCTCCGGTCGAGATGAGCGCAGTCGCAAACTTCAATACTGGACTCTGTTGCTGAACCGCCTGTTTGCGGAACGCCGAGGCGATGGCGGCCTTGGTGTCGATGGCATGGTACGGTTCCATCCCCGTAATGACAGCTGAGACGAGAATGTACAACACCGTACAGAGGGTCAGCGACACGAGAATCGCTAGCGGCACATCGCGCTGCGGATTAATCGCCTCTTCCGAATGCGTCGAGATCGAATCGAATCCGATATACGCGAAGAAGACCAGCGCTGCCCCGACCATCACTCCCGAAAATCCATAGGGCATAAACGGGCTGCGGTATTTGTTATCGATCGATTCCATCTTGTCCTTCAGGCCCAGGACGCCAATCATTCCAATCTTTCCGTCGTCGCTCTTGAGGTCCTTGAGAGTGGATTTCTCAAGGGCACTGAGCGGTCTGAACTGCTCGGGATACTGCTCGAGCAAATTCTCCCCAGTGGTGTACGGCGTCATGGCTCCGGGCGGGAGAGTCTTGGCAATCTCGGGATGGCTTTCAAGAAAGTCAGCAGCCACCGAGTAGTTTCGTTTCTCGACAGGAATCTTCGTGTAGTTGTCGGTATTGATGTACCCAATCCCCAGACCGATCACGAGCAGCACCACCGCCAGCTTCACGATCACGAGGATGGTATTCGTCACCGCGCTTTCACGAATCCCAATCACCAGGATGTACGTCACCAATCCGATGATCAGCATCGCTGGGAGGTTGACGAACGTTTGAACGATCTCTCCGTTAACCTTGACGACTGAGAAGGGGTCGGAGGTGATTTGAACAGGAAGTTGCCTGCCGATGGTCACGATTAAGAACTCATTAAAGTAGTGCGTCCACGCCGCCGCAACCGTGGCACACGACATCGAGTATTCCAGGATCAAATCCCACCCGATGATCCACGCCGCCAGTTCCCCGAGCGTCGCGTAGGTGTACGTGTACGCGCTCCCCGCCACAGGAACCATCGCCGCAAACTCGGAGTAACACAGTGCCGCCAGCGCACACGCGACCCCCGCCACCACAAAGGACAGCATGACAGCTGGCCCCGCATCCTGAGCTGCCACTCGCCCTGTCATGGCAAATATGCCGGCGCCGATAATTGCGCCCACGCCGAGTGATGTGAGCGAGACTGGCCCCAGCACCCGGTGCAGCCGCTTCTCGGCGTGCATCTCTCCGACCAAGGTCTCGATCGACTTGCGGCGAAACAACTGGCTCCAACTCATTGGGCGTTCCTAGTCTGGGGGAGTGACGGGACACGCGGAGTATTGCTATTTCGTTTCGATCTGGCGAGCCTGAGCACCCGCTTAACACGTCGTTGTCGGTCTGCCACGACGGCTGATCGACGTGTCCACCGGTCGTCACTTGACCCTCGCAATCACCAGCGTCCGATCATCATCTGCAGCTCGTCCACGCGAGAATCCCTCGATCGCCAGCAAGATCGCATCATGCAGCTGCTGAGCGGGGCTGCACCTCGACAGGATCATGTCGAGCCGCGTCGTGCCAAACAGCTCTCCTTCGGGATTCATCGCTTCGGTGATCCCGTCGGTATACAGCACCAGCTGATCACCGCTCTGCAACTGAAATTCAGTATCCGAATAGGCCCCACTCGACATGAGCCCCAGAGGAAATCCATCGGGCGAATCGATCGAGATCAGCGAGCCATCTTGGCAACGCTTCAGCCTCGGCGGATTGTGACCCGCTGTGGCGTAGGTGAGTCGCAATGTACGCGGGTCAAAGATCGCATAGAACGCCGTGACAAACGCCCCCGATGCCGCCGAGTATTTCTGTGTCAGCTTCTCATTCACGTGTCTCAGCAAGTGCGATGGCGGCTGCGCGGACCCCGGAACGGAATGCGCGAGCGAATGCGTGACGGCCATCACAACGGCAGCGGGCGTCCCATGCCCGCTAACATCAGCGATCAACAGCCCCCAACGCCCATCACTGAGTGGGAAGAAGTCGTAATAGTCTCCTCCAGCCCGTCGAGCCGTTTGATACGACGCAGCGAGTTCGAGTCTCGGAATGTTCGGCAACTCCAGCGGGAGCAAACCTCGCTGGATTTCTGCGACAGCTTTCAACTCGCGGTCGACCTCTACGTATGCAGCTCGCAGTTCTGCGGCCAGGACGAGATTCTGTGTCGCTCGCCCGAACAAATTGCTTCGTAAGACAATATCCGGCAGATGTTCTCGCTCGAACCCGTGAGTCTCATGCTTAAGCAGGACGACCATATTGAGTGCTTTGCCCCCATCGAAGTTGGGGATCGCGACTAAGGATCGAAAGCCTCGTAGATGCTCAATTGCTGGGTCATCCTCAGCCGGTTGCAGGTCATCAATGACGACCGGGTGATCGCCGTAGATCAGCTTCGCTAGCAAACCGCCGCGATATTGCGGGAGCTTGTGGGGGTCTTTCCACGGATTGACATCCTGCTCCCACGCCCGAGACCGTGTGATGCGATACTCGCCCGGCCCCAAACCGCGACGACTGAGCCCCAGCAGTCCATCCACATCGACCAGCTGCTTGTTTCGCTCTCCGTAAAGTTTCACCATTCGCTGAGGATCGGTCTGCTCACTCATCTCGCGGACCATCTCCAAGACGAGATCGAGTCGACGCGACCAGTCAGATTCCTCCGGAAGAATAGTCGCAGCAGATGTCATCACACAGCCCTCGCACCCGGGAATTCCCTGAAGACCACTATAGATCGTGGCTGTCTCCTGTCCAACGAGCGGCTGATCCCGGAGGGACAGCCTTAGAAACGTATGGCCTTCATTCTCCCTGAGTTCGTAAGCGGTCGTACAACCACGCCCGCGCAAAGACCCACCAGCGGGAAGCCGTCGCTCGAGAAATCCCCAGCGACTCGGCGGCGGTCGCCTCGTCCAGACCTGCAAAGTATCGCAGCTTCACAAGGGCGGCCTTGTCGGGCATCAAGCGTTCGAACTCCTCCAAGGCTTCGTGAACAGCGAGCAACTCATCCGGGTCATACCCCGAGTTGTCGAGCGGATCGGCCAGGGGCACTCGCTCCAAATCGCCGCCCCGTTTCATGCGACCACGCTGGCGAGCATGGTCAATCAAGATGCGACGCATGGCCTCGGCTGCAGCCCCGAAGAAGTGACCTCGATTCTCCCAGCCCTGCGGCTGCGAACCGACCAGACGCAGGTATGCTTCGTGCACCAAGGCCGTCGGCTGAAGCGTGTGCTCGATCGCCTCGTTCCGCATCCGCGCGCCCGCGAGGCGGCGCAGCTCCTCGTAGACCAACGGCAATAGCTCAGCAGCAGCGGGCGCATCTCCTTCGGATACTCGCTGTAAAATGAGAGAGATCACCTCTGTCGGATAGGGGATGCTAGAACTCAAGGAGACTCCCTGTGAGTGATCGGAGTGAACGTTCGCTGGAATAAGAGCAAGTCACGAAGAGGGGTATTCATCATCCCCTCCGCGAGTCGTGACGGCAAGTCGAGTTGGACGGGTGCAGACCTCATGACATGGATACGGATCGCCGCACTGGCCTACAGATCGTCGCTCACTTCCGATTCGAGTATGACATCATCCTCTTGAGATCAATCAGTATTCATAGTCGTTTCCTTCGCTCCCTTCTGTTCAAAGCCCTTCATCAGAGATTGATGGGCGTATCGGATTTAAACAGAAACAAGCGAAGGTTGCGAAGGGGGGATGTGGAGTCAATGTTGTGCGGAGTGCGTACTCCAGATTGATCGCCAGAGAGTCCTTGTGAAATGCCGTTCAGGAAGCGTCAGCTTGCCCCGACCGACTTTTCCGGTTCGGCAAGATTTCTGGGGCGTGCCGGTGATGTGGTAAGGGGTAACTCCTCTCAGTACGAACTGGAGATGGTCCCGGCGTGTGGGTCGCCTTTCCACGGTATGACTGTCGATCTCCATGAGAGACGGCGTTCTCTCGACGACCCGGTTCATGGTTTATGGACTCGGTCGATTAAACGGGACACCGGTTCGGCTCAATCTGCCGGACTTCATTGATGGGGCAAACTCCACATGTCGGTCATCACCAATCCATCGCCTGAATCCGTATCCGTTCGTGGTACGACGGCTCCCAATCCACTCAAGACGCTGGCAATCTGCTTCGCATCACTGCTCGCGGGAGCCGGAGCTGCAGTCTGGATCGAGCGCCACGGAGACGTACGGTTCGTTGCCTACTTGGAAGCTCATACCACTCCTGTGACTGCCGAGCATCCTGGTCGAGTGGCGATGCTCGTCAAGAACGAAGGCGAGCGGATCACCATCGGCGAACCGCTGCTGAGCCTCACCGACGGCCAGCTGCTCCAGGAAATCGTGATTCAGAAGGATGAAGTCGCGCACAGCGAGGTCCATCTGCAACAATGTCTCGCCGATGCGGACCTCGACCTGCAATGGCGCACCAACGAGATTGATCAGCGAATCGTCGACTACCAGCTGCGATCCGCGAGCTACCTGAAAGAGAAGTATGACTTCGAGCTGGAACGCAGCATGCTGACGGACATTCTGGCGACGAATCAGACGGCGGCTTTGAACGATGCCGACAGTCTGTTCAAAGAATTTGTCGTTGAGAACGGCATGCCCGAAGTCGAACGAATGACGACTACTTTGAAGCTGGAAACCGTCAACAACGCCGCCGATGTGTCTGAGGCGCAGGTTGAGATTTGTGAGCAACAGTTGAAGCGGCTCGAAGGGATCAAGACCTCGCTTCCTGCGACCGTTCGCCGTAAAGCGGGAGTCGATTCCGCCGAAGCCGCGCTGGCACGTTCCAAAGCCTCACTGGAGCGGATCGAAGGGCGTCGTACTGAATTAACTGTTCCCTCCACAGCTGTGGGTAAGGTCGGGGTATATCGCGTACATGTCGGCGACCACGTCCAGCCGGGACAAACGATCGTGGAATTATTGGACGATGCTCGCCGCTTTCTGCGAGTCGAAGTTCCTTCGTCTCGCATCTCCGGGTTGGAAGTCGCCCAAGAAGTCGACATCGCATTCCCTGGTGGTGCCAAACGAACGGGCCGCATTGACCGCATCGCACCGCAGGCGATCCCGACCGATCTGAATTCGCATGGCGAGGAAAGCCTGATTACCGTACACGTCGAGCAGACAGGTGAGCTGTGGCCCGATTTGCCCGTGGGGACGCGAGTCGAAGTATCACTCCGGAAGTAGATGCTTGGCGATGTCGCTCCACGACACACGTTCGGCCCGAATTCTAAACGCCGAATTCACGCCGCAGCTTTGCATACTCCGCCTGCACTTCGGGCATAGCTCCCGCCTTGGTGGCGACCAGACCACCGACACGATTGGCAAACTTGGCCTTCACTGCCAATGGCTGCCCTTCGAGGGTGAGCATGATGAAAGCTGCGGTAAACGCATCGCCTGACCCGACAGCGTCGACCACTGTTACCACTTCGCCCGGCAGGTCGACGACCTCGCTTCCCGAGGCGACGAAGCAGCCGTGCTCGGCCCGAGTGATGATCACGGTTTCAATGGGATACTGCTTTCTCGCTGCATCCGCGAATGCCTGCTCCGACCCGCCCGCCAGCCCCAGTTCGCCCGCCACAATCGGCATCTCGTCGAGGTTCAGCTTCACAATCCCCGCGTGCTGAAACGAGAGATCGAGCGACTGCCGGTCGTAGAAGTGTTGACGCAGATTCACGTCGAACACCCCCAGCCCGCGTGTGCGCCGGATGAATTGCTGCACCGCCTCGCGAGAGACCGGCGACCGCTGGGCCAGCGTCCCAAAGCAGACCGCTGCGGCCTGGTCGGCCAGCTGGAGAAAGTCCGCTTGAGGTGCGAGATAATCGAAGGAGACATCCTCTTGAATGATGTAAGTCGGGTGCCCCGGATCGCTGGTGTCGACCAGCACTCGTCCGGTTCCATGAGTCGGGTCGTACTGCAAATACGAGGTGTCGATCCCCTTCGAATCAAAGTACCTCGCCAATTCGGCACCCAACTCATCGGTCCCGAATCGACTCGCAATCACCCCGTGCGCTCCCAGCTGAGCGGCATGGTACGCGATGTTTGCCGTCGCTCCGCCGGGCTTGCGCGTGTCGCCAAAGATGTCCCACAGGGCTTCGCCAAGGCCAACAACAATGGGGCGGGACGACGAAATCGACATGGAGTCAGCTCACACACGGGGGCACGAAGAATGACCTCAGTGTGTGGTATCTCTGTGGGACGTGCCAGCGTGAGCGGTCACCCCACAATCGTCTAGCCCGCCGCGCCAGCAAGGGCTGCGTACCAGAAACCTCGGTTTGCGCAGCAAGCGGGCTTCGTTTGTCACTTTTTTCTCAGCAAAGAAATCAGTCTCACTGATTGAATCGCCTGGAGTCAGCAGGTCGACTCACAGCCCAAATGATGAATGCCCAGTCACGCGGCCCTTGCTGGCGCAGGGGGCTGGAAGTGGGGCGTTCTCCTGGGTGTCATTAAATCTGGCCGCCAGGCTGTTCGGGACGCTCACAATGAATCGCTAGGTGAGTGATCCAACTCGGGTCTCGGTTCGACACCGGAAGCAACTGCACCCTGCGAAGCAATCTTCTCCGGCTCCACCTGCTCACGCGAAATGGGTAGTGACCAGAAGAGTCGCACGAGCGTCATCAACCCCGTTGTCCCACCAACGGCCACGACACACAGCCCCGCCAACAACACCCAGTCGCCAAACAGCCGACGGACCGCAAACGATGTCGCGCGGTCGGCGAGGGTGCCTGAGCCAAAGGTGGAGATATCGATCTCGAACATCCAAATCCAACGCCATGTGAACATCACCAGAATGGCAGCGAGTGCGAGGAACGGACCATAGGGCACTGCGGACTCGCGAGAGATGCGGCGGGCCAGCGGGCCGAGAACGAGGGCCAGCAGCGGAGCGATGAAGAACGCAATGACTGTCGGCTGCCACCCCAGAAAGGCTCCGATCATCGCCATCAGGGTCACATCTCCGGATCCCATCGCGGGACGACCAAGCACGAACTCCGCAATCTTACGAATCACCGCCGTCAGCCCGGCTCCGACCACCGCACCCGACACACTCCAGGCCAGCCCATGCCAGTGCTGGTGCAGCTTGATCCACTCAGGAATATACGGACCGCGAATCTGCGCAATCTCTTCGTTCCAGTCGACCCACAGATGCTCGGTCTGGAGTTCTCCCGAAAACGTCGCCGCCGAGATGCCTATCACAATTCCCAGATTGACGACGAAGTTCGGGATGTACAGCGATGCCAAATCGGTCGCCGTAATCACCAGCAACAGCCCCAGGCAGACCGCGTGATACACAATCCGCATGTCCTGCCACTTGGCACTGGGGAGGACTACCGGGGTCTTCTGGCACTGCAACTCGTACATCGAGAACGCCAATGCCGCCCCGACCAGTAAACCGACCAGAGTCATGATCGCGGGCCAGCGACCCACGGAGAGATCGCAGGCCTCCATCGCTGGTCGAGTCAGCGCACCGCAGACAGCAGCAGTGACGACACTCCCCACGACCAGCCATCCGGTCTCGGGAGATTGGGCGACCAGTTGTTGGAGCCACTCGATCACGGGTCAGCCTTCTCTCTGGGGATCAGGTTCCAGCAAGCGACAGACTTCAGTCTGTCGAGTCACTCGCAAGTCACCACACGCCGTTTTCGAGCTTGAAAACGCCAATCCGCGGTTGACTGACATGTACCGCTCGCTGTTACCCTTCCACCTGTCCCCAATCCGGCAGGATCAAATCTGGCTTCACGATCGACTTGATTGTCGAGCGATGGGCCACCTTGACCCCCTTGCCACCTCGACCTGTCACTGTGTACTTCATCTGGCCGAAACTCATCGGTTTGTCGTTGTCGTTGATGACTTTTAGTGTGTCGGATGGCCGTGACATCTTCTGCGCTCCGAGCAGTACGTCCCCCGCATCCAGCTTGATACCGCGTACGCCCTTCCCGGCTCCGGAGAGCACCGGAACATCGGTGACGGAGAAGTGAATCAACCGGGCATCTCGCGAGATCAAGAAGATCGTATCGGTCTCTTCGACCAGTTCGACATGCACGACCTTGTCATTGTCGACTAGGCGGCAATAGCGCCGGCCCGCCTTCGTTGAAGGCAAGCGGAACGTTGAGAGAGACAGACGCATGACTTGCCCACTCGCAGTCACCACCAGCAAGTAAGGGGCCGGTGCGGGCTGGTCGTCGACTTCTGTATCGGGTGGAGTAAACCGAGTGTCCGTACTCAACGCGGCAAACAGGCTCGCCCCGTCGGTCATCCGAATGTGCTTCGACAACGGCTCGCCATATCCCGTGCTGGCCGGAATCTGCTCAGCGGGCAGCGTGTAAGCGGTTCCATCGCTGGAAAAGAAAATCGCATTGTCGAGTGTGCTACACGGTAGCACCGTCAACAGCTGATCCCCCTCGCGCATCCTGAGTTTGTCGAGCGTGGAGATTTTTCCGATGCGGCGAACCCAGCCTTCGGTCGACAGCACGATGTGCGTGTTCTCGCGAACGATGTAAGCCTGCGGATCGAACTCGCTGATCTCCTCGGATGACCCTAGCGCGGTCCGGCGTTTTCCGCCCAGTTCCTCGCCCAGCTGTTCCAGTTCCTTGCGGACCTCGCCCCACAGCAGCTTGTCACTGGCAAGGATCTTGCGGATGCGTTTGGCCTCGGTCTCCTTCTCGTGCAGCTCTTGCCGGATGCGGCCGATTTCGAGTTGAGAGATGCGGTATAGCTGGAGTTCGAGGATCGCATCGGTCTGCTCCCTGTCGAGCGGAAACGCCTTCATCAGCTTCTCAGCTGCGTCGGATTTGCCGTCGCTGGCCCGGATGATTTTGATCGCCTTGTCGAGGCCATCGAAAATGATCGCGAAGCCTTTGAGGATATGAATCCGCTTCTCAAGTTGAGCGAGCAGGAACTCATACCGCCGACGCACAGTGACGAAGCGGAAGCTCAAGAAGTGCTTGAGGATTTCAATCAGCCCACAGCGTTTGGGGCCGAGGACGCCTTGTTCATCTGGGACCAGGCACGTCGCGTTATACGCAAAGTTGTCTTCCAGCCGCGTATGCTTGAACAGGTACGCCATGACCGATTCGGGATCGGCTCCGCTCTTGATTTCGATCACGATTCGCAGACCGTGTTCGTCGTCCGACTCGTCCGCGACATCGACCAGCTGGGGGAGCTTGCGGGAGTCGCGAATCTCGCCGAGCGAACTCATCAACGGGCCGGTTTCGACGCCATATGGAATGGTGTGAATGACGATCCGGTGCGGGATTTCCTTACCCTTCTCCTTATCGAGTGCCCACTCGCCGCGCACCTTGATCGTCCCGCGACCCTCTTCGTAGATCGTTCGCAGCTCCAAACGGTCGGTGACAATTCGGCCCCCCAGTGGGAAGTCCGGCCCGCGAAGTTTCATCATCACTTGGGCGGTACTCGCCTCCGGCTCGTCAATCAAATAGACGGCGGCCTTAATGGTCTCGCTGAGATTGTGCGGCGGCATATTCGTCGCCATGCCAACCGCAATGCCTGACGCTCCGTTGACCAGGATGTTCGGGAATCGTGCGGGAAGCACGACTGGCTCTTCCCGCGTCGCGTCGTAAGTCGCCCGCATATCGACCGTCTTGTATCGCAGCTCATTCATCAGCTGATCGGCGACCTTGGTCAGCTTGGCTTCGGTATATCTTTCCGCAGCGGGGGGGAGCCCGATGATGGAGCCGAAGTTCCCTTGCCCATTGACCAGCGGTTCTCGCAGGGAAAACGATTGCGCCATCCGGACGAGGGCGTCATACACCGAGACAGTACCATGCGGGTGGTAGTTACCTGTGGTCTGGCCGGTGATCTTGGCGCACTTAGTGTATTTTGCATCCGGAGTCAGACCGAGATCTTCGTACATCGCATACATGATGCGTCTCTGGACCGGCTTCAATCCATCCCGTACATCGGGCAGTGCCCGCGACATGATGACCGACATCGCATAGTTGAGATATCTCCGCCGCGTCTCATCGCTGATGGAGACGAACTGAATCTCATCGACTGGCTTCTCACCAGAGCCGTGGGCGGAATTGCGGGCAGCCATGCAGACCTTCTCCTTCACCCCCATCCGTCAGCGAACAGCTGGGCCAGCTGGGGGGCTGGATTTTTAAGGATCGCAAGGGAATTGCAAGGGCCAGACCGAATTGCGATGCATCCGTCTCGGGCGATCTCTCACCAAATGTCGCACTTCAATCGCTCTGTCTTGTCCCTGACTGCTCTCAATTTCAGCCTGCAGCCTCCCTTCGTCCCCTTCGTTGGCGCTGTTCAAAATCTTTTTTGACTGGTTTGAAAGCGAAGAGGATCTGAACAACAGCCAACGAAGGGAACGAAGAGGGTCGCAACGATCGTGCTACGAAATGTGACAACACCCATCGAGCGGCGGCCAATTCGCAGTCGGGTTCTGACGGATTGCGAAGCTGGCCAGTTGGCAAATAGCCCGCAATCTCTGCCGAACTTCAGGGCAAAAGTGGTGTCATCCCCCCGCCCTACAAAAATCTAGTCGGTTCGACGAGAAATTGGGATTGTCCCAAGTCGGCTGATGGGAATAATACGGGTGCGTGTCGTGTCCAACGCAGCACGACTGGACTATCGGCCCGAGACCCGCAGACCGGCCAGCCGGTGCGATTCGGGGTGTCAAACGAGAAAGGAGGTGGTCCTGTGTCTGATTCGAGTAACCAACGAGGTGGGACCGTCTGACTGATTGTCGGCGGACCGTCAAGGACGGCCCCCTCAATGCGAGAACATGGGTTCTCGTAGGACGAGTTTACAGGCCCAGCCCCCGTGCACGGGGGCTGGGCTCTTTTTCTGAATTGATCGCTGCTGGAGTTGTTGCCCATCCGCATCTCAGCTCGCTCTGTGTTTCGACCACGCACAAGCAATCCGAATCGAGGCAGCTCCATATTCTCCTTGACAACCGTTTACGCAAGCGGCTAAAAAAATCTCATTGTGGACCCCAAATATTCGTGACCGAACAATCAGAGTTCAATCCGAGAAATCGGCATTGATGGAAAACGATTCCGACTTCTCATGACACAAACCTGGATTCAGGATGCGTTCAGCCCATTCAAGAAATGGTTGCCCCGTTGGCTTTCGAACTTAATCAGAAGCACCTGTACCGCATTTCTGACTCCCATCCTGTTCAGCTGGCGAACAGGGCATTTCAAAAGCTCCTTTAAAATGATGGCGGTTTCGAAATCCGGAGATCCACTCCCCTGGTATACTTACCCGAGTATCGATTTCCTGAAAAGCCGCTCGTACTCTGATAAAACTGTGTTGGAATTTGGTGCTGGCCAATCGACATTGTGGTGGGCTCAGCGAGCAAAAAGTGTCTTTGCGTTTGAAGCCGATGCCGGGTGGTTGAAAGAACTGACTGCCAGAGTCCCTTCGAATGTGCAGTTGCACAAAGTTCCCGGCGAAAACCCAACGGCCTGCGTGGATGAGATTCAGCGAACACTCGGCCAGCTCGCCAATCCCAAATTCGACATTGTGATCATCGATGGTTTTTGGCGTTTTGAGATGATTGAGATCGCTTGTCAAATTCTCAGCGAATGCGGTGTCATCATCTGCGACAACGCGGAGGGCTATGGTTTCTTCGAGGGATTTCGGCATCGCAATTTCCAGCGAGTCGATTTCTTCGGCTACGCGCCAGGAGTCGTTCTCCCTCATAGTACCTCTGTTTTTTTTCGGCCGGGCTCATTCCTCTTTGATTCTCAGTACCCGATACTCGTGATTGCCAAGGAGCCTTGACCTTTGGCTTTCAATCGACCTGCCTCCCTGCCGACCATTCATGGATGAGATACGTTACAGCCAGAGATCGGTGAACATCTCGCCCTGTACAAACTCGAATGCAAACACAGCTCACTCGACCACCTCCTACCTCACCATTTCGAACTCCACCACACCGGTCGCTCGACCGCAAGAAAATATGGAGTCGGACAGTCCGTCAAACCGATGGAACCGCAGACAGCATGACAAGCCGCCCGAGAGTGAGACGAACGGCTTGGGCTGGACATGAAAGACCAATCCCCCAGCCTGCCCGCTGCTTTCCCAGGGAGATCATCGGACTTTGCGGGCAGTCGGCCAGAACCCCCCGCAAACTCCTCAAAACCGGAACTCTTGTCTGAAGAGGAAGAACCGGCAGGACCGATGTCGATTGCCAACGGGGTATTGCCTACAATTCCCCAGTCGTGTGCGAACCGTTCCCCGCCAAGTCGTGTCTTGGCCTCATCTTCGAACGAGTTAGCCCCGGTCCCCAGGCACCTGTCATGCGTAACGAATCAGAAGTCCCGTTTGCCGACAACCCCTTTTCGATCCCGGTCGCGGAGCGGATGCGTCGGCTGCCTCCGTATTTGTTCGCCAAGATCAACAAAGTCAAATACGAGAAGCGAAAACTCGGGATCGATGTCATCGACCTCGGCATGGGCAATCCCACCGATCCGCCCGAGCAGATTGTTCAAGACAAGCTGGCCGAAGCACTGGCTGATCCGAAGAATCACCGCTACTCGGTCGCCAATGGGATTGGGAATCTCCGCAAGGAAGTGGCAATCCGCTACGACCGCAAATACGGTGTGAAGCTCGATCCCGAAAAGCAGGTCATTGCCACCATCGGTTCCAAGGAGGGGTTCAGCCACATGTGCCTGGCCCTGATGGGACCCGGTGATACCGCGATTTCCCCTTCGCCGACATTTCCGATTCACACATACGCCGTGGTCATGGCCGGCGGGAACGTCATTCATCTCGACGTGCGGAATCCGCAGGCGTTCCTCTCGAACATTGCCTACACCTGCGAGCATCTCTACCCACGTCCGAAGCTGGTCATTGCCAACTTCCCGCATAACCCGTCGTCGACTGTCATCGATCAAAGCTTCTGGGACGACCTTGTGAAGTTGGCCAAGAAGTACGGCTTCCTGGTCATTAGCGACTTTGCCTACGCCGACATTTGCTACGACGGATACAAGGCTCCCAGCTTCCTGGCCTCGCCGGGCGCTCTGGATGTGGGCGTCGAGTTCACCACGATGAGCAAGAGCTACAGCATGGCGGGCTGGCGAGTCGGCTTCTGCTGCGGCAATTCCGAAATGATTCGCGCCCTGCACACGATCAAGGGCTACTACGACTATGGGATTTTCCAGGCGATCCAAATCGCAGCGATCATCGCCATGCGTCACTGTGATGACGCCGTCACCGCAATGGCCAAGGAGTACCAGGGCCGCCGCGATGTGCTGTGCGATGGCTTGACCCGCTTGGGCTGGGAAATTGAAAAGCCCCGCGCCGGGATGTTCGTGTGGGCCAAAATCCCCGAGCAATTCCAAAGCATGGGTTCGATCAACTTCTCGATGAAGCTGCTCGAAGAAGGCGGTGTGGCCGTCAGCCCCGGACGCGGATTCGGGGAAGAAGGCGAAGGCTACCTGCGTCTGGCGATTGTCGAAAACTCGAATCGCCTGAGACAAGCTGTGCGCGAGATTGGCCGCTGCACGCGGATCGAGACTCCACAAGCGAAGGCTGTCTGAAACTCTCGTCGACGTTGGATATTGAACGGGGACTGAGTTCATACCCAGCTGAAACCGACAGATCGGCAGCGAGGGCTGGACGAGATTTCGAGAGCGACAGTCGCCCGCCTGCCGCTCTCACCAGCCCGCACTGCTGGGCAAGCCAGCAGTGGCACCAGACCCGGCTAAGAGCTTGGGACTAAGCCTGAAGCCACTCTCACTTCGGAAGAAACTCTTCCCGAGCATAGAACTCGAGGTAGCCACACGATTGGCAGCGATAGACGCCGATCGGGACGGTTCGTGCGCTCGGTGGCCAAATGCGGAGTCGATCTAAGGACGACAAAAATCCCGGTTTGGGACGACCGCGGATCCAACGCCCCAATAAAACCGCTCCGTGTGCATAGTCCGGGATATATCCCAGTTCCATCGGGCTGCCACACTTGGGACACGTTGGGTCCAGCTGGTTCATGGTTCCCTCGGGAATGAAATTGCAGCAATACCCCAAGGATAACGAAAACGAGCGGCTTTTGGATCACCGGGCCTTTGCCACCCCGTTCCCAAGCTCCGGGTTAGGAACGAGTTGCAATCATCCGCCCTCGCTACCCGGTTGGCCAATCACGTTATTCCACAGCTGGACTCTTCGCCCAAATCTTCACGTCATCGACCACAGCGCACTTGGGAACTGCGATTCGCAGCATCCGCTTGGACGGGTGGTCAAACCCCACTGATGTGAAGCGGCCAGTTTCTTGGCCATCGACACTTGCCGTGACGGTGTCGCCCGTGATGGTGACGACCAGTGTGTGCCATTGGCCCACCTCGATCTTCGTGGGGAAGCGTTTTACGGTCGTGGCGATCTTTGATTTTTGCTCGGCGGTCAAGGTCCCCGCCTTCTTCGAATCATAGTATTTCAGGTTCATGTTGCCGGTCTTCATGTCATTGATGGAGACAGATTTCGCTTTGAATTCGACCTTGAAGAGGTGTCCGGCATGGACTTCCTTCAGTTTCTGATCGGCGAAATCGAGCCCCAGCGAATCCTGATCATTCTCCAGCATGAAACGCATCTCCACGCTGCCGTCCCGAAACAACGCCGCATGCGTCACGGAGACAGCGTGGTCAGCCTCGGCGTGCAACTTGATGAACATGGCCCCGTCCTTGAGGTCGACTTGCTTGTGGCCCTTGGCTCGGGCTTTGCTGTTCGAGTTCCAATCCTTGCCGATTTCGTCTGTCGCCTCCTGAGACTCACTCCGCTCAAAGTCGTCTTCGAAGATCAACGTCCCCCGTTCTTCCGCATGAGCCAGCGGAAGCAGGACGAGCGAGAACAAGGCGAGGAGAAAGAGTTTCATGAGCTTTGTGCTTTCCACGTCGGGAGGCCCCGTTGGCCCCGTTGGCCGCATTGGGCGCTCGAGGCTGGGGAGCCGAAGGAGGTCTTGGCCAAGACAGGTTAATCACAGCCTACGTCTTGTGCCAAGGCACACCGGTAGGCTGCCAAGCCAGCCAACCGCTGCCACCCCGCCGCTCCAGCGCGGCGTGGTGGCCCAGACTGCGGCCCTCATCTTTTTCCCTCGTGTCCAAGCTCCGGCTTGGGACCGAGGACTCTTACCAGCGAGCCCCCGACGTAAGTCGGGGGTGTCACGCGGGAGAATCTGTTCGAATCCGCAGTCTCTCCTCGGCCCGGCATCTTCGTGGAGTGACTGTCAATGGCACGCCATGCTCGGTCTGACGGGGTGAACCTATGAAGAACAGTGGAGGTCGAGCCGGGAAACGTTCGTGACTTTGGTCACGTGGTCAAGCACGATGGATGTTTGACAACTTCCCG
>JAYWHX010000102.1:0-11981 GCA_043777375.1 Planctomycetota bacterium | reverse complement strand
GCCGGCCTGTGCAGCCTGGCCGACAGCCACCAGTGGGACCACTACTGGAAAACCACATGAATTCCACACAACCGAAATCCGTTCCTACACCCGGTGCGGTAGAGTTCTCCGCAACGTTTGTTTGACCATCCGCAGACTGGTATTCTTCGCCTGTACGACCCCGGCCTCCGGTGTCGGTGCAATTGTGGATTTGGAAACGGACAGGGCGAGACATGGATCTGACGGGCAAAAATATCCTCATCACCGGGGCCTCGCGGGGCATTGGACGCGGTTGTGCATTGGAGATGGCCGAAGCCGGGGCGAACATCGGGATCAACTTCCGGTCGCATGCCGGCGAAGCGGAAGAAGTTGCCGCCGAGATCCGCAAGCTGGGACGAAAGGCATCACTGCACCAGTGCGATGTGGCCGATCAATCCGCTGTCGAAGGGATGGTTGCCGACTTCGCGAAGCAGATGGGTTCACTCGACGGGTATGTGTCGAACGCGGCCTATAGCGATCGCGAGAACATGGTCGATGCCAAGATGGAAGGTTTCAAGCGGACGATTGATGTTTCCATGTGGGGGGCCTTCTTCGGCGTCCGAGCCTCCGCTCAACAACTCATCAAGCAAGGAACCGGCGGCTCGATCCTGGTCGTCAGCTCGCCGCATGGGTACATTCCTTTCCCCACCGCCATGGCCTACAACATGGCCAAAGCCGCCATCGACCACATGGCCCGGACAGCGGCCATCGAACTGGCGAAGCATCGCATCCGCGTGAACATCCTCCATCCCGGTTGGATCGACACGCCCGGTGAACGTAAGTTCTTCAGCGACGAGCAGCTGGCCGAGGGAGCTGCGGGAATTCCCATGGGACGAATGGGAACAGCTCAGGAGATGGGACGTCTGGCGCGGTTCATGATGTCGAGCGACTGCGACTACATGACGGGCAGTACGGTGCTGATGGACGGCGGGATCACCTTGCCTTGGTGGTCGAAGCGCGAGGAAGGGAAGCAATAGGCACTGTCAGCTTTCGGCCAGAGGCGATGCTGGGAGGGCGAAGCTCCTGCTGAGCCGCTCTCGCCAGAGAGCGTGCTCCCTGGCTCGCGGCTCGGCAGGAGCCTCGCCCTCCCGACAGCGCTCCTCCGACGGTAGTTTCCAAGTGTCTCACGATTCATCGGAAGCCGCATGCCTCCCACAAAGCCACTTCCCGAAGTTCGAGCCTGTGGAGTATTAGTCGTCATCGGGAATCCGGTCGATCGGTTCCTACTGATGCGGCATAAGGACCGCTGGGATCTGCCGAAGGGCCATGTCGACCTCGGCGAAACTGATGTCGAGTGTGCCCTGCGTGAGATGTGGGAAGAGACGGGCATCCCACTGGATGCGATCGATCTCGACCCGTTCTTTCGCTTCGAGCACCAGTATGAGGTTCGCGAAGCGCGCAGCGGTGGTGAACTCAAGCGGAAGACGATTGTGATCTTCCTCGGTCGTCTGACCCGCGAGGTTCCGATCGATGTGACCGAACACCCCGGCTACCAGTGGATCGAGTGGCGCCCCCCGCATACGATTCAGGCCCAGACGATCGATCCGCTGCTGTCATGTCTGGAGAGATACGTGAAAAGGTAGCGTGGGCTTTAGCCCACGCCTCCCAGCCGATCACACCCGCGTGGGCTAAAGCCCACGCTACAAACTCTTCGCCCATCCTGAAGTCAAGCCTCAACATGCCTCACTCCACCGAAACCGGTCTCTCCCCTGACAAGCCGCTCCGCATCGGCAGTCACACGCTGACCTCACGCCTGATCGTGGGGACCGGGAAGTATCGCTCGTTTGGTGATATGCGAGATTGCCTGGAGGCCAGTGGCTCCGATGTGATCACTGTCGCAGTACGCCGAGAAAGGCTGATCGATGCCGAGGGGCGTAACATCCTCGACTTTATCCACCTCGACCGGTACACAATCCTTCCCAACACAGCGGGGTGCTTCACCGCCGATGATGCGGTTCGCGTGGCGCGGTTGGGACGCGAGATCCTGAGCGGACTCGAAAACCCCGGAGCTGACTGGGTGAAGCTCGAGGTTCTCGGCGATAAGAAGACTCTGCTCCCCGACCCGATCGCGACCTTGCAGGCCACCGAAGCCCTCGTCAAAGACGGGTTCCAAGTCCTCGTCTACACCACCGACGACCCCATCACAGCTCGCCGCCTGAAAGAGGCCGGAGCCGTCTCGGTGATGCCAGCTGGGAGTCCGATCGGGAGCGGGCAGGGCGTGCTCAACCCGAACAACATCCGCATTTGTATCGAGTACCTGAAAGAGAACGATCCCGAATACCCGGTGATTGTCGATGCCGGAGTCGGTTCAGCCAGCGATGTGTCCGAGGCGATGGAGCTCGGCTGTGACGGCGTGCTGCTGAATACTGCGATCGCCTCCGCCGATGATGCCCTGCGGATGGCCTACGCGATGAAGTACGCCTGCTGGGCCGGGCGACATTCGTACCTGGCCGGACGGATTCCGAAGAAGCTCTACGCGACCGCATCGAGTCCGGATACTGGCATCGTGATGCCTCGCGGGTAATGTGGGAGTCCAGCCTTCAGGCTGTTCTTTGCTCCCGGACATTGGGCTGCCTCAGCATTGATCGCCTGGGGAGCGCGCAGCAAGACGATTGACAGCGAATCGTCGAAGCGAAGACTTAAGCCCCCTGCTGTTCCTGCCTTCCCAGACATTCCAAGCGATGTCTGGGAAGGCACTGACTGCGTGCCAGGGGAACCTCGCATTAAAACTTTTTCAGAAATAATGATCCAGCGACGGCCCATCTCCGTATTGGTGGGAATCCACACGATTCGTCCGGGCCTCTGGTGAGGTGATCACGCGGCGAGTTGTGTCGACCCACAGGAGTGACCAATGGAGATACCGCTTGTTCTGGCGTCGATTCCCTCCGAGATGCAGGCTCTGGGTTTTGCCTTGTTGGGAACCGCCGCGTTTGGGCTTCTCGGCATTCTACTCATGCTGGCCGGGTTCAAGGCGTTTGAGGCGTTGACCGGTCGGCTGGATGTGGAGAAGCAGCTCGAAGGTGGCAACATGGCGGTGGGAATCACCGTGGGAGCATTGCTGCTGGGAGTCAGCTTAATTGTGGTCGTGTCGATGATTTAATCTGGTGCTGTGGGGAATGTGCTTGACACTCGGCGGACGCCTTGGGTATCCGCCGAGTGCATCGGTCCCGTTTCCTGTTGAGATTGAGAAAGGTTATTTCCATGAAACGCAGTCGACTTGTCTCTTTGACGCTACTCACACCTGCCATGCTGGCGTTTGGCTGTGGTCAGCAACCACCTCCCGTGATGCGCCCCGCAGCGGTGGCCAATCCCAATGCTGCGGGGCAACCTGCAACGCAATGCGATGTTCCGGCCCAGCCGGGAGAGCCACCAAAAGAACCATGTCCGCCGGGCCAAGTGCCTGGGGCAAACACACATCGATCACACAACGCGTACTTTCATCGTCCGATCTATCGTCCCAGCTACGTCGGTGACAGTTCACCAACCTCCAGCGACAGCTCAACGGTCAACTCCAGCAAGTCACCCAGCGGCAGCAGCCATTCCAACTATGGAGGATTTGGCTCATCCAGCAGCCGCTTTTCAGGAGGTTCATAATGCGTCGTATCACTGCACCACCTCGACTGGGCTGGCAACAGGCTGTCGAAGAGATCGGGTTCACTTACCACACGATCGATGGCGATTTGTATTGGGATGAGGCGGGATGGTACGAGTTCACGCTCCCTGAAATCGAGACGATCGAAGCGGCCACGAACCGTCTGCACGAGATGTGCCTCGCAGCGGTCCAGCTTGTCTTCGATCAGGATCGACTCAGTGAGTTCAGGATCCCTCCCCAGTTTCATGACTGGGTGCGAGCCAGTTGGGATAACGATCAGCCCACGGTCTATGGCCGGTTCGATCTGGCATGGGATGGCCGTTCGTCACCCAAAATGCTCGAATACAACGCCGATACTCCGACTGCTTTATTCGAGGCGGCGGTCGTGCAGTGGAACTGGCTCGAGTCGCGACATCCGGGACTCGACCAATTCAACAGCCTGCACGAAGAGTTAATTTCCGCGTGGACCTGGTTGCGAGAACGTGGACTCTCACAACTCAGTTTTGCAGCCACAGGGGGGCATGAAGAGGACTATGGGAATGTGACCTACCTGCGCGACACCGCTGCACAGGCGGGGATAGTCACCGATTACTTTGACATGTTACAGATCGGGCACAATCGTCGTTTGGGCGCATTCGTTAAACCCGACGACAGTCAGATTGAAACGATCTTCAAGCTGTACCCTTGGGAGTGGATGCTCGAAGAGGAGTTCGCTCCGAAATTGATCGAGTCCAAGACCCAGTGGATCGAGCCACCCTGGAAATTGCTGCTGTCGAACAAAGCCCTGCTCGTGATCTTGTGGGAAATGTTCCCAGAGAGTGAATATCTATTGCCAGCTTCCTGGGAGCCGCTGCGAGGTGACTATGTCTGCAAACCAATACTCTCTCGCGAAGGGAGCAACATCCAGGTTGTGCGTGGCGGGCAGGTCGACTTGGAGACGGCTGGCCCCTACGACGACCAGACGGTGATCTATCAGGCTCACTACCCGCTGCCAAATCTCGGGCGGGGGCATGCTGTGCTGGGCAGCTGGATTATTGGGGACAAGGCGTGTGGACTCGGCATCCGCGAGGACGAGAACCCAATAACACACAATACGAGCCGGTTCGTTCCGCATCTGATTCGGTAGCTGACTGCGTCCAAATTCTGCTGTCCTGCGAAGGACGCCTCTGTTTTGTCGTTCACTCACAACTCTGCCTCAAGGGAGCGGCTCGATGCCTCCTGTCAATCGTCTGCTGTTGTCGCTGGATCGCTGGCTCAAGCTGCTGGTCGTGACAGGCACATTGGCGTACCTGATCGAGATCTCGACGGGAGCGACTGCGACTGCGGTGGCTCATCCCGCTTTCTGGTGGGTGCAAGGGCTGATCGCGATCTGTTTCACAATCGAATACGTGTTGCGGTGGACCGACGATGTCCAGGATCACTACGGCTGGCACTATCCCCATTCGCCCATGGGGATCGTCGACCTGTTGTCAATCGCCCCGTTCTGGGTCGGGCTGGGACTCCCCGACGAATGGCAGCATCTGGTTCGGGCGCTGCGGGTGTTTCAACTCCTGAAGTTCGTTCGCTACTCACGATCACTCCAGTTGGTGGCACTGGGGTTCTACCGTGCGGTCCCCGCGCTGCGTCCGTTGGGGTTCTCGATGCTCGTGATCGGCCTGTTCTGCTCGGTCGCGATCTTTGAGACCGAACACCTGGCACAACCCGACAAGTTTCGCAATCTGTTCGACGCGGTCTACTTCACAATGGTCACCGTAGCGACTGTCGGCTACGGCGACCTGAGCCCCATCACGACTGCTGGGCGGCTCACAGTGATGTTCACATTCATGTCAGCCCTGGCTGTCTTCGCCGGAATCCTGGGTGTCCTTGGGGCCAGCTTTTTCAAGGTCATGGAAGAAGAGATCGACCCGCTGATTGACCCGATTGAGGAGTTCCGCAAAGAACATGAACGCCATCTAGCCGCCACCGCCGTGGGGACTACTGTCTCTCGGTGAGAGCGGTGGCGAGGTGGCAGTCCCTTTGTGCTTGTGGCTTTGCCGTGATCGACCAGGTCGACTTGGAACTGCCAGGCTACGCTGAACTCTTCTTAGGCAGGCGAAAGCCTGAACTCCAGCTCTTCCATCTTGGCAGCGACTTGCGGGGGACTCACTCGCTACAATTGGGAGGCATCAACCTCCCCGTTCAATCGGTCAGGGATATCACCTGTGTCGTCCTGGATCCTCCAGCACTTTCTGAACCCGGCTCTGTTCTGGCCTGGTGTGGCGCTGACTGCGCTGCCGATCATCATTCATTTGATCAATCGGCTGCGGTACAAACGGGTGCGTTTTGCGGCGATGGAATTCCTGCTCGCCAGCGAGCAGAAGAACCGTCGCCGAGTGTTGCTGGAGCAGATGCTGCTGCTGCTCGCTCGCATCGCGATGGTGCTGCTGATTCTCGCGCTGATTGGTCGATTGATCCTCGACCCCAAACATCTGTCGCTGTTTCAGGGGGCCCGCACGCATCACGTGATTTTGCTCGATGACACGGGGTCGATGCGCGATCGAGTCGGCGAGACGAGCGCTTTTGACCAGGCCCGCGACGTCGTCCGTGGCATCATCGCGCAGGGGGCTGAACGACCCGGCACGCAACGAGTCACGCTGGTCATGATGTCGAGCCCGACCGAAACGTCCTCGGGGCTCACCGAACGCGATGTCGACTCCCAACTGCTCGATGACTCCGCAGCCCAGTTGCAAGATCTCACCTGCACCTTTCGAACAGGCAACCCGGTCGCGGCGTTGACCGCAGTACGGAACCGATTGACCAGTGATCGAGCCAGTGAAAAAGTGCTGCATGTACTGTCCGATTTTCGACAACCGGATTGGTACGACAACGGGGCTCTTGTTAGCGAACTGGAGGCTTTGGACAACGCACAGGTGAGCTTGAATCTTGTGCGTTTGGTGTCAGAACAGCATGAGAATCTGGCCATCACTGAACTGACCGGGGCTGTGGAGACAGCTGCAGTGGGAGTCCCGGTGACACTGCGGGCGACGGTGTTGAACGCGGGCCAGCGTGAAGCGGCCACGCCCAAGCTGGCGGTGTCGATCGATGGGCAAGCCCTGAATCGCCGCGAGGCATTGCCTCCGATTCCTGCGGGGGAATCTCGCGAAGTGACGTTCGATGTCGATTTCTCGACCAGCGGTCTCCATCGGGTTGAGGTGGCGCTGGAGGCGGATGCCCTCGAAGCGGACAACATTCGCCGACTGGCCGTCGATGTTCCGCAGGCGAATCCCGTGCTGGTGATTGATGGAACACCGGGAGCGGTACAAGGGCTGTATGTTGCGGATGCACTGGCGGCGGATCAATCGGTCACGGGGTACGCGGTGACTATCGATGGCCCCGAAGGATTGCGAAAGCGGAACCTCTCGGAGTTCGCGCTGGTGTACATGTTGAACGTCCCCGAACTCCCCCCGGATGCGACGGATGCGGTTCGTAAATATGTCCGCGAAGGCGGCGGGATGGCTTGGTACGCGGGCGAGACGATCAACGCCGCGTACTATAACAAGGAGTTCTATGCCGGGGGCACAGGCTTGCTGCCGGTCTCCCTGGGGTTCACGCCATCACTGCTGCCCGCCATCGAGGGAACGCAGACGCCCGACATGGTGGTGACGGATCACCCCGTGTTTGCGATCTTGGCGGGGCAGGAGAATCCGCTGATTGATTTTGTGAAGATCAATGCCTACTTCGCAGTCGACCCAGCCGCTCCTCGGGCCGAGGGGGCTCGTGTCATCGCCAGTTTGCGCGACGGGGCTCCACTCATGATTGAAAACGAGTATGGCAAGGGCCGCGTCCTCACTTGCCTGACAGCTGCGGGGCCAGCCTCGTTATCGGAGACACTTCAGAAACTGGCGATCAATCCCGACTCACCCGGCGAGGTACCGCCGACCGTGTGGAACAATTGGGCCAGCGGCAACGCCAGCCCGACGTTTGTCGTCGCCCAGCTGGAGATTGCCCGGCGACTGGCTCGCAAGGACCGGGCTCTCCCCCTGAAGATTGTGGGAGATGAGATCGCGGGCACACTCGATCTGGCGATGTTTCGAGATGATGTCGAGATCAAGACCCCCAATGACCAGATCATCAAGCTGAAGGCCGACCACTCGGCTGAAGCGGCTTTGCCCGAAGGTGCCGCCCCCGCCGGGCAGACCGCGAAGTTCGCATTTCGCGAGACCGATGATCCGGGTGTGTATGGTCTGCGTCAGTTCCGACGAGATCAGACCTCGCTCGAAACGTTACTGGCCTACAATACACCGCCCGAAGAAAGCCAGCTGAAATTGATCTCGGACGAGCAGCTGCTAAAGCAGCTGAGCGGGATCGAGTTCACGATTCGATCGCCGGGTGAGACGGACTGGTTGCGTCGCGAGTCACCGGGGGAAGAGGTCCGTTGGTGGCTGCTGTTTGGGCTGATCCTGATTGGTCTGCTGGAGCAGACGCTGGCTTCGCGGGTGAGTTACCGCAAGGGGTGAGCAGTCAGCGATCAGGTGTGAGCGGTCAGCCAGAGGCTGATTGTCGCTTAAGCGTCGCCTCGATTGTCTGCCATTCTCTCGCTGGCTGGTCATGGTTGGCCCTCAGCGGGTAGTTTCCTCCCGCACATTTTCGGAAGTCTTGGCCTGTGACGACCTCTCCCGACTCTCCGAAACCGCTTCGCCGTGTCACGATTGGCGGCGTGCTGGCGATGGCCACGGGTTTTGCCCTGACAGCCATCGAGTTGTGGACTGAGTTCGTACAAGACCGTCTGGGGCCCTATGGCCGCGCGACGATTCTGATCTGTGGGACGCTGTTCTCCGTCTGGGGGCTGAAGGAGCTGATCGCGGGCTGGTGGCCCAGGCTGGGACGGAACGGATTGATCCGCAACCGCTTTCATATTCCGTTAGAGGGGTGGGCGTTTCTGGGGATCATGTTCGTGTTGTTTATCGGTTCTCTGATGGGGAAGTCGAATCCGTTGATGCTGGTCTTCTCGATGATGGCCGGTGCGTTTGTCATGAACGGGTGGCTCACGTTTACCTATCTCAAGGCCGTCACGGTCGAGCGGCTACTCCCGGATCGTGTCATGACGGGTGAGCCTTTCTCGGTCGAGATCGCCTTGCGAAACCGCAAGAGCTGGCTCTCTGCCTGGTTGATGACTGTGCAGGATCATGTCTCGGGAGAGCAGACTGAACTGGCCCCGGAAGTGGTCTTCATTCGCCTCTCCCCGGGCGAGCAACAGCGCGGGCATTACCAACTCGTCCTAGCGCAGCGCGGGGTGTATGAATTCGGGCCGGTCTATGTCGACACGCGCTTCCCGCTCGGGCTGGTCGAGCGTGGTCTGAACCTGTCTGTTGCTGCTCGCTTACGCGTCTATCCCCAAATCGGACGCTTGCAACCAGACTGGAAACGGAAAGTCCAGAACGCGATGGAGCAGACCTCCTCACAGGTGGCCCAAGGCGGCATCTTTGAGGACGAATTCCACAGCCTGCGCGAGTACCGCATGGGGGACGATTTGCGTTCCGTCCATTGGCGGACATCCGCACGCCGCAACGAGCTGATGGTTCGCGAGTACCGCGACAGCCGTGATCGCAGCTTACTGATCTTGCTCGATGCCTGGCTGCCCACCGATTCGCGAGAGCAGGATGCTGTCGACATCGAGCATGCGTTGTCCTTCGTCGCGACCGTGTGCATCGACGCAACCCGTAACAGCCGCGAGTCGCGCACGACCGTCGCGGTGCAGGGGACCACGCTGACCGTGTGGCGTGGTGGTGCAGGGGGCGAGAAGATTGAAGCCCTGCTGGACACTCTGTCAGAGTTGCAACCCGCTCGAAAGCGAGCGATCTCTCCGCTGTTCGAGGCCACTGTCGGCGACCGTTCGAATCACCCGCGCATCCTGCTGCTGAGCTTGCGCCCCACAGAGGCGCTGAGCGAGATTCGCCGCTTGTCCGCTCAAGACCACGCACTGGGCTCGGTGCAGATCCTCAAAATCGGCTCTCCTGAACTCCGGCAGATTTGCGAGCTGTAGGCGATATCGCGCCAGGTCTTGCATTCTGCCATACATCAATCGCCACTCTCCATCACCTTGGATCCCCCGTGAAGTCCATTCTGTTCTTACTCGCTTTCTTCGCGGGGTCTGCCACTTCGACCCAGGCGATCATTAATACTCAGCTGCGGGGCCGAGTCGCTGACCCGATGCTGGCGACGACGATCTCGTTTTCTGTGGGCACGATCCTGTGCTGGCTGTACTGCCTGCTGAATCGAACTCCATTGCCATCAATGGAAACAATTCGCAGCATTCCCTGGTGGATGTGGACGGGCGGTGTTCTGGGCACGTTCTACATCTGGACCAGTATCGTCGTCACTCGTCAGATTGGTGTGGGGGCCATGCTGGGTTTGGTGATTGCGGGGCAGATGACCTCCTCGTTGTTAATCGATCACTATGGTCTGTTTTACGCCACCGTACGCCCCGCGAGCATGACTCGCCTGATGGGGACTGTCCTCGTCGTGCTGGGTGTCTGCCTGCTGGGTTATGCCTCGGTGAAGAAGATATAGCGCCCGAGATGCCACTGCTTCCCCCGGCGATCCAATGACTCGGTCAGGCAGTTCATCCCATGTTCCGGTTTCTTCGCAGCGACTGTTTTTCTTTTGCAAACAGCGAGAGCATCCCCGCCGCCCTGCGTCACGGTTTCGCAGCGTCGGGCTTCAGAGGCATAGGACGCAGGACTTTCTCGATTGCCTTGATCCGCTCTGCGTTCGGTTCGCCTGACTCTCCGAGCGTGGGCTGGAGCCACCCCCCTTCGTCATGCTCGTTCCAGGCATAGATGATGACCGCGTTGGCAGGATTGATGTCGCGGTTGGCATTGGTCCATTCGACTGCTTCACGAATATGAGCTGCCAGTTCATGGGGGGTGGAGGTGACCGAGTCGATCAGCGGCTTTTGCTCAGCGATCGGTGTGGGATCAGGCGTGGCTGTGACTGCCTGCATCCATGTGGGAGGTCGTTCGTTGCGTGGGCGCGTGTCCCAGCCGGAACTGGCAAAGGTAATGTGCGGAACTTTCAGCGAGCGACACTTCTCCCATCGATCACGACGGATCATTTCGCACTGTTGGGCGTAAGACGGCTGCTCCATGCTGTAGCTGCCACCTCGAGCGTAGGCCGACACGGCATCGAAACCCAGCTCAACCATATCCTTGGAGTCCTGCTCAGGATTCCAGCCCATCAGCACGAGGTACGGCGGCTTGACCCCAGCTGCAATCGTTTGTTGCTTGAGCTCATCCCACTCCATCTTGCCGAGTTTGGTGGTTTTCACGAAGACAAACAGCAGCGGTCGACCATCGAGAACGGTCTGGTAGTCTGGATGTTGGAAGTGTTCCACGAGTCGGCTCCAAACCGGCGTGCCGACACGATCCAGCCGCGATCCCTCCTCCACGAAACAGTAGCGGACCCCCTGCTTGTCCTCGACTGCCAGATATCGATTCAGGGCGAGGTGCATGTCGCGGGATTCGTTTACGTAATCGACGAAGGCCCAATAGTTCAGCCCCGCCAGAGCGGCGTACTCGATCTCTTGCTCGATGATCGCCTGCGAATCACCATTGATACTGACCTGCCCCGCGCTGACGACTCGGGCGAACCATGGCAGGCGAAAGTGATACTTCGGCTGACCGAGCGAATACTCCACCTGGCTGACGACCGAACCCTCCCCATACCAGCCGTCCCATCGAATCGCCCCAACGACCGGGCGGGGATCGTCCGCAGCGCTCAGTCGTACCACTGGAGTGAGCCACAGGGCAACGATGGCCAGGAGTGTTCGAGACATGGCAGAGTGGCAACCCATCATGACGGTTGCACCAAGCAGGGTGACACAGGCATCACTTGTGATGTCAGGGTGACGTAGAAACAGGAGCAGGAATGTGATTCTCCGCGATGACATCCCCCTGTCAATCCTCTCGTCGCTTCGCAACCCAGAAGCTCAAAGCAGAGCCCGGGGCACACTGCCTTTACTTGTTCGAGCCAATTGTGTGAGAATCTTGCTTTCTCGGGAATCAAGCTCCATCATTATACTCCAGAATATCTCCGGGCTGGCAGTCGAGTGCCTTGCAAATCGATTCGAGAGTTGAAAGCCGAATCGCTTTTGCTTTGCCGTTTTTTAAGATGGAAATGTTGGCCATCGTGATTCCAACTCTCTCGGAAAGTTCCGTCACGCTCATCTTCCGCTTCGCCAACATGACGTCGATGTTAATAATGATTGCCATGCTGTTATCCTTACACTGTAAGTTCAGTAACCATTCACACCCCGACCGTGTGACGGGTCACTTGGCGGGCAGCAGTGAGGGGCTTGGTGTGTGTTGGTTTTGGGCTTCGAGGGCGGTGGTCA
>JAYWHX010000101.1:0-3441 GCA_043777375.1 Planctomycetota bacterium | reverse complement strand
GATGCCCGAACGACTTTCTCTCTCACGCTCACGTGCCCTCTCTCTAAATCGTCCTCTCGATTCCCAAGTCTCTCGCAGCCGATTCCCGCGACTCTCACACGCGAGTTCTCTCTCTTGAATGACCTCAGCTCCCGGTTCCCGCCGGGGGCTTTTTTCGTTCGAACTGAGCTTTTCATTCAGCCGTGAGTCAGAGTCTTGCTTCTCGCCAGTTGGCTCAATCTCTTTCGCCAATAGTCCGGGTCATGCTGAATTTCGTCCATCAAGCGACAGGCGATCACCTGCGGAATGTTGGTCCCCTGCTCCCAGGCTCGAACAGTTTTGACGGAGACGCCTAAGAATCGAGCGAAGAGCATCTGGCTCAGCCCCAACGTCTAGCGAGTTCGGAGCCGCGAAGCGGTGGCAGCGTGTAGCCGTGGGTGAAACCCACGGAATTCGAACCCGGACCCACCTCAGCCGCGAAGCGGCGACAGAAGGATCGGCGGGGATTCGCTGGGCCGGAGCAACCTTGACGAGGCAGGTGGAGGATCCCTGTCGCCGCTTCGCGGCTGGAAATCGTCTGAGACGCGGGTCCGTGGGCTGCGCCCACGGCTACATGCTGTCACCGCTTCGCGGCTAAAGAGAGGCCAGACGATTCGAGTCAGATGATGTGACCAGATCACACCGACTTGACCGATTCGCACCACTTCATCGCCCTCATCCCTTCACGACGAAGTTCACCATCCGCCCCGGCACGGCGACGACCTTTGCGGGCCGCTTCATGATCATTGTTTCGGAGGAACTGGCTTCCACGGTACGTAAAGCTCCTGTGTTCCATCCGCAACATACAGCGTTCTGTCTGCATGCCGGATCACGAGGCGATCCTTCGAGAGTTCGACAATGTGCATTGGCTTTCGAGTCAGCCACAGGTCATGCCTGTCAAATATCCAAACAACTCGTTGCCACCACATGGGCAAAACTGGTACATGGTTCGTGATATACAATCGGTCCCCTTGGGCGGACCAACTGCCTGTGCGAATCATTCCCTTGGAACTCCGGGAAGAGATCGTCCGGTTGGTGTGATAAGTCACGAGAATAGGCGGTTGTCTGAGATCATCTTCCAGCCGCCATGTCCCAATGAATTGCCGTTCGACGGAATTCAGTGGTCGGTACCTATACGCCACCATTGCGACAACCACGATCAACACCAGAACACAAGTCCACCGCAATATCCGTCTGCGGAGCGAGGGGTGAACTGGAGCTTCAGGTTTGATGGTTCCCAAACGCCCTACCCCTTCACCACGAAGTTCACCATCCGCCCCGGCACGGCGACCACCTTGACGATCTGCTTCCCGGCAAGTTGGGGGGCGATGTTGGGATGGGCTTCGGCGAGGGTTTGCAGCGTGGCGGCATCGGCTCCGGCGGGGACCATGATCTTGGCGCGCAGCTTGCCATTGATCTGGATGGGGATCTCGATCTCTGATTCGAGAAGGTGCTTCTCATCCCATGTCGGCCAAGCGACGATCGACAGCGACTCCTTGTGCCCAAGCAGTTCCCACAGCTCTTCCGCGATGTGCGGAGCGAATGGGGAAAGCAGCTGGACGAACGGGGCCAATACCGCGCGGGGGCGGGGTTCGAGGGTGCCGAACTCGTTGCAGAACTCCATCATGCGGCTGATGGCGGTGTTGAAGCTGAGCTTCTCAATGTCTTCGGTGACCGCCTTGATCGTCTTGTGCAGCGTGCGGAGTTGTTCATCCGTGGGAGCGATGTCTTGGATGGCCGGATGGAGGGCAACATCATCGGCCCGCTCGTCGACGAACATCCGCCACGTGCGACCGAGGAACCGGGAGACTCCCTCGACGCCGCTCATCGACCAGGGTTTCACCTGCTCCAGCGGGCCCATGAACATCTCGTAGAGCCGCAGCGAGTCGGCTCCGTACTCTTTGACGACGTCATCGGGATTGATGACGTTGCCTCGGGATTTGGACATCTTGAATGACCGGCTCTCGACGACGATGTCGGTCCCCTTGAGGACGAGATTGCCGCCCTGCTTCTCGACCTGCTCAGCGGTGAGCTTCACGAGCGTGAGCGGTTCCTTGGTGTCCCTGTGGACGCGGCCTTCGCCGTCGGGGGACTCGATCGTGTCTTTGATCGTCACGAAATCGTTGAGAGTTGAGGGTTGAGAGTTGAGGGCAAGAGAAGAGTCGGCCTCTTCCCCCTTGGCACTTGCCCCTTGTCCCTTGTCCCTTCCCCTCCGGTACGCCGTCAGCTCCGCCTCGCCCAGAATCATCCCCTGATTCACGAGTCTTCCAAACGGTTCCGGCCCGGTCACATATCCGCGATCGAACAGGACCTTGTGCCAGAATCGCGAGTAGAGCAAATGCAGCACCGCATGCTCCGCCCCGCCGACGTAGAGGTCGACTGGCAGCCAGTATTTCTCCAGGGCTGGATCGATGAACCGCTCGCTGTTCTGGTTGTCGCAGAACCGCAGGTAGTACCAGCACGACCCCGCCCACTGCGGCATACTGTTGGTCTCACGCTTGAGCTTTACGCCGTCCGAAGCTGTCTTGTAGAGCCACGTCTCGGGGGCCTTCGCCAGCATCGGCTCGGGCGTGCCAGTCGGCTTGAAGTCCTCCATGTGCGGGTGCAGCACCGGCAACTCCGCAGCTGAGTCGGCCCGCATCAGACCGGTCGGGTTCCCGGCTTCGTCGAGTTCGTGCCAGATCGGGAACGGCTCGCCCCAGTACCGCTGGCGTGAGAAGAGCCAGTCGCGGAGGCGGTAGTTGACGGCTTCTTTGCCGAGCCCCGCAGCGGTGAGGTCGGCGGTGATCTTGGCTTTGAACTCGGCGGTCGGGAGGCCGTTGTACTTGCCGGAACCTGTAGCAGTACCTTCTGTGCCACTGTAGATTGGCATTTCAGCAAGGTTCTCTCTGTATCTTCGCAGATTGTCTTCATAGTCGAGCATCGATGGGACGCCGAGATGGCTTGGGCAGTTCGAACACAGCCAATAGTTTGGAGGAGAAATCACACTTCGAATGTCGATCCCAAACGTCTTCGCGAACTCGAAGTCCCGCTCATCATGCGCCGGCACGGCCATGATCGCCCCGGTGCCGTAGCTGATGAGTACGTAGTCCGCGATCCAGATCGGGACTTGCTCGCCGTTGACCGGGTTGAGGGCGTACGCGCCGGTGAAGACGCCGGATTTGTCCTTGGCGAGGTCGGTGCGGTCGAGGTCGCTTTTGAGCGATGCCTTGCGGCGGTACTCATCGACGGCGGCCCGTTGTTCGGGGGTCGTGATCGAGTCGACCAGCGGATGCTCCGGGGCGAGGACCATGTAGGTCACGCCGAAGAGGGTGTCGGGCCGGGTGGTGTAGACGCGGATCGTGCCGGGAAGTGGCTCCGTCGCAAACGGCGAGCGTCCGGCGTGAGCCGGATGGTTGAGCAACGCTGGACTCACGGGGGAAC
>JAYWHX010000100.1:0-3460 GCA_043777375.1 Planctomycetota bacterium | reverse complement strand
CGCGACCCGTTACGAGAAAACCTCCCGCAACTACATGGCGTTTCTGCATTTGGCCGCGACAATGATCCTGCTGGCGTGATTGTCAACACGGCCTAGTCGTGGCGATGGAACGCCGAAGTGGCGATTCGCACATTCACTCGGGTATTCTCCGAAGGCTTGTCATGTGGTTCGCTCGATGGGGTGTTCAATGCGCGACTTCTGGATGGTTGCCTGTCTGTGCTTGCTGTGCTGCTCCGCTCCCGCTGCCGATTCGCTCGACTCGACAACTACTGCGAGCCCGCACTGGATCAGTGCCTTATCGCCTGACTCGCAGCCAGTTGAACTCGCGCGTTCGTTCTCCGCTGAAGCTCCCATCCAGCAGGCGTCACTCAAATTCGCAGCTGACTTCTGCTTTGCCACCGTGGTCATTAATGAGACTGAGGTGCTGGAGGTTGCCCCGTTCGTGCAGTTGCAGACGCTGGATGTGACGAACGCGGTGCAGCGGGGCGCGAACCGGCTGCGCGTCCGGATGCGGGAGGGGAACCAGCTGTCGGGTGTGGCACTGACCTTGGAAGTCCGATATGCGGACGGCACCTCGACCACAATGGCGAGTGATTCGTCGTGGTCGGTCGGGCGGGTCGATTCGATGGAGGAGCAGCATCAGCCTCTGCTGGACGATCGCGGCGCGGTGGCCCCCGAGCTGTGGGGCATCGGTCGGCGGGACATCTCGTTGTCGGCCTTTGAGAACTACGAACAGTGGCAGCAATCCAAGGGCGAGGTCGCCGACAAGAACCGCCCGAAGTTCTGGATCGCCCCCGGCTTCGAGATCACCGAGCTGCGTGTGGCCCATCCTGACGAGGGGTCGTGGATCGCGATGGCCTTCGACGACCAGGGGCGATTGACAGTCTCGCGCGAGGATGTCGGGCTACTACGGATGACGATCGCCGAGGACAAGAAGTCGGTGTCTCGCGTCGAGAAGATCGATGTGCCCCTTGAAGAGTGTCGCGGGCTGGCCTACGACGGGGCGACGCTGTATGCGAATGCGAACAACTCGAAGGGGCTGTTCCGACTGAAGATTGATGACGAAGGGAAGCCGCAGGAGTTGGAGAAGCTCCGCGAGTTTCTTGGTGGGGTGGGACATGGACGGAACGATATCTCCGTGGTGAGGAATTCGGCTGGCAACGTCTCCATTCAGTCGATTCACGGCGATTCTGTGGAGCTTCCTACTGATGTCACAGCGGACTACACCTCACCACTCCGAGAGACAAAATTGCTGCCCCCTAAGAAGGAAGGCGCACTCGTCAATGTTTACCTCAATGGGACACAGGTCGAAACGCGAATCGTCCATGCAGGACTGCGCAATCCCTATGGGATTCATAGCAATGGAATCGCCTCATTCACATTTGACGCAGACAACGAACACGATATGGGGACGCCTTGGTACAGACCGACGAGAATTCTGCACCTATTTCCTGGAGGCGACAGTGGGTATCGGGAGGTCACAGGGCAACTCCCTCCGAGATTTCATGATCAGCCCGACTACTCACCGCCACTTTTTGATATTGGGCGTTCTTCACCAACTTCGATCATGTTTGGGGACCAACTCAAGTTCCCCATCTGCCTCCAGCGTGCACTGTTCGCGCTCGACTGGACGTATGGTCGAGTCATTGCCGTTCATCTTTTCCCACGTGGCGGTACATATCGAGTCGGAGCCGAGACATTTTTACAAGGTCGACCTCTGAACTTGACTGACATCGCAGCTGGCCCCGATGGTGCAATGTACTTGATTACGGGAGGACGGAAGACCCAGTCAATTCTCTACCGAGTGACTTCGCAAAACCAGTCACATGCCGAGCCAGCGACCTCGCAGACGATGCATGAGCAACTCTGCCGAAGGTCTTCTTGCGTCCGCTTGACGAAATATGGATTCACAAGCAATATCCCGAACGATCTTCCCGAAGCCAAACTTGCCGAGGATTACAACCCCACACAGCGCTATCGAAGATTACTTCAGTTGGATTCCGTATTTGGCGCGGAGTTACATCGAGTAGTACATAACTCCCATCCCACCCTTGGCAATTCGGGCATAGTCGCGCTGTCAAAAGCGAGAACACGACATCCGAAGTATACGACTGAGGCTCTGCAGTTCATTTTCGAGGATGATTTCTCGTCAAGACGGCTTTCATCTCAGTTCATCTGGCTCCGCATCGCCAATCTCTGCCTCGAAACCTCGCGGGATGAGGTTCTGGCCCAGCGGGACCGGTTGATCCCACAAGTCGTCGCCGCGTGGAAGGCTCTCGACTCTCGCCCGTTCTCAGTGGCTCCCGAAGGCACCAGCGTCGAGTTGCGTCGGCGGTTGGCGTATCTGCTGGGCGAACTCGGAGCGGACGAACTCCCGGCGTTGGCGGGGCCGGTGTTGCTGGCGAGTGGGGTGCAGGAAGACCAGCTGGCGGGGTTGCTCGCGCTGCGGAATCAGAAGACCGGGTGGACGGTTGAACTCCGTAAGCAGCAGTTCGCCACGATCAACTCGATCCCGTTGATGATCGGTGGGGCGGGGTTGCCGCCGCTGGAGAAGTGGCTGCGGGAGGAGTCGATCAAGACGCTGTCGGATGCCGAGAAAGCTGAACTCGGCGAACTGCTCTTGCCGAAGCTGCCGACTCCGGAACCGCTGCCGCCGCCTCGTCCACTGGTGAAGAAGTGGACACCAGATGATCTGGCTGGCCTGCATGGGAACGAGGGGCCGAAAGGTGATGTCGAGCGTGGCCGACTCCTGTTCAAAGAGGCCCTGTGTGCCCGCTGCCACCGCGTCGGGCTGCGCGGCGCAGCTGTCGGCCCGGACCTGACCCATGTGAGCCGCAGGTTCAGCCGCAAGGATGTGCTGGAATCAGTCCTCTTCCCATCGAAGTCGGTGGCAGAGAACTACCGTCTGGAAGCGATCACGACGCTCGCGGGGCAGGTCCACACGGGACGCATCATTCCCGAGGGGGACTACCGGTCTGAGAATATCCGGCTGAGCATCGACCCGCTCGATGCCAGCCAGGTGGTCGAGATCGATAAGCAGGATATCGATCAGCACGCTCCATCCCCCGCCTCACCGATGCCGAGCGGACTGCTCGACACGCTGACGATCGAGGAGGTCCGCGACCTGCTGGCGTTTTTGGAGTCGGGCGGAGCGGGAAGTCGTTGAGGGAACAGACGCGCGAATGACATCCCCGTCACCACTTTTGTCGGGGTGGTTCCCGTGTTATTACGTACCCGGCGTCGAGCAAACACCTCCCGACAGACCAGAACGCGGGAGGTGAAGTGCGACGTTGCCAGTGCCCCCCGTCTATTTTTCACGCCACAGCCTCAATCTTTAAGAAGGCTCACGAACAGGCACAGCGGACGTAACCATTCACACCCCGACCGTGTGACGGGTCACTTGGCGGGCAGCAGTGAGGGGCTTGGTGTGTGTTGGTTTTGGGCTTCGAGGGCGGTGGTC
>JAYWHX010000099.1:0-12146 GCA_043777375.1 Planctomycetota bacterium | reverse complement strand
GCAACAAGACCTGCTCCGCGATTGCGACAACGCGTTCCCCTTCTCGTCGCAACGTGAAAGAGGTCGTCGCTTGTAGAATGGACTTTTGAACTTCGGGTGGCTCGCTCCACGTCATCTCCAACCGAGGTCCCCAGACATTCGCCGAGACCTGATTGACCTCGCCAATCATGTCATTGGAAATAACACTTAACTCGCGCCCGGAACGAATGACGACTAGGGGGCCAGGGATCTTCAGGTTCAATTGGGCATCAAATCCCGGTGGCATCGTCGGCAGGGAGAGGATCAGTTGTCGACCAGCTGGCGATTGGCGAATGGGAACCCACATCTTGAGATTGAGGTGATGTGTTCCGTGCCCCTGAAAGCGCCACACGATCCCCTCTTCGACGGGGCCATCCACAACGGGGCCCTCCATTCCCGGACCATCGTATTCTTTCGAGAGGATGTGTGCCTGAGTGAACCTCAAAGGGACATCATGGAACTCGCCCTGATCGCGGTTGACGTCGACATCGATCTGGGCATTGATGATGGCTCGGTCGCCGGAGACTTCACCATCAAGCGCCAGGCGTGCGAGGTGAAACGGCGGGATCCCGTTTTCAGGAAGAAGAATGACGGCAGCAGGGGCGGCGGGGACATCCCGAACCTGTCGCGGCGACGGGATCGTGGCTGGGGACTCACCGGGGACTGTCCTCTCTTGGGGAGTTGCTGATCCCTGAGAAGATTGTGGTTGAGTCTCAGCTGGGGGTGCATCCGAATTCGTCGGACTGGCGGGAATCGATCCGCCCGTCATGCCAGCTGACCCCATCGCAGGGATTTTTGTCGCCTGAGCGCTGACGGAGCGGGATTGACCCGATAGGGCACACCATAGCGCGCAAGACATCAATGCCAGCCGAAACAAGCGAGTTGATGATCGAGATGCGCAAGGGTGTGACATGCGGCCCTCCTGCCCGCGAAGCCAAGAGCTGTTTGTTGCGGCGAAAACCGCAATTCGTTCTGGCATAAGACGATCGGATGCGAAATCGACCCCCGGCGAGTGCAGGGATGCGGAGTGCGTGATCCCATGATTCTACCTTGAATCTCGGCCCGATCCCAACACAATGTCTCGGCGAGGTGCAACTTCCGGGAATTTCAGCTGCGACTGATTCGAGAGTGATCAGCCCTAAAGTGTCTCTATGATTTCGTTTCGCTCGTTCAGGATGACCACTTGCGGCTTCATCGCCCGAGCTTCTGCGGGGGTACAGTCGGCGAAAGCCATCACAATCACTCGATCCCCTGGCAAAGCCAGGCGGGCCATGGCTCCGTTGAGCTGGATCTGACCGTCGCCGCGTTTTCCAACTAGTATGTATGTCTCGCCCCGCTGGCCGGTGTTGCAGTTGGCCACCAAGACCTGCTCAAAGGGCAAGAGACCGGTCGCCTCCAGCAGGTCTTCTGGAATCGTAATGCTCCCGTGGTATTGGAGTTCCGTCGCAGTGACAGTGGCCAAGTGGAGCTTCGACTTGAGAATGCGAACTTGCATCGAGATCCACACTCAGGCAGGCATTCGGGTTGCGAACTGCGTCCCGGGGCCGCAGTGTAGAGCGGGGGCCGAAACGCTTCAACGCGGGTCGTTTCGCCAGGCCTGGCGGGGTTCCTTTTCAACAGTCCGCAGGCACATGGTCTTGACATTCCCCCGTAGCAGTTCAACATATGTCTCAGATGAGGCTGCCGCGAGCGGCCAGAATGATGTCGTCGCCACGCAGGGATTTCTTGTCGAGGTGTGACGAATGCCTTCACAGGAATGAATTGATGAGTGGTCCGATTGTCCGCACCGGGGCCACCCCGGAATTTTGGAAGAACTACGACAATATTTTCACCAAGGGTGGGAAGTCCAAGAAGGCTCACGACCTCGCTGCGAAGAAGTCTGTGACCAAGCCGCACATCAAGAAGGGTTCGAAGTAAGGGCGATCTGCCTGGACTGCGAATCTCGGATTGCCATGCAGAAAGCCGTCCCTGTGGGACGGCTTTCTCGTTTTTCGTGGTCTCAACAGTACCGATTCCGCTCTACCTCGCCAGCTGCTGGAAACGACTCACCGCCTCGATCGTATTCTCGCGGCTGTTGAACGCACTCAACCGGAAGTAACCCTCGCCGCAGCTCCCGAAGCCGCTGCCGGGAGTACCGACGAGGTGGGCTTCACTCAACAGCTTGTCGAAGAATTCCCAGCTCTTCATCCCGCGCGGAGTCTTGAGCCAGATATACGGAGCGTTAACTCCGCCGAAGACCTCGACGCCCGCTTGGGCGATCCCCTCTCGCAGCAGCTTGGCATTCTCCAGATAGAAGGCGATGACAGACTTCACCTGCTGCGCCCCCTCGGGGGAATAGATCGCCTCTGCCGCTCGCTGGACCGGGTAAGAGACCCCATTGAATTTCGTGCAATGCCGACGGTTCCACAGGCTGTGGATATCCTTCGGCGATCCGTCCGCTGTGCGGCCCAGCAGTGCTTGAGGCACGACGGTGAAGGCACAACGCAGGCCGGTAAAGCCTGCCGTCTTGCTGAAGCTGCGGAACTCGATGGCACACTCGCGGGCGCCGGGAATCTCGTAAATCGATCGCGGGATCGCTGGGTCGGTGATGTACGCCTCGTACGCCGAATCAAAGAGGATGATCGCCTCATTGGCCCGAGCGTACTCGACCCACTTGGTCAGTGTCTCTCGACTGGCGACAGTCCCCGTGGGGTTGTTCGGCGAGCAGAGATAAATGAGGTCAACCTTCCCCGCTGGTAGCGCGGGAGTGAACCCATTGTCCGAGGTGCAGGGCAGGTAGACCAGTCCCGGATAGCGCCCGTTGGCATCAGCCACTCCGGTCCGACCGACCATCACGTTCGTGTCGACATAGACCGGGTAGACCGGGTCCTGGACCGCGATCGTGTTGTCGGCACCGAACACGTCGAGGATGTTACCGACATCGCATTTCGAACCATCGGAGACGAAGATCTCGTTGGCCGAGATCTCGCATCCTCGCGACTGGTAATCGTGCTTGGCAATCGCCTCTCGTAGGAAATCATACCCCTGCTCCGGTCCATAGCCGCGGAAGGAGCTGCGAACGGCCATTTCGTCGGTGGCTTTGTGCATGGCCGCGATACAGGCAGCGGGCAACGGTTCGGTGACATCGCCGATCCCCATGCGGATCACCTTGGCGGTCGGGTTCGCCTCGCAGAACGCCTTGACGCGGCGTCCAATCTCAGGGAACAAGTAACCAGCAGCCAGCTTCAGGTAGTTGTCGTTGATCCGAGCCATGAGTCTTCGTGCAGAAACAGTGTGCGGTGCATCCCCCCGAAAGCCAACTCTCGGGATCGCGCAATTGAATCATAACGGACACCGCGTGGTCCCCGCAAAGCGTGCATCAAGCCAAAGGCACTCTTGATCCGGTTGACTACGGTAGTGATTCCCTGAGAAACTCCAATTTCTGAGTCGCTCGGCTGAAGTCCCTGGGCATTCATCTTGCTCGCTTTTGTCACCCTAGAAAGGTCAGGAGGAGCCGTTCTGCTCGCCTCGATCCCCGCATGACGTTCGCATCCTATACATTCGTAGTCTTCCTGCTGATTGTATGGGGAGGATACCGGCTACCGTTGCCTTGGGGCGCGAAGAAGCTGTGGCTTCTGCTGGCCGGGTACGTCTTTTACGGATCGTGGAATCCCAAATTCCTGTTGCTCTTATGGCTTTCGACAATCGTCGATTATTCGCTGGCGCTCGCGATTGAACGTGAGACTCGCACGGGCATGCGTCGTGCCTATTTGATTCTCAGTCTTGTCTTGAATCTTGGCATGCTGGCTTATTTCAAGTATGGAGGATTGCTGCTGCGAACTGGCGAGAGTCTCGCGAAGGCACTGGGCTACGATTTCCAGTCTCCGGTGTGGGATGTCGTTCTCCCGGTCGGCATCTCGTTCTACACTTTTCAGTCATTGTCCTATGTGATGGATGTCTATAATCGTCGCCATGCCCCCGCCCGCTCATTCCTTGATTTTGCCACGTACGTCGCGTTCTTTCCTCAGCTGGTCGCTGGCCCCATCGTGCGATGCGACATATTCCTGCCGCAGCTGGAGGTGGAGCGGACTGTCAGCGGACGATGTGTCAACTGGGGTGTTGCCCTTCTCATCATCGGAGTGTTTCAGAAAACCGTCGTCGCGGATGGCATCTTTGCTCCCGTTGTCGAACGGGTGTTTGACCAGATGTCGACTCCGTCCTGCCTGTCGGCCTGGGTGGGATCACTGGCATTTTCTGGCCAGGTCTACTGCGATTTTTCTGGCTATTCCCTGTGTGCGATTGGAACGGCCATGTTGTTTGGATTCTCGTTGCCAGACAATTTTCGAAGGCCTTATGGAGCGATCGGCTTCTCGGACTTCTGGAGACGGTGGCACATCAGCCTCTCCACATGGCTGCGTGATTACTTGTACATCCCCATGGGAGGTAATCGCGGGGGAGTGTGGCACACGCAATTGAACCTGATGCTGACGATGCTGGTCGGTGGGATCTGGCATGGGGCGAGTTGGACGTTCGTGGTGTGGGGTGGGTTGCATGGGCTATTTCTGATTGCTGAACGCTGCGTGAGCCACATCGACGATCGCTGGGGACTTCGGATCATGTCGAGACCGTGGGGGCCGTGGCTGGCGGGAGCGTTGACTTTTCTGGGTGTGAATTTGGCGTGGGTCTACTTCCGATCCCGTAGTTTTTCCGGAGCCAATACGCTCCTAAAGGCGATGTGGGGTCACGGAGGAAACGAGAGTGTGAAGTCGGGGGATGCATTGCCGGTCATCCTCGGCATCAGCCTGCTCCTATTGCTCCATCACCTGTTCCGGAACGAGTCTTGGGAGGCACTGCTACGTCGAGTCCCCGGATGGCTCGTGGGATTCGGCCTCGGTCTGCTCTTGCTGCTGATGCTGATGCAAGCGGGCGAGGACAAGGCCTTCATCTATTTCCAGTTCTGAATCACATGACCACTTCGACTCCAGCTCAAGCACTCGATCGATGCCCTGATAAACCTTGGGCCAGTGTCTGGTGCTGCGCAGTAATCGTGTTTCTTGGACTGGCTGCGTCGCTCGAAGGGGTATGGCGTTCGCATGGTCACCACCCCAGTGTGGCTGATGGTCCTCGACTGTGGTCATGGTCTCGTAACCGTGTTTCTCGCGATCCAGCTCAGTCGGTCGTCGTGCTGGGAGACTCTCGGATGCAGTTGGGGTTTGACATTCCCACCGCGCGGCGACATTTCAACAGCCCTGTCTTGCAGTTGGCGATCGCAAGTGGAGTTAATCCTCTTGAGGCTCTCGAAGAATTGGCCGCTGACCATCTCTTCAAAGGTCGGGTGATCGCAGGTGTCGACCCCGGCTCCTTCGAGTTCCCGGCTCTGTTGCATCAGCAATACCTCGCATATCATCAAGGGAATCGCGCGGTGTTCGATGGCTTTGAAGCCTGGGGCAGAGCAGAAATCGAATCGAGGCTCGTCATCAAGCGCAGCTCATGTAATTTGAGGACTACGATCGGCTCCCTCTTGCGTCGTCAATTTCCCGATCCCGTCGCTCGAACCATGGATGTGGATCGGCAAATCCACTCTGATTTTTCCCAGATTGACATTCCTAAGCTCCGCAGGGAGTTGTTGAATCACATCGATGAAAAGCGAGCTGGGCGACTGTTGGGACGCCCATCGCCCACTTGGGCTGCGGTGGTCAATCGATATCGGGAAGCTGCAGAGCAAATCCAACAGCGAGGAGGGAAAGTCACCTTTGTTTGGATGCCCATATCCGGGCCCCGAGCTACGCTGGATGAAGCAGCTTATCCTCGTGCTCAATTCTGGGATGTGTTTGCGAAGACTGTGACTCCAGTGGCCCAGACAATTCACTTCGCTGATTACGAAGATTTGAGGTCGTTCGAATGCCCAGACATGATTCACCTGGATACTGCAGATGCCAGCCGCTTCACTCAATCATTGTTGAATCACATCCAATAAAACGCCAAGTGCCAAGTGCCCAGGGACTTGGATCACTTTGTCGAAGGCTCAGACTTCTCCAGCATCTCCGCATGCAACCTCGCGACCTGCCACATGTAGTTCGGGCCGTATCCCGATTTCTCACCCCAGCTGTTCTTCGCTGCGGCTGACAGGTGGGTTTTTGCCATGGAGGCGCGAGCTTCCACGGACTCGTTCAAACCCACATACAGCTCGGCGTAGAACAGGCGTTTTTCTCGCTCCGTTTCGGAGATCTTGGCCACTCGAATCTTGTCCAAGAGTTCGTCGCCAGTGATCTTTCCTTCGAACAACCGGTACACATCCCCAAATGGTTCGCGGTCGTCCTTCTCATATTTCAGTAGCCCCGCGCGGGCCTTCTCAACGCCAAAGGCTTTCCGCTGGCAAAGATACCGCCAGATTCCGTTCTCGCGATCGACGTTGTCGAAGGAATGATACCGCTCAAACTGGCCTGCTGCTTTCTCATATTCACCCGCGTAAAACCAGGCGATCCCGCGTCGCCAATGTCCGGCATCCTGCGTTGCGTCCAACTCCACCATCCGGTCGTAGTCCGTCACTGCGGAGGTGAACTCGCCAAGAAAGAACTTGGCGTCACCACGTTGGGAGTAGAGTTCAACCGACGAGGGGGACGCCTCAATCGCCTTGGTCAGTTGATCCACACTTGCCTTCCATTGGGCTGCGTCTTCTGCCTGAGACACCGAACAGGAGACCAGGCAGATCAAAATCAAAAGACTGTCGGACCGCATGCGAGACTCTCCTGACTCACGATTTCCCAGAGTGACCAGTCATTGAGATTTCTGTGAGTGACCGGTACTGCTGAGCAATGGCTTCCCCTCGGCGAAATCTCATCTCCATAAGTGTTGTAGCGAACATTGGCCCAATTGGAGACACTCCGCGTGCGTCACTTTTCGTGAGCGACCGAGTACACAGCGGAGTCAACAGTGGTCGATCGACGGGAATTTCGATTCGAGTTTCCCTGCCCGGGGTGTCAGGCAAGGCTGCGCCTGCAGGATCGCAGTCTGATTGGGACCCTCTGGAATTGTCCTGAGTGTCAAGCCACGCTGGTGATCCGGGATGCGGGGCAGGGGGATCTCGTTGCCATTTTAGCTGTGGCGAATCCGAAGATGACGAAGCCCGTTGGGCGAGGAATCTCGCCTCGTGCAGCGGTCGCACTTGTAGTTGTCATTCTCATTACGGGCGTGGCAATCTTCGTGCTGTGGCCTCCGACTCCCACTTTTCAGCCGAGTCTCACTCCCTCGCAGCCGCAGATCCCCCAGCCAGTTGTTGTTCCAACCCCCGAGATCAAGCCGCCGGTTCCCGTCGATCCTGTTGAAGCTCAGCTGACCTCCCTGGGTCGCTGGTTGAACGGGTCTCACGAACAGCACGGGGCGTTTCCGGCAGCTGTGATTGCGGGCGAACTTCCCCTCGCTGATCGCTGGGGCTGGCTGAGTCAGTATCGCGATGAGACAGACACTGGCCCGCGAATCGTTCCCGACCGATCTCGCAGCTGGAAAGATGCGGCCAACGAACCTTACGTGCGGCGACGAGCCGAGTCCCTGCTCAATCCTCGCGTGGCTGCTGTCGCGAGTGACGAGGGGTATCCGGCTGCGCACTTTGTCGGAGTGGCTGGTGTTGGCGCGGATGCCGCCGAGCTACCCAAATCACATCCGCGCGCGGGTGTCTTTGGAGACGACCGCCGCACGACCCGTGAGGACATCCAGGACGGAACGTCCAACACGTTGCTCGTCATCGGTGTGCAAGACCATCCCCCCGCGTGGGTGAGTGGGACTGGCAGCGCACGAGGACTCACCGCGGAACCCTACCTCGGAGGCCCAGATCATTTCGGGACGGGGCAAGCCGCTGGAATGCTGGTCTTGCTGGCGGACGGCAGCGTGAAGTTTCTGTCCAAGGAAACTGATCCCAAAGTGATGCGGCGCATGGCAGCGATGGCCGATGGATTACCACTCGATCCTGCTGTCCCCGGTGAGCCCTCTGACCCGGTAAAAGAGTCCACACCGGGGAATGTCGCCGAAGCCCCAGGCGCGGCCGAGCAGCCGATCACCGTGGAAATCGCAGTTGAGCGGGTCGGATACGATATCGAACGTGGGCTGGCGACTCGTGTGACTCGTTTCGAAATCAAGACCCCGATTCCGCTGCGGCTGGTGTTGCGTCAGATCGTCGAGATGTCCGCCCTGCCCATCAATACCACGGAAGTCCAGGACGACTCGCGATTGGATCAACTGGTTGCACTGGATCTAAAGCAGACCACCATTCGAGGGATCTTGTCGGCCGCACTGGAGCAGGTGCAGTTGACGTTCACGGAGGACTCAGATGGGATTCATTTGAAGCCGTCGACGGCATCCATTCCAGCGATTCGCGCTGTGCCGATCATCGAGCCTGCGGCTCCTGAATCGAGATAGAGGACCTCGACCATTGCCACTCGTCTGTCATCCTCGTCCCCACTGGCCGGTCGACTGGCTCCCTCCCCGACGGGGGCTCAGCATGTCGGCAATGCGCGGACATATCTAATTGCATGGCTGTCGTTGCGATCGCGTGGCGGGCGGGTGATTCTGCGGATGGAGGACATTGACTCGCCGAGAGTAAAGCCGTGGGCCGTGCAGCAGGCGCTGGATGATTTGCGCTGGCTGGGACTCGACTGGGATGAGGGTCCAGATCTTGGCGGGCCACACGCCCCGTACACCCAAACCGAACGAGTGGCTCTGTATGCGGAGGCACTGGAGTCACTCCGTCGCAGCGGGCGAATCTATCCGTGTACATGCACTCGGACCGACATCGCCGAGGCGGCCAGCGCCCCGCATCTCGGGCAGGAGGGGCCGATCTATTCGGGGATCTGTGCGAGTCGAAAGCCAGCGGAGGCCGACTCGTTGACTGCGGAATACGCCTGGCGATTTCGAGTCACCGACCGCGTTCACGAGATCAACGATCTGTTCGCTGGCCCAGCCCGCTGTGGCCTCGCGCAGGAACTTGGCGACTTTGTCATTGGTAAAAAAGACGGCACACCCGCATATCAACTGGCCGTCGTCGTCGATGACCACGCGATGGGAGTCACCGAAGTCTGCCGAGGCGCTGACCTGCTGCCCAGTGCCTTTCGACAGCTGGAACTGTATGAGGCCCTCAGCTGGGCGGCACCGCAATTCATGCATGTGCCCCTGGTCGTTGGCCCCGATGGGCGGCGGCTGGCCAAACGGCATGGAGATACGCGGATCTCGGTCTTGCGAGAGCAGGGGATTCCACCCGAGAAGCTGCTGGGATTGTTGGCCTGGTCCTGTGGCTGGCAGCCGGACAGTCGGCCCGTTGCGATCCAAGATTTGCTGAGTCGGTTCGACCTGTCTCAAGTTTCGCGCACGCCCTTTGTGATGACAGATACGATGTGGCGCGAGTTGCGTGGGGCGACGTGACGTATGAGAAGTATCCGGTTACCGCCGCGATCGACTCTTACGAGCGAGTGAGCAGCTATCTCGGACTGGTGAAGTCCAAGGCGAGGCGATCATTCAATGCTGCGTCGGGCCAATGACCAATGGATAGAAGATAACGCGACCAAGTCAGGCAACGAGCGAATCTGAGTTATGAATACTGCCAGATGCCGCATGTGTACGCGGAACCGACCCATGAGATCGATCATGTGATTGCCGCGTGACCATCAAATCACATGTTCAACTTCGAAAACGCGGAAGCGTGGGCCATCAACCCCGTGGCAAAGGCTCGGAATGAGAGTTCAGCCGAGGGGCACTGGAATTGTCCCTTTCTTCCGGCGACTGCCTCTGAAAGTAGCAAGCACGAGCCGTCGTAGAGACGGTCTCTCAATAACTTGGTGAGGAGGATCTCATACCGTTTGGCATAGGACGCTCCTTGAAACTCAGGAAAGACCGGGAAGTGAGGCTCTTTCACTCGAACTCCAGTTTGGGATTTCCCGCAATCCTCCAGGATAAACATGAATCCCAGCCACGGTCTTTGTGCAGGCTGGAAAGCCCCTTCACGATAGGCCGCCCACAGATCCGTCGCATTCCCCAAGGCTTCCTCGGTGCGGTTGTTGAAGTTGTTTCCAAACGAGGGACCGACCTGAGCCTTGAACTCGATCACCGCGAGAAGTTGATTGAATCGTTAGCCGATGACTATTTGGCGGTCTCCATTTGCTCGTCAACCGCTAACAAGCAGAGGAAAACCACGGTCTGGAATCGACATAGTGGTCACGCAAAGCAAGAGAACGTGGAAGGTATCGTTCCTGAAAACAATCGATACAATCCATGACGCAATGTTCATCAACCCAAAACGATCGCGGCTCACAGCAACTCGCAAGGAGTCATGGTTTGACTACTACGCGGGCTATTCTTCCGCCTTTGTGAAAGATGTCCTTAGAAGTCTCCAAAATGTTCAAGGCCCACTGCTCGATCCCTGGAACGGTAGTGGCACAACCACCACCACTGCGCATGAGCGTGGATTTGACTCCATCGGAATCGACATTAACCCTGCCATGATCGTGGTTGCTAAGGCGAAATTGCTGACACCAGGAATCACAGAGAGCCTTGTCCCGCTGGCAAACGATGTCACGAAAAAGGCACGCCGATTGGAATTGCCTCAACACGAAGGCGAACCTCTCGAAGAATGGTTTAGTCCAGCAAGTGCCATGCGTCTGCGGGCATTTGCAGAAGCGATCTGCACCTTGACAACGCCAGTCACTGCATCTCGCACACTCTATCAATCCGATTCGATTGCTCATTTTTCGGACCTCACTGCATTCCTTCTAGTTGCTCTATTCCGAACAACTCGGTCCTTCATGGCACGCTTTCAGGCAAGTAATCCCACTTGGATGAAATCCCCAAACTCGCCCTCCAATCGCTTACGTACGTCGACTGAAACAATTGCCGAACATTTCACACATCACGTTCGTTCGATGACTGAAGGAATTGTCCCTGTTTCAGCGAGGGTGAGTACAAGAATAACGCTTGCGGCTTCAAGCAACCTTCCTCTAGCAAACGAAACCATAGGAGCCGTGATTGCTTCTCCACCATATTGCACTCGCATCGACTATGCAGTAGCTACGAAGCCTGAGTTGGCAATTCTCGGCTGCCCACTCGGGGATGAGTTTTTTGAACTTCGTCGCAAGATGATTGGGGGCCCAGTTGTCTCCGCAAGTGATGTCGTGCCGCAGGATGAATGGGGACGGAATTGCTTGAAACTTCTCGACTCGATTCAGTCGCACAACACAAAGGGATCAGCCAACTACTACTACAAGACTTTCGCCCAGTATTACGACTCGCTATATTCGTCGCTTTGCGAAATCAACCGAGTTTCAATGCCCAATGCGGATTGCGTGTTGGTTGTTCAAGACTCGTACTACAAAGACATTCATGTAGATGTCTCTGCACACGTATCCGACATGGCCTCCAATCTTGGCTGGGGCCTCATTCATCGAACAGACCATGAAACATCGATGCTAATGGCTCGACTAAATCCAAAGGCTCAGAAGTATCGCTCCAGCACGGGAGCGACTGAGAGCGTACTCTGGTTTAGGAAGGCTGCGTAAGAGGAATTGCAATGTCCACCACCGATCCTGTTGCTCTCATTGCCGCCGCCGACGAACAAGTTGCGAAGGTGCGCACTCAAGGGAAGGATTTTTCCTTCAATGAACTCCTCAGCATGCATGGCGAAGGTGAACTCGTCATCAACCCGGAGTATCAACGGCTGTTTAGATGGCCGGAGGAAAAGGAATCTCGATTCATCGAGTCCTTAATACTGGAATTGCCGCTCCCGCCGATCTTCGTCATTGAAGTGGAGGGTGGGAGATACGAACTGATTGATGGACTGCAACGCATCTCTTCGTATTTTCACTACCGAGGGAAACTTGCCGCTCCTCATCGAGAGATCAAGGTTGGGGACTATCTGCGGTTGGCTGACTGCGACATTGTTGACGCATTGAACGGCCACACTTACGACGAGCTTCCCGAAGCGCTCCGAATCAAGCTTAAACGCCACTCTGTACGGGTGGAGATCATTCGAAAAGAGAGCGACAAACGACTTCGCTACCACATGTTCAAGCGGTAACCATTCACACCCCGGCTGCATGACCGTTTGAAACTGGTCTTTCCGAGAATCTCGAAATCGGCGACATCTGGTGCATGTCACTGGATCAGATCAC